>SUXD01000030.1 GCA_015061145.1 Bacteroidales bacterium | reverse complement strand
CATTACATAAAAAAAGCAGAGAAAAATTTTTCCTCTGCCTCAATGTCGGGATAGCGGGATTCGAACCCACGACCCCCTGCTCCCAAAGCAGGTGCGCTAACCGGACTGCGCTACATCCCGTAAAATCGATTGCAAAGTTACACATTAATTTTTCTTTTGCAAACGATTTCTTTGTTTTTTATTTTAAAAATCACCAAACTCTTCCGTTACAGTCTCTTGCGGCTTGTCACAAATATGATTTCCCTGGTATTTTTCTGGCAAACCGAAAGAAGAAGTGGTTGTATAGCCCAAATCCTGGTCGGCCAACACTTTCTGCATATAGATACCCCACACAGGCAACGCCAGCCAAGCGCCTTGTCCTGCACGTCCATCAAAGTGGATAGAGCGTTCTTCGCCACCAATCCACACACCAGACACCAATTCGGGCGTAAAGCCCATAAACCAGCAGTCGGAGCTGTTCTGAGTGGTACCGGTCTTTCCGCCCACTTCTCCTTTGATGCCATACATCCAGCGCACGCGTCCGCCGGTTCCGCCCATATCATTTTTGGCCTTTACCGCCGGTTCGTCAATCACGCCCCTGAGCATATTCACCATTTTGTATGAAGTATCTTCACTCACCACTTCATTCACTTCGGGAAGGAATGTAGCCAGCACATTTCCGTTGTTGTCTTCGATTCGTGTGACATACATAGGCGTCACACGCAAGCCCTTGTTGGCAAATGTAGAGTAAGCGCCCACCATTTCTTCCACCGATATTTCGGCAGGGCCCAAGGCAAGCGACACGACAGGATCGAGCTGGCTGCGTATGCCGAACGAACGCATCAGACGCACCAAGGCCTCTGGCGTGAACTGCTTCATCAAATATGCTGTAATCCAGTTGCTCGAGCGCGAAAGCCCCCAACGGATAGTCACCATCTCGCCCACGCGGCAATTGGCATCTGTACGGGGAGTCCAGGTGCGACCATCTTCGAGCACCAAAGTTTGCGCCACATTCGGCACTAGGTCGCAAGGCGACATGCCCTCTTCCATGGCAAGCGTATAAAGAAATGGTTTGATGGTAGACCCCACTTGACGCTTACCGCTTGTTACCATATCATATTGGAAGAAACGATAGTCGGCGCCGCCCACATAAGCCTTCACGTAACCTGTATGCGCATCCATCGACATGAATCCGCAGCGCAAGAAATGCTTCTGATAGCGAATGGAATCCATTGGCGAAAGCACCGTATCCTTGGTAAGCGTAGGCGAATCCCAAGAAAAGACCGTCATAGGAATTGGTGTTTCAAAAGCCTTGTCAATCTCTTCGGCTGTGCACCCGACCGATTTCATATTGCTATATCTGCCTGACTGTTTTTTTGCTCTTTCTAGCAAGTCACGCACCTGTTCTTCTGACAAATCTTTGGAATAAGGCGCATAGCTTTTGCCTTTCTTTTGCGCAAAGAAAGTTTTCTGTTGCGTTTTCAGGTTTTCAGCCACGGCTTCTTCGGCATACTTCTGCATGCGAGAATCAATCGTCGTATAAATTTTCAGGCCATCTACATATATATTATAGTAATCGCCATTCGCCTTTTTATTCTTGTTGCACCATCCGTAGAGCGGATTATTTTTCCATTGCAACGAATCCTCGTGGTATTTTTGATATTGCCAGCTTGCATAATTGCGGCGGTTCGGTTCTTTTGCCATCAGCACTTGGCGCAGATATTCGCGGAAATAGGTGGCGAGTCCGAATTTATGGTCCACTTTCTGGTATTTCAGTTGCAAAGGAATTTGTTTCAAAGAATCACACTGTTCCTGCGTGATATAATCGCCCTTGCACATTTGGTCGAGCACCACATTCCGTCGCGCTTCGGTGCGTTCTGGACGGCGCACGGGATTATAGTACGAAGGATTTTTGCACATTCCTACAAGCGTGGCGGCCTCTTCTATTTTCAAGTCTGCCGGAGTTGTGTCGAAATACACTTTGGCAGCAGATTTTATTCCCACTGCATTATTCAAGAAGTCGAACTTGTTGAGATACATCGCAATGATTTCATCTTTGGTGTAAAGGCGTTCCAATTCAACGGCAATCACCCATTCGTTTGGTTTTTGCAGCAAACGCTGAAAGAAATTTTGCGTCGGGCGCGAATAGAGCTGCTTGGCCAATTGTTGCGTGATGGTACTTCCTCCTCCTGCGCTTTTTTGCTGGAAAATGCCTCGTTTGACCACCGAACGCACCAGCGCACGGCCGTCGATGCCAGAATGGCTCAGATAACGGGCATCCTCGGTAGCGATGAGAGCGTTAATCATATACGGCGATATCTCAGAATAGTTCACATCGATACGGTTTTCTTTTCCGTAGAAATAATTTCCGAGCAATTTCATGTCGGCAGAATAGACTTCTGTGGCATTCTTGTTCTTCGGATTTTTCAGGTCCTCGATTGGCGGCAAATAACCTATTGCTCCCGATTTAATCAGAAAAAAGACGCCAAAAACCGTAGCTACAAGCAACGCGAAAAGCGCCCAAAAGATAATCAGAAAAACGCCATAATTATTTGATGATTTGTTTTTTCCCATATCTTACATCATTTTTTTCCGTTTATTTTTTTACTGTTTCTGCTTTTACTTTTTTCTCATCCCCATCATACACAATGCGAATGGAATCGCCTTCATGCAAGGCTCCGCTCACAACAAGTTCTGCCACTTCATCTTCCACATAAGTCTGAATCGCGCGTTTAAGCGGACGTGCGCCAAATTGAATATCGTAGCCTTTTTCTACGATAAAATCTTTTGCTTCGGCAGTCAGTTCTATCTGATAGTTCAATGCCTGAATGCGTTCAAAAACAGATTTCAATTCAATATCCACAATCTTACCAATCGACTCCTTGTTCAATTGGTCGAAAGTGATGATTTCGTCAATGCGGTTGAGGAACTCGGGCGAGAAAGACTTGTTCAACGCCTTTTGTATCACACTGCGCGAATATTCCTTATTGTCATCGCCAGCCACCGAGAAACCTATGCCTCTACCAAAATCCTTCAGTTGTCGGGTTCCCACATTGGAAGTCATAATGATGACCGTGTTTTTGAAATCCACTTTTCGCCCAACGCTATCGGTCAAGCGTCCTTCGTCCATCACCTGCAAAAGAATATTGAACACATCAGGATGCGCTTTTTCTATCTCATCAAGCAAAAGTATGGAATAAGGCTTGCGCCGCACTTTTTCGGTAAGTTGCCCGCCTTCGTCGTACCCAACATATCCCGGAGGCGCTCCCACCAGCCGCGACACACTGAACTTTTCCATAAATTCGCTCATGTCTACACGAATAAGCGCATCCTCAGAGTCGAACATCTCTTTCGCCAGTTGTTTGGCAAGATGCGTTTTTCCAACGCCTGTAGGTCCGAGGAAGAAGAATGTGCCTATTGGTTTATTAGGATCTTTCAGGCCAATGCGATTGCGGCGGATGGCACGCACCAATTTCTCCACAGCCTCGTCCTGACCGACAACGGCACTTTTGAGTCTGTCGCCCATTTGGAACAAGCGCACATTTTCCGTCTGCGCCACTTTTTGCACAGGAATGCCCGATATAAGCGAAACGACTTGCGCCACATCGTCACCTGTCACCATCTGCCTTTCGGAAACGGCCGAGCGTTCCCATTCTTTTTTAATGTCGTCCAATTGCGATTGAAGCGTTTGCTGACGATCACGGATTTGAATGGCAAGTTCGTAATTCTGTTCACCTGTGGCACGACGTTTTTCCTCTTTAAGCTGCGCAATTTCAGCCTCAAGTTCCTCCATTTCTTTCGGCACCACGATATTCGACACATGCATACGCGCTCCTGCTTCGTCAAGCGCATCAATAGCCTTATCCGGGAAAAAGCGGTCGCTCACATAACGATCGGTAAGCGACACGCACGCTTCGAGCGCTTCTTCGGTATAGGTCACATTATGATGGTCTTCATATCTTCCGCGAATATTCTTCAGTATTTGCAGAGTTTCCTCGTTAGTAGTCGGATTGACAAGCACTTTCTGAAAACGGCGTTCCAACGCCCCGTCTTTCTCAATTGTTTTACGATACTCGTCGGTAGTTGTGGCGCCGATGCACTGAATTTCGCCGCGCGCCAAAGCCGGTTTCAGCATATTGGCGGCATCGAGCGAGCCAGCAGCTCCGCCTGCTCCCACTATAGTATGAATCTCGTCGATAAAGAGAATAACATCCGGATTGTTGGTCAGTTCGTTCAGTATTGCTTTTATACGTTCTTCAAACTGTCCGCGATATTTCGTTCCAGCCACAACAGAAGCCATATCAAGTGAGATGATGCGTTTTTCGAACAGCACGCGCGACACACGGTTCTGCACAATTCGCTGCGCCAATCCTTCCACGATGGCCGATTTTCCAACACCCGGCTCTCCTATCAGCACAGGATTGTTTTTTTTGCGACGCGAAAGTATCTGCACCAGCCGTTCTATTTCCTGCTCGCGTCCCACTACCGGATCGAGGGCGTTTTCGCGAGCAAGTCTCGTAATATCTCGTCCGAAATTGTCCAATGTAGGCGTTCCGCTCTCTGGAGCAGGCTGTGCTGTTTGCGCCGACTGGCGCTGAGCGCCGTTTCCATTCGATTCAGGGAAAGATGCGTCTTCATCCTCATCGTCTGGGAATATGGCGCCAGAGGTAAATTCTTTTGTTTTCTTCAGCATTTCTGTAATTTTTTCATAAGACACCTTGCCCAGTTCGCCAATATGATCGGACAATGTATCGTTGTTTCGGAGCAGTGCCAGCAAAAGGTGTTCAGCCTCCACATGACCAGCAGCGAAACGGCGCGCTTCCAATTCCGAAAATTTCAGAACGCGTTCCGTTTGTCTCACACGGAAATCGCTGTCGACGAGCACCGCCGTTTCCAATTCCGATTTCAGCTCGTGGCAATCCACACCGAAATATCTGAGCAAATCAACCGCCTTATTGGCGCCGTCGCGCAAAATGCCAAGCAACAAATGCTCGGGGTAAAGTCCTTTGTTTTGCAAACGTTCGGCCTCTTCGCGGCTGTAGTCTATAATATCCTGTAAATTAGATGAAAATATATTTTCCATTTTTCACTATCTCTGCAAGGAACAAAGGTAATAAAAAATTCTATTTGTTTTCAGTTGGAAGATTAAAATTGAGAATCTATGGCAAGATTATGGCAAGATTGTTTCTAAGTGAGGATTTGAAAATTTGAAAATTTGAAAATCAAAGTCTATGTCTGAGTCAATGTCATCTCGCTTCTTGCTTCTCGCATCTCATTTATGCACCCTTTTCTCGTTGCTGCTGATGAAATCTTTCCAGCTTTTGTATTTAGCCGATGAAATCGGGTTGTTGGACTGCAGAAAATGGCAATACGCGGCCCCCAGCGCATCGGTGGCGTCAAGTTGAGGCAACATATTCTCTTGTGGAATATTGAGGAAACGACGCAACAAGTCGGCCACTTGTTCCTTGCTAGCCTTGCCATTGCCCGTAATTGACATTTTTATTTTCAACGGCGCATATTCGTTTACCGAAAGGCCTTTGTGGAGCGCGGCGGCAATAGCAACCCCCTGCGCACGTCCCAGTTTGAGCATCGACTGCACATTCTTGCCGTAGAAAGGCGCCTCAATAGCCAGTTCGTGCGGGTGATATTCGTCAATCAACGACACAACAGAATCGAATATGGTATGCAGTTTTTGATAAGGGTCGTCGCATTTTTTCATATTCAACACCCCCATTGTCACAAGCTCCGGCTTGTTGTTTTCTATTTTCAATATGCCGTACCCCATCACCAAAGTACCGGGGTCCACTCCAAGAATTATACGCATAGGATAATTTTGAATTATGAATTATGAATTATGAATTATGAATTGAAAATCATTGACCAACGGGAGATAATTATTAACCGAAGGGAAATATATCCTCAAATTAACAATCATTTTTCACTTTAATTTTTTTTACTTTAAACTTATAACCTCACTTCTTTCAGTTCGCTGACAAAAAGCAGCACTTTGCCGCCAAATCGGGCGTTTAACTCGTCAGAAATTTTTGGCAAGACAACCGTATTCCATGTGTCTGCTACCGCTTCGTCGCGCACCTCAACCTGCAATGAAAAAGTCTGCGTTCCCGGCTGCTGCTGCGAATGGACTTTATACAACCGCGGCGCATATTCTGACAGTTCCTGCCTATAGTTTCGCATCCACGACACGAATTTTACCGCCACATCATCTTCGACAAAAAAAGAAGTTACTATCATTGAGCATTAAATTAATTGTTATAACAATCGTTTATCCAACTCGTCACATTATTTTCAATATATTCGGCAATACGGTTCATTTCAGTCTGAATTGGATTTTAACAATTGGACATTTATTTCACAAACTCCTCTGCCACGGCGAGCGAATCGATTTTGCCCACATCGAGCAAACGCAAATTTTCGTCCACAAAAGCCGAAATTTCATGATTCGCGCATTCCGAAAGGTAAAAGTCTGTTATTGAAAATTTGCCCTGCCAGCCATTTTGCTCCATCACATCAAAAATTTTTGGCGAAACCACATGAATACCCGAAAAGGCATATTTATCGAACGCCGATACCTCCATATCCTTTTGCGGTTTCGTCTCACCCGTCTTCACATTCACCCAACCGCAAAGCCTTCTTTCATCAAACAACAAATAACGACTTGATTCTCTTTTACTTACAAGCAATGTAGCCAATGCGTCGTTTTTAACGGCTTGCGCATAAAAAGCCGCCACATCCAAATTGGACAGTATATCCACATTATGGATAAGAATCGGTTCGTCGCCATCGAAAAACGACTTTGCCTTTAGGATGCCGCCACCCGTTTCGAGCAACCGGTCGCTTTCGTCGGAGATGTCTATCTTCACGCCAAAATTGTTTTTCTCTGCCAAGAAACGGACTATCTGCTCTGAAAAATGATGCACATTGACCACCAGATGGTCGAACCCTGCATTTTTCAGCTTCAGTATAACATGTTCCAAAAGCGGTTTGCCACTGATGGGCACCATCGCCTTTGGCATTGTATCGGTGAGCGGTTTGAGACGCGTTCCCAATCCCGCAGCAAAAATCATTGCACGCATAAGACAATTTTAAATTTTGAATTATGAATTATAATCTAAACTTTGGGACTCAAACTCGGACTTTTTTATACTTCATACATAAATACATCATACATGACAATTGAAATCCTCAAATTAACAAACAATCACTTTCTACTTTTCACTTTTCGCTTTAAACTCTTGCTTTACGCCTTGTTCACGATGAAAAAGGTGCACCTCCACGCCAAACTTTTGATGAATAAATTCTGCCACATGCTGCGCGGAATACACCGAGCGATGCTGCCCGCCAGTACATCCGAATGAAAACATCAAATGCGTGAAACCTCGTTCCATATACCTGCGCACATGGTCGGAAGCCAGCGTGTAAATCGGTTCGAGAAAGCGGAAAATCTCGCCGTCGTTTTCCAAAAAATCAATCACAGGCTTATCCAATCCTGTCAACTGCTTGTATTCCTCGTATCTGCCCGGATTATGCACCCAACGACAATCGAAAACATAACCTCCGCCATTGCCAGAATCGTCCTGTGGTATGCCTTTCTTGTACGAAAAACTATTCACTTCCACTATCAGTTTCGAAGCATCAAGCGGCAGTTGTTCCTTGAACTTATCAGAGGCGCACATCTCTAACAGCACCTCGCGCATATAAGCATATTCCGTAAAATTCTGTTTCAACAGATTAGCAAGATTTTTCACTGCTGGAGGTATGCTCTCCAAAAAATGCGATTTCCGTTCGAAAAATCCTCTGTAACCGTAAGCGCCCAACACTTGCAGCAGACGGAACAACAGAAATTTCTTCAATTTATCATCAAAATAAGCACGGTTTATCTTCATATACGACTGCAACTCTTCATAGTAAGCATCCACCAGCTTACAGCGCAGACCATCCGGCAAATTGGCTTTAGCCTGCCACACAAACGATGCGACATCGTAATATACAGGTCCCTTGCGCCCTCCTTGATAGTCGATAAAATACGGATTGCCGCCAGAAAGCATCACATTGCGCGATTGAAAATCGCGGTACAGGAAAGTATCAGTCCGGTCTTGCAGCAAATCATGCGAAAGCGCCTCAAAATCTCTTTCCAGTTTCTCCTCCGAGAAATACACGCCCGATGGCTTGAGAAAACAATACTTGAAATAATTCAAATCCCACATTACGGTGTGCACATCAAACTCCGCTTGTTGATAGCATTTTGAGAAATCAAGTCCTTGAGCGCCAACAAACTGCATTTTAGGCAGCAGCCGAATCGTTTTCTCGAGCATCGACACCTCTTCTGCCGAAAAATTGCCGGAAGTGCGCCCTTTCTTGATGAAATCGAACAGCGAAACTTCTCCTAAATCCTGCTGAAAATAGGCAGTACGGTCGGGCGAAACCCAACGAACATCGGGTACTGGCAGCCCTTTAGTTCTAAAGTGTTCGGACAGATATAAGAATGTATCATTCTCCTCCACCGACTCACCCTGCACATAAATAAGCGACGCCGAATCACCTCTCCAACGCTCATATCTGCGATTGGATCCCGACCCCGTAATTTTTTCTACGGCAAGCAATTCTTCACCTGTCAGTTCCGCAAAAATTTCATGTAATGTTTTCACTAATATTTTATTTTAATTGTTTCTTCTGAATTCATTTCAATTCGAGCACCACCATTACCGGGAAATGATCGGACGGCACGCGGGCTTCGGAAGGATACAGCGAATATTCTTTAGGAAAATTTGGCGCTATGAATCCTTCTTCGTTTACCTTCACCCGATAAGTGTCAGTCAATACACCATATTTCTTAGCACGAACAGGTTTTGTGAAAAAGATATGGTCGAGGCGACTGTCGGTAAGCAATGTAGCATTAAAATTGTTGAACGTTCCATTTGGAGCGTAACGAACCTCGGCTGACTCGTAAGCGTCGGAAAGAATGCCGCTCTGAACAAAAAACGCATACGCTTCGCTGTGCTGGTCAGAATTGAAATCGCCCGTAAGAATTACAGGATATTTTTTTCTCTCGCTCACACGAGACACTATCAGCCGCGCACTTTCGGCACGGGCCTGCACCCCGACATGATCGAAATGCGTATTATAAAAATAAAATTTCGCCCCCGATTTCAAATCCTTGAAAAATGCCCATGTGCAAATACGCGGCAATTTAGCATCCCAGCCTACATTCGGCTTTTCTGTATTCTCCGAGAGCCAGAATGTGCCGGAATCGAGCAACTTCACACGGCTGGTATTATAGAATATAGCCGAAAACTCGCCTGCCGTCGCCCCATCGTTACGCCCCACGCCAACATAAGCAAAGTCATCCAACTGTGCAGTCAAATCCTGCAATTGAGGGTAAGTGGCCTCTTGCGTACCAAACACATCAAACCCATGAAAGCGAATGAGCTGCACAATGTAAGGCAAGCGTTGCGACCACGCGTTGCCTGCAAGCGAATCCTTTGTATTCAAGTATCGTATGTTATACGAAGCCACAGTCAGGTCTTGCGCAGAAACGCACAGACTGACAACACACAGCAATAGCGAAAATATCGTTCTCATACAAATCTTTTTTATTTCACAAATTTACAAAAAAAAGCAAGAGACTGATAACATTCCCAATCTCTTGCACACAAAAAAAGCTTTTTTGCTTTTATTTCTTTTTCAAAAATCCAGAGAGCAATCCTCCTACAGTCTTCAACAATCCTGATGAAGATGATTTGCCGCCTAGTGCCGAAAGAATCGTGCCTAAGTCGATGCCGCCGCTTTTAGACGAAACTGCCGAAACAAGGCTAGAAATGATTACTGGGAGCAAATTGGTAGCCATGCTGGACGTTGAAGAGTCCAAGCCGAGCTTGCTTGCCACATTTTTGGTGAAAAGCTGTGTTGCCAATGAAGTGACTGGACTCGATGCTGCCGATGTTTTACCTGTGAAAAGCGAAGTAAGCTGTTCTATTCCGCTTGCCGACTGCGCCGTCTGTTTCATACTTCCGAAAACTGAATCGGACAATCCGCTCAATACATTGTTGTCCAAGTTGCTGCCTGCAGCTGCCGACTGCACTTGTTTCAAAATCAAATCTGTTAATTGTGACATAATGAATTTGTTTTTTAAAAATTATGTTGTAAATATACATCGTTTTTCTGAAAAATACGAAAAAAAATCCATTCTTTTTCATGACACTCCCCTTCCTTTGTTTTGCCGATTTCTTATTATCTTTGCACTCTCAGAAGAAAAACATCACTTGTGAAAGCAGTTGACAAAACAAAAGAACTGGAAACGAAGCCTATAAAATCGCTGCTATGGACTTATGCGCTGCCAGCCGTCATCAGTCAGGTTATCGCTTCGCTGTACAACATCGCCGACCGCATCTTCATCGGTCAGGGCGTTGGCGCGCTGGCTATTGCCGGACTGGCCATCACTATGCCGATGATGAACATCATACATGCTTTCGGTTCGCTGATTGGCGTTGGTTCTGCCTCCAGAATGTCGATTGTGCTCGGAAAGAAAGATGTGAATTGGGCGGAAAATATACTTGGCAACAGCACCATCCTCACCTTTCTGCTCGGCGGTACGGTGATGACTTGCTGCTATCTTTTCATGAACAATATACTAACCTTGTTCGGCGCTACAGCAGATACAATTGCATATGCCAGAGAGTACATGATTATCGTACTGCCAGGCATGTTTCTCACCACGCTTACATTTAACCTGACCGGACTGATAAGAGCCTCGGGATATCCTCGAAAATCGATGTATATACTTGCTGGCGGAGCTATCCTTAACATGCTGCTTGACCCTATTTTCATATTTGCATTGGACTGGGGCATCCAAGGCGCCGCTTTAGCCACTACTATCTCGATGACAACCACAGCTATAGTAGCCACACTGCATTTTGTCAGTCCAGACTCTTTTATCCGTTTCAAGGCTCACGCTTGGAAAATAAAACTGTACATTTTTCGCAACATCATGCTCATAGGCATGAGCCCGTTTCTGATGAACTTTGCCGCAGCTGGCGTTGTAGCCATTCTCAACAAGCAGCTCATCAGATATGGCGGCGACCTGGCCGTAGGAGCATTCGGCATTGTAGGCACTTTCGTAAATCTGATGGTGCTGTTCGTGCTAGGCATTTGCCAAGGAATGCAACCCATCGCCGGATACAACTACGGCGCCGGACATCAGCACCGTTTGCGCGAAGTGTATTTCCTCACTCTGAAAATTTGCGTATGCATCGGTTTCGTCGCAAGTGCCATCTGCCTCCTTTTCCCCGAGCAACTGATGCAGATTTTCACCACCGACCGCGAACTTATCAATATTGGCAAAAACGCCATACGCTATGTTTTGGTACTCTCGCCGCTCATCGCATTCACCATTACAAACTCAAATTTCTTCATGTCGATTGACAAGCCCGCCATTGCCATCATCACTAGTCTTTCGCGGCAAGTGCTATTCCTCACGCCATTGAGTTTCCTTTTTCCTATTGTGATGCTCAAACTGGGACTTGATGGACTGAATGGTGTGTGGCTCGCCAACACCGGCTCCGACATTGCAGGAGCAATGTTGGCCGCCTTTCTGCTTTATCGTCAGCGACATGTGTTCGGAAAATGGAAATAAAAAAAAGAGTCTGCATGCAGACTCCTTTTTACGAAAATTATTTACCTTTTTATTTTGATTTCTTATTGCGAGCAAATGCATATACCAAAGCGAACAAAGTCATCACAAAAGGTTCACCTATAGGCAAACGAGGTTTTCCTGGATATTCATCAGGACTCAACACGCTATCCGGACCACGAGTGACATCGGTAATTTGACCATTTGCACCAGCAGCCCATCCTCCTTTGTGATGCAACGGGCAATTTTCATCTGTACAACCTGGGAATTCGTAATAAAGCACTGTCGTGCCATCAGTATCATAAACAGGCAGCACACCCGCATCGTATATTGAAGCCAAGCACTCATCCAATTCATCGGCATCCAATCCCGCACAAGTGCCACATTCATCAGCATGTTCCATAGTATGCTCATAATAGTCATCTGTCGATTCCGTTCCGTCCTCTTCACGCCAATTGGCCAACGATATGATGGTTTCCATATAATCGTCTTCGTCTGATTCGTACGGAGTGAACTGCGCAGAGAATGCTGCAATTGGGATAAAAAACAATATAAAAACAAGTGACTTGATTTTCATCATTTTTCTGAATTCGTATTTTTCCGGATGCAAAGGTAGCACAAAAATCAATCGCGCATAACATAATGTCAAAAAATTATCATTTTTTAACATTATAAATCAATCATTTACACCTTTGCAAAGCGAGCATTTAGCCAGTGTTCCGGCATCGTCTCGGAGGTGCATGCCATTGCCCTCGCAGTAGCGAAAAAAACGACAATCCGAACAAATGCCCGTTTTAGCCCAATCGCGGTTGCGGAACACCTGAAAACGGTTCTGCCACACCTCCCAAAAATCATCTGTATAGAGATTCCCCTGATCGTACTTCGCACGAATGCTCGTGCAAGCCGAAATGGCGCCGTCGATACGCACCGAAGCCACGTTCACCCCAGCTATGCAACGGTAGAAATAGCCTCGCACTTCTTTCTCGTACGGTCCCAGAAATCCTTCGCACGCAAAACTCGCCCGAATACGTCCCTCTTTGCGCAAGCGGGCAATCAAATCGAGCAACGACTTATATTCCGCCGCATCGAGCAACAATTCCTCGTCGTTTTTGGCTCTGCCAGAGGGGAATATCGTGAACAGACGCCAATGCGTGACACCGATGGAAATCAGACATTCGGCGAAATGGGGCAAAGTGCCGATGTTGCGCTTATTGACGCAAGTAACGACATCCCATACCAATCGTGGCGCACGTTTGAAAAATCCTACAGCACGAATGGCGTTTCGAAAACTGTCGGGATGACCGCGCAACCAATTATGTTCCGCCTCGAAACCATCAAGACTGACTGTGATGCTACGCAAACCTGCTGCCAACAGACTACGAAAGCGCTTCTCGGTGAGCAACATTCCGTTTGTCACCATGCCCCACGGGAACTCACGGCGATACAGCTCGGCGCCGCACTCCTCCAAATCGGTACGCATAAGTGGCTCGCCCCCCGAAAAAACAATCAGGCAGCGATGACGGTCCACATGGTCCTGTATCTGGTCGATGACTTTCAGAAAGTCCGCTATGGGCATATCCTTCCGTTCCGACTCGGCATGACAGTCGCTGCCGCAATGACGGCAAGAGAGCCCGCACCGAAGCGTGCACTCCCAAAAGAGCTGCTGCAATTCGTGTTTCTCTACGGCCTTTTTACGCTTCAAGCGCTCCACTTCCAAAGCCAACCGCTTGCCTAGTCCGAGATGTATATCGTCATTGCGCATCTTCAGTCTGTTTTTCTGCTGTTGATGATGAATTTTCCGCCTCGTCGGTCTGTTCCATCAATTCTTCCACTTCCTCATATTCTGCACGCGGAATGCCATACATATCTACGGGTTCATCCCAATGAGAAGTCGGAGGAGGACCATACATACATTTTATATCAGACTGCCGCGGACCTTGCAGCGAAGAACACGACGAAATGCCCAGCCACCCCAAGAAAAGGAGCCAAAGCGATGATATTTTTCTCCACAATTTCATATCGGTTTCTGTTTTTCGTAATTTTCTATTCGTCTTCTGATTTGCCGTCTTCCATCTCTACTTTCTCGGTCTCGAAACGCGTTGGCGGCACACCATACATCAGCCTGACAGTGCGGTCGGGCTCGAATGAAGCGGGCGGAGGACCGTACATCAGCACCCGTCGCTGCTCATCGTCGGCCGGTTCGGGCACTTGAGTTGTATCCTGCACACTCTTCTTGTAGCTGGCAGGTGGAGGACCGTACATGCCGCTGCGAGGATCAGTCGTATTCTGGTGCGATGCACACGACGAGAATCCGAACCAACCTATCAATATCACCCACAACGATTTTAATTTTCTGAACATAGATATATAAGTTTCTAATTTCTAATTTCTGAGTTTGAAAATTTATTTCCCTTCGGTCAATGATTGTTAATTGATGATTTGAAAATTCTGTCAGCGTCAAGGTCTGTGTCAAAGTCATCTCACTTCTTGTTTCTTGCTTCTTGTTTCTAAATGTCTTGTTTCTCGCCTCTCAACTCCCACTGTAATTATGATCCACTACAATCGTTATTCGCACATCGGGCAGCAATTGCTGTAACTCATCAGTTAGCGAACTAACCAGTTTATTTTCATCGCTGACGGTAATGTCAGGGACAACATCCACCGACACCCTACGTTCGTCCGAAAAATAATAGAAACCGTGCACCTGCACTATTTCGGGATGAGCCGCCAAAGTCTGCATCACAGTTTTCTGCAACTCGGCACGCCTGTTCTCGCCAGTAGCAATGGCATATACGCCTACCGTCATGATAATGCCATGCTTGTCGTACATCATTTCTGATATAGAGCGCGTCAATCCGTGTATCTCGTGAGCGTTCATTGTGTCATACACATTCACATGCAGCGAACCAATCATCACATCGGGACCATAATTGTGCAAAATAAGGTCGTAAACACCGTGCACATCCTTAAAATCGGACACTTCGCGCGTAATTTGTTCGGTCAGCTCCTTGGGGATGCCCACGCCCAGCAGTTCGTTGACAGGCGACGAAAGCATTTCGACCCCCGCCTTGATAATCACCAGCGAGATGAGCGCACCCAACACACCGTCGAGCGAAACGTTCCACAGCAGCATGACAACCGCCGAGACGAGCGTAGCCACCGTTATTAGTGCATCAAAGAGCGCATCAGCGCCAGAGGCAATCAACGCATCACTTTTCAGCCTTTCGCCCTGCTTTTTCACATACCACCCCAAGAGCAGCTTGACAACCACTGCCACAATAATAACCGTAAGCGTAGCTGCCGTGTAAGATGGCGCAGTAGGATGAATGATGTTTTTCACCGATTCGATGAGCGAAGTGACTCCAGCAGACAGCACAATGACCGATATCAGTATAGCGCTGAAATACTCTACCCTGCCATAACCAAACGGATGAGTATGGTCGGCTGGACGTTGAGAGAGTTTCACGCCCACAATGGTAATGACACTGGAGAGCGCGTCGCTGAAATTATTCACGGCATCCATCACAATTGCCACCGAACCCGCGACAAAACCTACAAAAGCCTTGAATGCTGCCAGCAGCACATTTGCGACAATGCCAACAACACTAGTTCTTACAATCTGAGCGGAACGTTCCATAAGCCTTTTGATTTAATGTTTTCACAAAACTAACAAAAATATTTCAAAAACATCAACCGCCATTTTCATATTTAGAAGTTTTTTTTCATTTTTATGCTATATTTGTACAAAGAATAAAACCTATGAGCATACCGCACAAACAGAGAAAGGACACTGCACCCTCAGGCTGCCTCGCCTTGGTTGTCATTTTCGTTGCCCTATGCGTCATCATGCAATGCAACGACGCAAGGAGCAAGCGATACAACAAGCAAGCGCAGCCCGAAACGCCTTCGTACATTGCGCCAGCGCCGAAAAAGTCCACGGAAACGCAACCGGAACCTGTCAGCACAGCCCCTTCGCCAAGCCAGGTACAAGAAACTTACAACACGACGCGCACCATGTCCAACGAAGAAGAAATGTACGGCGACCAATACGACAACCCCGACTTCGACGATGCGGTGCCTGGCGACGAGTTCGACGAGGAATTCATGGGTTCGGAGGGTGACCCTGAAGTTTATCCCGAATAACAACCCTGCAAAAACATTTTTGTCATTACAACTTTTTTTATACCTTTGCAAATCATTATTAATCAGTGACAAATGGGGGAATCGCCATGTGCGAATCTATTAAAGAAAGTCACATAAAAACTATCTTATGGGAAATCTTGTAGCCATCGTGGGGCGTCCTAATGTAGGGAAATCCACACTTTTCAACCGTCTGACACAAAGCAGAAGAGCCATCGTAAACGAGCAATCGGGAACCACACGTGACCGCCAATACGGCAAAGTGACTTGGGGAAGCGACGAATTCTCCATTGTTGACACCGGCGGATGGATTGTGAACTCTGACGACATCTTTGAAGACGAAATCAGGAAACAGGTAACAATAGCCATCGACGAAGCGGATGTGATACTGTTTGTGGTAGACATTCTCAACGGCATCACCGACCTCGACAACAGCATAGCGCAAATTCTGCGCAAAGTGAAGAAAAAAGTGCTGGTAGTAGCCAACAAGACCGACACCTTCGACTTGCAGTACAACGCCGCCGAATTCTATGCCTTCGGACTGGGCGACCCGCTCATCATCTCGGCCGTGAACGGACTGGGAACCGGCGACCTGCTCGACGAGATAACCAAGCACTTCGCCCCAAAAGAAAAAGATGACAAAGAACTATACGAAGACACCTTGCCGCGTTTTGCTGTAGTAGGACGCCCAAACGCCGGAAAATCATCCATCATCAACGCCTTCATCGGCGAAGACCGCAACATCGTGACCGACATAGCCGGCACTACACGCGACTCAATCTACACCCGGTACAACAAATTCAACCGCGACTTCTACCTGGTGGACACCGCCGGCATACGCAAAAAAGCGAAAGTGAACGAAGACCTTGAATACTACTCGGTCATCCGCTCGATACGCGCCATCGAAAATTCTGATGTGTGCATCCTCATGATTGACGCCACCAGAGGCATCGAAAGCCAAGACCTGAATATTTTCTCGCTGATACAGAAAAACAAAAAAGGACTGGTGGTGTGCGTGAACAAATGGGACCTCGTGAGCGAAGAGCAAAAAACCGCCAAAGGACAAAAAGGATTTGAAAGCGCCATACGCGAACGCCTCGCCCCTTTCACCGACTTTCCCATCATTTTCGCTTCGGCCATTACCAAACAGCGCATATTCAAAGTGATAGAAACGGCATCGGAAGTGTTTGAAAACAAAAAACGGAAAGTGGGTACACACGAACTGATGGAATTCATGATGCCCGCCATCGAAAACTATCCGCCGCCCGCAACCAAAGGCAAATACATCAAAATAAAATACATCACACAACTGCCTAACGCACAAGTGCCGACATTCCTGTTTTTCGCCAATCTGCCGCAATACGTAAAAGAACCATACCGACGATTTTTGGAAAACAAGATAAGAAGCCAATGGAATTTCCGCGGAACACCTATTCAGATTTTCATGCGCGACAAGAGCAAGTGATAAGCATTAACACATTTTAAGACGCACATTTGTGCGTCTTTTTTTTGCACCATATTACAAAACTTCAAGGCTGCCGTGCTCGACGACCGACTCACCGGCATCTCCTACAACCTGAAGACACAGGCGGCGCTTGAGTTCGACATTGAAGCCGGCGAAAACAAAGACCGCTTCTTCCTGAACCTGGAGTATGACGACACGCTGCAGCCCACAACGGACATCGACGAGAACGCGACAAAAAACATCATCGTTGTATGCAACGGTCAAATATTGAACACTATTTCTGATATTGACGACATACTTTCTGTTCAACTTACTGATATGGCAGGAAGAAAAATAACTCGAAATGTGAATGCAAGAAGCGACGCTTGGGAACTAAAAAATTTTGCATCAGGCGTATATATTGCAAAAGTGACAACGTCAAGCTGCACTAAAACCGTAAAAATTACTGTTAAATAATTAATCAATAAACTCCAAAAACAGCGAAAGCGGTGATATGTCACCGCTTTCGCTGTTTTTTGTGAAGCGACTTTATACCTTTTTTAAACTTTCGACATTCAAAACACGTCATACATAAACACATCATACATTAGAATCTATAATGTCATTATCAATTCTAATTTTGTATATTTGTATCATGTAAAATTACGAAGATATGAAAAGAACATTTTTTTCGATATTAATCATATTACTCACCACTACCCTTATGTTTGGACTGACAAGCAACGATAATTTTGCCATGATGTGGGAAACCGCACAAAGCTACGAGAAAAAATCGCAACCAGAATCGGCATTGGCCATCGTGAACAAAATATGCAAAAAAGCGGAGAAAGAAAAAAATGAAGGACAATACATCAAAGCCTTGATATACCGTCAACGTCTGAACTTAGAGAAATACGGCGACGACAAGACCGACGCTTACATCACCGAACTGGAGAATGCCATCAGCACAGGCAAATTCACGGAATGCGGCACAGCACTGCTGCACCTGCTTGCCGCCGACGCATACAGCAACTATCTAATGCAACACTCGTACGCCATCAGGCAACGCACCGACATTACGGGTTACATTCCCGATGACATGAAGGAATGGAGCGAAAACATATTCAAGCAAAAAATAGACGAACACCAGCGTCAAGCGCTCAACATCAGCGAAACAGCACGACGCACACCGATAAGCGAATATGCAGATGCACTGGAGACGGGAAACGACAGCAGAACGTTGCGTCCAACAGTATTCGACTTCGTAGCTCATCATATCATCGGCACCTGTCAAAACGACAACCACCTGTATGCCAAAACACTTTCTGCCACCAACGAATTCATGCAAAAGGAATTTGACAATGACCAATGCATGCAGATTTATCAGCAACTGCTCGATTTTCATAAAAACGACCGAAAAATATGGCTCTATTGCGAACTGGAACGGTTGAAACATGCCTTCAGCCACGGCACCTACGAACCGCAAGAGAGAAACAACGCTGTAAAGGCATACAAAGACCAGCTCTATCAGCTAATCGAGTCATACGCCGACATCGACTACTCCTGCGAAGCGGCACTGGAACTTGCCACACTGCTGCAAGCGCAACACGAATATCTGGACGACGACAAACGGTACGGCACCGCCCCTGTCGAAAATCCGTATTACGAAGAAGCCTACGACATTTGCCAGAGAGCAATAGACCGACACCCGAAATATGTGCGCATCAATGCCTTGAAAAACCTGCAAGAAACACTGAAAATGCCCTCGCTGAATGTCAACACCAATCACATTCAATATCCGGGAAAGGATTTCGAAATGAAAATTTCGCACAAGAACGTGAAAAACGCCATTCTGAAAATCTACAAAATCAGCGACGATGCGATCTCGTACAACGAGAAAAAAAACAAATCGAGCAAAGACTGCATATCTGACAAAAGCCAGCCTGCCGGCAGATATGAAATAAATTTTGTCGACGACGAGATATTCAGGCAAAACGACACTACCCTCACCCTATCGCTCGGCTGCGGCATCTACGAATTTGTTATAGCCGAAACGGAGGCCAAGACCAACACGAATATGGCAGGCACCTTATTCGTGACTAAATACGAAATACTGAAACGAAATTCGGGCAACGAAAACGAATATTTTGTGCTCGACCGACTGACGGGCGAACCGCAATCTGGCGTGAAAACCATGCGCTACGTATGGAAAAACGGCACGCAACAGCAGAAAGACGAAAGCGTAACAGACAACGATGGCCGAGTTGTTTTTGCCTTCAATCCAAAAAACGGCCGCTATTCTGTTTTTCTCTCCAAAGACAATGACAAATCTTATCCGGGAAACAGCACATACAACTATTACTACCCGGGCGACACAATTCAGAAAGAAAAGACAGTTACAGAAATCTTCACCGACAGAGGCATCTACCGCCCCGGGCAAAAGGTTTATTTCAAAACCATTGTTTACAACACTACAGAAAACTCCTCGGAAGTTGTGCCCAACCAAACTTGTGAAGTGGCACTGAACGACGCCAACGGAAAAAATATCGGCATGCTCGCCCTCAAGACCAATGAATACGGTTCGGCAAGCGGCACTTTCACCCTGCCGAAGGATGTGCTGTCGGGCAGATTCTATTTGCACTGCAATAATAAAACGCATTATTTTTCGGTAGAAGAATACAAACGCCCGAAATTTGAAATCAACTTTGAACAAATAGAAGGCGCTTACATGCAAGGTGATACGATAACGGTACGCGGAAATGTAAAAACATATTCGGGAGCAGCGGCTTCATACGCCAAAATTTCATACATCGTGAAGGGCGCAAACGCCATATACTTTCGAAATTACAACGAGAAAACTTACGGTACCGAAATAACTTGCGACAAAAACGGCATTTTTGAAATACCTGTATTTTTGGAGAAAAACGAGTACATCATCGAAGTGACCGCCACCGACGAAAAAGGTGAAACACAAACAGAAAGCAAGTATTTCAGCGCAGACAAACAGAGCACTCTTTTCTTAAACTTTTTTATCGATAACATTTTACTGAAAGAGCAACTATGCGACATAAAAATCACCCCAATCAACAACAACGGCAAACCTACAGCCGCCAAAACTGTAAGATACGAGATACGCAATGACGAAAAAAACATCAGCCAAGGCGACATCAACGGCAATATCCTGCCCAAGGGAATTTTTTCAAAACTGCCGTCGGGAGAATACACCATCCAAATCATTGCCACTGACGACCGCGGCCGCGAAAACAACATTACACGCAAATTTCATATATTCTCTGAAAACGACAGTAAGGCGCCAGCCAACGTCACCGACTTTTTCTACCCAAGCGATACGAAATGCAAACCTGGCGAAAGCGTAAAGATATACCTCGGCACAAGCGAAAAAATTTCGATGCTCTATAGGTTATATGATGAAGATAAACTCGTCGAAAGCCGATGGATAAACATAAACGACGAACTGCGCACTTTCGACATTGCATACAAAGCAACCTACGGCCGACAAATTACCGTCCAAACCGCTTTTATGAAAAACGAACAACTGTACACCCATGCTGTCACCATTGTACGAGAAAATGAAATGCCGCAACTGAAAGTGAATCTGACCTCGTTCCGCGACAAGCTGCAGCCAGGAAGCAACGAGGTATGGTCGCTGAATGTGACCGAAAACGGAAAACCTGTCAACAGCGAACTGCTCTGCACCATGTACGACGCTTCGCTTGACGCTTTCATCTATAACAACTGGAATTTCCCGCCCTTCCCTCGCCAACGGAAATATATATACATCAGCCAATGGGAATCAAACGGAAACTATGCTGTTTACACCCATTCGCCATTCATGCCCAAAGTTAAACGCGTGAACGAATGCACTTTCGACGATTTCATCTCCACGGCACGATTCCGCCGATTCGGATACGGAGGCATTATGATGGGCAACGGAATAGCTGAACAAAAAATGATGATGAAATCGGCTCCTGCACTTGCTATGGATGAAAGCACCGACGTAATTGAAGAAGAACTTACGGAATTTGCTTCTTTTGCAAGAACACAAACTGACGGCTTCATTCGTTCCGATTTTGCCGAAACGGCATTCTTCTATCCGCATCTTATCCCCGACAGCAACGGCATTGTTTCTCTTAAATTCAAAATGCCCGAAACGCTCACACGATGGAGATTCCGAGGTTTGGCACACACCAAAGATGTGAACACAAATATCATCAGCCAAGAAATTGTCACGCAAAAACCGTTTTCCATTTCGGCCAATGTACCACGCTTTGCCTGCTACGACGATGCGATGACACTGAATGCCACCATTACAAACCTTACCGACAACAAAATAGCAGGAAAAGCCACACTGGAAATACTTGATGAGCAAGGAAAACTGATAGAACGGCAGACAAAAGATTTCGTAACCGAAGAAAACAACACCACTATCAGTTGGGAAACAATAGCCAAGCGCGACCTCGCCTGCATGACACTGCGCTTCATCGCACAAAGCGACGATTTTTCGGACGGCGAACAATACACCATTCCGATACTGCCCAATGGAAAAATAATGCTAGAGACTTTGCCTTTTGTAGTGAAAGACAGCGGCAAAAAGCATTTCTCATTCAACCGCTTCAACGAAAAATATAGTCGCAGCGACAATCGCCGCTTTGTACTCGAATACAACAACAATCCTGTATGGAGCGCCATACTTGCCATGCCATTTGTCACCCCAAAAAGCGACAACGCCATATCGCTATTTTCTGCATTCTACACCAATATGACCGGTGCGCAGCTGCTCCATTCGTCAAACTTAAGCGACTATATCAACCTGCTTTCGCAAAACCAAGAATCTGAACTTCAGAGAAATGAAGACCTGATAATGCTGCCGCTCGACATGACAAGCTATTGGAGCGACGCACAAAACGAAACGACAGCACGCAACAGCATCAAATACTTTTTTGATGAGGAAAGGCTAAAAGAAAACACCGACGCCATTTTCTCAAAACTTCAGAAAATGCAACTGCCAAACGGCGCCTTCGCTTGGTTTGAAGGTATGCAAGAGAATCGTTATGTGACACAATATATTGCCGAGGGACTTTCGAGACTGCAAAAAAATACGCCGTTAAACGCCACGCAAAGCGAAATGAAAAATGCTGCGCTGCAATATCTGCAAAAATGCTTCGACAATGATTACGAAAACATCATTAAACGTCACCAAAAAACAAACGAGTTATTCGTGACAACCGCACAGATTTATTATTTGTACCTGCTCAGCAACGAAAAAACGAAGCTCAACCGCGATTCCGAAAAATATTTCTTCAACCAAATGAAAGCGCATTGGGCATACTTCAATCTTTACGACAAGGCGATTACCGCAATTGTCATGAACAAATTTGGAGAAAAAAACACGGCTAAAGAGATTCTGAAATCGCTGCGCGAAAACTCCGAAACGAAGAATTTTGAGATGTATTGGCCTAAAAACATTGCGTCATTCTACTGGAACGAACAACCCATTGTGACACAATGTGCTATCATCGAGGCATTTGAAACCGTCGGAGGCAGCGAAAAAGAAATTGAAATGATGAAAATTTGGCTGCTGAGCCAAAAGCAAACCCAACAATGGGAAAACGAAATTGCCACCGTAAATGCTATTAACGCCATACTGTCTGGCGGACATTTCAGTACAAAAACTGACAATTTCAGCATCACCGTCGGCAATCACACCGTCAAACCAGAAAGCGAGAAAAACATCGGGTACATAAAAAAGACTTTCGAAAAAGAAGAAATTGAGGAAAATCTCGGCAACTTCAGCATCCAGAAAACAAATGACGAATATGCCTATGGCTGCGCCTATTGGCAATATTTTGCCGAATTTGACAACATTGAGAATGAGCAAAGCGAAACACTGAATATCAACAAAAAAATATTTATAGAAAAAACCGACAAGAAAGGCACTCATCTCGAAGAGACAACCGACAAAAACCAGCTCCAAACAGGAGAAAAAGCCGTAGTCAGAATTACGGTTAAAACAGAGAAAGACATGGATTTCGTCTGCATCAACGACGGATTCGCCTCCTGTTTCGAGCCCGCCATCAAGAATTCCGGATATCGGTATTCGGGCGGTACGGGGTACTATATGAGCTACAAAGACAATGCAGTGCAATACTTCTTCGATACCTTACGAAGAGGAACCTATGTTTTTGAATACACGCTGTATGCGTCACGCAAAGGAGTTTACAGTAACGGAGCGGGCGAAATTCAATGCATTTACGCTCCCGCTTTCAGCAACCATACACAAGCAGGGAAAATTACCGTCAAATAACTAAACAAGAAAATATGATTCAAGAAGAAGATCTGACCCTTGTAGGGAAAATACAAAAGACACATGGCATCAACGGAGAACTCAATTTCTACCTGAATATCGATTTAGACGAACTTGACATCCGCTTTTTCATCTTCAACATCGATAATATCTTCGTGCCGTTTCTCATAGAATCGTTCAAGGCAAGAAACAGCAACGGATATGTGAAACTAGAAGGCGTAAACAACGAATCGGAAGCCAAAGAACTGGTAGGGAAAGATATATTCGTGCTACAGCGCGACTTGAACGAAGTGGAAGATCGAATCAATGACTTGAACTACTTTATCGGATTCAGCGTATTCAATCAAAACAATTCACCGTTAGGCGTCATCAGCGAAATTAACGACAAAACAGAAAATGTGTTGATTTACATTCAAGAAAATGATTTGATAATACCCTTCCAACCCGATTTTCTGATTGACATTGACCACAAGAAAAAAATAGTACGGATGAATCTCCCTGATGGCCTGACAGATATAAACAACTGATTATAGGTTGTTTGCGGTTCAATTGGTATTTGGCATTCAGTACAAATGGTCAGTTCACCACTTGCAACTCGTCACCGCGGACACTAGAAGTATAAACATGCACAGTATAGCTGCGCAACGGATATTTGGCTTTTCCGCTCACGACAGCACCATAACCGGTGAGTAAATCGAAGACCGAACCGCATTGCGGACAAACACCTTGTCCGCCATCAACATTTATCTTCACACTCGCTTTCACCTCAAAAGGGCAAGTTCTGTCGTATGCCACAAACACCCTTTCCGAATCCATTGTGTGAAAAAGTATCAGTCCGCCATAACCGTAAGAAGCCCCAGTCATGTCTTTTGCCTTTAAATCTCGCGGACAAACTAAAGAATTTCCTATTCCATTCTTAAAACTGGAATAATCATCCAATGTCAAAGTGAGATATACCCTTGCGTCAGGTATATTGGTGAAATCTTCTTCTTTACAAGAGAAAAAAGAAAGCAGAAACGCTAAAAACAGGATTATTTTTCTCATCAAAACGAAACGCCTCAATATTTGGCATTGAGTTTATCAAGTATCAACTTCATCTTTTCCATGGTTGTAATTCGCGTAGGCACCAAAGGAAGACGAAGTTTGTTTTCAATATATCCCATCATCGAAAGCATACATTTTACACCGGCCGGATTGCCGTCAACAAACAGCAAATCGAACAACTCGGTGAATTCGTGATGAATCTGACGAGCGCTTTCATAATCGCCATTCAAAGCCAAACGCACCATTTTACTGAATTCAGCGGGGAATGCGTTGCCTATCACAGAAATGACACCGACTGCGCCCATAGTAATCAGCGGGAATGTGATACCATCGTCGCCCGAAATCACCATAAAATCTTTCGGTTTATTTTTAATGATGTCATTCATTTGATTGATGTTGCCCGAAGCCTCCTTTATTGCCACAACATTCGGACATTCACGGGCGATGCGAAGTGTAGTTTCTGCCGTCATGTTCACACCTGTACGACCAGGAACATTATAGAGTATTACGGGAACTTTTGAGTTTTCGGAAATCGTCTTGTAATGCTGATAAATTCCCTCTTGCGAAGGTTTGTTGTAATAAGGGACAACGGAAAGAATTGCATCAATGCCAGAAAAGTCGTCATTCTTGAGGCTTTCTACTATCGCCATCGTATTGTTTCCGCCAAGTCCTAACACAATAGGAACGCGTCCGGCAATTCTGTCTTTGGCAAAATCAATTACAGCCTGGCGCTCGGCCGACGAGAGTGTCGGAGTCTCGGCTGTTGTGCCGCAAACAACCATGTAATCAGCGCCGTTTTTTATCTGATAATCAATGAGTTTACCTAACGATTCAAAATCAACACTATTATCTTGCTTGAAAGGAGTTATCAAGGCAACTCCCATTCCCTTAAACTTATTTTTCATTATCGTCGACTATTTTTCCGAAAAACAACACAAAAATATAAATATATTTTCAAATTCGGATAATATTTTTCGTTTTCAAGAGGTTATGTCACTTAGTTTTTATCATTTCCAAGTATTTCAGCATATTTTTCAACAAATCAATTGTCGAATCCGACTGCAAATTCCGAATCTCAAAATCATACAGCGCATAGTCATCTTTCGTAAGACCGCACTTGCATTCTGCGCCAGAAATGCCTGCAAGATATTTTAACGGAAGTGATTCCTTCAATGTCAAATCAATAAGCAAATCATCTTTTTGCGAAAGAAAATTATCGACTACCGATTGGCTCGGTTTGCCCCAAAACACCTCTTTTCGCGAAAAAGCAGACACACAAGATAAATATTCCTGCATATCTTTCTTTTTACGCAATACAATATACCGTACCGATTTGAATTTATGCTTCAACAAACCGTTCAATTCTGCAAACACTTCGTCTGAAACATATTTTGACTCAAACAACACACAAACGGAATGTGCCGACATCATATCGGGGAAACGCTTTTTGCGTGCCACATTCGCCTTCCGTATCTGCCAATCTATATATTTTCGTTTAAAACAACACATACTCTCCATTCTCTGTTTTATCAGGCAACGGCACACCTATCATTTCTAGGAATTCCGTTTCATTCAAGAATTTAATACCCAACGATTTAGCCTTCTCTAATTTTGAAGGGCCAATATTTTTCCCTGCCAGCAAAAAATCGGTGCGCGACGATACCGACGAACCGTTTTTTCCGCCATTTCGCTCTATCATCTCCTTCAGTTCCTCCCTCGAATAATAGTCAAATGTTCCGCTTATCACTATCGTCTTTCCGCTCAACAAATCACTGCCCGGTTGCTGCTCCTCCTTTTCACACATTTGTAAGCCGTAAGCCTCCAAACGCTCTATCAAATCCACATTTTTCTGTTTAGAGAAATAGTCAATCACACTTTGGGCTATCACTTCGCCTATCTCGTCAGTACCTGTCAGTTCGTCAAAAGTCGCCTTTCGTAAAGCGTCTATGCTTTTGAACTTTCTTGCCAGTTTTTTAGCCACAGTCTCGCCTACATAACGGATTCCCAAAGCAAAAAGCACTTTCTCGAACGGCGTTTTTTTAGACGCTTCAATGCTTTTTACAAGATTTTTGGCGCTTTTCTCTCCCCAACGGTCGAGCACACGCAAATCATCCTCCTTCAACTGATACAAATCAGCTGCCGAATATATCAGACCTTTGTCGTAAAGCAAATCGACAGTCTCTTCTCCCATGTTGATATTCATTGCCTTACGCGACACAAAATGTACGATCTTGCCTTTCAATTGAGGCGGACATCCATCTTCATTCGGGCAATAGTGAGCAGCCTCGCCTTCCGAACGCACCAATGTGGCGCCACATTCGGGGCAAGTCTTGATGAATTCCACTTTCTCTGTATCAAAAAGCGAGCGTTCATCTTTGTTCACACCTACAATTTTCGGTATTATCTCTCCGCCTTTCTCCACATACACCATATCGCCGATATGCAAATCGAGTTGCGAAATTATATCCGCATTGTGCAACGATGCACGCTTCACCTGTGTCCCTGCCAATTGTACCGCATCAAAATTCGCGACAGGGGTGATTGCACCCGTTCTGCCCACTTGATACGACACAGACTTCAACTGCGTGCACACTCTTTCTGCCTGAAACTTATAGGCAATAGCCCAACGCGGCGATTTCGCAGTATATCCCAGCTCCCGCTGCTGACTTAAAGAGTTCACTTTCAGCACAATGCCATCAGTAGCCACAGGAAGATTCTTGCGCTCCGTATCCCAATATTTAATAAAGTCGAATATTTCATCCAAAGTTCGGCATAACTTGCGGGAATCTGAAATCTTGAATCCCCAAGATTTAGCCTTATCCAAGGCTTCCCAATGGGTAGCAACCGGAATTTCTGCTGTAGGGATATAATACAAATAAGAGTCCAAACGGCGAGCGGCCACCTCCTTTGAGTTCTGCAGTTTCAATGTACCCGAAGCGGCGTTGCGCGGATTAGCAAACAAGGGTTCTTCCTGCTCTTCACGCTGTTTGTTCAGCTGTTCAAAAACCTTCCATGGCATCAGTATCTCGCCTCTAATTTCAAATTCAGAAGGATAATCGTCAGGTTTCAACACCAGCGGGATAGAACGGATAGTTTTAACATTCGCCGTAACGTCATCACCTTTTTCTCCGTCGCCACGCGTAACAGCCTGCGTCAATCTTCCGTCTTCGTATGTGAGAGAAATGGAAGTGCCGTCGAACTTCAATTCGCATACAATTTCAAATTCAGTGTTCAGCTGCCGCTTCACACGATTGTAGAAATCAGTTATTTCTCCCTCAGAGTAGGTGTTGCCAAGCGAAAGCATGGGATATTTGTGATAAACTTGCACAAAGTCTTCAGAAATATCATTTCCCACACGCTGAGTGGGTGAATTTTCATCAAAATACTGCGGATTTTCCTCTTCCAGGCGTTGCAATTCTTTCATCATCTGGTCGAAGTCGTAATCCGAAATTTCTGGAGCCGAAAGCACATAATAATTGTAATTATGGCGTTCCAATTCCGCTCTGAGGTAATCTATTCGTGATTTTATGTCCATTGCAATGAATGCTTATCATACAAAGATAAGCATTTTCGTCCGTTGTATTTATGACACGAACAAATTATTTATTAGATTCTTACACTATAGTATAAATATATCAGAATTGTTTCATATCAAAAACAAGGGAGCCCGTCCAGAATTGGACGGGCTCCCGAAAGACGGCAGCTACCTACTCTCCCACAATGCGCAGTACCATCGGCGTGAGCGGGCTTAACT
>SUXD01000029.1 GCA_015061145.1 Bacteroidales bacterium | reverse complement strand
CATCAACGGGCGAGGTGGGATGCATCGGCGACGATTTTTCGGAAACCGTGCTGAAATCACTGCTCTCGGTTGGCTACAAAATTCCGAAGAAGAACATTATGATTTCGTCGGGGCAAACGAAATCGAAAGTGGACCTGCTGGACGCTTGCCGCATGCTGACAGAAAAAGGATACGAAATATATGCCACGGGCGGAACGCATAAATTCCTGAAAGAGAACGACATCGCTTCTACCGCTGTCAACTGGCCCGATGAGCCAGGCAACCACAATGTGCTGGAAATGATAGCCGAAAAGCAGTTCGACTTGATTATCAATATTCCGAAAAACGCCACCAAGCGCGAATTGGAAAACGATTACAAGATAAGGAGAAACGCCATCGACTTCAATATTCCGCTGCTCACCAACGCAAGACTTGCCAGCGCATTCATCAACGCCTTTTGCAGCATGACATTCGATGACATCAAAATAAAAGCATGGGATGAATATTGAATAATTATTTAATTAACTAATAATTTAATTTTCAATTAAATACCGATGCCGAACGGTTACCGTTTTTCACCACATACACGATGGACGACGGTACGGGGAATTTGCGTGTTTCCACAAGGACGATGTGCGCATTGTCCGTTGCAAATCACAAACCATTATAAACCAATCGTTTACAACAAAAAAAAACAACGCACGCATAACCGTAGAGACGGTGCATGCACCGTCTAAACAACAACCCCCGTTTGTACGTATTGCCATAGAGACGTTTCATGAAACTACAAAACAAACAATATAAACCCCAACCGTTTACGACAAAAAAAACAACGCACATATAACCGTAGAGACGGTGCATGCACCGTCTCTACAACAACAATCGTTTTTTTCGCACCAATACCGATAGCACATGCCGTAGGTGTTTAATATTGGTGCATTCCTACGGAATGCCGTTATGCCCATATTACGTATCTACCAATAGCGCATCCTGATGGGATGCGCCCCCCCAAAAAAAAAGAAACCAGGCTGCCTTATGCAGACAGCCTGGTTTCACGATTAGTTATTTCACCTTTCCTAATTTTTGAAGTTCCATACGCAAAAGAAAACGAAATTCTGGATTTTTGAAATCACAACAAGCGTCAGGATTTATACTATGCAATGATAAATCGTCTTTTTTCTTCTTGTCTAATACCGGCTCAAACACAAACTCATCTTTATCAATATTATAATTAATGTCTTTCACCGTCATAAATTTTGGTTCTTCTACTATAAACTTTGGATTAAAAGATTCGTTTGAGTTAATTTCAACACACCATTGTATCTTCTTATTTTCATCTGATTCTTTTATATCATCCAATAGTATTTTTACATTTAGATATTGACCCATCAATTCTTTATAACCATCCAAAAATTCTTTTTGTTCTTGATTTATTTTCTCATTTCGTACTAATTGTTGTTCTATATCCCTTTTTATATTTTCAACCTGTGCATAATTACTTACAACCACAAATGTTGCCAATATACCCAACAAGGTAACTATTATTTGATCGTTGCCTATGTAAAACCCTAAACATTTTGCACTAACACAAGCCAAAAGCCAAAACACTACAGCTGCGCAGATTACAATTGCTAATATTTTTACAAAAACACAAGAATTGTTACATTTATTTTCCCTGCAGTTTTTATTACCTTTATACATATTCCACATGTCCTTATTATTCCACATCTTTAACCAAGCGAACTCTGCGGTATACAGGTGGGTCTTGCCATTTTAGCTCTGTTGCTGGGCAGATGCTAAACATTTCAGAGGTCGTTGCGTTGTTTCTTATGGATATTCCTTCTGTTGCTGAAGTTCTTGCTATTGGAGTGTAATAATCATTAAGAGCCAATGGGTGTATTTCTAGCGTTGATGTCCAGTACGCATCATCTGACAAATAAAAAAAGACTCCTAATTTTGACAAAATTTTAAAATCTTCCAAGGAAAACTCATTTTCATTTTTTAAAAACATATGGGACGGACAAATAAAATCATCAGGACACAATCCACAAACTTCAATTTTTTTAAATGTGACATTGTCTACCATTATTGTCGCCTTAAATCGAAGATTGCTCGCATTCATTCTGCTTTTTAAAATATAGTTAAATTCATCTCTTGTTAAAAGACGCCAAATATTAGGTTCATCTCCTCCATTAGAAATGGCATTGTACCTTCCCCAATCACAATTTGAACCTATCGTTACATAAAGACTATGTATACTACTTTTATTCATTTCCTGTATGGAAGAATTATATTTTTTTGCATAATGATTCGAACCATAAGGCTCCAATCCATCATAACCACTTGTTCCAAAAGCATAAGTGTCTATCCAACCATTATATGTAGCGGCTCTATTGTTATTTCCAGAACATTGATCCCACCAATGTTCTGCAAAACGCCAAGTTCCAGGTTTTATCGTACCATCTGCACAAAGGTGTGTGCCTAATGCAGCATTATATTGCAGATTTCCTTGTGAGAAATACACTTTCTTAGTATCGCTTACTGAAAAAGCCGCCATAATTGCGCCATCCACTATCTCTACATTACCGCTTGCGCCATTTCCTTTATCTATAGTTATCACCGTACCGTCAGCAAGGGTGAAATACACATTATGTTCATCATAGGTCACACTTGAAAATACGCTTTCGCAGTCTTCTCCATCTTGTCCATCCTGTCCGTTTTCGCCCGTTGCTTTGCCTGCCTGCGTCCATGTGGAGCCGCTGTCGTACGAAATCATCCAATAGCCGTTTTCTATCTTCAGCTGCGGCGTAATGCCATTCGTGCCGTTAGTACCATTGGTTCCGTTAGTGCCGTTTGTTCCATTCGTACCGTTTGCACCGTCTTTGCCTGTCACACGCAGTTTTTGGCCGCTAGCATCCAATAGCCATGCGCCGTTCAGCGTCCAGTAATACACATTGTCGGTGTGTTTCTTCACGCCTATCACGGGCGTAACGCCGTCGGTTCCGTTTGTGCCATCCTGTCCGTTTTCGCCATTCTTTCCGTCTTTGCCGTTATAGATGGTTATCGGGTCGTTTTTGCCAAAAGTGATGGTATAGCCCACCACCTTGCCTTCGCTCCTTATCTCGGTCACGGTCTTCACTTGGTCGTTTCCTTCTTGAGCATTGATAATGGTCTGTAGCGAGGTGATATTGGTATTCGCCTCGGCGCAAAGTTTCTCAAGGTTGGTGAGGCGCACATCCATGTCGTCAACGGCATTGTTCCATACGCTCTCTTTGTCGTTGCAGCCCACCGCAAAAAGCACGGCAGCCGCTATGGTCATTATAAAATGTTTCTGTTTCATGGTCGTAAGTTTTTTTTAGAATTCAACACTGATACCGGCTCCGTTGCCCGTATAATTCACATCGAGTTGCATCATTTTTTTGCCTTTCACATAAAGCGGCACGCCTATCACGGTGAGTGCGCCGCCCATCGGCGTGAGGATGTATCCCGCCACTTCGGCATTATGTGTGGAGCGGGTGAATTTCTGCATCTTGTTGTTCCACTCGTCCACGCTGATATATTCCAGACTGCCGTCGGCATCGGCTTTGCTGCGGCTGGTGGTGTATCCGTCGGTGGGATTGGCCTTCATATTGGCGTACATCAGGCAAGCCACACCAGCCACAAAGCATGGCACACCGATGGCCATCGACAGCGCTCCCGTCGATTTCAGCGCCTTGCCTACGGTTTCGTTCGGGTTGCCCGCATACCGGGGCAATTTCAACGCCGGATTTTCCGACTGCAGCGTCAGCCTTGGCTCTTCTTGCTGAGCCTCTTTCACTTCCGGCTCCTGCGCCGCCGCAGCTGCACGCGCTTCGGCCGATGTTTCATTTGCTGCTTCACGCTGTTTCTCTGCCAGCTCTTCTTCGGTGTAATAGCAGCTGTCATCTATTATCAAGTTCCCCTCCTTCAGCAAGTCCAGCATATAGAGGTTTTGCTTGTCGGTACCTTTATATTTCTTGATACCATTATTTTCGGCGATGGACTTACGGTTTTCGAATCTCCCGTTCACCCCTACCGCGTCGAGCGCATCCTCGATGCTCATGCTCGTTCCTGTGTATCGCGGATTTTCGGCGTTCGTCGCCATTGCTCCGCAACACAAAATTGCAATCAACAGTTTCTTTTTCATTGTTCAATTTTTTAGGTTTATATATTTATAAATTCAGTTCGCATACGCGCATAAAAAAAGCGGGACTGCATTGTTGCTGTTCCGCAATTCGAGGCTCTGGTATTGCCTTAAAGGTAAAACAAGCAACACGAAGCCCACGCTGTATGCACATTATAAATATACGCACCACATGGACATCTCGTGCCACAATGCTTTGACCTTTAATTTGAATTTACCAGATTCCGAATTGCCAAAACAAAGCGCATTAAGACGCCTTAATTATGTCCGCAAGCCCACCCGCAAAAGGGACACCCCAGCATGGGCTTGCCAATGGAACAACGCCATCGCTATGGCCATGTCATTTCATTCGTAAAAGTATATACTGTATTTTACAAATGCAAATAATTTTGAAAAAAGTTGATATTGAAAGAGACGCAGACAAACAATCGGCTATCTGAAAAGGTGCTCCACGATGTCGGCGGCAGTCATGTTCTGCTGTGAACGCTGTGCCGCCGCCCTGTCGCCAGCCTTTCCGTGAGCATAAACGCCCAGCAAAGCAGCTTCCAATGGCGTATAACGCTGCGCCAGCAGCGAAGTGATGACACCACAAAGCACATCGCCGCTGCCCGCTGTGGCCATGCCCGGATTTCCCGTAGAATTGAAATATACCTTGCCATCAGGACAAACCACCGCTGTATGCGCGCCTTTCAGCACCACATACACTTGCCATTCGGCACTTAGCGCAAGCGCTTTCTGCAAGCGTTCGTAAGTGGTAGCAGAAGGCGATGTGAGGCGGTCGAACTCTTTGGGGTGCGGCGTAAGAATACTGTTTTTCGGAATATAGCCAAACATCTCACGGTGCAACGAGACGATATTCAGCGCATCGGCATCAAGCACCATAGGGCACATTAATTGCTTGAGCAACGCCGAAAGCATGGCAGCCGTCCGTTCATCCTGCCCTATACCAACGCCAACGCCTACGGCATCATACCGCTCGGCATCAGGAACGGCAGCGAGAAGATTTTCCTCCGCATCATCCATTGTCATGGCCTCTGGCACCGAAATTTGCATAATTTCGTAACCGCAGCGAGGCACATACGTCGTGAGCAATCCCACGCCACTGCGCAAGCAAGCTTTGGAAGCCAGCACTGCGGCGCCCATCTTTCCACGGCTTCCGCCCACGATCAGCGCATGTCCGTAAGTGCCTTTATGAGAAAACTTTGCACGCGGTTTCAGCATTTTCTCTGCCATTTCATCGTCCAAAAAGAAACAACTGCCAGGAGTTTCATCTATAGCCTTTGCGCTCAATCCAATATACAGTACACGCCAAGAGCCTACATAATCGACATTTTCGGGGAGCAGAAACGATAATTTTGGGAATTGAAATGTATAGGTATAATCGGCATGAAGTATGGCTGATGCATCATTCTGCGAATTGTCCTCCCCCATCAGACCTGAAGGAATGTCGATAGCAAAAACAGTACAATCCGCATTGTTGACAAACTTTACCACCTCGGCATAAAACCCTTGCAACGGGCGATTCAGACCCGAGCCGAAAAGTCCGTCAATCAACACATCATCGCCTGAAATTGCAGGCAATTCCGACACATCGCACACCTTGTGAAAACAATCTTGATATTTTTCAGAGAACAGGCGCAAAGATTCTGCGCAGTCGGCGGAAACAGCACCGCCACCGTCGCAATGGAACAGGTGCACCTCAACGCCTACATTTTTAAGGAAATAAGCCACAAAAACAGCGTCGCCGCCATTATTCCCGTTTCCGGCCATCACATAAACCACCTTGCCTTGCGGCAACTCCGTCAGCAGTTCATTTGCAAAACATAGCGAAGCACGACGCATCAAGTCGATAGACGAAATTGGTTCGTACTGCATGGTGAGGCGGTCAATTTCCTTTATGTCGGATGTAGCAAAGATTTTCATATTTCGTTTGTCTGTTGATTCACAAAATTATATGATTTTTCTTAATTTTGCCGAAAATAACAAATTGAAAATGTCGCATCCTAAAGGTTTATACCTTCTTTTCGCCACCGAGATGTGGGAACGTTTCAGCTATTATGGCATGCGTGCCCTGCTCATACTGTATCTCACCAAAAGTTACATTGACGGCGGATTGGGATTCACGGAAGAATCTGCCACCCTCATCTATGGTTTTTTCACCGGATTCGTCTATTTCACGCCATTGATAGGCGGATGGCTTGCCGACAGATACCTTGGGCAGCGCCGTTCCATCACCATCGGCGGCATACTGATGATGCTCGGTCAATTCTGCCTTGCCACTAAACAAGATACGCTGTTTCTTTATGCCGGTCTGTTGCTGCTTATAATCGGCAACGGATTCTTCAAACCAAATATTTCCACATTGGTAGGCAGGCTGTACGAAGAAAACGACACCCGCCGCGACGCCGGTTTTATCATATTCTACATGGGCATAAACATCGGCGCCTTTTTCTCTCCGCTCATCACCGGTTATCTGGCTGTGAGATACGGGTACACCTACGGATTTCTGGCAGCGGGCATCGGCATGCTCATCGGCATTGTCATATACATGTCGTTAGGAGGCAGAATGCTGAAGGACATCAGAAAAAAAATGCCGCGACAGACCGACAAATCATTGTCAGAAGTTCCGCTCACCGATGAGGAAAAAGACCGTACATGGGTAATTTTTGTCATTGTCATATTCTGCACCATCTTTTTTGCCGGATACGAGCAAGCAGGCAGTTCGATGAATCTGTACACCGACAAATTCATCAATCGCCAGATAGGGAACTTCACGATACCTACCGAATGGTTCCAATCGCTCAATCCGCTAATGATTGCCATACTTGCGCCATTGTTTTCCAGCATGTGGATGTTCCTGTCGAGACACGGCAAGGAACCTTCAATTCCAGTAAAAATGGGATTGGGCATGATTCTGTTAGGCGTAGGATTCTTCATTCTTACAGCAGCCGCCATACAGCGCGGCGACAGCGCAGACGAAACGGTAAAAGCCAATCTCTCATTCCTGATTTTCGCCTACTTTTTTCATACCGTGGGCGAGTTGTGCCTTTCGCCGATAGGGCTATCCATGATAACAAAGCTAGCACCCGTGAAACTAGCCTCGCTGCTGATGGGCGTTTGGCTGATGACCAGTTTTTTTGCCAATATCATCGGCGGATTCATTGCATCATACGTATCATCAATCGGAGCAATGACGATATTCGCCGGAATTGCAGTCATATCCATCATCTTCGGAATAATACTGATTATGCTCAACAGACGACTTGTCGAAAAATCACACGGAAAACTTTAATTCACAATGACTTATATAAAAATAAGAACGTATTTTGATATTTATAGAAATTAAAAAAGATAATTATTTTTGCCGTTTTAATTAAAAATCATAAAAAAAATAATACATTTAGTTGCATATAACAAAATATCTTTTTACCTTTGCATCGTTTTAAGAATTATGAGACACAACATTTTTAATATTATTACGCTAGACATTATTTTCCTGCTGCATCGCAGATAGGGGTAAGTTAGCGTATATGTATGTTTATTGATATAAAAACCTTTCTTACCCCTGCGGTTTGAAAGGTTTTTTTAATTTTATTCGATTATGGAACATTTATACATTTTTGACACGACATTGCGCGACGGCGAGCAAGTGCCAGGATGTCAGTTGAACACCGTTGAGAAGATTCAAGTGGCAAAACAACTTGAAGCGTTAGGGGTGGATGTGATAGAAGCAGGATTTCCTGTAAGCAGCCCCGGCGATTTCAACAGCGTAGTGGAAATATCAAAGGCTGTGACATGGCCGACAATATGCGCCTTGACACGTGCCGTAGAAAAAGACATTGATGTAGCAGTAGAAGCACTGAAATACGCAAAACGGAAACGCATACACACAGGCATAGGCACCTCGCCTACACATATCAAATACAAATTCAACAGCACTCCTGAAGAAATTATCGAACGGGCGGTGGCTGCCGTGAAGTATGCAAAGAGATTTGTGGACGATGTGGAATTCTATGCCGAAGACGCCGGACGCACCGACAACGAATATCTGGCAAGAGTAATAGACGCTGTAACCAAAGCTGGCGCCACAGTATGCAATATCCCAGATACTACAGGATTCCGCATCCCTATTGAATATCAAGAAAAAATAAAATACCTGTACGAACATGTGGACGCTTTCCAATGCGGGAAGGCCATACTTTCCACCCACTGCCACAACGACCTTGGCATGGCTACAGCCAACACCGTGGCCGGCGTTTTGGGCGGCGCTCGGCAGGTGGAAGTCACCATCAACGGAATAGGCGAACGGGCAGGCAACACCTCGCTCGAGGAGATAGCCATGATATTCAAGACACATCCCGACCTTGGCATCGAGACTAACATTAACACGACAAAAATATACCCTACCAGCCGTCTGGTAAGTTCGCTGATGAACATGCCCGTACAGCCTAACAAGGCCATTGTGGGAAGAAACGCCTTTGCTCATTCCAGCGGCATCCATCAAGATGGCGTGCTTAAAAACGCCGCTACATACGAAATCATGGACCCGAAAGATGTGGGAATCGACGAGGCATCCATCATACTCACCGCCCGCTCTGGTCGCGCTGCGCTGAAACATCGTCTGCATGTAAACGGCATCGAAATAGACGGAGAGGCATTGGATAAAGTATACCAAAAGTTCCTGATGCTGGCCGATAAGAAAAAAGAGATAACCGACGATGACATCATGATGCTGGCTGGTGCCGAACGCTCTGCCGCACACAATGTGAAACTCGACTATCTGCAAGTGACAACAGGCAAAGGACTGAAACCTGTCGCGTCTATTGGTTTGCAAATAGCCAACGAGCACTTTGAGGCCGCGGCAAGCGGAAATGGTCCTGTCGACGCTGCCATCAAGGCCTTGAAAACGATTATCAAACGCGAAATGACCTTGAAGGAATTCACTATCCAAGCCATTTCTAAAGGTTCGGACGACCTTGCAAAAGTGCATCAATCGGTAGAATTCGACGGTCACATTTACTATGGATTCAGCGCTAACACCGATATAGTAACCGCAAGCGTAGAAGCATATATTGACGCTATAAACAAATTTAAATAATCATGGGAAAAACTCTTTTCGACAAAATATGGGATGCACATGTGGTGCAAAACATCAAGGACGGTCCCACACAACTATATATCGACCGTTTGTATGCACACGAAGTGACAAGTCCGCAAGCATTTGACACGCTCCGCGACAAAGGAGTGAAAGTGTTTCGGCCTGAACGCGTCATTGCCATGCCCGACCATAACACTCCGAGCGACCAGCAAGAACGCATCGACGACCCCGTTGGCAGAAAACAGGTGGAAACATTGGCGAAAAACTGCGAAGAATTCGGCATCAAGCACTTTGCCATGGGCACCAAAGACAACGGCATCATCCATGTTGTCGGTCCAGAGAAAGCACTCTCGCTGCCAGGCATGACCATCGTATGCGGCGACTCGCACACCTCTACACACGGAGCCGTGGGGGCCATCGCTATGGGCATCGGCACCAGTGAGGTGGCGCAAGTGCTTGCCAGCCAATGCATTTTGCAAAGCAAGCCTAAAACCATGCGAATCAACATTGAGGGAACGCTCCCATTGGGCACTACCGCCAAAGATGTGGCTTTATACATCATGTCACAGATGACTACTTCGGGAGCGACAGGATACGCCGTGGAATACGCCGGATCCACCATACGCAACATGAGCATGGAAGGGCGCCTCACACTCTCGAACCTTAGCATTGAAATGGGAAGCAGAGCAGGCCTTATCGCCCCCGACGACACGACCTTCGCCTACCTTAAAGGAAGAGAATATGCGCCTAAAGGGAAAGATTTGGACGAGGCTGTGAAAAAATGGCAAGAACTGAAATCGGATAACGATGCGGTCTTTGACAAAGAAGTGACCTATCGGGCAGAAGACATTGCTCCGCGCATTACATACGGCACAAACCCCGGAGCTGGCATCGCTATTGATGAAAGCATACCGACGCTCGAACAAATAGCGGACGCCGACAAGCAACAATTTCTCGATATGCTCGATTACATGCAATTCACACCTGGTCAGAAATTGGAAGGAACGCCTGTAGATTACTGTTTCCTCGGTGCTTGCACCAATGGCCGCATCGAAGATTTCAGAGCATTCGCTTCAATAGTGAAAGGAAAGAAAAAAGCCGATAATGTAGTGGCTTGGCTTGTTCCCGGCAGTTGGCTTGTACGCAAACAGATTATTGACGAAGGCATCGACAAGATTTTGGAAGAAGCCGGATTCGAGCTTCGCCTGCCGTCATGTTCGAGTTGCCTAGCCATGAATCCCGACAAGGTGCCGGCAGGAAAACTGTCTATATCCACAAGCAACAGAAACTTTGTGGGACGACAAGGTCCTGGCGCACGCACTATACTTGCCAGTCCACTTACGGTAGCGGCCGCCGCGATAACTGGTGTAATTACTGACCCTCGAAAAATCTAAACATCATGGCTAAAGAAAAATTTGACATCATACAGTCAACCTGCATTCCCATTGCAATTGACAATTGCAATACCGACTTGATTATTCCGGCGAGATACCTCGCCTCGACCACCCGCGACCCGAAGTTTTTCGGCGATGCGTTCATGCACGATCTGCGTTTCGACGCGCAAGGCAATGCATACAAAGAATTCGTAATGAACAAGCCTGAATTTTCAGAGCCTCCACGAAAAGGAATCCATGAAATCATTGTAGGAGGTCAGAACTGGGGGTCGGGTTCCAGTCGCGAACATGCCGCTTGGGCTATTGCAGGATATGGCGTACGCGTTGTTATTTCGTCATCGTTTGCCGACATACATCGCAACAACCTGCTAAACTGCTTTGTGCTGCCCATAACAGTAAGTCCCGATTTTCAGCAAGAACTGTTTGCCTCTATTGCCAAGAATAGCAAAACAGAAGTGAAAGTGGATGTGCCCAATCAGACTGTAACCAACATGAGCACTGGGAATTCCGAACATTTCGAAATCAACCCTTACAAAAAATATTGCTTGATGAACGCATACGACGATATAGACTATCTGCTGGCACACCATACAGATATTGAAAACTTTGAAAACAAGAGAAAATGATTAGCATATTAGACACCACATTACGCGATGGCGAACAGACATCAGGAGTCTCTTTCGTCGAACAGGAAAAACTGAGCATCGCACGTTTGCTGCTGGAAGACCTCAAGGTTGACCGCATCGAAGTGGCTTCGGCCCTTGTTTCCGAAGGCGAATTCAACATTGTGCGGAACATCACACGATGGGCGGCCACGTCAGGACACCTGCATCAGATAGAAGTGCTTGGCTTTGTTGACGGACGACGCTCGCTAGAATGGATTGAAAAAGCTGGAGCAAAGGTGATAAACCTGCTTTGCAAAGGTTCGCAAAAACACTGCTCGCTGCAACTCGGGAAAAAGCCTTCGGAACATATCGCTGACATTCGCAAAGTTGTAGAATATGCCAGCGAAATGGGCATTGACGTAAATCTATACCTAGAAGACTGGAGCAATGGCATCAGCCAAAGCCCTGACTATGTATATACGCTTATCAACGAATTGCGCGACCTGCCCATACGCCGCTATATGCTGCCTGACACTTTGGGCGTGCTGACGCCAACCAGCACAGAGCAATACTGCCGCGCCATGATAGAGCGATACCCCGATTTGCAATTCGACTTTCACGCTCACAACGACTACGACCTTGCCGTTGCCAATGTATATGCCGCCGTACAAGCTGGAATACATTGCGTGCACACCACTATCAACGGACTTGGCGAACGCGCTGGGAACGCGCCGCTTTCGAGTGTCATCGCTGTGCTGAATGACCATTTGAAAGTAAAAACAAATATCGACGAGAAGCAAATAAATCGCGTAAGCAAAATCGTAGAAACCTATTCTGGCATACGCATACCTGCCAACATGCCTGTCATCGGCGAGAATGTGTTCACACAAGTAGCTGGAGTGCACGCCGACGGCGACATCAAGAGCAAATTGTACTATAACGAATTGCTGCCCGAGCGGTTCGGTCGCACGCGCGAGTACGCCTTAGGAAAGACCTCAGGCAAAGCGAACATACGCAAAAACCTGCAAGCCATGGGCATTCAACTCGACGAGAAAACCATGAAAAAGGTGACCGAACGCATCATTGCACTTGGCGACAAAAAGCAGATGGTGACGCCAGAAGACCTCCCGTACATCGTTTCTGATATTCTGAAAACAGAGAACATAGAGGAAAAATTCATCATACGAAACTATGCCCTCTCACTGACCAAAGACCTGAAGCCTCTGGCCAACCTGAGTGCTGAAGTGGACGGAAAAATTTACAATGAATCATCGACTGGAGACGGACAATACGACGCATTCATGAAAGCGCTGTGGAAAATCCTCGACAGCATGCACAGGCCACACCCTACACTAACGGATTATGCTGTCACCATTCCACCTGGCGGACGCACCGACGCTTTCGTACAAACCGTCATCACATGGAACATGGACGGACGCGTTTTCAAGACACACGGTCTTGACGCCGACCAGACAGAAGCAGCCATCAAGGCTACTATAAAAATGTTAAACACTATTTACTAAATACTTATGAAACTTAAAATCGCAGTTTTGCCGGGCGACGGCATCGGTCCGGAGATTATGGAACAAGGCATGAAAGTAATGAACGCCATAGGAGAAAAATTCGGGCATGAAATAGAAACAAAAGAGGCGCTTTGCGGCGCACATGCCATCGACGAAACCGGCGACCCGTTTCCTGAAGACACTTTTAAAACATGCATGGATGCCGACGCCGTGCTGTTCGCTTCGGTAGGCGACCCTAAATACGACAACAACCCGAACGCCAAAGTCAGACCAGAACAAGGATTGCTGGCTATGCGCAAAAAACTCGGGCTTTTTGCCAACATCCGACCTGTAGAAACTTTCGACTGCCTGATACACAAATCGCCATTGAAAGACGAATTGGTGAAAGGCGCCGACTTCATCTGTATCCGCGAATTGACGGGAGGCATGTACTTTGGAGAAAAATACGAGGACAACAACAAAGCTTACGACACCAACTACTATACACGCCCAGAAATAGAAAGAATACTACGTGTAGGATATGATTATGCCATGAAACGGCACAAGCACCTCACCGTAGTTGATAAAGCAAATGTGCTGGCATCGAGTCGTTTATGGCGAAAAGTGGCACAAGAAGTGGAAAAAGATTATCCCGAGGTCATCACCGATTACATGTTTGTGGACAACGCTGCCATGCGCATGATTCAAGACCCGCGATTCTTCGATGTCATCGTCACCGAGAACACTTTCGGCGACATACTCACCGACGAAGGAAGCTGCATCACCGGAAGCATGGGACTACTTCCTTCGGCAAGCACAGGAGAACATACGCCCGTCTTCGAGCCCATACACGGTTCGTGGCCGCAAGCCAAAGGGAAGAACATAGCCAATCCGCTGGCGCAAATCCTCTCTGTCGCCATGCTTTTCGAATACTTCAATCTGAAAAAAGAAGGAGCGCTTATCCGCGAGGCAGTGAACGCCAGTCTTGACCAACTGGTACGAACTCCAGAAATACAAGTGGAAGGAGGCGCAACATACGGCACCAAAGAGGTCGGACAATGGATTACAGACTATATTCGTAAAAAATAACCACCTGAAAGGAGATGCGAAAACATCTCCTTTTTTCTTTGTTTCTCATTATTTACTACCTTTGCTTTCTCAATACAAAAAAATCTATGAAAATCGCTGACAAAGAATTTGAGCCGTTTATATCAGAAGCAGAAATCCTGCAACATGTAAAATCTGTCGCGCAAGCCATCAACAATGACTTTGCTGACAAAAAACCAATTTTCATTGGCATTATGAACGGCGCTTTCATGTTTCTCTCAGACTTGATGAAAGAGATAACCATCCCCTGCGAAGTATCTTGCATGAAATTGTCATCCTACGCAGGCACCGAATCGTCGGGCGTAGTTTCCATTCAGAACGATTTGAGCACTGACATCAAAGGACGCACGGTCGTTATTGTGGAAGATATTGTTGAAAGCGGACTCTCCATGCGTACACTGATGGAAAGATTTAAAAAAGAGCAACCTGCCGAAATTCATATTGCCACCATGTTCTTAAAGCCTAACATGCTGAAAATAAAAGATTTGAAAATCGATTACATCGGCATGAAGATCCCCGACGAATTCATCGTCGGCTACGGGCTGGACTACAACGAATACGGGCGAAACAACAGGGATTTATACAAAATAAAGGCGGTCTGAAACCGCCTTTATTCTTTTCCTTAGAACAGACTCATCTGACCATTTTCGTCACTTTCAACTTCAGGCAAATCATTTCCGCTGTCGTCCGATTCCTGGTCGCCCGAAGAGTTCAATATCTCCTGACGCAAGTGTTCTTTGCGCAACTCGTCTTCGTCCACAGCATCTTCTTCGTCATCTGAATATTCCGAAACAATTTCTTCGCTTTCTTCGGGGAAGCGCTCGGGCGGCAATTCCGTTATTTCTGCTATATTCCAAGTGCTGATGCGTTTTCCTTTTGCCTTGAAACTCTTTTCGCCCACAAATTCCGAAACATCTATCGTCTGACTCTCGCGATATGCGTCATCACCGCCATATACCACCTTGAAAAGCGGATACACTTCATCGCTGATCAGTATCAGACTCGACTGCGGATTTTCGCCCAAGAAACTGATGCGTTTATTGCTCGGCTCCAGTTTGAAACGTTTGATGTAGTCGTATTTCTGTTCGGCATCATAAAGTGCGACAGACCATATTTTATGCGGTTTAAACTTTTCGATGCGCAAAATATCCGGGTCGAAATGGTTGGAAGCATCAAAATTGCAAGTGTAAAAATCGCCGTTCTTGTATATCACCAATATCAAATCGTCGTTCACAAACTCGCCCAACAGTTCGCCGCGTCCATCGTAATTCAAGCGGGCCACATCCATATCGAACCACACCTTGCGACCGCCTAGCGTACTTCCGCCTCTTTGTTTGAGCGTTATTTTCGCGATTTCGTTCTTCGACAGCAGATTTCCTCGCGACTGACGGCCTTTGATGGCTATGTCGCCGAAATTCTTCTCGAGCGCCATCACCTTCATGCGCGCCTTCGGTTTGAGCAGCACCTTTATCACTTCAGCCTCACCGTTAGGGTTGGCAGTGAAATAGACAATACGCGACCCTTCTTTGCCTTGCGTGATGTCATATTCTTTGTTACGCGTAAGACCTGTAGCCGAAAAACGTTTCATGTAATACAGACTGCTCTTTCCATCACGATAGACAGCATTATAAACTGTGCGTTTGTCATTTCGTTTGAAGATGGCTATATGTATAATATTCTTGCCCACATAAAGTTTGTCGGCCACCTTCATTATTTTATATTTTCCGTCTTTGAAGAAAATGATGACATCATCAATATCCGAACAGTTGCAGACAAACTCGTCATGCTTCAGATTCGTGCCGATGAATCCTTCTTCGCGGTTGATATAGAGTTTCTGGTTAGCTTCCACCACCTTCGTTTCCATAATGGTCTCGAAGTTGCGTATCTCTGTTTTTCGTTCGCGACCCTCGCCATATTTTTCTTTCAGCATCTCGAACCAACTTATCGTATAGTCTATCAGATGCGTCAGATTGTAATCTATATCACTGATGTCGGCCTTGATGGCTTTCATCGTGTCGTTAGCCTTGTCGGAATTAAATTTCGTGATGCGAATCATGCGAATCTCGAACAGTTTCTCAATGTCCTCACGCGTCACCTCACGAATCAATTTAGGTTTCAGCGGTTCGAGCTTCTTATCGACAAACGCCACCAGCGTATCCTTGTCCTTTGCCGTTTCGTATTCTTTCTCTTTATAAATGCGTTCTTCGATAAACCATTTTTCCAACGAGATGAAAAACAGGCGTTCTAACAATTCTTCGCGCTGTATGCCCAATTCGCGACGCAGAATGTCTTTCGTCTGGTCGGTGGAGTCACGCAGTATCTTGCTGACAGTTGTAAACTGCGGTTTCTGGTCTTGTATCACGCAGCAGTTGGGCGACACGCGCACTTCGCAGTCGGTGCAGGCATACAGGGCGTCGATGGTCTTATCAGGCGACACGCCAGCCGGGAGATGAATCACAATCTCTGCCGTTGCCGCTGTATTGTCATCAATATTCTTGAGCTTTATCTTTCCGCGTTCGTTGGCCTTCAATATCGATTCCTTGATGGAAGTCGTAGTCTTGCCAAAAGGAATTTCTGTTATGACAAGCGTTTTGTTGTCTAATTTTGATATTTTGGCACGGATTTTCACGCTGCCGCCACGGCATCCGTCGTTGTATTTCGACACATCGATGGAACCGCCCGTCGGGAAATCGGGATAAAGCTGAAAATCCTCGCCACGCAGATAAGCGATGGAAGCATCAAGTATCTCGTTGAAATTATGCGGCAGAATTTTGGACGACAGCCCCACAGCGATACCTTCAACGCCCTGCGCCAGCAGCAGCGGGAATTTCACGGGCAATGTCACCGGCTCTTTGTGACGACCGTCGTACGACAATTCCCATTCTGTGATTTTCGGGCTATAAAGCACCTCCAGCGCGAATTTTGACAAACGCGCCTCGATGTAACGGGCGGCCGCTGCGTCATCGCCAGTAAGTATATTTCCCCAGTTTCCTTGACAGTCTATCAACAAGTCGTTCTGTCCCAGATTCACCAACGCATCTTTGATGGAAGCGTCGCCGTGCGGATGATACGACATAGTGGCGCCGACAATGTTCGCCACCTTGTTGTAACGCCCGTCGTCCAGCTCTTTCATCGTATGCAAGATACGCCGCTGCACAGGTTTCAGTCCGTCGCTGATGTGCGGCACCGAACGGTCGAGGATTACATACGAAGCATAATCCAAATACCAATTCTGATACATGCCCGGAAGATGGAAACGCACCGACTCGTCGTTCCGGTCGGGGATCACATAGTCGGAATGCGCTTCGGCATCGCCGCCCAGCATCAAATCGTCGTCTTCTTCGCTGTCTTTATTGAAATCGTCTGCCATAGATTCTTCTTTTATTTCTATTTTGTAAAAATACAAAAAAAATCAATGACCAACAACCTTCGAAGCTGTTTTGAAATTTTATTGATGCGTTTTTCCGAATAACAGCGAAGCTGACTCTACTTCATTGAACTTGTTTTTTGACATCTTTTGTTTAATAAAATCCATCCAAAAACACTTCTCAAATAATCATGAAATAAAATTAAAACAGTTTTTTCATCGGCCCGCAAAAAAACATCATTTGTCTTGCCACTTTTATGCCTGCAAATTCGTCTTTCAATAATATTATTTGTATTTTTACACCGATGAAAACAACCCTGAGAAACACGGCAAAACTTTTTCTGGCCACGCTGGCATTCGTCATTGCATGCGCAGGCGTTTCGCAAGTGGCGGTTACCGTATTGTCGGCGGCAGAAGTCACCACACATACAGGAATGCCGTCGCAAGGGCAGCACATCGCCACGACTGCATACGATGCCACGCCGTGCACTCCGGTCAACAACTCATTCCGGGCGCAACACCATCTCTCGATGCGTACCGACGCGCCGCAGCAGCACCATTTCTTGAAATACGACACAGCAGAAACATCGCTGCGCCAATACCTCCGAAGCCACAGGAATATTTTCGCCCCGGCTCGTCCTGCGACGAACATCATCTGGCCCATATTCCTGCACCACCTGATTATTTAGCGGTCAATCTTCCACACGGGGGCAACCCCACCTTCATCTCATGCCCGGAACATGCTGTTTTGCGGGCATAAAAACATTTTATCTTATACTAATTAAAAACTAAAATCATGGACATCAATATAGACAGACTTATAGAAGAAAACAACGGAAAATTCAAAGCAAAAAAAAGCCCCGTATTGGCCATTGCCATCATCGTGGCAGGTTTAATCGTATCGTACATCCCCGTGCTGACCGAGCTGTCAAAAAACAGCGGCATCATTGTTGCAAGCACTGGCATACTGCTGATTTTAGGCGGATTCTTCTCCACCTTTTTCATCAAGAGTACCATCACCTACCTGCCTACCAACGAGAAACTGAAACGCAAAGAATATTTCTTCGACCAGCAAGTGTCGGCCGAGGCGATAGAGCGCATGATAAAGACGGAAGCGTTTGAGGAAATGGAGAAACTGGCAAGCAAAAACCCTAATGCGCCCCACATGGTGGTAAGCTACCGCACCGCCTCCAAAAGTTGCGCCATTTGCCAGCATTTTAAGTTCGTTCCCTACCAATACGAAGCCGTGGGCGACCTGTTCGTACGATTCAAAGAATAAGAAAAGTAAAAAACAACAAAGAAACGAGGTTGCCTTCACTGACGACCTCGTTTCTTTTGTTGCCTACAAACAAAAAAGAGAAACTCTCGTTTCTCTTTTCAGTCGGGATGACAAGACTCGAACCTGCGACCTCTACGTCCCGAACGTAGCGCGCTACCAACTGCGCCACATCCCGTTTTTTTGTTTTTCGATGCAAAAATACTCATAATTTTTCGGTTTGCAAACAAACAAATTCTAATTTTATATAAATTATTTGTACATTTGACGAAACATTAAAATTCAAGTATATGAAAAGAATTGCATACATACTGCTGATGCTGTCGGTTTCTACACTATCATTCGCCCAGAACAAGACCGACCGAAACGGCAGAAAACAAGGACACTGGGTAAAATATTACGACAACGGCGCCAAGATGTATGAAGGCGACTTTGTGAACGGGCAGCCTGTCGGAGAGTTTGTGCGCTACTACGACAATGGCAAAAGAAAAATGAAACAAATTTTCGACGCCAAGACGGGAAATGTATATACCGAATTCTACAAAATCAACGGAACACTATTGCAAAAAGGAGTATTCAAAAACGAAAAACGCACCGGAGAATGGACCACTTACTCGCAGAAAGGCGAAATTTTACAAGTGGACAATTATGCCGACAACGGTCTGCTCAACGGGACTTCGACCGTTTACGACGCACAAGGGCGCATATTCGAAACCACAGAGTGGAAAAATGGCAAAAAAGATGGAATGCACAAACAATTTTTCCCGAACGGACAGGTACAGTCTGAAGTGAACTACCGCGACGGACTGCGCGACGGCACATGCATATCGTACTTTGACGACGGCAAGACTGAAACCACCGGACAATACACCAACGATCGAAAAGAAGGCGTATGGACCGTTTACGACCGCGACGGAGAGACCATACTTGCACAAACGGAATACAAAGCGGGCATCTCAGAAAAACAGCAACAAGAGGACGCTATGGTGCAAGAAGAAGTAAAACAAAACGACGAGAATGCAGGCAAACTGAAAGACCCTGCCGATTTCCGCACTTCGCCCGAAGAATATTTCACAAACGACTACATCGAGCAAACGCAAGCGCCTAAGAAAAAAGAAAAGAAGAAAAAGTGATACTCCATGGAATCTTTTTCACTCAGCGAAATACTGCATAATCTAAAGGAAGAGATACACGATTTCTTCCCTGACCCCGTATGGATACATGCTGAGATAAGCGAATGCCGCGAAAACCAATCGGGACATTGCTATGCCGAACTCATCGAAAAAGATTCGCGCGACCGCATCACCGCCAAGATAAGAGCCAACATCTGGGCCATGGTATATGGCGCGCTCAAACCATATTTTGAAAGCGTCACAGGGCTACCGTTGCAAGCTGGCATGAAAGTGCTGGTGCAAGCCACTTTTGAGTTTCACGAAGTGTACGGGCTCTCGCTCAGCATCACCGACATCGACCCTTCGTACACATTAGGCGACATCGCCCTGAAGCGTGATAAAATCATCCGACAACTGACCGAAGATGGCGTGCTCGACATGAACAAAGAATTGCAGTTGGCACTTGTCCCCTATCGGGTTGCCATTATATCTTCGCCCACGGCGGCCGGCTACGGTGACTTTTGCAACCACTTGCAGCACAATCGTTTCGGATACAAATTTCGTTGCACACTTTTCGCCGCACAAATGCAAGGCGAGAACACCGAAAAATCGGTGATCGCAGCCTTAGACAACATAGCCGAGCAAGTCGAAAATTTCGATGTCGTGGTCATCATCAGAGGCGGTGGCGCCACTTCAGAACTTTCGGCGTTCGACAACTACAACCTCGCCTACTATTGCACACAATTTCCATTACCTATCCTTGCCGGAATCGGGCATCAACGCGACCTTTCTGTTGTTGATTATGTGGCATACAAAAGCATGAAGACACCTACTGCCGTAGCCGATTTTCTGATAGAATGCTGCATGAACTATGAAGAACGGCTGAACGACTTACGCACACGCGCCGTATCTGCATTCAAGGTGCATCTCGACGAACATCAGAAACATCTTTTCATGCTGTCGGTACGAATGGGGCAAGCGCCTCAAAAAATGTTCTTAAACTGCGCCAGACATCTGAACAACACTTACATGAAACTGCAAATGGCAGCACACAAGCAAGTCGACATACACAAACAGTCGCTGCGGGCATTGCAGCAACGATTGTCGCTCGCCTCGCCCGACGAATGCCTCAGCAGAGGGTATGTGCGCATTTTCAAAAACGGCGAATGGGTGAAAAACTCGCTAACTTTAAGCAAAGAAGATCAAGTGGAGATTCAGTTTGAAGACGGCACTAAAAAAGCTGTAATAAAATAACCATGAACAAACCTACCATTATAATAGACGACAAAATACCTTACATCAAGGGCGTTTTCGAAGCACATGCCAAGGTGCAGTATGTGCCGGGGAAAGAGATGGACGCACTTTGCGTGCAGAAGGCCGACGCTTTGGTGGTGCGCACACGCACGCGCTGCGACGAGCAGTTATTACGCAACTCCTCCGTGAAATGTATTCTGACGGCTACCATAGGCTACGACCATATTGATACGAACTATTGCGAAAAGCACAATATATACTGGAAAAACGCCGAAGGATGCAATGCTCTGGCCGTACAGCAATATGTAGCCTCGGCAATGGCAGCCATTGCCCAAAAGAATGGGAAGAATATGAGCAACTTCACTGTAGGCGTAGTGGGCGTAGGGCATGTAGGAAGCACCATCGTCGATTTCTGCCGTACACAAGATATAAGCGTGCTGCTCAATGACCCATTCAAAGAAAGGACAGACAAACACAACAACTATGTATCGCTGCAAGAAATATGCGAGCGATGCGATGTCATTACATTCCACACGCCACTCACATACAACGGAGAATTCCCCACCTATCATATAGCGAACAGCAAACTGCTGCAATCGTTAAAGCGAAAACCGCTGCTGATAAATGCTGCGCGTGGCGAAGTGTTCGACACGCAAGCCGTCATTGAAGCGCGCAAACAGAATCTCTGTTCGGCGCTGGTGGTCGACTGCTGGGAAAACGAACCGAACATAAACCGAGAACTGCTGGCGCTGACTGATATTGCCACTCCGCACATAGCAGGCTATTCTGCCGATGGCAAAGCCAATGCCACCATGGCGTGCATCAAAGAATTGGTGAGATTTTTCGGATTCGACATGAAGGTTCCGCCCTACCCGACACTACCCGAACCCGAAAACAAACATCCGGAATGCGACAACCTTGCCGACTTTCTGCTGGCCGTATATGATATTAAGAATGACAGCGATGCTCTGAAAAAAAGTCCTGAAGACTTTGAAAAAATGCGTGGAAATTACCATCTGCGACGAGATTACTGCGCATACGACGGCGAATATGCCAACATGATTTCAAGGAGATAAAAAAAAGCGAAGATTGTTTTTTAAACAGATCTTCACTTTTTTACATTAATTCTCTATTTTATTTGTAAATATATTTTGAAGTATCATTAGTGAGCAACCATTTAACGCAGATAGGATAATCATCATTATCATACGTATAAAAACATGCTCCGTTATCGAAATCTAATGTAGGATCATTATAATATGTAGTTGCAACATAAACTTGATTATTTTTGCTTAAGGTAGCACTAACATTTATGATATAGTGCATTACAATTGCAAGTGCTGGGTCTGACTCATACGAGAACGGGTTTCTTTTGTCATCATATGAAAAGTTCCTCATATTCCCATATTCACCTTTACATTCAATTGACACACAATTTCCATCTTTCCATGAGAGATAATCAGTTTCACCTGAACTATCGGTCACTGTTGTTATATATTTTCCTTCGTATGCAAATACATATTCAACATTCTGTTCTCCCCTATAATTTCTAATTATTTTTACTAAATTACCATCTTGGTATTCTAATTGCATCACTACAGAGTACCCTCCAACGCTACAATCAACACTCTTAATCTTACCATCATTATCATAAGCAAGATAATAATTGCTATTATATGTATCTATGTATTTTTCTTTTGTTTCTACATTCGTTCTTATAACTGTATCCTCTTCAACAACGCTTATAAAATCATTCGTCCAAGTAAATGATACTTTATCGTTAGATTCAACTTCAAAAATACCATCTAAACGAAAAGAATGGCTTTCAATCGAACTGATTTTTTTTACATCCTCTATTGGTTCAACTCCACCATTACCTTTCTCTTCTTCATCTTTGTCGCAAGCTACAAACGAAATGCATCCTATCAAAAACGCAAATTTCAAAATGTTAAATGTTTTAAATGTTTTCATTGTTTTATATTTAAAATTAAAAATGCAAATTTCTTGCTTTACAAACACAAAACACCTTATTTATTGTAATTATCTCTTACATAAATGAAAACATTATTTACAGATATTCAGAAGTCCTCTTCATTCTGATAAAGTTTGAAGAAATCGTATTGTAGAGCATTGGATATTCTGAGAAGTTGTTCAGTATCGATACTTTTTCTCTTAAAGATATTATGTACATTTTGACTTTGACACGAAATCTTTTTGGCAAGCCAAGTGGGTGTTCTTTCCTGCCTAATCAATTCTTTTTTTATTTCCTGTCCTATATGTACCATAAAAGCGTGATACCGTATGTTACTTAAATGGAATGAATGGCTCTGGAAAACCAATGGAACAAATAAGCACAAAACGGTTCACGCCCTAAGCGTGAACTTTTCGCCATGCCTATTCCCGTTCCTAAAATTTTCCAGATTTTATCATTCCGAGAATAAGAGCGTAAAGCCCAATATGTTATATATTCATCTTATTTTTCTGATTCTTCTTTTTCCCTTTTTGTCAATGATTTACAATTCAAAAATTCATTATTGACTAAAACTCTTCCTGCGGGATAAAATCATCCTCGATATCGTAGTCGGTCGGCGTATTGTCGTCGTAGTCATAATCGTCCTCGTCGTCGTACTCACCCGTTGAGTTCGAACGGATTTCCAATGGTTTGTGCGAAATGGTCGTATGCACATTTTTTGGATCATTTATCTCCTTCCAGAGCAAATCCTTCAATTCGCTGATTCTGATGCCCGCAATAGACGAGAAAAACAGATGCGGAATGTCCGGCAGTTTTTCCGAAATCTCTTTCTCGAAAGCCTCCGTCAGCTCTTCATCAATGATTTCGCACTTAGAAATAGCTAAAATACGCCTTTTGGCAATCAGTTCCGGATTGTATTTCTCCAATTCGTGCAGCAAAATCTCATATTCTTTCAGAATGCTGTCGCAATCAGCAGGCACAATGAACAGCAAAATAGAGTTGCGTTCTATGTGGCGCAAGAACCTCAATCCGAGCCCTTTCCCTTCAGCAGCACCTTCGATGATACCCGGAATGTCGGCCATTACAAACGACTTTCCGTCTCGGTATTGCACTATGCCCAAATTGGGCACCAAGGTTGTAAAAGGATAGTCGGCAATCTGCGGTTTGGCAGCCGAAACAACCGACAACAATGTCGATTTTCCTGCATTCGGGAAACCAACCAAGCCCACATCAGCCAGAATTTTGAGTTCAAGAATGACATTGCGTTCCTGCATCGGTTCGCCGGGTTGCGCATAACGCGGCGCCTGATTGGTAGCCGTGCGGAAATGCCAGTTGCCCAAACCTCCGCGTCCACCTTTCAACAGAATCACCTCTTGCTTGTCTTCGGTTATCTCGCACAGAAACTCGCCATTATCGGCATCGTAAGCCACCGTACCGAGCGGCACTTCGATATATTTGTCCTCTCCGTCTTTCCCGAAACTGCGGCTGTGTCCGCCCGACTCGCCGTTTCCTGCAAAAATATGGCGCTCGTATTTCAAATGAATCAGCGTCCAGTAGTTGCGGTTTCCACGCAAAATGATGTGTCCGCCACGACCGCCGTCGCCACCGTCGGGACCGCCTTTGGGTACATACTTGGCGCGCATAAAGTGCGCAGAGCCCGCGCCGCCTTTCCCCGAACGGCAGTATATCTTGGCGTGATCTATAAAATTACTTCCAGCCATAATAACAATGATATAAATTACTAAAAAAGTTGAAAGAGACACTTTCCCTTTCAACTTTTAAAGATAAATAAGATATTTCTTATTTGCAAGCGTCAATCGCTTTGCTTACTCTTTCAAAAATTTCTTCGATTGAACCAGTACCTTTGATAGAAGCCAGAATTCCCTGCTCTATATAGAATTGTTTCAATGGAGAAGTCTGTCCGTGATAAACTTCCAGACGAGATTTGATGGTTTCTGCATTGTCATCAGAGCGGCCAGAAATCTGTCCGCGCTTGATAAGGCGGTCCATCAGTTCAGCGTCGTCCACTTCGAGGCTCAATACTACATCCACTTTGCATCCACGCTCAGCCAGCATTTTGTTCAGTGCTTCGCCCTGTGGAATAGTACGAGGGAACCCGTCGAAAATAACGCCTTTGGAATTTTTTTTGCTATCCAACACATTAGCCAACATATTGATAATCAAATCGTCAGGAACCAATGCACCTTTGGCGATATAATCTTTTGCAATTTTTCCCAATTCTGTTTCGTTTTTCATTTCAGCACGAAGCACATCGCCTGTAGAGATATGGTCGAAACCGTATTTCTTGATAATGAGTTCGCTTTGTGTACCCTTGCCTGAGCCCGGAGCACCGAATATTACTACATTTGTCATTTTATAAAATTTTAAAAAGTTTTTAGTTATGATTCCATTATTTTTTTGAACAAGTTGCGCATGCTCACCGCCTCGCCTATAATCTTATGCAACTCTTCTATTTTCACGCGGTCTTGCTTCATTGAGTCGCGATAACGCAAAGTCACCGTATTGTCTTCCAAAGTTTGGTGGTCAACCGTCACGCAGAACGGCGTTCCAATGGCATCCTGACGGCGATAGCGTTTGCCGATAGTATCCTTCTCCTCGTAAGCGCATTTATAGTCGAATTTCAGTTCGTTCATAATCTCTGCTGCCTTTTCAGGAAGTCCGTCTTTCTTGAGCAACGGCAGAACAGCGCATTTTACAGGTGCAAGAGCGGCCGGCAACGAAAGCACTACGCGTTTGTCACCGCCTTCAAGCTCCTCTTCTTTGTAAGAACCAGCCAAAACCGAAAGGAACATACGGTCAACACCGATAGAAGTTTCGATTACATACGGGATGTACGACTGATTCATTTCAGGGTCAAAATATTCAAGTTTCTTGCCAGAGAACTGTCCGTGACGAGACAAATCCCAATTAGTACGCGAGTGAATACCCTCCACTTCCTTGAATCCGAACGGCATCTGGAATTCAATATCCGTTGCCGCATTGGCATAGTGAGCCAATTTATCGTGATCGTGGTAGCGATATTTATTGTCGCCAAATCCAAGCGCCTTGTGCCATTTCATACGGAACTCCTTCCAGTGCTTGAACCATTCCATCTCAGTTCCTGGTTTGCAGAAGAATTGCATTTCCATCTGCTCAAACTCACGCATACGGAAAATAAACTGACGTGCCACAATCTCGTTACGGAAAGCCTTACCTATCTGAGCAATACCGAAAGGAATCTTCATACGACCGGTTTTTTGCACATTCAAGAAGTTGGTGAATATTCCCTGACATGTTTCCGGACGCAGATAAATTGTCATTGTATTGTCGGCAGATGCGCCAATCTCTGTCTTAAACATCAGATTGAACTGTTTTACATCTGTCCAATTCTTTGTACCGCTTATAGGGCAAACTATCTCTTCGTCAACAATAATTTGTTTCAGTTCTGCCAAATCGTTATCGTTCAAAGCTTTAGAGAAACGGGCATGCAATGCGTCGCGCTTAGCGATATGTTCCTGCACACGCGGATTGGTTGCTTTGAACTTTTCTTCGTCAAAAGCGTCGCCAAATTTCTTTGCAGCCTTTTCTATCTCTTTGTTGATTTTTTCATCATATTTTGCGAGCTGATCTTCAATCAACACATCGGCGCGATAACGCTTTTTGCTGTCTTTGTTGTCAATCAGCGGATCGTTGAATGCGTCCACATGTCCCGAAGCCTTCCATGTGGTCGGGTCCATAAAAATAGCAGCGTCAATACCAACAATGTTCTGATGCAACAGCGTCATGCTGTCCCACCAGTATTTCTTGATATTGTTTTTAAGTTCCACACCATTCTGACCATAATCGTAAACTGCTGCCAGACCGCCGTAAATCTCGCTCGAAGGGAATACAAAACCATACTCCTTGCAATGCGATACTAATTGTTTGAAAACATCTTCTTGTGAAGCCATATCTATATTATTTGAATTTTGATTTCTGTTAAACTGCAAATTTATGAATTTTGCTTGTAAGTTGCCAATTTTTTAGGTTTACAAATATCGTTTTTATATAAAATTCTTCTTTTTTCTGTTTTTTTTACCGTCAGAAGGGAACAAAAAAGGGAGCGACTTTCAAAAAATCGCTCCCTTGTGCGGCTGAAGGGACTCGAACCCCCACGCCCTGAGGCATCAGATCCTAAGTCTGACGCGGCTACCAATTACGCCACAACCGCAATTGTTATGCAAAGATAAGTTCTTTTTCGGTTTCTTGCAAACAAAAAAAGAAAAGTTGCCCTGTTGGGCAACTTTTCCGCACTTATATTCAATTTTTTAAATCAATTTCAACTCTTTCAAAGTTGCAACATTGCCTTTTACTGATTTAGCGCTTGCTGCGAATTTTTCTTTTTCTTCTGCGTTCAAATCGAGTTCAACGATTTTTTCGATACCGTTTTTGCCCAAGATTACAGGAACGCCGATGCAAAGGTCAGATTCGCCATACTCACCTTCCAACAAAACTGAGCAAGGAATCATCTTCTTCTGGTCGTGGATAATTGATTCTACAACGAATGCTCCTGCCGCACCTGGTGCATACCATGCTGAAGTTCCGAGCAATCCTGTAAGTGTAGCGCCGCCAACCATTGTTGATTTAACCACTTCTTCGATTTTTTCTGCGCTCAAGAAGTTAGAAACCGGCATACCTTTGTATGTAGCGAAACGAGCCATAGGAATCATTGTAGTATCGCCGTGTCCGCCGATTACGAATCCTTCAACCTCGTTAGCGTTGCAATTCAATGCCTGCGACAAGAAATATTTGAAGCGTGAGCTGTCCAATGCGCCGCCCATACCAATCACGCGGTTTTTAGGCAAACCGAGAGATTTCAATGCCAAATAAGTCATTGTATCCATCGGGTTCGAAATGCAAACGAGAATTGCGTTAGGAGAATATTTCAGAATGTTCTGAGCCACACCTTTAACAATGCCAGCGTTTACGCCAAGCAATTCCTCACGAGTCATACCCGGTTTGCGAGGAATACCTGAAGTGATGACTACAACATCTGAATTTGCTGTTTTCGAATAATCGTTAGTGCAACCGATAACTCGAGTGTCAAAACCAAGCAATTGAGCTGTCTGCATCATATCCATGGCTTTTCCTTCAGAAACGCCTTCTTTGATGTCAAGCATTACAACTTCATCTGCAACCTCGTTAAAAGCGAGCACATTTGCACAAGTAGCACCTACGTTACCTGCACCTACAACTGTTACTTTAGACATAATTTTATAATTTTTTAAAAGATTGTTTTGTTTCTTTTTTAAACGCACACAAAGGTAACTTTTTTCTTTGAAAAAACATAAAAGTTTAGAATTATTTCTCAAACTGAAAATCGGACACATTGAAACAAACATTTCGTAAACAAAAATAATATCTCGATTGCAAAAGAATCATGGCATTTTCCCTTTTAGAAGCTGTTTAAATTTTATTACAAAACGGAACTATAAGAAATTCAATTAGATTCGATTTTATCAATATCGTATTCTAAAATTAAGATTGTGCAGATAGAACAAGCCGCCTAATTTTACCGTTGAAAAACAGAAGGAATCCGCATTATTACAAAAAAACAACTTAAATCAATCATTTCTAAAACAAAAAAGTATGAAAAAACTATTTTTAAACATTCTTGGATTTTTTGTCTTCGTTGCAACACCCGCCTGCAAATCGCAAATTGACACAACGACCGTAAAAGAATTCGACTTGAATCGTTTCATGGGACGCTGGTACGAAGCAGCCCGCTTCGACCACCGTTTTGAACGTGGGCTCGTAGGATGCACAGCCGACTATTACCTTCAGCCCGAAGGTTGGGTGAAAGTTGTCAATTCAGGATATGAAAACAACTTGAACGGAAAATTCAAACAATCGGAAGGTAAAGCACGAAGAACAAACGAAAACACACCTGGAAAACTTGAAGTCTCCTTTTTCTGGAATTTTTACGCCGACTACAACATCTTAGAATTGGCGCCCGATTATCGCTATGCCTTGATAGGAAGCAAAAGCGATAAATATCTTTGGATTTTAAGCCGAACGCCAAAATTATCTGAAGAAGACAAGTCGCACTTGATTATGGCAGCCAAAAGACGCGGATACAACACCGACAAACTTCTATGGATTGAGCAAAAGCAATAATATTATCGGCAAATCCTTTCTGTTTACCAAACTAACAAACCCCTTAAAATTTTAAACCAATGAAAACCTTATTTTTCCGCTGCAAAGTGTGCGGCAATGTTATCGTAAAAGTGATTGATTCTGGAGCAACACCCTCTTGCTGCAACGAACAAATGGAAAGCCTGAATCCGAATCTCATAGAAAAAGGGCAAGAAAAGCATGTACCTGTAGCGACTTTCATCAACGAGAATGAATTATGCGTAAGAATCGGAAGCAAGCCACATCCCATGCTATCTGAGCATCATATAGAATTCATTGCAGTCGAGACCGAAAAGAATCTCCACCTGACATGGCTCGATGAAAAACCTGAAGCGAAAATCCTGATTGGAACGGAGAAGCCCAAGGCTATTTTCGAATTTTGTAACATTCACGGACTATGGCAGACTTCAACATTTATTTCTAACGAGCAACAAAATCATATTTTTAACTTTTTTTTCTAATTTTGAGAAAAAAAATCGGGCAACCAAATTGACAAATATGACATTACAACAATTGGAATACATCGTAGCCGTTGACAAATTCAAATCATTTGTGCAAGCGGCCGACGCATGCAATGTCACGCAATCCACTTTGAGTTCACTCATTCAAAAACTCGAGAACGAACTCGACATCGTAATCTTCGACAGAAAAAGTCGTCCAATCAGAACCACGGATATAGGGGAACAGATGGTAACGCAAGCAAAAATAGCGCTTTTCAATGTACGGCAGATGAAAGAGATGGTGCAGTCGGAACGATTGAAAAATACAGGAGAGATAAATATCTGCATCACACCCACCATTGCGCCCTATATAACGCCCCGCATGTTCAAATACTTGAAAGAGAATTACCCTAAAGTCAAAATCCGTGCGCATGAATTCACACGCGACGAAGCCATCGAAAAATTAAAACGTGCAGAAGTGGATGTTGCCATTCTTTCTCTTCCTAGAAATGATGATGACTTACTGGAAATTCCACTTTACAAAGAACGGTTTGTAATGTATGTATCACCTAAATCTTCACTATACAACAAAACAGAAATAGACATGCAATCTATGCCTCGTGACCATCTGTGGGGACTAAAGGAGGAAGTGAATCTTCAGAGACAAGTCCCTGAAATTTGCGACCTTGAACTTGAACATTCTTCGGTATATGAAGCAGGGAACATTCCAACTTTAATGCTTATCGTTGACGAAAATGGCGGGTTCACAACCATCCCCGAGTTACATGTCAACCTTCTGCGAGAAGAATACAAAAAAAATGTCCGTCCGCTGGTTAATCCGGAATTACACAGAACTGTTTCCATTTTTGTCAGAAAAGACTATGTGCGTGAACGAATGCTGAATATTATTGCAGAATCTATCAAATACATTATTCCTGAATATATGCTTGATGAACACATCAAAAAATTTACGATAAAATTATAAAACAGTTCTCACCATCCAACAAAAGAAACAAGCGGCAACCCTCAGGTTGCCGCTTGTTTCTTTATGATGATTTGATAAAATAATCTTCGATCAATTGATAATGGACAATGGATAATTATCTTGCTTCTCGCTTCTATCTACAGAACTTGCTTGTGTGGCAGAAGCTGTAGC
>SUXD01000028.1 GCA_015061145.1 Bacteroidales bacterium | reverse complement strand
CACACAGCCTTCGGCACTCGTGCCTACTACCCAGTAGTCGGTTGTTGCGCTCACGGTAGTGCTTGGCATTTCGGTTGTCGCAGTTGCGTCGCTATAATATTTATATGTATTGGCGCCGCTCGCTGTTGTTGTAATGTCAATGGTGCCCGGTTCGCAAACGGCTGCTGCCGGCACCACAACGACCGTCGGCGCCTGATTGTTCTTCAGTGTGACAGTTGTCACATCGCTCTTACAGTTTGTTGTAGTGTTGCGCACGCGCACATAATATGATTTTGAATTACCTGCAGCAGGAACCTGTGTTGCACTCGGAGTGAAATCCTTATTTGTTGAAATGGCTGTGCCTGAACAATCAGCACTTTCGAACCACTCTACCTGCTCGTTAGCACCCAGATTAGCCGTCACGCTCAATGTCGGCACTGTTTTATCCGAACAGTATTCGTGAGCAGCAGATGCGTCAACAGGAGCATCTATCGGGTCGCAATCGCAGTTAGGTGCCGTAACATCATAATCGTCAGAAGAGCAACCGTCTGCAGTAACTTTCACCACCGCATTCTGATCTTTATCACCCTTAAATGTCATACCGGTTATGCTTGCGCCTACACCACTTACAACTGACGGTGTACCTGCTGAAACCACCACTTCACCTGTATAAGTCAAGAGGTCAGCAGAACACTGGAGGTTACGCACTTCAATAGTAGGAGTTGTTTTAGCTGTTGCCTCATAATTTGCCGTTGCCGATTCGCAACCGTCCAATGTAGCTTTTACGGTACCTGTGTAGGTCTGACCACTCGTTACATTTGTCACATCTTTCGAAGTACCTGTACCATTCACTGAACCTGTCCATGTTACGGTTGCCGTATTGGGAGTAGGAGTCGCTTGGAATGTCATTGTTCCGCCTGCACAAACTGGTGTGGCATTGGTAACATTCAAGGTTGGAGTTGTTTTGGCGGTAGCCGTATAATTTGCAGCATCGGACTCACAATCGCTGACTGTAGCTTTTACCGTACCAGAGTAGGTTTGACCGCCAGTTACATTATTTACTGTTTTCGTGTCGCCGTTACCTGTCACTGAACCTGTCCATGTGTAGGTCGCGCCTGCAACACCACTCGCTTGGAAGGTCATTGATTCGCCAGGACAAGCTGGTGTAGCATTGGTAACTTGGGGAGCATTGGGCTTGGTTTTGGCGGTAGCCGTATAATTTGCGGCATCGGAATCGCAACCAGCAACTGTAGCTTTCACCGTACCAGAGTAAGTCTGACCGCTCGTTACATTATTTACTGTTTTCGTGTCACCGTTACCTGTCACTGAACCTGTCCATGTATAGGTCGCGTTAGCAACACCACTCGCTTGGAAGGTCATCGAACCGCCAGGACAAGCAGGAGTGGCATTGGTAACTTGCGGAGCATTAGGCTTGGTTTTGGCGGTAGCCGTATAATTTGCGGCATCGGAATCGCAACCGCTGACTGTAGCTTTCACCGTACCAGAGTAAGTCTGACCGCTCGTTACATTATTTACTGTTTTCGTGTCGCCGTTACCTGTCACTGAACCTGTCCATGTATAGGTCGCGTTAGCAACACCACTCGCTTGGAAGGTCATCGAACCGCCAGGACAAGCAGGAGTGGCATTGGTAACTTGCGGAGCATTGGGCTTTGCTTTCACCTCAACTGCTGCACTGGCATGCGCTTCGCAGCCGTTATCTGTCACTACGAAATAGTAAGTACCGTCATCGGCTGTCGTTGCATTGTTTTTGGTGAATGTTTGAGCAGTACCCGCCAAATCGGTAGCGTTGTCCCAATTGCCGTTTGCAGAGTATTTCCAAGAATAAGTTGGATTTGTGGCTCCCGTCACCGAACCGTTCACTTTCAATTGCGCACCTGCACAAATAGCATCAGGAGCAGCTGTGGCTGTTACATTAAGGTTGCCGTTTTTCACCAAACTAAATATCTCAGAATAAGTGTCGGCACGACATTCAGAAGCAGTAATCGGCTGATTAATTGTTCCTTGAGAACCAATTTTTGCACGATAATATGTTTTTGTCGCTGTCGGAGTAGCGTCATAATATGCGTTTGTAGTGGCAGAACCTATATCAGTCCAATTTGTACCATTAGTAGAACGTTGCCACAAATAATACGGTGTGCTACCTAATTTTGTGGCAAGGTCGCCATTGCCAGGCATGGTAGCCGTGATGCGAACAGGATTGGTAGAACAAACTTCCAAATCGGTATTTCCTTCGTCATCAAACACATTTACTTTAAGCAAACATTTGGAAACTGTAATATCATCTATGGCTAAGTCATTACCAGCATTACCAGTTTGGGTGTTTACAATACGGACATCGTATGTAGAACCAGCATTGGTAGTTGTAAACAGCACTTTTGTCTGCACCCATCCCGAAAGGTTGCCCAAACTAATATCTTCAGATTGCTCTATCAAATTTCCATTTTCATATATTTTGAAACGAATTTTTGCTCCACCTTCACCTGCACCATTCTGGATAGATGCAGCGTATGCTGAAAATTCGTATGTTGTACCCGGACAAACATTTGTCAATGTTCTTTTATAAAAATAGTCCGCCTCGCTACCTCCATCAGGGTTCGCGTTTACAAGCAAAAATCCCGAACCGTCATTAGTATGGCTACCACTTACAGGTTGAGAGTTCGCATTATCCCAACACGGCCACCAACCTCCTTTATTCAATCTGTCAACCACTGCATATTGAGCTCCACCTACTGCATATTGATATCCTGCACACCGAGTATCACAATTATCGCAATGGTTTCCCGCCCAAGAATACTTCGGTCCTACTTCTCCGCCTGCAGGCAAATCATAAAACTGACCGCCACACCCTGTACTTCCTGTCAACGGGAATGTTTCGTTGAACACCATCACCTTGTCACCGCTACCACAACAAGTTGCACCAGTCAATGTGATTTCCTTATTATTATATTCGCCTACAGCACGATATGTAGCTGTCTGTCCTGCTCCCGGAGCATCGACAGTAATCGTTTTTGTAGTCGCCCCCGCTATTACAGCACCATTTTTATACCATGTATAAGTGCCATTAGCAGAACCGATACCCATAGCTGTAAGTTTTATTGGATCGTATTCGCAGACTTTGGATGTACCTGTAGAAGTTTGAATTTTCTCCTCTTCACAACCTTTAATACGAATATAGTCTATACCTAATACCATCGGTTGATTTTCCGTACTTCCAGGTTTATTAAATGTTATTTTAAAATCATAACAACCATCAGGAACCCTAACTTCACCCGTCATCGTCACTGCTGTACCAGTTGTAGATGGACAGAATGCATTATAAATAGGGTTACCATAACAGTTCCAATCCCCACTATTATTGTCTCCGCGATTATTTGTCCATTTAAGGTTCGTAGCCGCGCCTTTGTCACCAGTATTGTTACAATTAAATATGGTATTATTGCCGTCCACACGGAATGCGTTATCGAAATTACTCCAACCTCCTCCACAATTCATACCCGGACAATCAAGGGACACAACATTATATAGTTTCATCTCTATATAATAGGTTTGTCCTGCAATCAAACCGCCTACATTAATTGTAAAGTAATTGTCTGACTCATTCTGCAAAGGATTTATAACTAACATACCATCGGTATTAATATTTGCAAACTGAGGATTCAAATCATGAGGATTTTTCACCACCGCATATTGGCGAGTGGTATTATTATTTCCTCCTTGCGGTGTTTTTACCGAATTGAATGTCTCGGAATAAGAATACGCATTGGTATCAAAAGTGAAATCATAGGAAGAAATTCCCGTTTCATCCATTGTCCATTTTGTAGCCGAGGGATCATTTTGATTTTGAAATGTAATATCACGCATCACACGATCACTACATGGTGTTTGCGCTTGCGCCCCGAGGAAAGGGGACAACGAAAGTAGGCACGAGAATGCCCACAATAGAGGTTTAAAAGTATGTTTCATACCTTGCGTAGATTTACTTTATAGTATTATTTTTAAGATTTAAGGCGACAATTTTACTAATTATTTTTCATAAAACAAAGTTATTTGTAAAAAAAGTATAAAAACAGCCTTGCAATTATGGCAAAAAAATGGCGACAAAAGCCGCCATTTTCTCTAATTCCATATCCTATCCTAACTAAGAACGATTACAATCCGAATTCTTTGCGAATGGTTTCTACATAGTCGAGTTTTTCCCATGTGAAAAGTTCCACTTTCACTTTTTGCTTTTTACCTTCGGCTGTTTCAAAGCATTTCTCAACCACTTGAGGTGTACGCCCCATGTGTCCGTAGGCTGCTGTTTCGGCGTAAATCGGGTTGCGAAGTTTCAGACGCTCTTCGATAGCCTTGGGACGCATATCAAATATCTTGCCAACTTTCTCGGCTATCTTGCCATCGGAGATTTTCACATTCGATTTGCCGTATGTATTCACATATATATTCATCGGGCGTGCTACACCAATAGCGTATGACACCTGTACCAGCACTTCATCGGCAACGCCCGCCGCCACCAGATTTTTGGCTATATGGCGTGCTGCGTATGCAGCCGAACGGTCAACTTTGGAAGGATCTTTGCCTGAGAAAGCGCCACCACCGTGCGCACCTTTGCCTCCGTATGTGTCAACGATGATTTTTCGGCCCGTAAGACCGGCGTCGCCATGCGGTCCGCCAATGACAAATTTTCCTGTCGGGTTTACATATAATATATAGCCATCTTCGAAAAGCATCTGCACACGGGCTGGCAACTGTTTCAACACGCGAGGAATCAGAATTTCTTCCACATCCTTCTTTATCTGTTCAAGCATCTGCTTGTCGGCTTCGTCTTGCGCTTTTTTAGTTGCATCGGCAGGTTGGACGAAATCGTCATGCTGCGTAGAGATGACAATGGTATGAACGCGACGCGGCTGATTGTCATTGTCGTATTCTATGGTCACCTGGCTTTTTGCATCCGGACGCAGGTAAGTCATCTGCTTACCCTCGCGCCTTATGGCAGCCAACTCACGCAACAGACGGTGAGAGAGGTCGAGCGCAAGAGGCATGTAGTTGTCTGTCTCCTTAGTGGCATAACCAAACATCATACCTTGGTCGCCAGCGCCCTGGTTCATCGGGTCTTTTCGCTCCACGCCACGATTGATGTCGGCCGACTGTTCATGAAGTGCCACCAGCACACCGCACGACTCTGCGTCAAACTTATATTCGCTTTTGGTATATCCGATGCGCTCAATGACACGGCGAGCGGTTTTCTGCACATCCACATGAGCGGTAGACTTCACTTCGCCGGCAAGCACAACCTGCCCTGTCGTAACGAGTGTTTCGCAAGCCACTTTCGACTGCGGATCCTTTGCCAGATACTCATCCAATATGGCATCCGAAATCTGATCAGCCACTTTATCGGGATGACCTTCTGATACTGATTCTGATGTGAATAAATACATAGTCAATTATGAATTTTGAATTATTAATTTCAACTAACAACCAGACCACTGCACACAAAACGAGCTGCAATCTTGGAAATGTATATAACTACGGATAATATGACGGCGAAACGCCCAAAGAAGAAATGATTTTTAGCATTTTTTCCCGTGGTTGCAAGCAGCCAAATCCATCCACGTTTTTTACACTGCAAATTTACAGATTTTTTTTGAAAATAAGCTATGAAGCCATTCTATTTTTATTGAAAAAAAAGCAATCATGCCATTCTCATATTTGCCATCTTCGAAGGCAACGGCTGCCATAACACTCCGCCCTTGCCGACTGTTATGCATATTCACCGCCTTCGGCGGGAAACACATCGTCCTCAAAAAGGGCGAACCGCTTGCCATATCCTTATTTTATGATTCCGTTTCGGCGAAGCAATCCCTCTATTGATGGATCTTGACCTCGGAAGCGTTTGTAAAGTATCATCGGATGTTCCGTACCCCCGCGCTGAAGGATGTTAATTCGGAACGAATCAGCCGTCTTGCGGTCGAAAATGCCATTGGCTTTGAACACCGAGAACGCGTCAGCATCCAGCACCTCTGCCCATTTGTAACCATAATACCCGGCAGCATATCCGCCAGAAAAAATATGATTGAAGTTTACGCTCATACATGTACCCTCGACCTGCGGCAATATTTGCGTTTGTTTCCACGCTTCACGCTCAAAGAGCATCACATCGCCCGAATATGGCGTTGTCAGCGTATGCCATGCCATATCCAGAAATCCAAAGCTCAACTGGCGCAAGCATGCGTATGCCACATTGAAATTTTCTGCTGCTTTGATTTTATCAACATACTCCATCGGCAATTTCTCGCCAGTTTTGTAATGCACGGCAAATCCGTCAAGGAATTCTTTTTCCGAAGCCCAGTTTTCCATTATCTGCGAAGGAAGTTCCACAAAATCGCGATACACATTTGTACCCGACAGGCTCTCGTAAGTGACATCAGAAAGCATTCCATGAATGGCGTGTCCGAATTCGTGCAGGAAAGTCGTCAGTTCGTCAAAAGTAAGCAACACGGGCTCATTGCCTCGAGGCGGCGTGAAATTCATCACTAATGAGATATGCGGACGCGAATCCTCTCCGCCATCTTTCCACTGACCTTTGAATTCTGTCATCCAAGCACCGCCGCGTTTCGACTCACGTGCATAGAAATCGACATACAACACAGCCAAGAAACCGCCTTTGCTGTCGAACACATCAAACGCCTCTACATCATTATGGTAAACCGGTATTTTCTTGTTCGGCACAAATGTCATGCCATAAAGTTTTTGCGCCAAGCCAAAGACAGCACCCTTCACCTTATTCAATTCAAAATAAGGCTTCAGCACCTCGTCGCTGATGTTATATTTTTCATGTTTCAGTTTCTCCGAATAGTACGACCAATCCCAAGGCATTATTTCGAAATCAGCGCCATGACTTTTAGCATAGGACTGCACTTCAGCATACTCATTCAGCGCTGTTGGCTTGTAAGCATCAAGCAGCTGATTGAGCAGTTTGTAAACATTCTGTTCGTTCTCAGCCATTCTTTTTTTCAGCACGTATTCGGCATAATTGCGATATCCCAACAATTTGGCGACTTTCAAACGCAATTCACTGATTCTCTTTACATTATTCAGATTATCCAATTCATCAGCGTGTGTGCACTTTGTATTATAAGCCATGTAGAGCTGTCGCCTTAATTCCCGGTTGTCGGCATATTTCATGAAAGGCACATAACTTGGCGCGTAAAGCGTGAAAGTCCATCCTTCCTCCCCTTTCTCTTTGGCAGTTTGCTCGGCTGAAGCTATCACATCTTCCGGCAAGCCTGCCAACTGCGAACGATCAGTGATATTCAGGCGAAAAGCTGCTGTTTCTTTCAGCACATTCTGACCAAAGCGCAAAGTAAGTTCGCTCAATTCTTTTGAAATTTCACGGAAAATCACCTTGTCGGCATCACTCAAAGACGCCCCCGAACGAACAAAACCGTCGTATGTTTTCTGCAACAGCATCATTTGTTCTGTATTCAAGCCCAACTCATTGCGGTTATCATACACAGTTTTTACACGAGCAAAGAGTTCCTCGTTCAGCGATATATCATTGGAATGTTCGGAAAGAAGCGGTGACACCTCCAACGAAATATTCTGCATCTCATCATCAGAATCGGCACTCTCGAGATTGAAAAAAACTGACTCCACATCGCACAGCAAACGTCCGGAATGCTCCAGTGCGACAATGGTATTCTCGAAATTCGGCTCTTCCTTACAATCCACAATTTTCTGAATTTCAGCCTTCTGACGTTTCATTCCTTCCAGAAAAGCCTCTTTGTAATGCTTGTTTTTTATTTTATCGAAAGGCATAGTGCCATGAGGGGTACGGTAAGCCTCGAAAAACGGGTTCGCCGCGGATGCCGCAACTGCTGTAGCCATAAGTAATATAAGGAATTTTAGTTTCAAGTTATTTAAAAATTATCCTGTTTCTAAGTTATCTCCCTTCGGCAGATAAATATTGTTTCTGTTTTGAAAACTCAAAAGATTCAATTAACTGAAAACTAGTCAATTAACCAATTAAAAAAATTGATTACGGCATTACAATTTGCTTTGCCAAATCGTCGGCGAATTGTTTACCGCGGAGCGCTTCTACGAGTTTCAAGCCAAACAGCATAGCATTCCCAGCCGAACGCCCTGTGATGACATTCCCGTCAAGTTCGGCTGACGATGCAGTGTAAGTGGCACCTATGAGCTTGTCTTCAAATCCGGGGAAACAAGTGGCTCGTTTGCCTTTCAGCAGTCCAATTTCGCCAAAAATAGACGGCGCAGCACATATAGCTGCAATGAATTTCCCATGTCTGTTGTAATCCATAATAAGTTCAATCAGCGGCGCATAAGCCTTCAGATTGAGAGTCCCCGGCATTCCGCCTGGCAATATGAGCATATCGCCATCAGAAAAATCACAGTCCTCGAAAAGAGTTTCAGCCTGCACAACTATACCGTGCGAGGAAGTTACCAAACGATTACCCGTAATCGACACAATGGTCACTGTTTCTTTTGCTCTACGCAACACATCTATTGAATTCACCGCTTCGGAATCCTCGAATCCCTCTGCCAAAAAGATATAACATTTCATAGGAGTATATTTCTAAATTTCTAAGTTTCTGATTTGAAAGATTTGAAGATTATCTTTTCTCTTTCAACTTTTCTAATTTCACATTCACCTTATTCCAATTTAAAATGATAAGTGATGATACCTATTTCCGTCCGCTCTCCTTTTGTGAACTTCGCCCGTTTGGCCGCATCCAATGCAGCTTTGCGCGCCGAAGCCTCGGCTATGGTAGTACCTTGTCCAATCGTTGCTGCTATCACATTGCCCGATGCATCAACCGTGATTTCCACTACAATCTTACCCGAAACTTGCGTATTGTCCGATGGTCGCGGAATTGTTCCGTTAATTTTTCTGTTGCCCAACGAGAAAGAAGCCGAACCGCCAGAACCGCCTCCAACACCTTTGTTCTTCGATTCTGTTCCGAGCGGATTTCCCTCGTTGCCAGTTCCCGAAGAAGCTGTTCCTTCGCTCGCTGATGTTCCGCTGCCTGCACCGCCAAAAGCGCCTTTTGCACGGTTGCTGATGGCTGCCGCTTGACGCGCTTTCTCTTCAGCCTGACGTTTTTCTTCGGCCAATCGTTCACGCTCCAAGCGTTCCTGTTCCAATCGTTTTTGTTCGGCTGCGCGTTGTTCGGCCTTGCGTTTTTGCTCTGCTTTTTTTGCCTCTTTCACGGCCAACGACTCTTCCAAATCTTGTGTCTGCAAAGGCTGCTCCACATTCTGAGCCGTTGGAGCGGGCGGAGTTGCTTCGGCGGGTGAAGGCATCTCAAGCACTTCAGCTGGAGCCGGTTCGTAAAGACCCGAAGCCTCCAGCACATCGCCAAAGTTCACCTCAACGCCTTCTGGGTCGGCATCTTGCCGTACAATAATCGTACAGAAAAACAAGATGAGGAACAACAGCAACGCAGCCAACAAAGCCGCCAACGCTCCGTATGTCTCTGATTTCTTGCTCATATCACTCTTCTAAAGGTCGTGTGGCAAACACCATTTTAAATTTGTTCCGATTGGCGACATCGAGCAAGCGCACAATTTCGCGATAAGGGACTGTCTCGTCGGCATAGAGTGCCACATACATCTCGTCTTCGGCACTATCTGTGGCCAGCAAAAACGGTTCGATCTCTTCAAACGCCACCATACGGTCTTTCTCGGCACCTTTCCCGACATAGAAATTAAGGTTGGCATCAATGGTCAGACGCACAATCGTCTTTTGCGTTTCTTGCTTTGAACTTTGCGGCAAAAGCACTTTGATGGCATTGGTCTGCACCACCGTAGATGTTATCATAAAAAACAGCAACAGCAGGAATATGATGTCAGTCATGGATGACATAGAAAATTCCGCACTGATTTTGGAATTTCTTTTTAACATACTTTAAATTTGAAAATTTGAAGATTTGATAATATGAAGATTGCCATTCCTTTTTACGCTGGTTCGTTCAAAATGTCGAGGAACTCCATTGTACGGGCTTCCATCTTACGAATAACGCTATCGACGCGAGACACCAGATAGTTGTAGAAGAAATAGGCTACGATACCGACAGCCAAACCTCCTACAGTAGTAATCATTGCCTGATAGATACCAGCCGAAAGTACAGTCATATTAACATCGTTGCCCGAATTAGCCATATCGAAAAAGGCTTTGACCATACCGGTCACCGTACCGAAGAAACCTATCATCGGAGCACCGCCAGCCACTGTGGCAAGCAATGACAAACCTTTTTCCAATTTGGAAATTTCAAGATTTCCGACGTTCTCGATAGCCACCATCATGTCTTGCATCGGACGACCCAAGCGAGAAACGCCCTTCTCAATCATTCTGGCCGACGGACTGTTTGTCTGCTGACAGAGTTTCATAGCAGAATCAACCTTGCCTTCGAGGATATAATCCTTGATGCGATTCATGAAAGTCGGGTCTTCTTTAGATGCCGAACGTATCGTGACTATTCTTTCCACCGTGATATACACCGACAACAAGAAAAGCAGAATCAACGGAACCATAATCCATCCGCCCTTTGTTGCCATTTCCCAATAATTCATTTCCACCACTTTCTCGGCAACCTCAGTTGTCGCCACATTCATGCTGTCTGCCATCATTTGTGGCACTTGCAAAATCAAATTAAGATTCATTTTTTATTCGGTTTTTATTGTTCTCAAAAAAATAACGCAAATGTAATAAAAAAACGAGGATACGCGCTAATTATTATACGCGCGAAACCTTTTTCATTTCAGCCGCGCCTTGTACTCCTGAATTGTTTTTTCTATGCCAAGATACAATGCGTCAGATATCAGCGCATGCCCGATAGACACCTCAGCCAGAAACGGAATTTGCTCATGAAAATATTTCAAGTTCAGCAAACTCAAGTCGTGCCCGGCATTCACTTTCAAGCCACATTCAGCAGCCACAGATGCCGCACGGACAAAATCGGCCACAGCACGCTCACGGTCGAGCGAATAGTTGGCAGCATAAGGCTCGGTATATAGCTCAACACGATCGGCACCTGTCTTCACTGCATTGCGTATGTTGCGCTCGTCGGTATCCACAAATATCGACACGCGAATGCCATACTCATGAAACTGCGAAACGATATCGGTCAAAAACGCTTCATTCTTCACCGTATCCCAACCTGCATTAGAGGTAAGCGCTTCGGGCGGATCGGGCACCAATGTCACTTGGTGCGGCACCACCTCTTTCACCAAATTGACGAACGACTCACAAGGATAGCCTTCAATATTGAGCTCGGTGGTCACGATTTTGCGCAGGTCGCGCACATCCTGATAACGGATATGTCGCTCGTCGGGACGAGGATGAACCGTAATCCCCTCTGCACCAAACAGTTCACAATTCTTAGCGAATTTCAGCACATCTGGCGTATTGCCGCCACGGGCGTTGCGAATTGTCGCAACTTTATTTATATTTACACTTAATTTTGTCATTTTTCGATTATTGAAATATCTTTGCAAAAACGAACAAATATACAAAGTTTAAAATTAAAGCGAAAAGTTTAAAGCGAAAACTTTATGAGAATAGCATTATTCGGGAACAAATACAAAAAAGCGTACATCGAACAGGTCGATGACATACTGAACGCACTGAAAAGCAAGAATGCCGAAATTGTTGCAGAAAAAGACTTTTTCAACTTCCTGAAACTCTCTGGGCATGACATCAGCTGCATCAGCGACAGCTTCACGACTGCAGACAATTTTCAGGCTGATTTCGCTTTCAGCATCGGAGGCGATGGTACATTCCTTACCACCGCCAGCGTCATCGGCGACAAGAACATCCCCATTTTAGGCATCAATACTGGACATCTCGGATTCATGACCGATGTATTGAAAAGCGAAGTAGGCGAAGCAATAGAAGAACTTTTTGCCGGAGAATATGTGATAGAGGAACGGACTGTGCTGAAACTTACAACCGACAACCCCGATTTGCAAAAGCCGCTCTACGCTTTGAACGAGATTGCAGTGCTTAAACAAGACAGCGCTTCCATGATTGGCATCAGCGCCAGCGTGAACGGCGAATATCTGAACCATTATCAAGCCGACGGACTCATTGTGGCCACGCCTACCGGTTCCACCGCCTACTCCATGAGCGTAGGCGGACCTATCGTCGTGCCGCAGGCCCACAACCTGATTTTGTCGCCCGTATCGCCGCACAGCCTGAATGTACGACCGCTCGTCATTCCCGACAACTGGACCATAGACCTGGAAGTGAAAAGCCGGAGCAAGAACTTTCTGGTTTCGTCTGACGGAAGAAGCTCTGTTTTCAGCAACAAATACAAGCTGAAACTGCAAAAGGGAGAGTTTACGATAAAAATTATCAAGCGAAAAAATCATACTTTCTTCACTGCATTGCGTGAAAAACTGCTTTGGGGAATCGACAACAGATGATACAGAATCAGAAATTAGATACGAGAAACGAGAAGCGAGAAGCGAGAATCAGATGACCTTGACACAGGCTTTGACGATGACACAATCATCAAATTTTCAAATCTTCAAATTATCAAATTAGAAACAACGTTCATTGACCGAAGGGAAATAAATCAGAAACTTCTTTTAACTTTCAACTAAAAAAATCATGCGCATCATATTCATGGGAACACCCGACTTTGCAGTGGAATCGCTCAAAGCGCTGGTAGAAAACAATTACAATATCGTTGGTGTAGTAACAATGCCCGACAAACCCGCAGGAAGAGGCATGCAACTGCGCGCTTCGGCCGTAAAGGAATACGCCTTAAGCCAAAATCTGCCCGTTTTGCAACCCGAAAGACTGAAAGACGAGGCCTTTCTGGAACAATTGCGCGCATTGAACGCCGATTTGCAAATTGTAGTCGCCTTCCGTATGCTGCCCGAAGTGGTATGGAACATGCCCCCGATGGGCACCTTCAACCTGCATGCGTCGCTCCTGCCCCAATACCGAGGCGCAGCGCCCATCAATTGGGCCATCATCAATGGCGACAAAGAGACGGGCATCACCACTTTTTTTCTGCAGCACGAGATTGACACAGGAAACATCATCCTGCAAAAACGCATTCCCATTTCGCGCAACGACAACGCCGAAAGCATACACGACACACTGATGAAAATCGGCGCCGAAGCCGTGGTTGAAACGGTAAGACTGATAGAGAAAGGCAACGTGAAAACCATTGCGCAAGATGACATAGCCGACAGCGAACTGCGTCCAGCACCGAAAATCTTTAAAGAAACCTGCCGCATCAACTGGGATGATGAGGCTGAGCATGTACGCAACTTCATACGCGGCCTGTCGCCATATCCTGCCGCCCACACCGAAATAGCAGACGCCAAAGGCACCGCACTAGGGCTGAAAGTTTTCGACAGCGAAACCGAAATTTGCCATCACAACCTGCCTGCTGGAAAATTCATTGCAGAAAATGGCGAGTTGAAAGTAGCGGTAAAAGACGGATTTGTGAAATTGTTGCGCGTGCAACTCGCAGGAAAGAAACCGATGGACACTGAAGATTTTTTAAGGGGATTTAAAATTGGGTAAAAAGGACAGCCTTTTATCTCGCCAATGTAAAATGTCCCGTATGGATTTTTCCGTGCGGCAATAGTTTTATCCAATACCAATAATCTGTTGATGGCATCGGTTTGCCAAGATAAGTGCCGTCCCAACCGTCGAAATTGTTTTTCCACGAACACAATTCCTTCCCGAATCGGTCGAAAATATGCACTTCATAATCGAAGCAACCTATGTTCTCTATTTGCCAACGGTCGTGAACGCCATCGCCATTGGGAGTAAAATATATGGCGGGCAATATATCACCTGCGCCTCCACCACATGGACGGGCATGTTCCTCCTCACAATTCTGCACAGTAAGGCGCAAGAGTGTCACACTGTCACAATCGCCTTTTCGCACTTCGTTACGATAGGTAAAATCTCCGGTTTCCTCTTGTATAGGGAGTGTAAAGCCATATCCGTCATACGCCTTTCCTACACATACATTTTCGTAGATTATCCGTTCTACATCTTCACATGGCTCCTGACAAACGTTCATCTGCAGATTGAGCACCGCTACACTGTCGCATCCGTTTCTGGCACGGTATTTCCGCGAGTACACCCCCGAAACGTTCAAATCCTCGTCATCAAACCTGTATGAATCGCCCTCGCAAAGCTGAATATCGAACTGCGTCAAAACAGAATGCAACAAACTTACACTCAAAATGTTGACACTATCACACCCTGCCATTGTCTGCAAAGTATCGAGCGGAAATGAGCCAGACTCGCGATAAACGGCACCGCCGTAAAGCAACGAGTCGCAACTTGTGAGAAATACCGTGTCGCGAAGCACCTCGAGACACGGACAAACCTCGCCTTGCAAAAGCAGCGGGTCACTCATGCCACGGCAATATTCGCGATCAATATTCTGCTCATTAGCCACCGCCACGCGATAATATCCGTTGTCGGCAACAGTAAAAGCTGCAATGGTATAATCGGGGACTTCCGTATCGGCCAGAATGCGCCAATCGGAATTCGTTTTCACTTCACCCGTAGAACTGAAAAGCCACCTATACCGAAGATTTTCTGTTTCGCCTGACGTATTATCGAAATACGCATGGAGTTTCACATCGCGATTCATACATATCTCTGCAGGAGGCGTCAATTCGGGTTTCTCATTGCAAATGCGCACTTCTATGTCATCCATCGCAAAATCGTTGCCAACACCGTATGAAGCATGATTGACAATCTTCATACGTGCCGAATGCGTCCCCTCGGGCAAAGAAAACCGAATGCCATACTTATTCCATTTGGAGCTTTTCTTATAATCGTCACCCAAAGGCAACGAAGCGTCCGGATGTATCGGTCCCGTATCGTAACTGTCAATCAAAACGCCCGTTTCACCGTCGTAGATGGCAAAGGTGAGGTTAGGACGTATGATTCTATTCAGTCCCCACACCCTTTCATGTTCAACAGTATGCACATTGACAACCCATGCAGAAAAATACATCGGGACTCCCGAACACAATCCGTCCATCACCACCTCAAAAAACTGATGCTCGCCGCCGCTGCCGTCGACAAGCAGCAAATAACCGCGCTCATAATCATCCGGATATGTATGATCGTCCTGCCAATACCACTGATTGCCGTTTTTCCCGCCATTTTTCGTAAGCATGTATCTGCCGCTCGAAAAACCCATATTCGGCGATGTTATCTGTTGATAACTAGGACTCATGCCAGGCGACGGATTGACAGAAACCGGGAGGTCTTCAGGGGAATTGCCGCCAAAGTCCTCTCGAAAAAGCAAAGTGCCGTCAGGACATTCCTGAGCAAATGTCACCGTCACACCAAGCAATAGAAATAAAAAAAACAGAAATATTGTTCTGGCTCTTCTATACATTCTAAGTTTTCTAGCATTCATACAAAAATACGAAAAAAGCAAAAAAATCTTCCACTAGGAAAATTTTTCTGCTTTCTATTTTAAAAAAAATGTTACGATTCTTTTTATATACATTTCCGATTGACTTTACTATTATTCTATCAACTCATTTTCAATCATTCTTAGGTCTAACGCTATAACTGCACCCTTTCTTCAACTTTACCCACAGAACACCATCTTTAGGGATTTCGGTAACTCCTTTTTTCTTGGCTTTTCTGATTGAAAGATGTTTAATTCTTTCAATATCATCATTAAAGTTTATATGATTACGAAAATAATCGACATCTTCCTTTGATGATATATAAACATTATCAATCACTAATGCTGGATATTCTACATCTAACGGATGTTCTGCCAAACTATTGTTATACAAAGCACTATCACTTGACAACGGATATACCATTTTTAGCACCAAATCTATTGCTTTCCCCTCCAACGCTCCTTGGTTAGGCGTTTGTGCCATTCCAACACATATACATATCGTATTCACGACGAATACTAACAAAATAATGATGCCTGCAACGTTTCTAAACATGCTACTTTTTTTTACTCGTTCAAAGATAAATACAAAAGCAGAAAAATCTTCCACTAGGAAAATTTTTCTGCTTTCTATTATAAAATAATGTATCAGAAACGGTAGTTCACGCCAACTTTCAAGATTGAAGTATGGATACCGCCACCCAATTCGGCAGCTATAGCAAACGACGGCGCAATATAATAGCGCGCACCCACATACATACCCCATACAATATCTGCGCTTGAACCTGTGGACTTGTCAACTTTTTCACCATTCACCTTGTGCTTCCATTTGTAAAAACCAGTTCCACCGCCTATCTGCATACCCACATAAGTATCCAGTTTATCCACAAACTGATAGTGAAAATTACTGAAAACCGCTACATCAAGACAGTTGTTGCGCCATTTGTCCTTGTATTTATTCTCGCCGTCAGACCACTTGTGGGCATCGCCACGAGTTCCGAACGAAACATTGCCGCCCACGCCAATCGCTGCATTGCCGTCAATCAGCCCGTCGGCCACGCAACGCTCGTATGACACTTGCAACGGTATCATAGCGCAATCGTACTTCATCTTATATCCGTACTTGTGTCCGTGACCGCCAAATCCCACATTGGCGCCCAACACATTATCGCCACTCACAAAATCCTGCGCACCTGCCGAAGCGGCCAGCAACGCACTGCTCAACAGCACAAAAATCTTTTTCATTTCCTTTCGTTTTTATATAAAAAAATCAACCATTACCTCAATGAAACAGAAGTATTGATTGACAGATTAAAAGTAGTAGCGAGAGGGGGACTTGAACCCCCGACCTCATGATTATGAATCATGCGCTCTAACCAGCTGAGCTATCTCGCCGAATTCGGACGCAAAGGTACTACTATTTTTCAATTTTGCAAAACATTTATGCAAAATCAACGATTTTTTACATTTTTATTTCTCCACCTCTGCCGTCAAGCCACATTTTTATTTCTTCAAATATTATTGTACATTTGCAAAAAAAATAAAGAATAACAGACATGAAAGCATTTGTATTCCCTGGCCAAGGCGCACAATTTGTCGGCATGGGCAAAGATTTATACGAAAATTCAGCCAAAGCGAAAGAATTATTTGAAAAGGCAAACAACATTCTCGGTTTCGAAATCACAAAAATCATGTTCGAAGGAACCGACGAGGAACTAAAACAGACCAAAGTGACGCAACCAGCCGTATTTCTGCACTCTGTGATTCTCGCCAAGACTTTGGGCGACATTTTCTCGCCCGACATGGTAGCGGGGCACTCGCTGGGCGAACTTTCGGCACTCACCGCTGCTGGCGCCATCTCGTTTGAAGATGGTGTGCGACTCGTATCAAAACGCGCCATGGCCATGCAAAAAGCATGTGAAATGGAGCAATCAACCATGGCTGCCATCATCGGATTGCCCGACGAAACGGTAGAAAATGTCTGCGCTGAAATTGAAAATGTGACACCCGCCAACTACAATTGCCCAGGTCAGCTTGTCATTTCGGGCTCCATCGCCGGCATCGACGCCGCATGCGAGAAACTCACGGCACTCGGTGCACGCCGTGCCTTGAAACTTGCGGTAAGCGGAGCTTTCCACTCCCCTTTCATGGAACCTGCCCGTCAGGAACTCGCGAAAGCTATCAACGAAACAGCTTTTGCACAACCGATATGCCCTGTTTATCAAAATGTGACAGCAAAAGCGGAGACCGCCCCTGACACCATCAAGAAAAACCTTATCGCACAACTCACCGCTCCCGTGAAATGGACACAATCTGTGCAAAACATGATTGCCGACGGAGCCGACAATTTCATTGAAATCGGTCCAGGCAAAGTGCTGCAAGGACTTGTAGGCAAAATCAGCAAGGAAGTACAGACATCAGGATACTCTACATTGTAAATACCACTAAGCATGTTAGATTCATTCCTCCTTTTCTGCCAAGACTGGGGATACTTGGGTTTGACTTTGGCGGCATTTATTGCCGGCAGCGTTTTCCCATTCAGTTCCGAAGTCGTAATGACAGCATTGCTCAAAATAGGGCTGAACCCATGGTTATGCATGGTTTCGGCCACCATCGGCAATGTCATGGGCGGCATGACTTGCTACCTCATCGGACGGGCAGGCAAGCCAGAATGGATTACGAAATACCTGAAAGTGAGCGACGAGAAAATGGCGAAAGCCATGAAATTCATGGACAAGTACGGTGTTTGGGCAGCCTTTTTCGCTTTTGTTCCATACATAGGCTCCGCTATTGTCATCGCTTTAGGACTGATGCGCAGCAGCTGGGTGTTCACCCTCATTGCCATGACGGCGGGGAAATTCCTCCGGTACCTATTGCTTTACGGCATTTTTATTGGCATTGTATCTATCGCATAAAAAAATAAAAATACAAGAGGTTGATTTACAGTAATTTATAAGCTAATATTTAATTTTGTGCGCAAATAACCTACTTTATTAGTAGGTTATTCGTTTTTTTTATATAACTTTGCGCATCAAAAAAAAAGAAAGAACATAAAAAAACAAAAACTAAAACACTTACATATTTATAAATTATTATCTTTGTAACTTATTAAAAACGAAAACACATGAAGAATTTTATCAAGATTACTGTATCAGCAGTATTGTTGTCTTCCGTGCTAGGCATAGTGTCTTGCGGAAGCAAAAAAGAGCCTGCACAAACAGCCGAAGGCGATACACTGCAAGGCGAAATCTCCATTTCTGGCGCATTTGCGCTCTACCCATTGGCAGTGAGATGGAAAGAAGAATTCGAAACACTTCATCCCAATGTTAAAATTTCGCTCTCTGGCGGCGGCGCAGGCAAAGGCATGACAGATGTGCTCACCGGAATGGTGGACCTCGGAATGGTTTCGCGCGAAGTTTATCCTCCCGAAATTGAACAAGGCGCAGTAGGTTTTGCCGTTGCAAAAGACGCTGTAGTACCTACCATCAACGCCAACAATCCGCTGCTGCCACAGCTGTTGGAGCACGGGCTTACGAAGGAAGCCGCTCAAAAGCTATGGATTACAGAAGAATACAAAACCTGGGGACAAGTAATTGGCACCAACGATGCTACTCCCGTGAATGTTTACACGCGTAGCGACGCATGCGGCGCAGCCGAAACTTGGGCTTTGTGGCTCGGCAAAAAACAAGAAGATCTGAAAGGTACACAAGTCTTTGGCGACCCAGGCGTAGCGCAAGCCGTTCAAAAAGACGTGTATGGTATCGGATTGAACAACATCGGATTTGCTTACGACGACGAAACACACAAACTCAACGAAGGACTTGAAATTATCCCCGTGGACAGCAACGAAAACGGAAAAGTTGACCCTGACGAGCTTTTCTACGGAACAAAAGATGAGTTCATTCAAGCTGTGGCTGAAGACAAATACCCTTCGCCTCCTGCTCGCGACCTCTATCTCGTATCGAAAGGTATTCCTGAAAGCGAAGCCGTTGTTGCATTCCTCGAATATGTACTCACTGACGGACAAGCATTGAACATCCCTGTGGGCTATATCGGACTCTCTCAAGAAAAGCTGCAAAGCGGTCTTGACAAACTGCACAACAAATAAACAACACGAGAAGTGATGCTTTTTATAAAAGTAAAATCCTGATTAATCAGGGTTTTACTTTTTGAAGTTTAAAACAAACAACATAGACTGACGCATTAGACGAAAAAGACGAACTGAAACAGAAAAAGAATTTGTATGTTAAACCATAGACTCATCAAAGACAAAACAGCGCAAGCTGTGATGTATATTTTCACTTGCGTCGCCATACTGATGGTGTTTGCCGTGGGCTACGGACTTTATCGCGAAAGCGCACCATTATTTAAAATATCGTCGGTGTGGGATTTGACAAGCTCCAACGAATGGAAACCGCTCAGCCAACAATTTGGTTTTGCTTCATTCATCATGGGCACAATATGGGTCACCACACTTGCCATCGCATGGGTGCTTCCCATTTCGCTGATGACGGCGGTGTACCTCACCGAATATGCGCACAGCAGAGTGAAACGCTATGTATTTCCCGCACTCGATATCCTTGCCGGACTTCCTTCTGTCATCTACGGCGTATGGGGCGCATTGCTCATTGTACCTTGGGTGGCTAACAAAATTGCGCCGTTATTTGATGTGACAACCACTGGATACAATATTCTTTCTGCCAGCATCGTGCTTGGCGTCATGTGTCTTCCACTGCTTGTCAGTCTGTTCATTGAAATTTTCAGCAGCATCCCCTCCGACCTTCGCGAAGCATCGCTCGCTTTGGGAGCAACACGATGGCAGACCACCAAAAAAGTAGTGCTGCGAAAATCGTTGCCTGGCATCATTGCCTCGGTTGTTCTGGCAGTCTCTCGCGCTTTGGGCGAAACCATCGCCGTACTCATGGTGGTGGGTGGAGGCGTGAATATGCCGCACAGCCCATTCGACAGCGCCAATCCGCTGCCTGCACTGATAGCAAGCTATTTCAGCGAGATGATGTCATTGCCGATATGCATGTCGGCCTTGATGTTTGCCGCATTGGTATTGTTTGTCGTAGTATTTGTATTTAACCTTGTTTCACGCATTGTGCTTTACCGCATAGAAAAAACATTTGTATGAGAAAACGACTGTTTATAGAAGAATTGTTCGCAAAAGCGCTGATGGCCTTTTCCACTTTTGTGGTATTTGTTTTTGTATTCAGCATTGTGAGCACCATTATCAAATACGGGTGGCATGCATTGTCATGGGAACTGGTGAGCCAATTGCCTACTGGCGGATTCTACCTTGGAAAGGGAGGCGGCTTCCTGAACGCCATAGTGGGCTCGCTCTACATCGTAGGCGCAAGCACTATATTGGGACTTACAATAAGCATACCGATTGTGTTTTTCCTCAATGTATACCTCACGCCCCAGTCGAAATTTGGCTATGCCGCACGACTGGCATTCGACATCTTATTCGGTGTTCCTTCCATCGTATATGGCGCATTCGCTTTCTCCATCATGATATATCTTGGCATGAAAGCCTCGCTGCTCGGCGGTATCGTTGTTGTAACATTGCTCATCATTCCTATCTTCATAAGGACAATGGATGAAACAGCCCGCAACTTTCCGCGCGACCTGCTCGACGCCACATACTCGCTGGGCGCCACCCGTTGGGAGACACTCTGGATTATCGTGCGACAAATTGCTCCGGGCATAGCCACAGCCACACTGCTCTCTATCGGTCGTGCCATAGGCGATGCCGCAGGCGTGATGCTCACCACAGGATTCAACGACTCTATACCTACATCACTCAGCGACCAGACAGCTTCGCTGCCGCTCACGGTTTTCTTTTTGTGGCAAACACCTTCGAGAGCCGTACAAGAAAGAGCATACGCTGCCGCTTTGGTACTTACATTGATAGTGCTTGCACTCAGTATATTAGGACGACTTATTTCTAACAAATTCTCTAAAAACAAATTATAATGAATTTTTCATTTCTGAACAAACTGACAACAACTTCTGAGTTGGTGAAAAACCCGACTGTCGACCATAAGTTCATCAGAGATACGGAAACATCGGAGATTGCGGTGGAACATCTGAACCTGCACATCAAAGACGCACATATACTGAAAGATGTAAATGTTCGCATTCCTGACAAGAAAATCACTTGTATCATCGGGCCTTCGGGATGCGGAAAATCGACATTGCTGAAAACACTCAACCGACTGAACGATTCCGTTGAAGGCATCAAGATAGAAGGAAAAATACTGGTGAACGGCATTAACATACTCGACAAGAACATTGACATCACCCGTCACCGCCGAAAAATCGGTCTGGTTTCGCAGCGCCCTTGTCCGCTTCCCATGTCTATCTACCAGAATATAGCTTACGGATGCAAGATTCATGGCATAAAAGGACGCAAAAATCTTGACCAAATAGTAGAGCATTACTTGAAAGCCGCCGGACTGTGGGATGAAGTGAAAGACCGATTGAACACGCCAGCTGTAAGACTCTCTATCGGACAACAGCAGCGATTGTGCCTGGCAAGAAGTCTTGCCGTAGAACCGCAATTTATACTTGCCGACGAAGCCACAAGCGCCCTCGACCCGATATCGAGCCGCACGGTAGAAGACCTTTTCGTCAGCCTCAAGAAAGACTACTCCATCATCATGGTGACACACACCTTGCGCCAAGCGCGACGGATAGCAGACTATGTAGTGTTCATGTACCTCGGCGAGATTATCGAAGCCGGCGACGCAGCCCAGGTGTTCGAAAATCCGCAAAACGAACTCACCAAGAAATATCTGGCTGGAGCATTCAGTTAATGGATAATTGATAATGAACAATTAATAATTAATAATAAAAAGTTGACTTGGACTTTGGACTTAAATCTTTTATCTTTCAATCCAATCATACATAATACATAATACATGACAATTGAATTGTCAATTGACTATGGATATAGCAGAACTGAACAAACAATTTGCCGACAAATCACCCGAAGAAGTACTCACCTTCTTTTTGCATGAGTTCGGCGACAAAATAGCCTTGTCATCGAGTCTGAGCATTGAAGACCAGACTCTGACCGACATGATTGTGAAAATAAAAAAAGACACCAAAATTTTCACACTCGACACCGGACGGCTTTTCCCTGAAACATACAGCCTGATAGACCGCACGAATATGAAATACGGCATTAAACTGAAAGTATATTTCCCAAAAGCCGAAAACATCGAAAAAATGGTGTCTGAAAACGGCGGCGTGAACTTCTTCTACGAAAGCATAGAGAAAAGACATCTGTGCTGCCAATACCGCAAACTCGAACCGCTGAAACGCGCCTTCGAAGGACTGGAGGTATGGATTTGCGGACTGCGAAGAGAGCAATCCGTCACCCGACACGACATGCAAATGATAGAAACCGACACCCTCAACGGACTGATAAAACTCAATCCGCTCATCAATTGGACAGAAGAACAGGTGTGGGATTATATAAAGAAAAACTCCGTGCCATACAACAAACTGCACGACAAAGGGTTTGCCAGCATAGGATGCCAGCCCTGTACACGCGCCATCGCTCCAGGCGAGGATATCCGCTCCGGCCGTTGGTGGTGGGAAGACCCCGAACACCGCGAATGCGGACTGCACAAAAGATAATTATTCAATTAACCAATTATTTAATTTCCAATTATTTGAATAAACGAAGACACAAACTTTGACGCTGACAAAATTTTCAAATTAGAAACTTAAATATAACATTCAACTATTTTACGTTTCACTCCTCCGTATGCCAAAAAAAACTAAATATTATGTTGTGTGGGAAGGTCTGAAAACTGGCGTATTCTCGTCGTGGGATGAGTGCAAAGAGCAAGTGAGCAACTACCCTAACGCAAAATACAAATCTTTTGCCAGCAAAGAAGAAGCGGAAAATGCGTATCAATCTGACGCTCAACTTTTTATTGGAAAGAAAAGTACCACAAGAACGCCAGAAAATCATGTTTCTGCACCAAAAATCAGGGCCTTGGCAGTAGATGCCGCATGCAGCGGAAACCCTGGCAGAATGGAATATCGCGGCGTGATGACAGACAGCGGCGAACAGATATTTCACATGGGACCTTTTGAAGACAGCACCAACAACATAGGCGAATTTTTGGCACTCGTACACGGACTGGCACTCATCAAGCAGAAAAAATGGGACATGCCGCTCTACTCCGACAGTCGCACCGCCATCAGCTGGATTAAAGCAAAAAAATGCAAGACAAAACTGGCAGAAAACGAAAAGAACAGAGCTGTGTTCGAACTTATCCGCCGCGCAGAAAAATGGCTTGCAGAAAATCAACCGCTCACTACTCCTATTAATAAATGGGAAACTGAAAAATGGGGCGAGATACCCGCAGATTTCGGGCGGAAATGAATTCAATTATTTAATTATTCAATTACCTAATTTCCAATAAATTAGATTATAAAGCGTGCCGAAACAGGTCGTTGAGCTTATCGAAATGACCCGTTAGAGTCTCATTATCCATTGTCAATTATCCATTATCCATTAATATATAACTTGCACATATACTTTGCGCAAAAAGTCCATTTCGACGAATATTTTTTTACACGCATGTGTAAAAAAAACGCGCAAAACTTATTTTTTTTCTTTTTTTTCATTATTATTGCATTTGAAAAACTCTAAAAAACTCATAAAAATCAACGGCCATGAAAAGATTTATACTTAACTACGCAAAAAATATACTCGTCCTGCTCTTCGCTTGGGCAGGAGTGATGAACGCGGATGCGACCAACACTACACTTTACGTCTATGGATCAGGATGGGAAAATTGTTATATCAATGCATGGACTAACATATCCACAGGGTATCCAGGTACACAGTTTTCAAAAGTAGTAGGAACTTCAGATTGGTGGGAAGTTACCATCAATCCATCAGGTAATATTCCGCAAGGGAATTATTTTGTCCACGACTATTCTTCACACGGAATTGACAAATATCCGACAAATGCTATAACTAATGGCATAACGAACTATATTGTATATATTAACGACACAGATATTACGACATACACAGACAAAGTTACTGCAGAAACTGCCGCAGGAGAAAGCCTGCCATCTACTATCGGACTTACTAAGCTTGACGGACCGTTTCTGATAAGCGGACAAGGCACTTCCGACTATGCCTATGCCGACGGCACTAACATAAGCGTAACCAGTAATGTGGCAAACACCAGCGCACTTGGCAGCGAATACATGTGGGACATATACACAGTGGATGCCATTGCTGCGGGATCGAAAGGAAGATTCACAATTGTAAATGTTTCTACTGGAGAATTTATGAATATCCCCACAACAAAAGGGAATCCGTTCACTCTTGTTGATAGCCAATCAACCACTACCGAAATTACACTTTGGGATTACAGCACTTCAGCCAGAGCGACTGATGCTAATGCTAGTGCAGGATTAGCAAACACTAACATACAAGGACTTGACGCTGACAACTATAAAGGAATCATAAAAAAATCAAAACTTTACGTCAAAGACAGCGAAAGTACAGGGCATTTCACTTTCACGAAAACTTCATATCCCTCTTCCGGCCCTACCGTCCCCACCAATGTGGCAGCCGCAAGAGCCAGTGCGACATCGGTAACCGTATCGTGGGACGAAGCGGAAGATGCCGACGGATATAGAGTATATAAAAGCACCGACGGCAGCAGCTGGGACAGCGGCACTTCTGTGGTCGGCGGCAATGTTACCTCCTACACCAGTACAGGACTTACCTCTGACATCAGATATTACTACAAGGTGACAACAATAGCCGACAGCGACGAATCCTCCGCTTCGAGCGTAGTTTCGACTGTGCCGGGTACTTTGCCCAGCAATCTGGCTTTTGTAGCCGGTCCGTTCATGATACGCAACAACTACACTGGCTTCGGTTATCAGTATCTGTACGATAACACAACGGGCAACGATTATACTGGGGAAGAGGCAAATGACACCAGCGTAAACCCAAGTCCGTCAGACGCCACTTCATATAGCCACTACGGACGCGTACTCCGAAACAAACAGGATGCCGACAGTGACGCCACATACTTGACAAACGCCAACTATATGTGGGATATTTACTCTTATGTGATAGGCGGCAATACCTATTATGCGCTCCGCAATGCGGCAACAGGAAGATATATGCACACGGGTGCTTACACAGATTGGTATGGCACAGATGGCAACAACAATTCCATTAATGTTTTCGCATGGAACAGCACCAATGTAGCAGGTGCCACGGCAATCAACGGCGACAGCAATGCAAACAAAGAGTTGTCGTACTACCTGTACAATTTCAAAGTCGGAGCTGTTCAGGATGTCGCACCGTCAAGTCAAGCCGATGTGGCCGTAAACGCCTCCGGATTCACCGCACAGATTATGACGCAACGTTTCGCTTGGGGACAAAGGGTGTTGCATGGCGAATACTCGGGTGATCATACCAATGATTCGCGAGGTTCTATGGTATTCGCCACCGACAATCATTACGGTTGGGGAACGAAATCATGGCTGTTTACAACCGCCACACGCCCCGCGCCTACAGGACTGACGGCAACGCCAGGAGCCACCACCGCAGATTTAGCTTGGAACGCTACCGAAGGAACGCTTATCTACACCGTTTACCGCAGCACCACCGAAGGAAGCGGTTATGCGGAAATCGGAACGACAACCACCAACTCGTATGCAGATTCCGGACTTACAAAAGGCACTACATACTACTATAAAGTAACCGCAACGGCAGGAACATCCACTTCGGCACAATCGGCAGCCGTGAGCGTCACCACGCTCAATGTACCCGCGGCTCCCACCAATGTGGCCGCCGCACCCGATTGCAGCGCAACGGATAAAATCATCGTAACATGGGACGCCGTAGCAGGCGCGACAAGCTACGATATAGAAGCATACGACAACGGTACCTCCCAATGGTACGACAAGGGGCTTGACATTACCGCCACCACCGCCACCATTACCGTAGCAGGCGGATACAAAGCTTATCCCATCCATGTGAAAGCGAAAAACGCAGCAGGCAGTTCCGCATGGGCGAATGCCGCCGCCGACGGTTGGCCCGCTTCGCCGTCGCCTACCCTCACGGTAAGCGGCACAACAGCCGCATCCGTTACCTTGGCGTGGACCGACATTGCGGGACAAACCTACGATGTATATCGCAGCGCATACGTAGACGGCAACTACAAACTCTTGGCATCCGGTCAAAGCAACGGTTATACCGACAACGCTGTGTTTTCTGGTAGCAAATACTACTACAAGTTAAAAGTGACAGACGCCACTTGCGGCACACGTTGGAGCAACGCAGTAAATGCTACCACGGGTTATACACTGGGCACGCCTGTCGCTTCCGTCACTTCTAAAACAGCATCCGAAGTAACCATCGGATGGAGTGCTGTAGCTGGCGCCAGGGCTTACAACATCTACCGCAGTGTGGACAATGTGAACTACGATTATATCGGACTGACCAAGGAAACAACTTATACCGACAACCTAAATCGCGGAAACGGTCTGAAAACCATCTATTATTACAAAGTGACGGCCGTAGAAGACGGAATGGAACAATGGTTCTACAAAGGCGGCACAAGCCGTGAGACTGCTACTCCGCTCTATGTGTATGCCGACGGAGACCACATCGGTTCATGGTATCCTGACGGACACGAATACATCTACATCAACGGAAACATTTACTACACCTACATAAACTCCAAACAAGATTCGTGTTGGACAGTAGGAGGACTGAGCGGCGGATTGGCACATTTCCGTGAGACTGCCGCTCTTACCGGAGAATACAAAGCTGTGGTATATAGCGCTGAGACATACAACAACGACGGATACATCACCTTCCGCCTTGCCACCGATTCGGCTGCAGTACTGAACAACGCTACAGCCTACGTCGCATGGAACAATGTGGCCATCGCTCCTAAATGCACCACTTGCAGCGACAACAACGGTTGGCAGAACTACCTGCCGTATGTGGGCGCATTCCCGATGACTGCCGGAACAAACGAACTTTACATATCACCGTCTGGTTCGCTCAACTTTATGAAAATTGTGCTCAGCGCAGGAGAGAGCGACTTCTCGCTTGCCGTACCAGCCGAATACATACCGCAGCCGGTACGCCAGAATCCTACTATCAACAGCATGACATCTTCCACCATCAACTGGAACGCAATAGAAGGTGCAAAATACAAAATACGCTTTTCGCCAAATTTCACGAAAATAGAAAACACATCTACCAACCGATGGGGAATTGGACAGGAAGGCGAAGATGAGAACGGATGGATAACAGTCAACACAAACGCTTACACGCTTGTCGCCATGTCGCCTACGTGGCAATACCGATATGAAGTCAAGGCATTCGACGAATCCACTGGCGTGGAATCGACCGTGATGAGCGAAGACGGATGTTGGATTTCTTCGCGAGATTATGCGCCCATCCTGACCACTTCAACAAGCGGACAGAACATCACCGTCACCATCAGCGACAGCAAGGCCAGCGAGATAAAAGACTACACCTTGTACTACAGCAAAGACAAGACCACCTGGACTAATGTAACGGTAACAAAAGCGGCTTCGTCATACACTTTGGCAGGCGACCCGGCCACTTTGTACTTCTTCAAAGCCACGGCCACCGATGCCGCTACCGACAGCATCTCGATGCCTTCGGTTACCGTTTGGGCACAAACGGAAGAAGTGACACCTGCGCTCTCCATTGCAGGCACTACCCTATCGTGGACTGCCGTATCTAACGCTTCGAAATACAGCGTAATGCGCAAAACCGGCACCGGCGAATACACCAAGATAGGCGAAACCGCCGACGGCAGCACACTCACCTATACCGACAACAGTATTGAAGGCGGCACAAACTACACCTACAAGATAGTGCCAACCTCAGCGCACTGCGACATTTTTGTAGAATGGGCATACAACGAAGACGGCAGCGCAAATATGGTGCCTAACAATGAAAAGAATTGGGGCAAAGACGGCAAAGGCACAAAATATATCGACGGCGTTTATTACAACACTGGCGAACACTATACTGCAGGAAACGCAGGAGCATGGATGAAATTCACCATCAATGCCGCATATGCCACAAACTATACTGCAGATGCCTATATCGCAAGAGAAAGAGCATACACAATAACCAATTATTTAAGTACCAACGGCACCTCAGGTTCAAAAATATCTTCGTTCGAAGGGCCAAACCTGTCTGGCGGTCCTAACCGTACAGGCGGATGTTACGGATTTGGCAACGGCTGGCAAAACTATCATGTTTACACCGGCAACAACCCCGTAGCCATGACGGGAGAATCACAAGACATCTACTTCACCAGCGGCTCCTGCAACTTTATGAAATTGGTATTCTGGGTGAACGATTTCCAGACCGAAGGCACAGCCTCCAACGAGGTGGAAATCACGACACCGCCTGCAATTACTACCGTAGAATGCAACGGCGGAAACAGTTTGGTTGTAGAATGGAGCTACAACGCCGAAGCTGACAGTTTCAGAATTTACCGCAGCAATACCGAAAATGGCGTCTATACGCAAATAGCGCGTACCGAAGGCACCATCAAAACCTATACCGACAATACCATCACCTTTGGCGACACCTACTACTATAAAGTAAGCGCTATAACAGGCGGCGGAGCACTGACAATCGCCGATGTGATGGCACAATACGCCAGCGCAAACGATTATGCTTTAATTGTAACAGACGGAGCAAAAGGCAGCGATGCGGCAAACCTTTACCGAACAAGCGCAACTGTCATCGACGGCAACAATTACATCACATCCGGTGTAACAGCAACCAATGCTCATTGGTCGCAAGAATGCATACTGGAAGCAAACCCATACCAAAAAAACAGTGCCATCACCTCATACATTGTTACATGCGCAAGACTGACCGAGGGAACATTAAATGCCAACGACGGCATCTGCCTTGTGCCTAACGGATATCCCGACAACATGACATCACACGCCAATTTCAAGAATATTGCCGATTATGCCGCACTCTCAACAACTGAGGACACTTGGTTCGTCATTCCGACTGGCACATCAGGCAATTCTTGGATTCGTACCGGCATTGCCGACGCCGACCAGAATGTTGCCTTCAGACACATCATTTATGCAGCTTCGGCACCTTCACTCTCCACTACAGAGGAATCCGACAAATCTGCAGCCGTAGCTGGCGGATGCACCACTATGGCCGACACCATCATCTGGACCGGCAGTGCTGCTACCGACGCATGGAACGATATCGACAACTGGGATATCATAGAAAATGGCGAAACGCGCGCCATAGAAGCATCTGACGCATTCGGGACACCGCTCACCGTGATTATGCCCGCTGAACTTGGCACACCGACATTTGACGGTGGTCTTGGCAGAATAAATGCCGCCAGCGACATCGTACTCGCATACGGCGCACTGTTCGACATGGACGGATTCGAAGATGCAAGCGGCGTTTGCCATTCACTCACCACTTCGCTCGTGGTGCGTGGCGAAGACCGCGGAGAGTGGATTCTCGCAGGGCCGAACCTGAAAATGAAAGAAGGCGACGGCACACGCGAACAGCTCTCCGGCGACTACTACCTCAACAAACTGCCGTGGGTGTACATGCACGAAATCAGCATCGAGCAAGGAGAAAACCCTACAATATCATGGCAAAATGCCTTCCCGCAGCTCACCGAAGTGCTGACACCCGAATCTGCTTTCGCCATCAGGGTGGACAACAAATATGGAAAATACGGTATCAATTCCGAAAGATACTACAGCAAAGACTCGGTGAAGAAACACCTCGGAGAGCAGGATGTCGTCTTCACTTTCGAAGGTATGCCCTATCCTACGCCGACATTCAACGTGCCGGCCGGCAAATGGACCGTCATCACCAACACCACAACCGGCAACATCAGCATTGCCGACCTGTTGAGCAACGAAGGCGGACAAGCGGCCGTATGGAACTTCAACACTGGCAGCAAGGGCAACAAAGGCTCATGGAACACCTACGCCAACGCCGCTGCTGCCGAAGGCGAAGGCGTGTATGTGATACCCGCTACGGCATTCCTCTACAAGCCTGCAACTGACATGACAGCCGACCAAGTGCTGGCATACACCGACTATACGCTGTCGGGCAAGTACCATGTCACCGCAGCGCTCGACGGAGTGCCCGACCCGACGCTGACGCTCACCGCCTCCAACGGCAAATACGCGGCACAGACCTCGGTGACATACAACGCCTTCATCAGCGACGAGGAGACTGAAGAACCGACCAACAATGCGCTGAAAGTGTTCTCGTCATACGACGGAGTGCCAGACATCTGCTCGTACAACGGCGGTACGGCTTACTTCAGCCGCACCGTAAACGGCAGCACCACCGTGCCGCTCGGCGTCTCTGCCACTTCGGACATGACATTCACGCTCACCGCGCAAGGCGCCGAAAACTTCAAGGCTGCCGTGCTCGACGACCGCCTCACCGGTCTATCATACAACCTGAAAACACAGGCGGCGCTTGAGTTCGACATTGAAGCCGGCGAAAACAAAGACCGCTTCTTCCTGAACCTGGAGTATGACGACACGCTGCAGCCCACAACGGACATCGACGAGAACACGGCAGACGACA
>SUXD01000027.1 GCA_015061145.1 Bacteroidales bacterium | reverse complement strand
CGTGTTGAATTTTAAATATTTACAAGGATTTTACCAACCATTTTTGGCAACATTACCTTTTTTTCTACTTGCGATACTGTTGTTATTCCGCCAATTCTCTGAAATGCTCCATTAAGCGGGCACGCTCAGCATCGGGGATACGGACTGATTTCTTATTTTCAAAATCAAAGTCAACAACCACCGTTTTACCTTTCACACACAACCGACCGCCTTGCCAAGCTTCTTGATAGACAACAAAGCTGGAATTCCCCACCTTGGCTACCCACGAACGGATTTCCACATCCTGGTCGAAATACATCTGCTCCACAAAATCAAAATCGATATGTGCCAGAATCAAGTTCCATGTCTCGAACTTGTAATCGGGATTAAAAATACGATAAATCGGATTGCGAGCCAGTTCAAACCATTGCGGCAACACATTGTTGTTTATATGACGAAGACCGTCAACATCTCCGAATTTCGGAGTAATAATCATTGATAACATACTTCTGGTTTTATTTTAATGGACGCAAAAATACAAAAAAAGTTTTTTTGAGTTCAGAATTTGCGTTTTTTTCTCACATTGTACTATATATTTTTTCCCGAAAAAAAAGTATATTTGTAAGATTTTGCAGTTATGTAGCAAAAACATACTGCCATGCCAAAAGAATTCATACAATATAAAATATAAAGATGACAAAAAAACTTTTATTAGGTGACCAGGCCATTGCCGAAGGAGCCATCAATGCTGGATTAAGCGGTGTTTACGCTTATCCAGGAACTCCCTCGACTGAAATCACCGAGTACATTCAAGATTCAGAGCAAGGACGAAACGGCGAAATACACTGCCGTTGGTGTACAAACGAGAAAACAGCCATGGAAGCAGCGTTGGGCATGTCATACGCCGGCAAACGCGCGCTTGTATGCATGAAACATGTTGGCATGAACGTTTGTGCCGACGCATTCATAAACTCTGCCATCACAGGAGTAAATGGAGGCATTGTAGTATTGGCTGCAGACGACCCCTCTATGCACTCCTCGCAAAACGAACAAGACTCCCGTTTCTACGGAAAATTCGCCATGATTCCTATTATGGAGCCATCAAACCAGCAAGAAGCTTACGACATGATGTCTTTCGCTTTCGATTTGTCGGAACAGTTGAAAGAACCCGTATTGATGCGCGTAGTCACTCGCATGGCACACTCTCGCGCCGTTGTAGAAACCGGTGAACAGAGAAAGCAAAACGCACTGAACGCACCCGAACGATCTCAAAACTGGGTATTGCTTCCTGCCATAGCACGCCGCAGATACAATGAACTCATCGCGCTGCAGCCCACCATGGCAGACAAATCTGAAGCGAGCAAGTTCAACAGATATACCGATGGGGCCGACAAAAGCATAGGCGTAATAGCCTGCGGTATCGGATACAATTATTATATGGAGAACTATCCGCAAGGCAGCCCCTATCCTCTGCTGAAAATTTCGCAATATCCCATACCTGCAGCCACAATCAAAAAAATGGCGAAAGAGTGTGCGTCTTTGCTCATTATCGAGGATGGACAACCGTTTGTTGAAGAACAGATTCGCGGCATACTGCCAGTCGAATGTCAAATAAAAGGTCGTCTTTCGGGCGAACTTCCTCGTGCTGGCGAACTGACCCCCGACAATGTGAAAGTTGCGCTTGGATTTGAATCGACACAATGCTTCGGCACCAGCGAGAATGTTGTGCCACGCCCGCCAGCACTCTGTCAGGGATGTGGGCACAGAAGTGTATACGAGGCCTTGAATCGCATTGTGGAAAAATATCCAGAGGCACGCGTATTTGGTGACATCGGTTGTTACACTCTGGGTGCACTTCCTCCCTATAAAGCCATTAATTGCTGCGTTGACATGGGCGCTTCCATCACTATGGCAAAAGGTGCAGCCGACGCCGGCGTATTCCCTGCAATCGCAGTTATAGGCGATTCCACCTTCACTCACTCAGGTATGACGGGACTGCTTGATGCCATCAATGCCAAATCACCAATCACCGTCATCATCTCTGACAACTTGACAACCGCCATGACCGGAGGACAAGATTCTGCAGGCACAAACAAATTCGAAGATATTTGTTTCGGACTGGGTGTAGAAAGAGAGCACCTACATGTTGTGACACCACTTCCTCAAAACATGGAAGAAATCACACGAGTTATGGAAGAAGAATTTAATTACAAAGGCGTTTCGGTTATCATCCCCCGTCGCGAATGTATCCAAACCCTTGCACGCAAAGCAAAAGCAAAAAAGAAATGAAAACAGACATTATACTCTCAGGCGTTGGCGGACAAGGCATCCTGTCCATCGCCACCATCATCGGTCATGCCGCTCTCACGAACGGTCTTTACATCAAACAAGCCGAAGTGCACGGAATGAGCCAGCGCGGCGGAGATGTCCAGTCGAACCTGCGCATTTCCAGCGACCCCATCGCATCAGACCTAATACCGTTGGGCGGCGCCGATGTCATCATCTCTATGGAACCGATGGAAGCCCTTAGATATCTGCCATACCTCTCAAAAAACGGATGGATCATCACATCTTCGACGCCTTTCATCAACATTCCGAACTATCCTGATACCGAGAAAGTATTGGATGAACTGCGCAGTCATGGCAATGTAAAACTGATTGACATAGAGAAAATTGCCAAAGAAAATAACATCCCCCGTTCCATGAATATGATTCTTTTGGGCGCCACCACCGAATTTCTCGGACTTGGTGAAGAAAAGATTGCTGAAAGCATTAAAACCGTTTTTGCGGCAAAAGGTGAAGCAGTCGTTGAAATGAACATAAAAGCGTTGGAACTGGGACGCACATTCAAATAAGAAGAGAATGAACACGAACACCCCTATCAACTACGAGAAGGCGAAGGCGGCCATTGACAGTTTTGGCATTCCTAAATTTGAGAATGCCACTATTCGCGACATAGTGAACATCGCCAACAAAATAGAACAAGAAACTGGCGAGAAATTCGTCCGTCTGGAAATGGGGTCTCCGGGATTCCCGCCAGAAAAAATCGGTGTAGAAGCGGAGATTGAGGCCATGAAAAAAGGCATCGCTTCAAAATATCCGCCTTTGCAAGGCATTCCAGAACTGAAAAACGCCGCTTCGCGATTTATCAAAGCATTTATCGACATCGACATTACCCCCGAGAGCTGCATCCCCACCTCCGGATCAATGCAAGGATGCTACGCCTCGTTCTTGGTATGCGGTCAGTGCGACAAGAAAAAGAACAAGATTCTTTTCATCGACCCTGGATTTCCCGTACAAAAAACACAGCTGAAAGTTCTCGGCATGGAATACGAATCGTTCGACACATTCAACTACAGAGGGGAAAAACTAGCGGAAATCATAGAATCCAAACTGAAAAGCGGTGAATTTTGCGCCATGCTATATTCCAATCCAAACAATCCCGCTTGGACATGCCTGACCGACAGCGAATTGAAAAGCATCGGACAATTGGCAACGAAATACGATGTCATCGTCATTGAAGATTTAGCGTATTTCGGCATGGATTTCCGCCAAGACATCACCAAACCTTTCGAACCTCCTTATCAACCTTCAGTAGCCAAATACACCGACAACTACATTATGATGATTTCAGGTTCGAAGGCTTTCAGTTACGCTGGTCAGCGAATTGCCGTTACAGCCATTTCGGACAAGCTCTACAAAAGAGAATACGAGGGGCTTAAAAACAGATACGGCATCGGCGGATTCGGTCTTGTATATGTAAACAGAGTGCTTTATACATTGTCTTCCGGCACAGCGCACACACCGCAATATGCTTTGGCTGCAATGCTAAACGCAGCCTCAAACAACGAATACAATTTTCTGCATGATGTGTATGAATACGGACGGCGTGCGCAGAAATTGAAAGAGATATTCCTGAAAAACGGTTTTCACATCGTCTACGAGAAAGACATTGACAATCCTGTAGGCAATGGTTTTTACTTTACCATCGGCTACAAGAACAAAACAGGCGTGCAACTCATGTACGAACTCCTTTTCTATGGCGTGAGCGCCATTTCGCTGAATTCTACGGGAAGTCAACAGGAAGGCCTTCGCATCTGCACCTCTTTTGTACAAGACAATCAATACGAAACGCTAGACGAAAGAATGAAAATCTTCCATCTAAACAACCAATAACAACCTTAATTATAACACTAATGATCTGGAATCAAAACAAAGAATGCATGAGTCGCGATGAAATGCGTGACTTACAAGGCAAAAGGCTACACAAACTGGTGAGTCTGGTATATCACAACACCCCATTCTACCGCAAAAAAATGCAAGAATTGGGACTTATACCCGACGACATACGCACTATTGACGACATAGTAAAACTCCCATTTACCACCAAACAGGATTTGCGCGACAACTACCCTACCGGACTTTTTGCTTCGGAACGTTCGCAAATTGTGCGCATGCACGCTTCAACAGGAACTACCGGTTCACCCACCATCGTGGGATACACCAGAAAAGACCTCGCCATTTGGTCTGAAGCAGTGGCACGGTGCCTTAGCGCCTACGGCGTGACACACAACGACACAGTATCTGTGGCATACGGATATGGACTCTTTACTGGCGGATTGGGATTGCACTACGGCGTTGAAAATCTAGGCGCCACCGTCATACCCACATCAACAGGAAGCACGGAAAAACACATCAAACTTTTGCGTGACTTAGGTGTCACAACACTTGCCTGCACACCTTCATACGCATTATATCTGGCTGAAACGATCAGCAAACTCGGTCTCACGATGAAAGACTTCAACCTGAAAACCGGCGTTTTTGGCGGAGAACCATGGACCAACGAAATGCGTAAAGAAATTGAAGAGAGATTGGGCATCAAAGCATACAATATATATGGACTGAGCGAAATTATGGGACCTGGCGTTTCATACGAATGCCATTGCCAATGCGGCTCACACATTGCCGAAGACCATTTCTACCCTGAAATTATCGACCCGAAAACTTGCGAACCTCTTGGATATGGCAAACAAGGAGAATTGGTATTCACTACTCTGACTAAAGACGGCATGCCGCTGTTACGCTACCGTACACGTGACCTTACTTCGCTCATTGCCGACAAATGCGAATGCGGACGCACAGAAGTACGCATGACACCTATCGTAGGTCGCAGCGACGATATGCTCATCATCAGAGGAATCAATGTATTCCCATCGCAAATAGAAAGCGTCATTCTTGAAATGAAGGAGTTCGAACCGCTCTATATGCTTGTTGTGGACAGAGTAAACAACCTCGACACACTCGAAGTGCAAGTAGAAGTGAAAGATGGCAGTTACTCTGACGACATCAACGCCATGATTGCCTTGAAAAACAAACTCTCCAACAAATTGAAGAGTGTCATTTCCATCAAAGCAGATGTGAAATTTATGGAAGCAGGACAGTTGGAGCGATATGAAGGAAAGTCAAAGCATGTGATTGACAAAAGAAACTTCAACAACTAAATGAATCAACCTAAAAACTTAATACTATGAACACAAAACAATTGTCCATTTTCTTGGAAAACCGTGTAGGACGCACCAAAGAAGTGATTGAGATACTGTCGAAGGAAGGCATCAACATTCTGGCTTTCACCATTGCCGACAGTGCTGAATTCGGTATTCTTCGCCTGATTGTATCAGACGAAGAAAAAGCGCTAAACTTACTGAAAAACGCTCATATATCCGTCATCCCAACCGATGTGCTTTGGATTGAAATTGACGACAAAGTTGGCGCTTTGGTAGAAACGCTGAGCAAACTAGAGAAAAATAACATTTCTATCGAATACATGTATATCTGTCACTGCAACAACAAACCGTACATTGTCATCCGTCCGATAGACATGGACAAATGCAAAGGCGTCTTCTGATTGCCTTTCTAACACAAATGCAAAAAAAATATCGTCTGCTTTTACAGACGATATTTTTTTTTGCACACTACAACACATAAAAAGAACGGGAACTTGCAATGCAAATTCCCGTTCTTAATTTTATCTTCTATTATTAATAGAATCTTGCACGGTTGTCTTTCACTTCAGCCTGGTCTTTCAACACTTCGTAGTAGGCTTGCGGAATTACATATTGATATTTTGCCTCAAGTTGAGCAGCCTCGTTAGCAGCATCAAAAGAAGCTGTGCTTTCTGTTTTATCCAACACTTGGAAAAGCATCACACCATTCTGCGCCTCTACAGTTGCTTTTTCGCCTACAGCCTTAAACGGAGCCAAACCTACCAAGTTCGGTTCGAATCCCGTTGCCACACGAGGTTGAGCAAAGTTCACACCACGCAGCGTATCAACAGAAGTCTGCATAGAGCTTGCCACTTGCTGCAAATCGTTACCTGCCGCATTCAAGTCAGCAGTCAGCATTTCCATCTTCTTTTCTTTTACAATCGAAGATTTCAATACATCAGCAACATCAGCCTGCGATCTGTAACCTTTAGGATGAACTTTATCAAGCAGAGCAACAACAAAATCGTCGTCGCAAGAGAACACATCTGAAACAGTTCCTTCTTTAGCTTCGAAAGCCCAGCGAACTACCTGACGCGAATTTTTTATTTGTCCTAAACGCGGAGTGTTCACTGTCATGCCAGACATTTCGCGAACTGAATAGCCAGCCTCCTCAGCTGCAGCTTTGAATTTATCGGCAGTCTTATTCTGATTAACGAAATTAGTAGCCTCGTTGTAATAAGTGCTGAAAGTGTTTGAAGAAGCTTCCACCGCACGCTCAAGGATTGCAAGATGAACCTTCTCAACATTGGCGGTTTTCTCTTCCACTTCCATCACATGAGTACCATTGGTTGTCTTTACCGTAAACACTTTATCCGAACCATAGAAACAAGGTTGAATCATATCCTTATCCAAATCCTGCTCTTTCAGCCAGCCTATCTCACCGCCATTGGCAGCAGTAGAAGTGTTTCTTGAATATTTTTCAGCCAGCTGAGCGAAATCCGCACCGCCTTTGATAGCGCCGAGAATACTGTCGGCCAAAGCGGCAGTAGCTTCATCGTTTTCAGCATAAACGAGAATATGACGCACACGGACTGAATCAGGAGCATTCACTTTGGCATCGAGTACACGCGCCATTTTATATACACCATTTGAAAGTATCAAATCGGTAGCCGCACCCTTAGGCGAAGCGAAAGCGAAATCACGGAAATCAGCATCCACATCTTTGGCTGCCAAACGATAGTTCATGTAAGGAACATCAGAAGATGTGTTGAGCAAATCCTCTATGTTTTCAGCTGTAGTAAATTCCTCTTTTTGTTTTTCCATCCATTCTTTCACCTTGTCAAAGTCGGCTTCAGAAGGTTTCACACTGAAAACGACATATTTGATGTCGCGATTTTCCTCTTTCTGCTTATAGTTTTCTTTTTCTTTTTTGTAGAGTGCGCTAATTTCTGCATCCGAAACTTTTACTGTCGAATCTGCAATAGCAGCATAAGGTTTCAGCACATAAGCTATATCAACAGAAGGTTTGCGGTTATCGAAAGCCAATTGAGCCTCCAATTCGTTTACAACCACTGCTTTTTGAAGCAAAGTAGTATATTTCATTTCGAGTTGGCTGTATTTGATTCTGTTTTCCCAGAACAACCAGTATTTGCGAGCCGACTCTACTTGTGCAGCTTGTTGCGCATTTTCTGGCTGTGCATTGATGCTATTGAGGAATTGAAGGAAGCTTTCACGGTCGAAATTTCCATTCTCATCGTAAAACATTCTCATGTTCTGCGCAATGATTGGATGCGGATTGGCACCCGTAGCCAGTTCGAACAATTCTTTGGATGTAACCGAAAGACCTAATTTCTGAGCCTGTTCGTCAATGATGTTCTCACGCACGATGCTTTCGAATACAGACTGACGAAGCTGCTCCATCATTTCTTCCGAAACTTGAGAGTTGCCTGTCTGAGCTTTGTAAATTTCAGCAAGGTCATCTACTTTTTCCTGAAACTTGTCAATTTTCACTGCTTCGTCATTGACTTTTACCACTTCTAATCTTGACTGTCCGAAATAGGTTGACCCAGAATTGAGGAAGTCGCCAATAATGAAAGCGAACAAAGCCAAACCGATAATCGAAATAAGCAAGATGCTTCTGCTTCTTATTTTTTCTAGTGTTGCCATTATAAATTAATTTGTTTTTTGATTCTGAATTTCAAGCCACGAATTTATAAAAAAAATCAATACAAAACCCGAAAGCCGTATTGATTTTACAAATATTTCTGAAAAAAAGTTCTTATTCGACCTTTTCTATTGGGATTATGGCACTCACATTCTTCAATGTATATTTGTCCATTGTCTGATCAGACTCGAACCCGTACCCCACAAGCACCTTATCGGTCTGCGTAATGGTCACCTTTTCATCGGTATAGATTTTAGCCGTTTCTTGGTTCCAAAAAAGGATGTCTGTTTCGAACTTTTCATCCTTCAGATTATTGGCTTGCACATTTCCTGACAAGCGCCACATCTTCCGTTGCGAGTAGTACACCACCGAGTCGGCGCGGATACTGGCGTCTGTCTGGTATTCGTTATCAAAGCGTTCGAACACTGCGCCTTTCGGGAAATCCCAAAAAGGATCTTCAGCCTTGTCGTACACCAGCCATTCAGGAGCTGAAATGCGATATCGGGTGATGCCCGAATCCGAAATCATCGTCACGACATCGGTCACGCGCAGTACAGGCATCATCGAGCGGTCGGGGAATGACGGATGCACCTTGTCTTTTGAACCGCATGAAAACAAAAACAATACAATGGCCATCATGACCATTGTATTGTTTAAAAATATCCTCAAAATATGTTTTAACATTTTCAGGCGTTTATCTGCATATTACATTTTCGTTCACCCATCCTCCGATATGGAATGTTTTTCCTTTCTCGCTAAGTTCTGGACGCATGAACACATCTTCTGCTTTAGGGTAATATTGCTTATAAGTAGCGATCATTCTGTTGGCGTTTGCTGCACAAGAAGGATCAACTGCCTTTGCACGTTCGAGTTTGTCAACCACAGCCCAGTAAATGGTAGCGTTGAATGTTTCGTCGTTGCCGAAAATCTTGTTTCCGTTTGTTGCATACATTGTTGCAATCAGGATATATGGCTCGCCCCAAGATTTGTTTTCAAGCGCCTTGTTGCAATAAGTCTTGGCTGTTGTATAGTTGCCAAGTCCAGAATAATAGACCTGTGCCATAGCGAAATATATGTCAGCTTTTTCTGAACTGCTGGTTGACAAGTCAGCTGCTTGCGAAAGCAAATCCACAGTCTTTGCATATTCTTTGTTTTTCAATGCCAAATCAGCGCACGAGCGAGCCGACTCTACAGACGGAGAAATCTTATGAGAATACACCGCTGCCTTGAAATAAGTGTCCGAATCAACGCAATTCAGTTTTTTGAAGAAACGGAGCGCATTGTTCAACCAAGCCTGATTATTTTTGTTCGCTTCCAAATCTTTGCCGAAAATAGCATCTACCGCAGCGCAGTCGGCAGCACCAGAAGACACAAAGTTTTGTTCAGCTTCTGATTTGACAGCAGCGATAGTCTCGGCCTTATCCGGCATTTTGACCATCATAGTGTCGAGCAGGGCGCTCACCTTCACGAAATCAGCCAGATATTTCTCGCCATGAGTTTTATCTTTCTTGTAGATGTTAGTCGAAAGATTGAAATACTGCTGTACGAAAGGCAGCTGTGAGCGATCGCCAAGACCGTTGATAGCTTGTTCGAGCCATCCGTAAGCGTCACGTTTCAGTTCGTCTTTTGTATTATAATTGATATAGTCCAACGCTTTCAGTCCTAAGATGTACGGAGTCGGTGTTTTAGCATTCTGACCGAAATACTTGATACGATCATCGTAAAGCTTCATCAGTTTTTCCACCAAAGCGTCCTTCTCCTCTTGTGTTTTGGCTTGCGCAATCTGCCAAGCTAAGATTTTAGATCCGTGCGCATATATATACAATGTAGAAGACGGATAATACTGATACACCCAGTTCCAGGGTTCAACGGCATCAGCGTAATTCCCTACTTTCACATTCTGTTGGAACAATTGCGTATTAAGCAAGCGTTCCTCCTCTGTCTGCGCCATCAGCGGCATAAAAACTCCGACGGCCAAAATCGCGAAAAATACTTTCAACTTTTTCATCTCTTTATAATTTTAAATTTGTTTGTCTTACTTGCACCTCCACCCCTCACGGGTGAACGTTTGTTTCTTTGACGGAGAAAAAAACGAAAAGTTTACTTTCTCATGTAAAAAAACAACCGGCACTCTATCTGATTACACTCTTGAGGAACCATCTTTCCACCAAAGTGACGCTTAGCGAAAGCTTCAGATATTCCTCCTTCATCACCTCTGACGCCCGACTGCCAAAATGCCCGTACTCCAAGCCCAAATTCAGGTATGAAGTATTGCGTCTGACAGGCAAGCCAAAACCCAGCGTGAGGGTATACTTATTCATATTCTCGCTTGTTTTGACATACGAGTCAGAAAAACTTGCTCCTATACGGTATTTCATACGGGTGTAATATTTCTTGCCGTATCTGTCAGGCTGATATTCTGCTCCAAACGAGTAGCGACTTTCGTTTTTCAACGAATCGCGCACGCCATAATATCTTGCGCCGCTCCATCGTTGCATAGTATAATCGAACGCCACGGTAAGTTTCTTGTCGAACACATAACTGGCACCCACGCCAAATGTTTCGGGAAATTCAAACCCATAAGAGGTATTGACCGTATCGGCGGTAACTGACGACAATGTGGAAATGAAGCGGTAATCGCCATTCACCTTGGTGCGGTTTTCGTAAATGGCACCAATCGTAAGTTCGCTATCTTCATGCATTGGCAGCATCACTTGCAAACCATAACGCAACCGCACATCCTTGATGTGCAGATCAGACGATTGGCTGGCTGTATAGCCAGCTTCTGATGTAAGTACGCTTTCGCGATAATGATTAATGTTACCGAACTGGTAGTATAAATTAGCTCCTACCGAGAAATATTTGTACGGTTTGAAGGCTACACCCAGGAAAATCTGGTTCACGCCGCCTGTACCATTGTATGACTGCTGAAAGGTATAATCCTTGGATGTTGGGTTCAAATCAGAACCTGCCGGCATTTCGCGAGTTATCGCATAGTCGTATCCCACAGCCGAATACGGCAGCAATCCAAAACTCATTCCCGCCCATTTGCAAAGCGGAAACTGCCCCACAACATAATCGAAGTTACCGTTGAAATCGGTCTGCGAATTCTCTCCGCTCCTTATTTTTGACATGCGGGCGGACCCCCCTACCTCGAAAGCAAAACTGAGGGTGTCAATATTGGTGAACGAAGCAGGGTTCAGCGGATTAATCATTCCCTTGTTGCGCATTCCGACGCCAACGCCGCCCATAGAACGACCAGCAGCCAGCGACATACTGTTCAGCTCGCCAAAACCGAAACGGGTGTAGGGTGAAGATATGGAGTTTTGCGCCATTGCCGCATTCGTCAGATGCAACAAGATTACGAGTACGGCAACAAGCCCTTTTATTCTATACATTATAATTTAATATCCGATTTAAACCGATTAACAATAAGTTTTCGTTTGCAAAGATGCGATTTTTTAGCCGTTTTTCAAAGAAAAAAGCATCTCCGCCTGTCAAAAAAACGCAAAGATTCGGATTTTGTTGTGTATATTTCTCAATATATCCTTCCATTTCGAACAACATTCCCTCGACAACTCCAGCCAGAATGGCGTTTTCGGTATCACGACCGACTGGCTCGAAATTTTCGCGGCACGACACGAGCGGCAATTTCTTCGTGAAATGATTCAGCGCCTTGAAACGCATTGACAATCCCGGAGCTATATTGCCTCCCATATACTCCGAATCGGCCGACACAAATTCGTATGTGACAGCAGTCCCCGCATCGATGACAAGCGAAGGCGCGCCAACAGGCGAAAGCATGTCTGCCGCCACTGCCGCCGCAATACGGTCGGGACCTAATGTTTCTGGTGTACGATATAGATTCTTTATGGGCAATGGGGTCTGCGCCGAAAGCAAAACAAAGCATGGCACTTTCTTCTGAAAGGCATTTGCCAGCAAAGGCGACACGCCCGAAACCGAAGACAGAATGGCGCGCTCAATCGTATATTCCGAAAGCAGCGAAACGACAGCCTCGTCATCCGTTTTAGGGAAAACAAAAGTCTTGAAAATCGCCTCGTTTTCAAACAAACCGACTTTCATACTTGTATTGCCGCAATCGATTGCCAGATTCATTTTTCATTATTTTTTCTGTTTGCAAAGATAATAGAAACACAATGTTTTTATGTAATTATTTTGTTCAAAAAAAATATTATCGTTACCTTTGCAGAAGAAAAAACAGCAAATGAACAAAGTGCATCACATACATCATCACCATTTTACCAATCGATAAATTCGGCAGGTGTGTATGTTTATTGCTAAAACTTATATTAAAACTCGCCGATATTTTCGGTGAGTTTTTTTTGTTATACGGAAGAAATTAAATATTAAATACATTAACTATGTTACGAATTGCAGTTCAAGCGAAAGGACGCTTATACGAAGAAACAATGACGATGCTTTCAGAATCGAGCATCAAGATAGAATCGAGCAAACGCACTCTGTTGGTGCCAGCCAAGAATTTTCCGGTAGAGATTCTCTACTTACGTGACGACGACATTCCTCAAGCCGTTGCCAGCGGCATTGCAGATGTAGGCATTGTAGGCGAAAACGAATACGAAGAGCGCCAAGAAGACGCCGAAATCATCAAACGTCTCGATTTCAGCAAGTGCCGTCTGTCTTTGGCCATTCCCAAAGCTGAAGAATACCAAGGTTTGTCATGGTTCAACGGCAAGAAGATTGCCACTTCGTATCCAGGAATTTTGGAACGTTTCTTGAAAAAGAACGGCATCAAATCAGAAATCCATGTCATCACAGGTTCGGTAGAGATAGCGCCGGGCATCGGCTTGGCCGACTGTATCTTCGACATTGTAAGTTCAGGAAGCACACTGGTGAGCAACAACCTGAAAGAAGTGGAAGTGGTTATGAAATCGGAAGCTATTCTCATCGGAAACAAGAAACTGAACAAAGAGAAACGCGATATTCTCGACGAACTGCTGTTCCGTTTCAACTCGTACAAAAATGCAGAGGGAAAGAAATACATCATTCTGAACATACCTAACGAAAAGATCAACGAGGTTTGCAAACTGCTTCCTGGCATGAAATCGCCTACCATCACGCCTCTGGCTGAAAAAGGATGGTCATCAATGCATTCGGTGATTGAGGAAAAAACATTCTGGGACATCATCAGCCAGCTGAAAAGCATTGGCGCCGAAGGCATTCTTGTTGTACCTATTGAGAAAATGATACTGTAATTTGGCAAATTCGCGAATGTGAGAATTAGCGAATTATGAATACCCGACAATATCATCGGAACAAAGAACAACTCATAATTTCGCAATCATAATCTGCTCATTTGCTGATTTTCAAATTTTAAAATTATGCAACTGATAAAATATCCAAAGAGAGAAGATTGGGCCACACTGCTCAAACGGCCGTCGTTCGACAACAGCAGTCTGACTGAGACTGTATCGGGCATCCTCAACGATGTTCGCACACGAGGCGACAAAGCTGTCAAAGAATATGAGTTGAAGTTCGACAAAGTAAATCTCACTTCACTTGCTGTGAGCGAAGCTGAAATCAACGAAGCAGAAGCGCTTGTTTCTGCCGAACTGAAAAACGCCATACGACAAGCCAAGGAGAACATTGCGAAATTCCATTCGGCACAAGACCAGCCGCTACCGTGCGTAGAGACAATGCCCGGCGTGAAATGCTGGCAAAAAGCAAAAGCCATTCAAAAAGTAGGTCTCTACATCCCTGGCGGAACTGCACCGCTGTTCTCTACCGTACTGATGCTGGCAGTACCCGCCAAGATTGCCGGATGCAGAGATATCATCCTTTGCACCCCGCCCGACAAGACAACGGGCAAAGTGAATCCGGCCGTGCTCTTTGCCGCGCAAGTGGCTGGCGTGAACCGCATCTTCAAGATTGGAGGTGTGCAAGCGATAGGCGCCATGGCATACGGCACCGAAAGTGTGCCTAAGGTTTACAAGATTTTTGGACCAGGCAACCAGTTTGTTACAGCCGCAAAACAGATTGTAAGCCTAAAAGATGTTGCCATCGACATGCCAGCCGGTCCGAGCGAAGTGGAAGTGATTGCCGACGAGACCGCAAATCCCGAATTTGTTGCCGCCGATCTGTTATCACAAGCCGAGCACGGCGCCGACAGCCAAGCCATACTCATCACCTCCAGCGAGGAGTTGGCTGAAAATGTAATGACAGAAGTAGAAAAACAACTGGCCGTACTGCCCCGCTTGGCCTTAGCTGAGAAATCTATCGCCAACAGCCGCATCATCGTAGTGAAAAACCTTGAAGAAGTGATAGACATCACTAACGAATATGCGCCAGAGCACTTGATTATATCAACCAAGAACTATATGGATATTGCGGAAAGAATAGAGAATGCCGGATCGCTTTTCCTTGGTCATCTCACACCTGAAAGTGCTGGCGATTACGCTTCGGGAACCAACCACACACTGCCTACCAGCGGCTATGCCCACGCCTACAGCGGTGTGAATCTTGACAGTTTCCGCAAGAAAATGACCTATCAGGAAATAACTCCTGAAGGCGTGAAAAACATAGCTCAAACTGTAGAGATAATGGCCGAAAACGAGCAACTCTTTGCGCACAAGAACGCAATGACGCTCCGAAAATTAAAACAATTAAAATAAAAAACTTCAGTAAGACAAGATGAAAAATTTAGTTCGAAAAAATATTTTGGCGCTAAAACCCTATTCTTGTGCACGCGATGAGTTCAAAGGAGAAGCTTCGGTCTATCTGGATGCCAACGAGAATCCGCTCAACGCACCCTACAATCGCTACCCCGACCCTTTGCAATGGGAAGTGAAAAACAAAATCTCTAAAATCAAAAGAGTCGCACCAGAGCAAATCATGCTTGGCAACGGCAGCGACGAGCCTATCGACTTGATTTATCGCATTTTTTGCGAGCCCAAAGAAGACAATGTAGTGGCCATTGCCCCCACATACGGCATGTATGGCGTTTGTGCCGACATCAACAATGTGGAGTACCGCAGCGTGCCTCTGAACGAAGATTTCACTCTCGACGCATCGAAAGTGCTGGCCGCAACCGACGCACACACTAAAGTCGTATGGCTATGCTCGCCCAACAATCCGAGCGGTAACCTGCTGAAGAAATCTGAGATTGAAAAAATCCTGAACAACTTTAATGGCATCGTTGTCATAGACGAAGCATATGTCGATTTCTCTTCAGAATACTCGTGGCTGAATAGCTTAAACAAATACCCTCGGCTGATTGTGTTGCAGACTTTCTCGAAAGCATGGGGGCTAGCCGCCGTTCGTTGCGGCATGGCATTCGCCAGCGAAGAAATTATCGGTTTTTTCAACAAAGTGAAATACCCTTACAACATCAACATCCTCACGCAACGATTGGTAAGTGAAGAAATAGACCAAGAAGACAGGAAAAAAGAATGGGTAGAAATGCTACTAAAACAAAGAGCGATGCTCGCCGAAATGCTAAACCAACTGCCCATTGTCGAAAAAGTGTACAAAAGCGACGCCAACTTTCTGCTTACAAAAGTGACTGATGCCAACGGCATCTATAATTACCTCGTCGGCAAAGGAATTATCGTACGCAACAGGAATACAGTACAACTTTGCGGCAACTGTCTGCGAATAACTGTAGGCACAAAAGAAGAAAACGAGACGCTGATTGACGCGCTGAAAGCGTATTAAGAAATTCCTAGCAAAAAGTGAAAGCCTTGACAGCATGCTGTCAGGGCTTTATTTATTTCGTATGATCTGCCAACGATAGACCAAACATGCCGTGATGAAATACACCCCCATCTGCACAAGCATAGTGAAATACTCTGGCGCAATCTGCTTCAATGATGCGCCCATGGAGTTTATCTTCAAAAAAGCCTGCACACCCGGCGTTGACGGTATGAGCATAGAAATGGCCCGCCACACAGGATGAATATTACTTGTCGGCCATGCATATCCGCTCAAGAACAGAAACAAAAGCGAAGTGAAAACCAGCAACAAGAACGGCATTTCTCTGTTTCTGAAAAAGACAGAGACTGTCATGCCAAAAAAGATACATGCCAACAGATAAGGAAACAAAAAGGCATAAAACGTGGAGGGGCTTAACAATTGCGGGAAATTGAAAGCATAAGGGACAAACAGCAAGACAAACGAAGCGATGAACACATACAGCAACAGATAAGCGTTAGCCTTGCCCAACACTATACGGAGTGTACCATGGTATTTTTTCTGCAACGGAATCAGCCGATGAAAAAGATTTTCCTCACGAGTCGTCCCAACCAATATTCCAATGCCGATAAGTAAAGTCTGCTGAATAATGAGCACCAGCACCGGCGGCAACAGATAGCTCGAAAAACCATTTTTTGAATTATATAAAGAATGTCCTTCATGCGGCACCGCATTTATTACCGCATCAAATCGTTTACCCACAACACCAACCATACCCAAACGCTCACTTCGGATTTCCCTTCCTAAATCAATACAAGCATAGTTGCCCGCCACATACATCACTTTATAATACATCAGACTACTCATGTTGGCAAACACCAATACTGACGCCTGCTCCCCTTTCGCTATCTTGTCGGAAAAATCAGACGGAATGACCATAAAACCGAATATCTCCCGTTTTTGGAACTTCTGTTGGGCATCTTCTGAAGAAACCGGAAACGATACGACTTTGAGATCGGGCGTAGCATCCACTTTCCGTATAAAACGGCGGCTCATTTCGCTGTTAGAATGATCCACAATGCCTATAGGAACTTCGCGCACCGTTTCGTACATATAGACAAAGCTATACAAAACAGGATACAGCAACGATGCCGCAAAGAAAATCACCATCACTCCCGAATCGTGAAAAATAGTACTCAACTCATTGCAAGTGATATGCATCATCTGCATCACACCATCCTTAATCTTATTATACAGTTCCTTAAACATCTGCTAAAAAATCATCTTTTATTTTTTTGGATATCTGTCGTAAATCAAAGCCTTTTTGAGGCGAGGCAACAACAACAATGGCAACAAGAGAAACATTGAAAAACAAGCGTAGCGCGGCAACACGCTTAAGGGCTCAAACCCAAAGAGCGCTATATCCTGATAGATAAGGAAATAATGCCTTACAGGAAACATATAGCTCCACGAACGCATCATGGGCAACATCGCCTCTACTGGGAAAGATAGACCAGCAAACGAAAACGACAGCACGCCAAAAAGACTGGCAAAGCTCAATCCGTCACGCAACACAGGGAACACCTCAATCATGAATACGCCCAACGCCTGACTGGCAATCACCAGACAAAACGACGCCAAGAACATCCATCCGACGGAATTGTGCAACGGGAAATTAAGCACTTTGTACAGCATGATGTCGCACGCCCAAAAGACAACAGTGAAACAAATCGTGTACGGGAGTCCTTTCGCCAAAAGGGCAAGCAGCATGTTATTATCTGCCGCACGCAGCCATTTTCGCCCTGTGCTCATTTTCAGCTCAACACCCACCGTATAAACCGTCATCAAAAGAACGAGCAAACTAAGCAGACCTGGCAAAAGCACATTCACCAAGTACACAGAATAGTTCAGCCACGGATTGCCGATAGCAAAAAACTCGGGCGAGACGGGGCGAATCTGCGCTATAGCCACCTGTTCTTCCACCCCTCTTGCCGTGAGCATTTTCAATGTTACGCCCGCCGAAAGAGTGGACGTCATTATGCTTAAATCTTTATTGAGAAGCGAGCCTGCAATCAGAAACACTGAGCTATAGTAAAAATCTATCTGCGGCTGTTTGCCCGTCAGCACATCGCGTTGAAAATCGGCCGGAATTTCAAAAAAAGCATATATCTCACCGCGCTGCATGGCCTCACGCGCTTCGGAGAAATTGGCGTAAAGGTCTTGAAAACGGCACTGCTGCGTAGCGCCTATCTGACGAACCATATTGCGTGACAGCGAAGTATTGTCCTTGTCTATCACGCCAACAGGTATCTCCAAAGGAAGCCCCGAGTGCATGAATGTTCCCCAAAAGAGAAAACAGATTAGCGGCAGCAGAAAAACCACCACCAGATAGATGGGGCGCGACCATATCCGCTCTATCTCTCTATAAAAAACATTCCAAAACGCTTTCATCATTCCGCTCTTTCAAAAATTCATTTCATCAAAACTGTCATACCCGGACGCAAATCTGCGATTTTCTCCACCGGTTTTGCACGCACTTCGAATGTCACCACATCAAAGTCGCCCGTCGTCTTGGTGGCTTTCCATGTAGCATAACTGCCAAGCGCCTTCAAGTACGTCACTTTCAGTGTCACTTCTTTATTGTCCAACGCAGGTATCACAGCCTTTATCTCGCTGCCCATCTTCATGCTGCCAAGCAGATTCTCACGCACATTGAATGTTACCCACATATCATCCAAATCGACTATATTCATAATGGGAGAGCCCTGCCCTACCAATTCGCCTCTTTGCGGGAAAATGTCCGATATTTCGCCTGAAATCGGCGCTATCAGATGAGTTTCTTTCAAATACGCCTTCACTTCTGATATAGCGCCGTCGGCCTTTTCGACCAAAGCGCGCGCTGCGCGTTTATCTTCGTCCTGCGCACCGTTCACTGCCATGTCGTACTGGGATTTCGCAGCTTTTTCTGTAGCCACAGCAGCTTTATATTGAGCCTCCACTTCGTCGTACTTTTGTGCAGGCACCACACCGCTCTCGAAAAGCGTCTTCACCCTCGTCAGCGATTTCTGCGCTATATCGACACCCACAATAGACTTCTGCCACATCTCATAGGCTGCTTGAATCTGTTCGGAGCGAACGCCGTTAATCGCTTTCTGGTTCTGTGCCTGAGCTGCGCTGCGCGCTGCATTGGCCTGCTCCAACTTTGCATTGAGTTCCGGCGATTCGATAATCACCAAAGTGTCTCCAGCAGTCACCTGCGAACCTTCTTCCACTTTGAATTGCAAGATTCTGCCCGCCAGTTTGCCTGACACTCTGACTTCGGACGCCTCAGCTTGTCCTTGAATGACCGGCTCAGAAGGTTTGAACACAACCCATCCTATTACCGAAATCAACACTAAAACCAGCAACAGGGTTATCAACCCCAACAGCAAATTTGTACTTTCTTTTGTTTTCATATTTTCCTGTTTTTCTTTTTTGTCAATTTTCTTGCGACAATTGTCCTATCGCTTTTTTCAAATAAACATTACACAATTTTATGTCAACTTGCGCATCAATATTTTCCGACTTTGCCTTCAGCCATGCCGTCTGAGCTTCAAGCACATTCGAAACGGTTATCACACCCGCCTCAAATCCTACATCGGCGTGCTGAAGATTCTCTTCGGCGCGTTCCAGGTTCTTCATTGTCGTGGCTAACCGTTTCTGCGCCTCGTCTATCTTGAATTTAGCTTGTGTTATCTGCAGTTCTATTTTCTCGCGCGCCTCATCCAACTGATATTGCACAATTTTCTTTTCGGAACGCGCTGCGCTCAAAGTATGAAAGCGTTCGCCCCAATGGAATATCGGCACATTCACTGCCACACCAACGATCCACATTCCTGCGAACCCGTTGTCGACGCCGTTGAAAAGATTCGGATTCGAAATATTGTATCCGCCAACAGCTGCCACCGAAGGCATGAAACGCGACAGTTGCAACTTTTCGTTCGAGCGCGCCACTTTTCCAAGCAACTCAAGATTCTGCACTTCTTTTCTGCTCGACAAGGCATTTTCCATATTCACTTCTGTATCAACGGAAACAAAATCTTTCAAATCAGTCATTTCTGTCTTTTCATCGGCAAGCGTAAACGCCACATCATAACCGATACCACACAATTGCGCCAACGCCATTTTCGACAGTTGCAAACCGTCGTCAACCTGCGACAAGGTCATTTCGGCCTCGTTCAGCTTCACCTTCACCGTAAGTCCGTCGGAAACCGTAGCAACACCCACTGCAATAGATTTTTCCAAATCGTCGTCCAACTTACGCAGCAGTTGCACATAACTTTCAGCCAACGATTTTTTGGCTGAAAGCGAAACCACTTGCCAATAGCGCTCGTCAATATGAAACAGCACTTCAGAAGCAGCTTCATCCAACTGATTCTCGGCAATTTCACGACTTGTTTTGGCCAACCGGTTCATTTCGCGGATTTTGCCGCCCAAATAGATGGGCATTGAGGCATTTATACCACCGAAAAAGAGATGTTTTATATCAAATTCAAACGCATCCTTCGGAATATACGCATAGTTCTTCCACTGAATTTTCTCAGGATTTGCCGCCGGGTCGAACGGCATGCCGTTAGCGTCGAGCGGTACTGCTTGTCCGTTAGGCAACATTGTCCATTGATTCGAAATCTGATCGGGAGTGAATCCAAACGAACCATCAGCCATTTTGGAGCCTACGGGCAACATCTGGTCGCTGCCAAGCAACGAGATATTCCTTGAATTGTACATATAACCGCCTTTGGCCGATATGCTAGGCAAATAATGCGTTTTGGCCGCCTTTTCCATACTTTTGGCTGCTTTCACCTTCTCCTCCGACATCAACAACCCTTTGTTGTTTTCCATCGCCATCCGGCGACAATCCTCCAATGTAAGCGTCTGCTGCCCTTGCGCCACTGCAGCAAAGAACAACATGCACAACACACCATATTTTCTCATCAGATTCATATCAAAAATCCTCATTTATTATTATTATTTCAGATTGCAGAACACTTTACGGAAAAGATATTCCGCCGTTTCAACTTCATCTTTAGAAAGTCCGCTTATAGCCTTGTTCATCACCGACAGCGAAATCGGCGAAAGCGCCATTTTGAATTCACGGCCTTTTTTTGTCAGATACACGAGATTGCTGCGCTTGTCATTCTTGCTGGTCACACGCACTACGAGTCCATTTTTTTCCATATTATCGAGCAAACGCGTCACGCTGGGTTTATCATGGTATGTAGCTGACGCAATCTCCTGTTGCGTCACACCATCTTTATCCCACAAATAAAGCAACACCAGATTCTGCTCGGGCGTAACATCAAATCCAGCCTCTCTATAACTTCTGTAAAGTTCACGATTTATCGCACGCGAAACCTTTCCACTCAAGATAGCAAACACAATGCTCAAATCCAAGGCTACTGTATTTTCCATAAAATTCTATTTTTAATATTTTTAGTTGCACAAACAACCGATACAAAAGTAATACATTTTTCTTTACAATATACCTATTTTTCACATTTTTTAGTGATTTTTTCTTTTTTTACAAAAGTTGCATAGGAAATCTTCTTTATTCTTCAGCAATAACAAATCCCACGCTGCCAAATTTCATTTTCCCTGCATAATGGCTGTTCAGTTGCGCATACTGTTCGACACCAGTGCAATGACACGGCACCAAATTCTCTATATGGAAGGCGGAGAGAGCTGCAGAAAGGCGTTTAATGGCGTCCTCATCTTCATGAGAAGTATGAAAACCGCCCAGAACCATTGAAATCGGAACATCGAACAACCGAACTGCCGACTTCACAATATTCACTATGCCGCGATGAGCGCAACCGCTCACTATATTCATTTTCCCTGCGTGCATCACTGCCAAAAACAACTCGTCGACAAAATCATCTTCGCACAATTCCCCCGAACGGCGTACATACAGATTACGAAAATGCGCATCATTTTCATCATAGATTTCTATATCGGGAACGACAAACACCCCTTTCGTCAGTTCAGTAACCTCATCTACCACACACACGCGTTCGTGCGGAAGCGCGACATCTGAGGGGAAACCAATGTATCGGCCCGCCCGATTACGCTTATCTTCATCATATCCCCTTTTCAGATATATTTTCGCTTTTCGATTCAGTTCCAAAAAACGCCCGACACCACCTGTATGGTCATAATGTCCATGGCTCAATACCAGCGCATCTACTGCACTTATATCCACACCCATAAGGGCAGCATTGTCTGCAAACAGTCCTGTCTGTCCCGTATCAAACAACACCTTGAAGCCATCATCGGCTTGCACATAAAGCGAAAAACCATGTTCGGCCTTCGCTCCCGGCATATACACCGTATTTTCAGTCAGTATCTGGAATTTCATAACAAGAAAAGTTTACACAAAGATAAAACTTTACGAAGGACACCCAAGATTTTTTCCTCAATAAATCATATCAGCATCCAAAATGCTGAACAATTCAAAAAAATATCATACCTTTGGATATGTTTTCATAGCACTTGATTGTACACAAACACCAATGAACCATGAATTTTGAAATCGTTCCTAAATATTTCCCAAGCCTGACCGAAGAGCAAAACCGGCAATTTTCCGCCTTGTTCGACTTGTATGCCGACTGGAACAGCAAAATAAATGTCATTTCACGAAAAGACATTGACAACCTTTACGAACACCATGTGCTGCACTCGCTGGCCATTGCCAAAATCATCCGATTCAAAGAAGGCAGCGCAGTGATGGATGTAGGCACAGGAGGCGGTTTTCCAGGTATTCCGCTCGCCATCATGTTTCCCGAAACAAAATTTCACTTGGTGGATTCCATCGGAAAAAAAATACGCGTGGCAACAGAAATAGCCAATGCCATAGGGCTAAAAAACTGCACTTTTGAGCATACGCGCGTAGAAGAAGTGAAAAACAAATACGATTTCATCGTAAGTCGCGCCGTAATGCCCCTCAACGACTTGATAAAACTAACCAGAAAAAACATCTCCGCCAAGCAGCAAAACGGACTTCCCAACGGCTTGATTTGCTTGAAAGGCGGCGAACTGGAAGAGGAAATAAAACAATACAAACACATCGCCACTTTGTACAACATTTCTGATTTCTTCGACGAAGAATTCTTCAAAACAAAAAAAGCGGTGTATGTACCTTACAAATAGAATATATGAAAGAATTTGACATTGAAGAACGCAAAAACCGTGCGGTTGACTTTTTCATGAACGGATACAACTGCGCTCAATCCGTAGTTTTGGCATACATTGACCTTTTTGACATGGATGCGACCACCGCTGCCAAGATTTCCTCATCGTTTGGCGGAGGACTGGGACGCATGCGCGAAGTATGCGGCACCGTAAGCGGCATGGCCATGATACTGGGGCTTGCCGGGAATGCCGACAATCCCGCCGATCACGCGGCACGCACCGAAAATTATGCTGCTGTGCAAGATTGCGCCAACACATTCAAAGAGAAATTCGGTTCCATCATCTGCGCCGACTTATTGAGCAAAAAACGCAATGTGGAAATGCCCGAACCCTCGGAACGAAATGCCGAATATTATGCAAAACGCCCATGCGCCAAAGCCGTGGCATACGCCGCCGAGACATTAGGCAAATACTTGAAAGAGCACGAATAAATCACAATCCGGCCGCTTGTTTCACCAAAGCCGCTATTTGTCGCAAAGCATCACCGCTCGGCCATGCATTGCTGCCGCCCGACGCGAATGACGCGCCATCGGCAAACTTAGCGCTGTAGCGCCATGAATACCCGTCGAGCACTTCGAAACGAGGGCTGTACGACGGTTTATACTTGTACATTTTCTGTTCCGCAAAAACACGTTGCACTTCATCAATAAGACTTTTATCAGCCTCAAAACGAACCGTATCGCTCCCTTGCACCAGATTCACGTCCACTTTTGAACCATTCAAATGCATTTCAAGTTCCAGCACTGGAAGCGCCGTACAATTATAATATCCATATTCGTACGACACCATCTGCGAATCTGGCATCTGCGCCGAATGGCAGCCAAACAGGCAAGACAGCAACAAACCAAAACAATTTTTTTTCATACGCTTTTGCTTCTAAAAAGAGAAGTCCCCGCTTGCGCAAGGACTTCTCTTGATTATCATCCGATAACGATTATTTCAGTTTTTGTGCGCCATAACCAGATTTTGCGCCGAAAAACAGCAGCGCCTTGCCGAAGTTGTAGCGATTTCCGAACATCGACACGCGATTTATCTCGGTACCTTGCATATTCATGCCATGCGCCTGACGATAGAGATTGGCAGCTGAGTTCGGATCGAACGACGAAGAACTGATGACTTTGATGTTCGCAAAACCTTTCAGATAAGCTTGGTCTATCACATTCACGAAAGCATCGCCACTGGCGAGTTCCTTGTTTCCGTCCACTTTCGGGATTATTTTCTCGTCAACATCCTCAAAATTCTTGCACGAAACATTGGTCCATTTTCCGCCACCTTTCGAAGGCAGTTGCAAGTCGGCGGCATTCATAAAGAACAGATTGTCGTACACATTCGTTTTTCTTTTGGCCTCAATGACAGCATCGGGGCCCGAAAGCACATGCGTACGCGCCAATGCGGCGTAATTGTTGCAAAGGAAGATATTGTGGTGCACATCGGCATTCACCTTGCACATGAACTCATATCCATATCCCATGTCTTCCATGATTTTGTCGCGGCACCAGCTGAAAGCCACCGTATTGTGATGGAAATTCACATGCGAGCGCTCACCGTTCTTGTCCCATCCGTCAATACGTACGCCGGCGTATCGGTTCGAGATAATCACACAATTGTAAATCTCAATCTCGCCGCAACGGGTATTTATCTGAATGCCGAAATAAGGGCTGTTGGCAATGAGGCAATTGCATATAATAATATTGCCTGCCACAGCGGCATCGGAGTGAATCAGCTGATGCGACAGCTGCGCTCCGCCATCGTCCACCATACGGCCGGTTTCCACACCTTGCGGACAGCCGTTCCGAGGATCGCTCGGGTCGGCGGGCTTGTAATTGTTCTGCATGCCAAGATTCAGGCAAAAACCATCTATTTTCACCGTGCCGCCCACTACATAATTGACATTGTCGAGACCGCTCAGGGTAATGAGCGCCTTGTTGCCGTTTGTACCATTTTGTGCGGCAGTAGGCTCTATTTTCGTCACATACTTCTGCGGATCACGCGCCGTAAAGCTAGCGTTCCATCCCCCAACCAGCGAAACGAAGTTTTTCACTTCGATATAACCGGCATCAAGACTTCCCAGATAATTGCCTTCCGCCACATTGATAACGGCTCCGTTCTGCTTGTTTTCGGCAATAAGATCCAACACTTTCTGAATGTCCTTTTTTGCCGTAGCAGGCGTAAGGCCATCGGCGCGATTGCTTCCTGTAGCCGCATTCACATAATAAGTGGCAGCAGCTTTTGAAGGTGTTGGATTTGAAGGTGCCGTACGGACTGTAGCCGAGGAGTTGGCATCCACTGCACTCTTGAGCGCACCGCCCAACTTGCTGCCAAACGACTGCGCATTGAGCATTCCTGCAATCATCATGACCGCAGCGAATAAAAATGTAATTTTTCTCATTTTTGTATAATTTTAAATTCGTTTCTTTTGTAAAGGTATCATTTTTTATAAAAAAAAACAATTTTTTGTTTGTCATTTAAAATTCATCCATTACTTTTGCAAACAGAAACAAACAAACTATGATTAAAAATTTGTTCGCATATTACTTCTACTTTTACTTTTACTTCATCAAGTAAGAGCAGGTTGGATGTGTGAATAAATTAAATATAATGTACAAAAAGCCTGCTCTGTTTGAGCGGGCTTTTTTATTTTGAACAACAAAATGAAACGAGTAGCCATACAAGGAGTTCCGGGAGCCAACCACGAGATAGCCGCACGCGCCTATTTTGCTGGCGAAGAGATAGAAATCGTCCCTTGCAACACTTTCAAAGAACTGTTTGAGAAGATGCAGGCGGACAAAGATTTGATTGGCATTGTGGCCATCGAGAACACCATCGCCGGCAGTCTGCTGCCCAACCACGGCCTGCTGGAAGACAGCGGCAAAGTGATTGTGGGCGAATACAAACTGCGCATCAAGCACAACCTCGTTGCGCTGAAGGGGCAAGAAATAACCGACATCACTGAAGTGCAATCGCAACCTATCGCGCTGATGCAATGCGAAGAATTTCTGGACAAGCACAAATATATGCGCGCCGTAGAAAGCGAAGACACCGCGTTGAGCGCCAAACTCATATCGGAAAAGAAACTGAAACATTGCGCCGCCATCTGCAGTTCGCTCGCCGCCGAGATATACGGACTTGAGATTCTGGAAGAAGGCATTGAGACAAACAAACGCAACTTCACACGATTTCTGATAATATGCGACCCCAGCAGAGCGGAAGAGCTCAGCAAAGGAAAAACGCTCAACAAATCCACACTCGTATTCACCCTGCCGCACGAAGAAGGAAGTCTGGCAAAAATACTGTGCATCTTATCTTTCTACCATATAAATCTCACAAAAATACAATCGCTCCCCATCATCGGACGCGAGTGGGAATACCGATTCTTCATCAACCTGACCTTTGACGACCTCGGGCGATACCGCCAGTCGCTCAATGCCATCAGACCGCTGATAAAGGATTTCAAGATTTTGGGAGAATATGAGAACTTCAAACCTGCAAACGAATAAAAAAACATTTATCATATTATGAAAGACATCAAACCCGCAGACAGAGTAAACTGCATTTCGGAATACTATTTTTCGAAAAAACTGAAAGAAGTGGCTGCTTTGAACGCACAAGGCAAAAACATCATCAGCCTCGGCATCGGCAGTCCCGACATGCCCCCTTCGGAAAACACCATCAAAGCGCTGAAGGCTGAAGCCGAAAAGAAAAACACACACGGCTACCAAAGCTATGTAGGCATTCCCGAATTGCGAAAAGCTTTCGCAGCATGGTACAAGAAATGGTTCGGCGTGGAACTCAACCCCGACAACGAAATACAGCCGCTCATAGGTTCGAAGGAAGGCATTCTGCATGTTTCGATGACTTTCTTGAACAAAGGCGACGGTGTGCTGGTGCCTAATCCCGGCTACCCTACCTATCTATCCGTCAGCCGATTGCTCGAAGCGGATGTAAAAATTTACGACCTTGACGAAAACAACGGTTGGCAACCCGACTTCGAGAAACTGGAAGCGATGGACCTTTCGAATGTGAAACTGATGTGGGTGAATTACCCGAACATGCCTACTGGCACGCCGGCCACAAAAGAACTGTTCAAGAAACTGGTGGATTTCGGCAAACGACACGGCATTATCATTTGCAACGACAACCCTTACAGCTTCATCTGCAACGAAGGCGAAAAACTCAGCCTGCTTGCTACTGAAGGCGCCAAAGACATCTGCATCGAGATGAACTCCATGAGCAAATCGCACAACATGGCAGGATGGCGTATGGCCATGCTGGCTTCGAACAAGCAATTCATCGAATGGATTCTGCGCGTGAAAAGCAATGTGGACTCCGGCATGTTCCGCCCATTGCAGATTGCAGCAGCCGAAGCGTTGCTGAACAACGACGAAGAATGGCACAAACAGTACAATGTAGAGCTCTACAAACGGCGCCGTGTACTCGCCAACAAGATACTCGACACACTGGGATGCACCTACAGCAAAAACCAAATAGGCATGTTCGCTTGGGGAAAAATCCCCGAGAAATACGCCTCATCGGCCGAACTCGCCGACGATGTGCTGTACAACGCCAATGTGTTCATCACACCAGGATTCATTTTCGGAAGCAACGGCGAACGATATGTGCGAATATCACTCTGCTGCACCGAAGAGAAACTAGAAGAGGCGCTGGAGAGAATTAAGAATCGAAAAACAAGATAATTATGAATTTTGAATTATGAATTTTGAATTAACTTCAAATCTTCAAATTTTCAAATCATCAAATCAGAAACTCAGAAATTAGAAACTTAGAAATTAATAATATTCACTCATGGAACTAGAACTAGAATCAATTTTGCTGCCTGGTATTGAAGACAAACGCCCCATCGTGATTTCGGGCCCTTGCAGCGCAGAGACTGAAGAACAAGTAATGGAAACTGCCAAACAGCTCGCTTCCAAAGGAATTAAAATATTCCGCGCCGGAATATGGAAACCCCGCACCAAACCGGGCGGTTTCGAAGGCATTGGCGTAGAAGGACTTGTGTGGCTGAAACGCGTAAAAAAAGAACTCGGCATGTATGTGGCCACCGAAGTGGCTACGGCGCAACATGTGCGTGAAGCCCTGGCTTTCGACGTTGACATACTCTGGATTGGCGCACGCACCTCTGCCAACCCGTTCGCCGTACAAGAGATAGCCGACGCGCTCGAAGGCGTTGATATTCCCGTACTCATCAAAAACCCTGTGAACCCCGACCTCGAACTGTGGATTGGCGCCATACAGCGCATCTACAACGCCGGCATCAAACGAATCGGCGCCATTCATCGCGGATTCAGCTCGTTCGACAAAAAAATATACCGCAATCTGCCGCAATGGCACATCCCTATGGAGTTGCACCGACGCATCCCTAACATGCCTATCATTTGCGACCCAAGCCATATAGGCGGAAAGCGCGAACTGATAGCGCCTATCAGCCAACAGGCTATGGACTTGGCTTTCGACGGACTGATTATCGAATCGCACTGCAACCCCGACAAAGCATGGAGCGACGCTTCGCAACAAATAACACCCGAAGTGCTCGAATGCATCCTCGACACCTTGGTCATCCGCGACGAGAAGCAATCGACCGAAAACCTTACGCAACTGCGTAAACAAATCGACGAACTCGACAACGATATACTGGAAACATTGGCTAAACGTATGCGCGTCTGCGAAGAAATCGGCGTTTACAAGAAAGAGCATAACCTCTCGGTACTGCAAACCGCCCGCTACGACGAACTGCTGCAAGACCGCATCGCACAATCGCTTTCACTCGGCTTGAGCGAAGACTTCTTGAAAACCTTGTTCGTGGCCATACACGAAGAGAGCGTTCGTCATCAAATGGAGATTATGAACAAATAAGAGAATTGAAGAATGTTAAAAGTGGAAAGTGAATCGCTTTCCACTTTTACTTTCTACTTTTAACTTTTAACTTTCTACTTTACACTCAACCATGAAAATACTGATTCTTGGAGCAGGAAAAATGGGAACATTCTTTACGGATGTGCTCTGTCTGCAACACGAAGTGGCACTCTTCGACACTGACCCTAAACGACTGCGTTTTGTGTTCAATACCCTGCGCATGACTAAATACGAAGAAATTAAGGAATTTGAACCTGAGCTGGTCATCAACGCCGTGACGCTGAAATACACCCTCGACGCATTCAACAAAGTGCTGCCCTATCTGCCCAAAAGCTGCATCATTTCCGACATCGCCTCGGTGAAAACCGGTCTGAAGGATTTTTACGAAAACTGCGGATTCCGCTATGTTTCTACACACCCGATGTTCGGTCCCACATTTGCTACGCTCGACAACCTGCGCACGCAAAACGCCATCATCATCACCGAAAGCGACCACATGGGAAAAGCCTTTTTCAAAGACCTGTACAGCTCGCTGAAACTGAACATCTTTGAATACACTTTCCTTGAGCACGACGAAACAACCGCCTATTCGCTTTCCATACCGTTTGTATCTACCCTCGCCTTCGCATCGGTGATGAAACACCAAGACGCACCGGGAACTACTTTCAAACGCCACATGGACATTGCGCACGGACTGCTGTCGGAAGACGATTTCCTTATCTCGGAAATTCTGTTCAACCCATTTTCGGCCGGACAGATAAAACTCATCCGCGAAGAACTCGGCAAACTCACCGACATCATCGAGCAGAAAGACACCGCCGCCATGCACGAATACCTCAAAAAGGTGCGGAAAAATATTGAATAGTTTTCCATTTAGACAAAAGAAATATCAGTATTAAATTTTTACTAAATGCTTATGAAAAAAGCTGAAATAATAATAGCCACCCTTTCTCTATTAGCAGTTGGAATGAATATATTTCTAATTTCTGGCGGCAGCACATTATGTGCAATGCTGTTAATGACGCTTTCCGCTTTTTACTTCTACTTTGGTTTTGCACTATTCAACGACATAAAAATTAGGGAAATTGTTCACAAAGAAACTTTTACTCGCATTAGTACATTAAGAATAATAGGGGCTATTGGATCAGGAATGGCATTGTGCATATCAATTATTGGAATATTGTTCAAATTATTTAGCTGGCCCGGGGCAAATGTATTATTATATGCCGGACTTATAGGACTTTTATTCGTATCATTAATTGGACTATCCAAATACTTAACAAACAAATCTTCTTTTTACTTGAAAATTTTAAGAAGAACTATTATTGTTGGAGTATTCGGGCTAATTCTTTTTCTTTTGCCCAATATGAGTATTATGGAATTCAAATACAGAAATTATCCCGAATACATTAACGCCTACAAAAAGGCTTGTGAAAACCCAGACAATGAAGATCTTTGGAAAATCGTTGATACAGAAAGACAAAAAATTTACAACGGCGATTAATTCTGGAAATCTAATATTGACACTTTAAACACTCGCATAGATTATTAAAAACGCAGACTCCCAAACTATAGAGCCTGCGTTTGTTTTTCTAAAACGTTCCGCCTTCGTTTTTTTAAACAATTCTTCCAATCTGGTATAATGTATCATAAAGAATTTAGTACACCCTCCTTTCAGACTGTCAATTTCTGCCATTTCATTTTCCGAATATTCATATAGATTCAGCGTCTAGCAAATCTCGTCATACTTTTGTAACGTATCATCCCAATAAGCCTCGTTCCACGAAGTGGAGTTTTGTTCTATACGATTCGTGAATTTAGCCAAATCATCTTTAGATGTTCTATCAGGATGACAAGATACCATCATGTCTAACAAGAAAATTAAAATCAGTTTTTTCATATTGCTTATCGTTAAAACTCTAAACATTAACGGCTAAACACACTTACAACATTTCACCAACACTTTTCTTTCATCATTTAGAGTGCAGGCAAAAAAGCAGGTGTCACCACCCTCTTTTAATTTGAGCTTTGCGCGCAGTTTTTCCACCGATTCTGGGAAATTGCGCACCGTCAAGTTCGCGCGTTTTATGCCGCCCAGATGCTTCTTGAGGTCTGATTTTGAAAAAGAGGAAACCGCCTTCACACGGAACACCCGTCCCGGGAAATCCGTCACAAGACGGTCTGAAGTATAAAGATGCGTATTGGGGTGCAGTTTGTTTACCGAAAACGCCTGCGCCACCGATTTGAAAGCACCTGCTTTCATCACCGAGGCATTGGGTTCGTACAGATATGCCGACAACGCATGGGCATAGGGCAAATTCAGCGCTTGCTCATCGTCGAAAGAGAACGCGAAACGCTGCATCCCTTTTTTGGTGAGATTCACGGCTTCGATTTCCGTTTTATCGGCATTCTTCTCTGCCCATACAAGCATTTCTTTGCACTCGTTATCCACCGACACCACAAATACCCTGCTGACGCACCTCAACGACTCCACCGCACTCTTCAAATCGAGCATGGGCGAAAGTTTTATCAGCACCACATCCGACTTGGCAAGCATCGTATCTATCATTTTTGTCACATCTGGCTGGCAATCGGACAAGAAAAAGACCTTCTGCCCGCTGTCGCTGCGGCGCGCCGGGTCGATGAAAATGCAACGCACCTGCGGCATACGCTCCAAGAATTCTTCGGCCGTGGTGTGCTCCACCGTGATGTCCTGACGGTTCAACACGCGGAAATTATGCCGTGCCAGCGCACACAAATCGGCATTGCGCTCTACATAACATGTTTTGTCGAACTGCTGCGACAAGAAACTGCAATCGACTCCCATGCCGCCTGTCAAATCGACCAAACATGTAATGTAGAGCG
>SUXD01000039.1 GCA_015061145.1 Bacteroidales bacterium | reverse complement strand
AGCTCCAGGTGAAGCTGACCGCGCTGGGCTATAAGGGCGCCTACATCATCGAGCGTGAAATTTCCGGCGACGACGTATTCATGCTGCATCAATTCAAGAAGAGCGGGAAAAACATTGAATATCTGAAATCGCAGAGCGCATTGGTATTCACACGACCTTGCGCAACAGCGAAAGGTTTTTTCAGCCAGCGAGCGCGATGGGCTTCGAAAGCGAAGTCATACACCGACCGAAGCAGCATTTTTGCATCATGCTGCGTACTCGGCATCTGCATAGCACTGCTTGTAAACGCCTTCGGAGCATTTTTCTCTGTTGCGCACCTCTTTACTTTTGGCGTTATTTTTATTTCCAAATTGCTTATTGACAGAATTTTTCTATGGTCGTACTGCACCTTTTCGCGAGAAACATACCTGACGATATGGATCTTCCCTACGAGTCTGCTCTACCCTTTCTACATCACTATATCTGCCATTGGCGGACTGCTGGGTTTCTATCAATGGAAAAAATGACATAAAAACTGATTTTTAATAAATTGAAATAAAATTCATATTTTTTGTTACAATAAAACATAAAATAAATGCAAAACAATTTCAATTCGCAACTTCCACAGAAAACGTTTTATTATTTTCCTTGTCTAAACGGTTAATAAGAAACAACAATAGTACTTTTGTAATTCGGGAAGAGCAATTCTGGCCATCCCAACGCACCATCTTTTAATTGCGAATTATAAAATAGACATATATGTACAAACCGTTAGATTTGGTTCTTGAAGACGGAACTGTATTTCATGGAAAATCATTTGGATACGATGCGCCCGTTGCAGGCGAAGTGGTATTCAGCACTGCGATGACAGGCTACCCTGAAAGTTTGACCGATCCATCGTATGCAGGTCAGTTGCTTACTGTCACCTATCCGCTTGTAGGTAATTACGGCGTGCCTGCCGAAATTGTGGACAAATATGGCATCTCCACCTTCTTCGAATCAGAAAAGATACAAGCCAGCGGCCTTATTATCGCTGAATTGTCAGAAAAATACAGCCATTGGAACGCGCAGAAAAGTCTTGACGAATGGCTGAAAGAGCAAAAGGTGCCCGGCATCTTCGGTATCGACACCCGCCAGCTGACAAAGATACTCCGCGAGAAAGGTTCCATGAAAGGCAAATTCGTTTCGCCCGAAGGCTGCGATATCGACTTCGTCGACCCAAACCAAGAAAACCTTGTCGCAAAGGTAAGTTGCACCGAAGTGAAAACCTACGGCGACGGAAAATATCGCGTTGTATTGGTGGATTGCGGTGTGAAAAACAACATTATCCGCTGTCTGCTGAAAAGAGACACCACCGTGATACGCGTGCCTTGGGATTACGATTTCAACCAACTGGAATACGACGGACTTTTCATTTCAAACGGGCCTGGCGACCCTGAAAAATGCACCGCAACCATCGAAAACATCAGAAAAGCGATGAAGACGGGGAAGCCTATTTTCGGCATCTGCTTGGGCAACCAACTGCTCTCTATCGCTGGCGGCGCAAAGACTTACAAGTTGAAATACGGACACCGCTCGCATAATCAGCCCGTGAAGATAGCCGGCACCAACAAAGCATTCATCACTTCCCAAAATCACGGATTCGCTGTAGACAACAGCACACTCAGCAACGATTGGGAACCGCTTTTCATCAACATGAACGACGGCACCAACGAAGGCATCAGACACAAAACGAAACCATTCCTCTCGGCGCAGTTTCACCCCGAAGCCGCCAGCGGTCCGACAGATACCGAATTTTTGTTTGATATTTTCATCGATATGATGAAAACCGGTGAAATTCATCTTGACACCAAAACAAAAGACGATTTCGGGCTGAACGGCGAACGCCTGAACATGAAAAAAGTGCTGCTGCTCGGTTCGGGAGCACTCAAAATTGGCGAAGCCGGAGAATTCGACTATTCTGGTTCGCAAGCACTGAAAGCCATGCGCGAGGAAGGTGTGAGAACCGTGCTCATCAACCCCAACATAGCCACGGTACAAACTTCGGAAGGCATTGCCGACCGCGTCTATTTCTTGCCTGTAACCCCTGATTTTGTAGAAAAAGTCATCGAAAAGGAACGCCCCGACGGCATACTGCTCTCTTTTGGCGGACAAACTGCGCTCAACTGCGGTGTGAAGCTATACCAGAATGGCGTTTTCGAGAAATACAATGTGCGCGTGCTGGGCACACCCGTCCAATCAATCATCAACACCGAAGACCGTGAGATTTTCAACCAGAAGCTATCGGAAATAAATGTAAAATACATCAAGAGCGAGGCCGTGACCAACCTGCATGACGCCTTGAAAGCAGCCAACGAGTTGGGATATCCAGTCATTGTGAGAGCCGCCTACGCTTTGGGCGGACTCGGCAGCGGATTCTGCGACAACGACGAAGAACTCAAAGTGTTGGTCGAAAAAGCATTTTCGTACTCGCCACAAGTGTTGGTTGAAAAATCGCTCAAAGGATGGAAAGAAGTGGAATACGAAGTGGTGCGCGACCGTTACGACAACTGCATCACAGTCTGCAACATGGAGAATTTCGACCCGCTCGGCATACATACGGGTGAAAGTATCGTCGTTGCGCCATCACAAACACTTACCAACTCCGAATATCACAAACTGAGACGACTGGCCATCCGCATCATCCGTCACATCGGCATTGTAGGTGAATGCAATGTGCAATACGCCCTCGACCCCCAATCGGAAGACTACCGTGTGATAGAAGTGAACGCGCGACTGAGCCGTTCGTCGGCGCTTGCATCTAAAGCCACAGGTTATCCGCTGGCTTTTGTAGCGGCAAAACTCGGATTGGGATACGGACTGCCCGAACTGAAAAACAGCGTAACACAATGCACATCAGCTTTCTTTGAACCTGCACTCGACTACATCGTATGCAAAATACCGCGCTGGGACTTGAGCAAATTTCACGGCGTTTCGCACGAACTGGGCAGCAGCATGAAGTCTGTAGGCGAAATTATGGCCATCGGAAGAACTTTCGAGGAAGTTATCCAAAAGGGATTGCGCATGATAGGACAAGGGCAGCACGGTTTTGTTGCCAACAAAGACCTGTTTGTGGAAAACATCGAACAAACACTTGCAAAACCTACCGACAAGCGCATATTCGTTATTGCACAAGCACTGCACCAAGGATATTCCATAGAAAAAATACACGAACTGACACGCATCGACCTATGGTTCTTGCAGAAACTGCAGGACATCGTGAAATGCGAGAAACAACTGGAGCAGTTCAACACTTTGGAAGAACTCCCTGTGGAATTGCTGAAGAACGCCAAGAAGAAAGGATTCTCCGATTTCCAAATAGCACGCCTGGCTGGCAAATACAGCAACGACAGAATAGAAGAAGGCGTACTGCAAACAAGAGCGTTCCGCAAGAAAAATGGCGTTGTGCCCGTTGTAAAACAGATTGATACGCTGGCTGCTGAATATCCTGCACAAACGAACTATCTCTACATCACCTATAATGGCACTGAAAACGACGTAAAATATCTGGGCGACAAGAAATCGGTGGTGGTGCTCGGATCTGGCGCCTACCGCATCGGCTCGTCCGTAGAATTCGACTGGTGCGGCGTGAATGCGCTGAACACCATCAGAAAAGAGGGATTCCGCTCGGTGATGATAAACTACAACCCCGAAACTGTATCGACCGACTACGACATGTGCGACAGGCTCTATTTCGACGAACTGTCGTTTGAACGCGTACTCGATATCATTGACCTTGAGAATCCGCACGGCGTAATCGTCTCGACTGGCGGACAAATCCCCAACAACCTCGCCATGAAACTTGCAGCCGAACATGTGAACCTGCTCGGCACACAAGCTTCAGACATAGACATGGCTGAAGACCGCAACAAATTCTCGGCTATGCTCGACGAACTGGGCATTGACCAGCCACGCTGGAAGGAACTCACCACCTTTGAAGACGTAAACGATTTTGTGGAAGAAATCGGTTTCCCGGTACTGGTACGCCCGTCATACGTGCTTTCGGGGGCTGCCATGAATGTATGCTACAACAAAGAGCAATTGGAAGGATTCCTGAAACTAGCCACCAGCGTTTCGAAAAAGCACCCTGTTGTCATTTCACAATTCATCGAACGATGCAAAGAGATAGAAATAGACGCTGTAGCAAAGAACGGCGAAATCGTTGTGTACGCCATCTCCGAACATATAGAATACGCTGGCGTGCATTCCGGTGACGCTACCACACAATTCCCGCCGCAGAAAATCTACATCGAAACGATCCGCCGCATCAAGAACATTGCGCGACAGATAGCCCGTTCGCTGCACATCACCGGACCGTTCAACATTCAATTTCTTGCCAAAGACAACTACATCAAGGTGATAGAATGCAACTTGCGCGCTTCGCGTTCGTTCCCGTTTGTTAGCAAAGTGCTGAAGATAAACTTCATCGAAATTGCCACCAAACTGATGCTCGGCATTGATGTGCCAAAGCCTGAAAAATCAGAATTTGAACTCGACTATGTGGGCATCAAGGCATCGCAATTCTCGTTTGC
>SUXD01000026.1 GCA_015061145.1 Bacteroidales bacterium | reverse complement strand
CGGTGTAGTCCATCAGCAGGGGTGTGGTGCCACGGCTGTCTTTGGCTGCCCGTCCGTAGCAGTCGTCGAACGGGTGCTTGAGGAAAATCTGTGTGTGGTGGTGGCAGATATGTTGGAGTAAGTGAGGTGTCATTTTCTATTTTTTCTTGAAATTCAAGTCATAATTATCAATATCAAAAATGATTTGATTATGCCTAATCAATGGATCCTGTAATGACGATTGCCGCTCTTCTTTCCACTTTAATATATATTCGTCAAATTCAACCCAACTACTAAAATGTATATCTTCTGGGGAACCATTTCTATAAAATAATTGCCAAGTTCCTGTATGTTCTTGATAAATATTATTTTTTATATACACATATTTAAATGTACTATCTGACAATAATTCAATATAATGGGAGACATCTTTTTCTTTATGACAAGAATAATATCTACCTAAAACATTGTTTTGGCTACATGATATTAGTAGAAGTAGTCCTAATGATATTATTATATGTTTCATTATTTGTAAAATTTATTAGTGTCTATTTTCATTTTGAATATAATTCTTTGTCCTATAGTTGACAATGGTACAATTTTCCCTTTTTCGCGTTCATAATTATTCGCAATATGAAACATTAGAGACTTTCTACTTGTGTTGTTTATCACTTCAACTATTACCCAATTAGGCTCTTCTGTCGCTCTAATTCTTGCAATAGCTCCACCAATGAAAAACTGAGATAAATTAGAATCAATATGTTTTTGTATAGACTCTAAGAATGTTTTTGTGTTATCTGGACTAAATTCTAATGATATAGTAATTTCGCTATTCTTAAATTTATCGTAACTACACTTATTCTTTTCAATTTGATAATAGAAATCATTATACACCTCCTTAAGTATTCGTCCTTCTATGAATTTTCTAGCAAAAGAATTCTCTTTGAGGCTTGTAAAAATACGATTTTCTTCTCCTGTACCTGTTGCAAATTCGTACAATAATATAGCAACTGTTTTATTGGCATCATTATCAAATATTTCTTGTTTTGTTGATTCACTATATGTAGAAACATTGGGATCTATATAATTTGCTACTTTCAGTAATGATTCAATGGCAACTTCATCTGTTGTTGCTACGACATGTTCTGTTGCTTCATCAACAATAGGTCGTGTTTTGTTAATGACAAAATCTTTTGCCTCAACAGCTTTAATGTATATATCAGATACTGAAATTTCCCCTCTCTCCTCCCTTTCGAACACGGCTCCGATGAGTGCAGGCTGATAGATTTCGCTCCACTGCCATTTGGGGATGCTGGTGCCATCGGTGTAATCCATCAGCAGGGGTGTGGTGCCACGGCTGTCTTTGGCCGCCCGTCCGTAGCAGTCGTCAAACGGGTGTTTCAGATTGAAGCGCCCATGCCCCAGCTCGTGCGCTATGGTGGCGCCTAGGTCACCCGCCTCCTTGGTGTCGATAAAGCAATACTGTCTGCCGCGCGGCATAAAGCCCGCCACGTCACGATTTTTGCTTTCGCCAGATGCAAACAGGAACACATAGCTCGTGCGGCTGTCGTAACGGTCGCCAAGATAGTCCTCAAAGGCGGCAATCACCGCCTTCTGCGCATCGTTGTACTGCGATATGAGGCTGCTCTTTCCATCAAAAACCTGTGACAGTTCCTCCTTCGGGTAACTGAAATCGGAAATTTCTTGTACATTCCACGTTACGCCCACCTTGCCGTAGATTTCGTTTAATGTTTGTGCAATGTCTTCTTTCAAGGCTTTGCCCGTGGCGTTCACTATCACCACGCTCTGCTGCGGCATCTTCGCGCGGGTGTCCACATGCATATATCCGAGGCTCTTGTAACCATCTTTGGCCTTGTACAGGGCATATACGGTCATTGCCGTGCCCGCCTCGGTGCCCGTCAGCGTAACGGTGTAGGTCTTCTTTTTCGCGTCGTACACGCTAGGGAAGATGACGCCCTGCGCATTGGCGAAGAGCACCTTCCCGGGTTCGAGCCCGTCGTTGCGGATGTCAATCGCGGCCAGCACCTCGTCGGTCTCGCCCGCTGCCATGAACTTCCACTTGGAGCAGATTTCTACGTTGTTGACAGAGGCGTAGGCGTTGTACAGCCTTCCGCCGTTCTCCTTCTGCGCGTCGGCGTGACAGCGGATGATGGCGCAGTTGTCGTAGTAGGGCAGCGCGCCGTCGAGGGCGTATTTTGTGTTGGGGGATTCTGTAAATACTACTACGCCGTAGTCCCAGTCGCACACGTCCTTTCGGATGCCGCCGAAGTCTGTCGGGTCTATCTGCCTGCCTAATGGCGTGAAGGTAAACCCGCCCTTCTTTGTCCCGTTCTCGTCTTTTGTCTCCTCAATCCTGTAGATATTTTCGTCGGCATCTTTCACGATGACGGGGAAAACAGGTTCGCCCTGCTCGTTTCTCGGCATCCTGAGGTCGCCGAGCGGCGTATGGTTTTCGTCCTCTATGGTATAGGTGTCGGCTATGCTGTCGTAGGTGAGTGTGGCTGTTGGCGGAATGGCGTAGTCCACAATGATGTCGGGCTTTATGATGCCCTGCGCAAGTTTCTGCGTGCCACCTTCGGTGAGGCGGTCGAGGTTGCTCATCAGGCTGTTGCCCTCATCTCTTACGGCAGCCACACTGCCTTCTGTCATGCGGCTGTCGGCGTTGATGCTGACGTTGGAGAAGGTGACGTTGACGGGCAGCGCTCCGAAAAGCGGAAACGGCGCATACCCCTTTCCTGAGAACAGTCCGTTGCCGCCTGTCACTTCGGTTATCGTGACGGGATAGTCGGCGCAGTAGAACACATCGCCTATGCCAAGGTACTCTTTCGGCTCTCTGTTGCTGAGGTCTATGTCGGGTTCCTTGCCACAGTTTTTTATCTGTTCTTCGTCCTGCAGCGGCATGAAGGCGGTCTTTTCCGTACTGTACACGACATTGCCGTCTTCGCAGACACTGCCCACGCGGAACACATACGAATGCCCTTTGGCTATGTCGTTGATCAGTGAGTTGGCGGCATCAGCCGGCTTGTCGTGCCACACATTGCTGTCGAAGTCCTCTCTTCGGTACTGTATGTTGTAGTTCGCCGCCCCTTGCGCGGGTTGCCACTTGAGGAGCATCATGTCGTGGGTGGGTTCCGCAGTGAGCCCTATGGGCGGCTTGCAGTCTTCGCGCAGGTCGAAGAGCCACACCTCGCTAAGGCCATTGTTCTGGAAGCGGTTCTTCGTCTCGGTCGGCAATGAGGCTTTCACCTGCCATGCATAGCGCTTGCCGTTCTCGAGCATCGGGAGGTCGGCGGTGTAGGGGAGCAAGGTGTTTTTCGTGGTGGTCTGATACACTGTGCGTGCATACAGAAAGGCGGCTTCCACGTTCGCTTGCTTGTCATCAATCTCTTTCAGCGTGAACTCATACTCGGGCGCGCCGTATCCGCTTGAGGTTACAGGCTGCCATCGGAACGTCAGATTGAGCGGCTCTTGAAACAGCACGTTCTCTTTGTTTGTTGGCGAGATGAGTTTTGCGGGTTTCAGCAGTTGCAGAAAGGCCACGGCGGTGGTTTTGCCGGACACCGTTCTGCCCGTATAGTATTCCACCGCCTCGATGGTGAACTGGCAGAAGCCTTCTGGCAGCGTCTCGTTGGCGAGCGCATTGGCGTTGCTGAGGCTTCCCCTGCTGAAGTACGGGGCGAGGTCGGTCATCATGAGCCGCCGGGGCACGTTGCTCTCCAGCGCTATCGGCGGGAAGTACGCTTCGGGTCTGGTGGTGAGGGTCGCCCCCGACGATGTGCGTATGGTCAGACGGAGCTTGACCCGTATCTCAGGCTGCATCACGTCGCGGTTGAGCAGCGTGACAGACATGCGCTCCTCCGTGCCTGCATAGTAGTCGCTCAGGTAGTTGCCGTAGGGAGGTATCATCACCGCCGTCACCTGTACGGGCTGCTGCAGTGAGGCCTGCGCATCAAGAAAAAACAGTGCGCAAAGTAACGGCAGTATGAGGCGAAATATATGTTGAATGTTTTTTACCATTTTATTGAAATTCTTTTACTGAATATTGGTTTTGAATTAGGCAAAAATACTTTAATCATATATTCATATTCACCGCCAACTTGAAGCATTGTGTCTGTATAATTATTAATGCCGGTCTCTGTTACTTTTAGCAATATATAAGACCCGTTGCCCTCTTTTTTATAAATATACACCTGACTTGAGGTTACTTCGCCATCTCCATTTTTTATTTTCCACTTGAGTATATTGCTCTTTTGCTCTATATTTTTCTCAACAGAGAAACTGATATTCTCTTTTGTCTCGGCATTAGAACGTATAGATATGACAGGTGAAAGATCGGACGCATTTTTCGACATGTCAATTGCCTTAATGGCGTATTGATATGTTTTTCCGTAAATCGTGTTTTCGTCCAGGAATTCGTTTTTTTCTTTTGCCACATGCATATATGCCACTAAAGAGTCACCCTTTTCTGCACGATAAATGATGTTTTCAAACAAATCTTCAGCAGAACTGTTCTGCCATTTAATCCAAATACCTTTTTCTGTTGATTGAAAGTTGTTGATTACCGATGCCGTCGGGGGTATCATATCAGGTTTTGACAATGCCAATTCATCTGAAAGGTCCGATTGGTTGTAATGATAATCGAGTGCGGCAACAGAATAATAAACTTTTCCGTTTAGGTTATTTAAGGGTATTGTGTCTAAAAAGGTAGTGGATTGGTGAGCAATGTCGTTCAGTTGTATTTTGAGACCGTTCTCTGTTTGTGAACGAAAAACACGATATCCCAACAAGTCAGCATCGGTATTGGCATTCCACGAGAGGCGGACAACCCCTGTAGAATCAATTTTCCCCGTTAAACCGATAGGTTTTGCAGGAGGAACGGAATCGACAGGCTGAACCAAAACAGGTGCAGAGGTTCGTTCAACTCCATTTTGAGGGATTGCGACAATTACAAAATAATTCACTGCATCGAGTCCATTGTACGAGAGAGAATGTTCGTAAGGACTTATACCGGTTCTGACTGTTTTGAACGGTCCTTTATCAGTCGAAGCCTTTCGAAGCGCCATTTCTGCGGTGGCAGAAGCTGCTTCGTCGCTGAATGTCCATTGAATTTCAACTTCACCTCGCTCATTAATATGTGTACTTGTTATATGAGGGGATTCGTATAGCATTGTTTTGCCACGTCCTTCGATGATGTCAGACGGCTGACTTGTTTCGCCGAACGGCGAAATTCCTTTCAAACGATAGTAATATGTCGTTTCATTGTTTCGCAGCGTGTCGGTGTAAAAGGCCGTATGATAATCATTAATGTTTAAGAGAGGTATATCCGAAATACTCTCGAAATGTTTCCCATCGGTTGATTTCTCAATGATGTATGCGGAAAAAGCATTTTCGTACATTCTTGTGTTCCACGAAAGTGTTGCAGTGGAGTCTCCCCATTCAATTGTCAAAGATGGCGGCTTGGGCAAGTCTTCGCGCATATCAAGCGAGGTATATACGAATCCCATAGATATGCTGCGTGCCAGCGTTGTGTCGGCTGGCATGACGCGATAAAGATATTCTTCGCCTGAGACAACATTCTTGTCAGAGAATCCCCAACCGGCCATACAAGCCACTTCAAAATCGAGATCAGCGGCGTACAGCGATATGGAAAATCGCTGGTCTTGTTCTTTCGATCTATTTATTATGTTCATTACATCCGAACTCTCGTTTATCTCGAATGATTCTCCATAAAGGGCCTCGGCTACAATGGCAGCGTAGTCGTTTTGGTCTGCTTTGCTCTCCCATTGTTCAACAGGGATTGCGACAATTTTTTCGGCTAAAATCTTTTTTTCAGGTTGTTCAAGTAGTGTGCCGTTTCGTTTGATTGTGTAGCGCTCAAGCTTGAATCCGCTGCTGTTTGTCAGTTTCCATGCCGACGATGAGGACGCAGCCCACCGTAATTGGATGCATGTTTTCTGCGGATTGGCTTTAATGGCGATGAAAGCGCTGTCCGTTTGGGCGTTTGCAACGATAGCATTTATCAGTAGAAATACAATGAATATGTTTTTCAATAATGTTCTCATAAATTTATCTTTTTCTGTAAGTAAAATAAGCGTTTGAGGTATTTGTACCGTCAGGCAGTCGGTATGTTAATTGCACCTTGTAAGTGCCGTCTTCTATTAAAGAGAAATAGTAATTCAGAACTTTGCGTCCTGCTTCGCTTTCGTTGTCTATATAGTTGTTGGCAGCTTTGTTTCGTAACTCAACAAAGTCTTTTTTGTAATAATAAGGGAGCTCGTATCTATAAGGGAAGTAAGTGACCGAAGTTTGCCTGTAATTATCGTACAGTACGATAGCTTTCAGCGGAAGGAAACCATATTCGTTTACATCTCGATTTGTCGGTTCTATTCTAAGTGAGCGATAAGCATCATAAATATTTGGTTTGATGTCGTTTTTGAAATAAGAGTCTTCGGCAGTTGATTGCATGTTTGTAATCAAAGGCTTATTTTGGGTATAATTTGTGCCAAACACTTCTTCTGTATCGAAAATGTCTTGTGGCAAAGTGGCAAGAATCAGATAAACATCGCTTGCATATGTGTTGTAATAAAATTGTTGCCCGGTTATGCCGTTTATTTTTTCAGCAAATGTCTTATATCGGCTTGTTCCAAATGCAAAAGCAAGCAATTCTTTACCCAAATCTTCGCGTACCAATTGGTCTGCGTCAGAATGGCGTTTTTCGTATGAGTTCTTCTCATCGCCCGAAGCGGTGTATGTAGTTTTTCCTTCAATGCGTTTTTCGTTGGTGTCTTTCAATTTCGCTGTCAGAATTAAGTTGTATGTTGTTGATTTTTGCATGTTAGGATCAATTGTGAAATTCAATCTGCGTCGGGACGAATCGTATGAAAGCGGGACTTCTGTCACATTGCCATCTTCTGTGAGATAATTGGCATGGTAGGTCATCGAGTCGGTGAACAGGTATGTCTGTCCTTTCTTAAGTTGTACAAACCCTTTGTCATACTCTTTGGGCAGAAAATAGTGTTGTTCAACGACAGGATAAGTGTAGTCCACGTTTTCCATCGGAATGTAATCGGGTGCATCTCCTGTAACGAATGATACTTCGCGGCGCTCTTCGTACAATTTTCCATCGTAATACACATCATTCCAAGCGTTGTTTTTATATTCCTTGAGGTGTACGCTCACCGAAACAGTGTACTTTGTGCGCGGATTGAAAATTTCGTAAGAAAGGAAATTAAGCTTGTCCTTTTCCTTGTTCCATTTCAATTCGCCATCCACAATGTTCCCATTGTCGTCTTTTATAGTCATTTCACCCAACACTACTTGTAATGTTGATTTTGAATCATCATCATTTACAGATTCAAACACTTCGCCGATGCTTACATTGAAAGCAGCTTGTGGTTCAGCAAAAACATCGGCTTCGGTTTCTGGTGTGATACCTCCAATCAGTTCCATGTCAATTGGCAAGTCTTCTGTGTCATTGATGATTTTACAGTCGTGGCCGATTTTCACTTCAAACTTGACATGGCCTTTAATCAATCCGCCCAATATGCGATAATCAAGTCCTACAGTTCCTTTGAACCAGCTTGGGTTGGGAAGTTTTGCTTGCATCAAAGCCGCCGCGCCACCTTTTAGGATGGAAATTTTCTTTTCCTTTCGGAAGAGTTTTACTTTTATGCCAAAATCACCTTGCAGATAGGCGTACGCTTGTCCGTTTATGTACCATCCGTCAAGTCCTAATGGCTCAGATTCTCCTTCGCAGTAGGCTGCGCCGTAATCCTTCATCATGACATCGAATCCCAGACCTGCTTGTAGTCGGGCATAGAAAATTAGGAAGCGTAAATCGCCAGTATCCATAGAAAGGCTGGAGCCGAAGGCAATTCCTCTTCCGCTGCCTAAAGCATTGAGGTCACGCATATAGTCGAGACTTTCCAGATTGACATGCAGAATGTCAGCCACTTGTTGAGGCGGAGCGGGAGCGGCGGGTATATTGTTGCCGGCCATAAAGTATGATGCTGTTTTTACAGAAAATGGTCCAATACCCATTTTCAGCCCAATAGGATCATTGGGAGTTCCGATATACATATAGCTGTTGCCGCTTTCAATATGGATGGTTGACCAACCTGCTTTATGGTTGCTTCCGCTTCCGCTTATCAAGCCTTTCAAGAAATATGCGTATGTCTCGAAATTGGCGTGAAAGAGATGGTTCTTAAAATCAAATTCTATAGATAGAGATGCGGAGAGACCGCTTTGACCATTTTTCAACGATGAAGAATAGACTTCTTCGGCGGCCTTGTCTTTTTCGTTTGTTTTGAGGTTCTCCAATTGCTCTGCAGTATATTTACTTTCTTTCTCTAATGATTTTTGCAATGCGCCAGCGGTGAATTGTTGTAGATTTTCAGTTCCGGGAATTTCTCCAAGGAATTTCGCGGAACCGTAGAAACCGATAAAATTAACGCCGCCATGTCTGTTGAAGAGTATTTCAAACGAAGTTTCTCCGTTTATAACACGGTCGCTGATGACAGAAAACAATACTGCCGATTTCAATCCTAATCCAAATGATATGTCTGGTCTGTAACCGCAACCGGATGGCGACATCTCGGTGGGTTCTCCGGTCTTTTTCATGTGTTGCGAGAGCCCTCCTGAGAATCCGTTCAATGTAAGATAACCGATTTGAATGCCGGGTTTAGGAAGCCCGACACTGGCATCGACAAACCAATAGTTGAAATCTTTCTTGCCGAACATGGCTTGTGCTTTTATGCTCAATCCTTCCAGCGCTTTTTGGAATGTCATGGATATGCCGCCATATACGCCATCGCCGAAAACGGCGTCGTCTTCCATCGTCTCGAGCGAGCCCTCCAATTTTACCGTTCCTGCAATAGTGGCTTCTACCAAAAGTCTTTCTACTTCAAACGATTTGTATTTGAATCGCTGGATGCTGCCAGTTTCTATTTCTGAATTTATGTTGAATCGTCCGTCCGCTTTGATGGCATCGGCTAATTCCAAATCAATGTCAAACGTCAGATTGGCAGCTCTGTCGCGAGTGGTAAGAGAAATCTCGTTTATCGCGAGCGGCAAATTCATAAATTGTGTTCCTCCGCCTTTGTAGCCAAAATACTCTACCGAAAGATACGGGCGGTGTGTTTGTAAGTGCAGCGACTGAAATTGTACGCCTTTGAAAGTGGCTTTCTCTTTCCCTGTGCCGTCATCCTTGGTGACGGTAATTCCCATTGAGCCATGCAACATTGCTTCGGGGCAAAAACTTCCATCTATGACAGCCAATTTCACGTAAGATTCAGGCAGAATTTGTGCCTTAGCCTTAAATACATTGAAACCCAGAGTTTCTGCCGGTTTGGCAATCATATAATAGTCTTTCCCGTCGAATAATGCATCGTATGCCAATCGACAGCTGTCGCCCATCGGCAAACCGATTTCTCCGCAAAATCCAGCGCCACTCAGTGCATTAGCCAATAACGAAAATTGAAATTTATCCACGGAAAAACTCCATCCTGATGCAGAACCATTGTCAATAGATAACAATGGTGTTTCGGCTATGAAAATACCCGAGACGCCATTCTCGTCTATAATCATGTCATTAGCACTGAACGCTATCCGTTCGTCATTGTCTTTCTTTTTGAACTGCGGTGGGAGTGTGACTTGTATTTTGTGAGCATAAATTCCATTCCAGAGCTCTTTTAAATCGGGCTGTACATAATTTTCATATCCTTTGGGGAATATAGTTGCGGGGGAATTTTTTGTATCACTGAAATCGAAAACGACATCATTGCAGGTGAAAATGAATCCGTCTAGACCAGTAATGGCAAAATCTGGTAATTCTATTTTTGCAACAATATCGTTCAAATCTGTTGCGGTAGTTTGTATTCTGGCCGAAACGGAATCTTGTGTCACTTTTTTGTTTATAACCTTGTGAAATGTTGATTTGTTAAGTGTAATGTCTGCAGTGATTCCAAATTCTTTCAGACCGTTGCAGTCGACTCTTGCGAAACTTAAATCTTCATCACCTCCTTTAATGATAAAATTTCCATTCCCTCCAAATATTTTCAAATCTGCATCAGACAATAAGGCCAATGTGACATCATCAATAAACTCGCCGTTGAGCGCCATCTTTATATTTTTGGCACCAAAACAAAGATTCAAATCTCTTGCTGGTGCATATAAATTCGCAATCAGATCAACTTCCGCATAGTTTTTTTTGTATTCAATGCGTGAAATGGCTAAAATAAACTTAGCATTGGCTATAGTTTTCTTAACACCAATAGGCAAATTGCATTTTTTCGATATGTCAAGTTTCTCTATGAAATTATTGGTGGCTTCTAATTTAGAGATGATATTTGTGACAGAATCTGCTGTAAATGAGTTTCTTGCGCTTGTGTATGCAAGGCTTGATACTAACAATAACAGAAGAAATAGTTTTCGCATAGTTCTATTTTTTTTGCAAAGGTAATAGTTTCGCTTACAATGGCAAAACGCAGCATTCGTAGCGGAGAGAGCGAACAAAAAAGCGGGGCTGCAGATTGCTCAGCAGTCCCGCTCGTAAGGGGGGTATAACTTCTTTATTTTTTTAGGTTTTGCTGATATTCTACGCTTCTGTTCAGTGCGGCATAGATGTCGGGGCAGATGTTGGCTTCGCCGATTTCTTTGCTGAATCCTGATTTGCGAAGCGTGTCGTGCACTTTTTCGTTCACGCCCGACAGTATCACATGTATGCCTTCGCGGTTCGACATGTGGCAGACATTCTCGAGGTTGTGCAGCCCTGTGGAGTCGATAAACGACACTTTTCGCATGCGGATGATGCGCACTTGCGGTTTTTCGCTCATTTGGCTGATGAGTTCGTCGAACTTGCTGGCCACGCCAAAGAAGAACGGACCGTTTATTTCGTACACTTCCACTCCTTGCGGAATGGTGAGGCATTCGGTGTCGTCGGCATGCAATTCTTCTTCTTGCTCGTTGTTTCTTATTTCGTTTTCTATCACCGAGATGCTGGTGGTTTCCATCATTCGTTTCATAAAGAGCAGAATAGCCATCAGCAGTCCTATCTCGATGGCGATGGTGAGGTCGAAGATGACGGTGAGGAAGAAGGTGGTGAAGAGCACCAGCACATCCGATTTAGGGTTGTGTGTGAGCATTTTCACTGTGCGCCATCCGCTCATGTTGTAGGCCACCATTATCAGCACGGCAGCCAAGCATGGCATGGGAATGTAGCCCACCAGGTCGCCCAAGAAGAGCAGCACAAGCAGCAGCACAAACACATGGATGATGCCGGCAACGGGTGTCTTTCCGCCGTTATTGATGTTTGTCATGGTGCGGGCAATGGCGCCAGTGGCAGGTATGCCGCCGAAAAATGGCGTGAGTATGTTGGCGGCGCCTTGCGCTATCAGTTCGGTGTTCGAGTCGTGGTGGTCGCCGATGGCGCCGTCGGCCACCATAGCCGAGAGCAGCGATTCGATGGCGCCGAGCATGGCAATGGTGAAGGCTGCCGGAAACAATGTCTGAATGAGGCTGAGCAGCGTCTGTCCTTCGCCCAGTTCGAGGCTCGGCAGTTTGGGTATAGGCAGTCCAGATGGCAGTTCGTACAGGTCGCCGATGGTTTTGATGCTCGCAGCGCCTTCAAATGCGCCGAAAGTCTTGATGAGCCATACGCCGAGGGTGGCTATGATGATGGCTACCAGCGAGCCAGGTATTTTTTTTGATATTTTCGGGGTGAAAATAATGATGAGCAGACTGATGGCGCCCACTCCGAATGTCCACCAGTTGATATGGGTGAAATTCTGGAAGTAGCACATCCATTTATGGATGAAGTCGGCAGGCGTATTCTCGATGCCGAGCCCGAAAAAATCGTTCATCTGCGTAGAGAAGATGGTGAGCGCTATACCGCTCGTGAATCCGACCACAATGGGGTAGGGGATAAACTTGATGACATTGCCCAACTGCACAAATCCCATGAACATCAGCAGTATGCCGGCCATGATGGTGGCAATCATCAGCCCGGCCAGTCCGTGCTGCTGTATGATGCCGTAGATGATGACGATGAAAGCGCCGGTCGGTCCGCCAATCTGCACTTTGGTGCCGCCTAAGAATGAGATGACAAATCCGGCGATGATGGCAGTCACCAGTCCTTCAGTAGGTCCTACGCCCGATGCTATACCGAATGCGATGGCAAGCGGGATGGCTACGATGCCGACGATGAGCCCGGCCATCGAGTCGGCCACGAATTTTTCTTTACTGTAGTTCTTTATGCTTGTGAAAAAGCGCGGTGAGAAATGAAAATTGATATGTTTGTCCATACTTTTTTGAAAAAGAAAGTGCAAAGGTAATTATTTTGAAGGAAAAATGATATTGATTTTGCAAATAAATATGCTGTTGAACATAAAACAATATTTCGCAAATGCCCCCTGAAAACAAAAAGCGGAACTTTGCAGTCCCGCTTTTGTTTCACAACGATATGATTCGCTTACTTGTACAGAAAACGTTTGATGCTTCGTTTAGGTGTCTTTTCAAATTCCTCTTTCACTATCTCGAAAGCGCTGATGCCGCAATAGCCTGGCATTATTTTGTTCACGGCAAGTCGGTTTTGCTCCATGATTTCCGCAGCATTCTTTTCGGGTTGTTCTTTGGCTATCGCTTCGGTATCTATATACACGAGCGCCACCAACTTGTTGTCGCGGCTCACCACCACCGACTCGATAACGTATGGCAGGTTGTTCACCTTGTCTTCTATTTCCTCAGGGTAGATGTTCTGTCCTGAAGGGCCGAGAATCATGTTTTTGCTCCGTCCGCGGATAAAGATGTTGCCTTGCTTGTCGATGACGCCCAAGTCGCCGGTGCGCATCCATCCGTCTTCGGTGAAGATGGCTTTGGTAGCTTCTTCGTTTTTGTAGTAGCCGAGCATCACATTTTCGCCTTTCACCATGATTTCGCCCACCACTTTCTGCTCGTTTTCCGAGTCGATGCGTATCTCGTTGCGATGCACGATTTTTCCGCACGAGCCTTGCTTGAATCTGAACCAGTCTTCGTAGCCGATGAGCGGTCCGCATTCTGTCATGCCGTAGCCTATGCAGTAGGGGAATTTTATTTTATGAAGGCATTTCTCCACTTCCTTGTTGAGCGCCGCGCCGCCGATGATGAGGTATTTCAGCTCGCCGCCGAAGGCGTTCATCAGCTGCTCGCGCACTTTCTTGCGCACGATGAGGTTCAGGCCGGGCGTGTTCCACATAATGCGTACCAAGGGTTTCTGAAGTGCGGGGAAAATCTTCGATTTGAATATTTTCTCGATGACCAGCGGCACGGTGAGAATCATGTACGGATGCACTTCGGCAAAGGCTTTCATCAATATTTGCGGCGAAGGGGTTTTGCTCAGAAAATACACATGGCATCCGCCTGCCAGCTGATAGACAAATTCGAAGGTGAGCCCGAACATGTGGGCCAGCGGCAGCATCGACACCATATTCCATCCTGCGTGGTTGGGGATGCGGTCTTGTCCGAACTGTACATTCGAGCTCAGGCTGCGCCAAGGCACTACTACGCCTTTCGGGTCGCTGGTGGTGCCCGATGTGTAGTTGATGAGCGCCGGCGATTCCATGTCGAAGCGCGTGTATTTCACATCATCAACGGTAAAGCCGTTAGCGTAGCGGGCTCCGAAAGTTTCATCCCATTGCTCGTGCGCCAGTTTCAGTTTTTCCGATTTTATGTCTTTCAACTCAAAGTTCTCGATGGAGAGAATGCCGTACAGATTAGGCATCTCGTTGGTATTGAGTTCTTTCCATACCGAATTCCCGACAAAGAGCAGTTTTGCGTCGGAGTGGTTCACCAGGGCGTGCACGCTTTCGGCCTTGAAGTCGGGCAGAATAGAGACGGCTACGCCTCCATAGCTGGTGACGGCCAGGAAAGAGATGGCCCAGTTGGCGCAGTTTCTGCCGCAGAGGGCTATTTTGTCGCCTTGCGCGATGCCGCTTTCTGCAAAGAGCAAATGCAGACGCGCGATGGTTTTGGCCATTTCGCCGTAAGTGTAGTTGGCATTTCCGTCAAAGTCGCTTAGTGCCGGACTGCTCCAGTTTTTCGCAATTGACGATTCCAGATAGTCCATGAAGTGTTTTGTCGTCGCAGTCATATTATTTTATAAGTTTTTGAATGATGTCAATAAAGTCGTTCTGGCTCAGTGCCACTTTGCGCTCTCTGAAGTTGGCGTAATCTTCGAAATAGTCGCTTCTGATGTCGGCAAGCAGTCCCTCGTCTATCTCGCAGTCGTGCTGCACGCGTTTGTCTATCAGTTTGCGGTAGAATTGTGCCGACTCCAGCTTCCGCTCCCAGTCTTGCGGCTTGTTTTCGTGCAGCAGGTGCTCCGTTTGGGTGAGCAGGTAGATGCAGTCGTAAAAGTTCTGTACGCTCCCGAACAAGGCGCATACGCATTGTTTTTGCACTTCGCCAAGCTGGCTCAGATTTTTTTCAGCTGTTGTCATGTCTGTTAGTCAATAATGCGAAAATGCACAAAAAAAATAAATTGCGCAATATTTTGCCCGTAAAAGTTGCTTTTTGTGGCCTATTTTATTTCGAAATGAAGGAAAAAGGGCGGATGACATGCTGTATGTTGTTGATTTTTTGTATTTTTACAACTTAAAACCTTTAAAATAATACGATGGAAAGTTTCGAAATGTTGCTTTGGCTGATGACGGCGATGGCCGTTGTGGTTTTCGTTTCGCTCTATTTTGTAGATGCCGGCTATGGCAAGATGATTTCGCCCAAATGGGGCTGGGCTGTCAACAACAAAGTGGCTTGGGTGCTGATGGAGGCGCCGGTGTTTTTCGTGATGCTTTATTTCTGGCTCACGGCCGACGATATGTGGGCTGTCGTTCCGCTCGTGATGTTCCTGCTGTTCGAACTGCATTATTTTCAGCGTTCGTTTGTGTTCCCGTTTCTGCTTAAAGGCAAAAGCAAAATGCCTGTCGCCATTATGACAATGGGTATCATATTCAATTGCATCAACGGGTACATACAAGGCATGTGGATTTTCCGACTCTCAGGCAACATGTACACCGCCGAATGGCTGACATCGCCGCAATTCATCATTGGCGCCGTCATATTCTTTGTGGGATTGGCTATCAACTGGCATTCCGACTATGTGATTCGCCACTTGCGCAAGCCGGGCGACACCAGACATTACCTGCCACAAAAAGGCATGTACCGCTATGTGACTTCTGCCAACTACTTTGGCGAAATAGTGGAATGGGCCGGATTCGCTGTACTCACATGGTCGTTCGCCGGCCTGGTGTTCCTCATTTGGACATGCGCCAACCTCGTGCCGCGCGCCAATTCCATTTACCATAAATACGAAAAAGAATTTGCCGACGAGTTCGACAGCAAGAAATTGAAACGCGTGTTCCCGTATCTATATTAGAAATCAGAAACTTTTCCCCTATGAAACTCTTCACCCCATACCAACTTGGTCCCATCACGCTGCGCAACCGTTTCATCCGGTCGGCGGCATTTGAAAATATGTGTAAAGACAACGCTCCTACGCAATTGCTGCACGACTATCATGTGAGTGTGGCTCGCGGAGGAGTGGGCATGACCACCATTGCCTATTGCGCTGTCGATTTGAGCGGCGTTTCGTTCGATGGGCAGCTGTATGTGCACGATGATATTTTGCCTGCCTTGCGACGGCTCACCGATGATATTCATGCCGAAGGTGCCAAAGCGAGCATCCAGCTCGGTCATTGCGGCAATATGACTCATTTCTACACTTGTCATTGCATGCCTGTGAGCGCTTCCAACGGACTGAACCTCTATTCGCCCACGCTGCACCGCCGACTGAAAGTGAACGAGATACACCAGTTGGCGAAAAAGTTCGGCGAGGCTGTCGATTTCTGCCGTGAGGCGGGATTCGATTGCGTGGAGATTCATGCCGGACATGCCTACCTGATTTCGCAGTTCATCAGCCCACGCACCAACCATCGTCGCGATGAGTATGGCGGCTCGTTCGAAAACCGCGTGCGTTTCATGAACGAGGTGCTTGACGAGGTGATGTTGCACGCCAAAGACGACATGGCAGTGGTGGTGAAAACGAATATGTGGGACGACTGCTGGCGCGGTTCCGACATCGAGGAGGGTATAAAGGTGGCCAAGGAGATAGCCCGTCACAAGGTGCATGGCATCGTGCTTTCGGGCGGAACGGTGAGTGCTTCGCCGATGACTATTCTGGGCGGGGCGATGCCGGTGAAAACACTGGCGCACTACATGCCTATGAAAACCTTCTGGTGGTTGAAAGGCGCTTTGCGTGCTGGTGCAGGCAAGATGATGATTCCCGCCGTTCCGTTCAAAGAATTGTATTTCATGGACAAGGCAAAACGCTTTCAGCAAGAGATAACTGATGTGCCGTTGATTTATGTGGGCGGCGTGCAGTCGGGCGACAACTGTCAGCAGATTATGGACGAAGGTTTCGACCTGTTTCAGATAGCGCATGTGCTCATCAAAGACCCTGATTTCGTGAAACATGTGCAGGAAAATCCGCATTATCACGCTGGCTGCGGGCGTTCCAACTATTGTGTGGGCCGCATGTACACTTTAGACATGAAATGCCACGAATGCGTGTTGCGCGATGGCGAAAAAATTCCCGAAAGCATCCGGAGAGAAATTGCCGAACTGGAAGCCAAAGCGAAAGAAAGTATGATGAAAGGGTAGGGTGCTTTAGGCAAAATCATAATAAAATCCCTCCTTTGCTAAGGGAGGGATTTTGTTTTTCGCTTTTTTACAGCATTTTTTCAATATCTTCCGCAATTTTGGCGGGTTCGGTAGTCGGAGCGTAGCGCTTGATGGTTTTGCCGTCGCGCGAGATGAGGAATTTTGTAAAATTCCATTGAATGTCACTCGCTTCTTTTGCGCTGTCGCTGATGCGTTTGAATAGCACCTTCGCCGCTTTTGCTTTCAAACCTTTATATTCTTCGGTCGGTGCCTGGGCTTTGAGATAGGTGAAAATCGGTGCAGCGGCTTCGCCGTTTACATCTACCTTCTTCATAATCTGGAAGGTGACGCCGTAATTCAGCTGGCAGAATTCCTCTATTTGGTTATCGCTGCCTGGGTCTTGCTCTTTGAATTGGTTGCACGGGAATCCGATGACCACCAACCCTTTGTCTTTGTATTGCTGGTTCAGTTCCTCCAATCCTGCAAATTGTGGCGTGAATCCGCATTTGCTGGCGGTGTTTACAATAAGCAGCACTTTCCCTTTGAATTGGCTGAAATCCAATTCCGTGCCTTTGCTTGTCAAGGCTTTGAATTCGTAAATGTTTTCCATGTCTTTGGTTATTTTGGTGAAAAAATATTCGTTTCTTTATCCCATTGCCACATCCAGTATCATCATCAGCAGAAAGCCGATGGCGAACCCGATGGTGTTCAGATTGCTGTGTGTGCCGCTCGATGCCGCAGGTATCAGTTCTTCCACCACCACATACAGCATGGCTCCGGCGGCAAATGCCAGCATATAGGGGATGACGGGTATCATGGCGGAGGCAAGCAGAATGACGGTGGCAGCTCCTATTGGTTCAACGATGCCGCTCAGACTGCCGATGACAAACGATTTCAGGCGCGAATTGCCCGCTGCACGCATAGGCATGGAGATGATGGCTCCTTCGGGTATGTTTTGTATGGCAATGCCGATGGCTACCGAAATGGCTGCAGTGAGCGATATGTCGCTCCCCATTTGTGATGCGCCTGCCAGTACTGCGCCTACCGCCATTCCTTCGGGTAAGTTGTGAATGGTGACCGCCAGCGAGAGCATCGCTGTGCGTGAGAGGCGCGAGCGCGGTCCCTCCGGGCTGTTGGCGCCGATATGCAGGTGCGGCGTGAGGTTGTCAATCAGAAGCAGAAACATCATGCCAGCCGCAAAACCGATGGCAGCAGGAAGTACGGCCCATTTTCCCTCGTCGGCGCAAAGGTCAATGGACGGAATGAGCAGCGACCATATCGAGGCTGCCACCATCACGCCCGATGCGAATCCTAGCAATGATTTCTGCAAGGCTGCCGACATCTCCTTTTTCATCAGAAAGACGAGCGCCGAACCGGTCATGGTGCCAATAAAAGGTATGAATAAGATTGCTATGTCCATCATTTTTTATCTTCTTTCACAAAGATAGTAATATATTGCATTTTTTCTTTGAATATTAAATGAAAACATTACCTTTGTTTATGTTAAGATTTAAAAATTACGATTATGAAAAAAGTGTTTTCCTTGGCATTGATGGCGCTGACAGTTGTTTTCAGCGCATGCGCTCAAGATCGTGTTGTGACATTTGAGCAGTTGCCTGCCAACGCGCAAAAAGTTATCAAACAACATTTTACAACAGAAGGTATAGCTTATGTGAAACTCGATAAAGAGTTCATTGGCACGGAATATGAAGTGTGCTATACAAATGGTACGGAGATTGATTTTACCGAGAAAGGCGAAATCAAGAAAGTTGATTGCGGACTGAATCAGGTGCCTGAGGCATTGATTCCTGAACAAGTGAAAAATTATGTTCGTGAAAATTATTCTACTTCTTTCATTAAAGAGTGGAAATTGGACGACGGTTATTGGAAAGCTGAGTTGAACACAGGATTGGAGCTCATCTTCAATAAAAAGTATCAGTTTGTCGGCATTGATGATTGATGCCCATCCCCATTGCATGAAAAGCGATAGGAAAAAGCCGCGGAACAGTTGTTTCGCGGCTTTCTTTATCAAGGCAATTGCTTTACGGGAAATGTGAAATAGGTGTCAGGGAAAGGTTCGTTTGCCAGCGTGAAATGCCACCATTCGGTGTCGAGAGGTTTGAATCCGTGGCGCATCATGGCTGAACGGAGCAACATTCGGTTGTTGTACTGCTGCTCGGTGAGTCCTGTTCCGTCTCCCGTATATTTCCCTATTTCGGGATAGAGCGTTGTGTCGGGATGGGTGCCGCAATAGTCGGGGTGCGACTCCACGCCAAACCAGTCGAAAGTGCCGCCCATGTCCACTTCTTTTTCTGTTTTCATGTCGAAAAGGGTGAGGTCCACCGTCGAACCACGTGTGTGTCCGCTGCGCTCGGCAATGTATCCTTTCGGGAAAAGTTCGTGTTTGTCGAGTCCAGGGTAAAAATATGCTTTCATCAAAGTGTCGGCAAAGTCTTGGCTCCACCTCACAAAATGATTCACAGCCATTTGCGGACGGTAAGCATCGTATATTTTCAAACGGTATCCTTTTTGTATCAACTCGTCGCTCACGGCTTTCAAGCTGTCAGCGGCTTGCCTGGTGAGCAGCGCCGTAGGTTCCATATAACCGTCAATACGTTTCCCTACAAAATTGTAGGTACTGAAATACCTGATTTCAAGAATAGCATCGGGTACAACATCGGTCAGCGTTACAAAGGCGTCGGTTTGTTCTTCTGCCGGTTTTACTGTCGTATCCTTGCATTTGCAGCAAGCGCAAAATATGACGCCGATTAGCATGGGAAATACTATCTTTTGAATATTCATCTCGCTGATTTTTAGTTATAAAGCAAAAATAATGAATATTTCGACATAGTGTTGTTATCTGATGAAATTCATAGGCTGCCATTCCTCCTTTTCTGGATGATGGTTTGCACATTCGGCATGGGCATTTTTTAGTATCCAGGCCATGTTTTTCGCCAAAGTGCGCATAGTTTGCATGCCTTCGATGTCGAGACGCGCTTCTCCTTCTTCGCGACCATAAACAATGTTCCAGTATTGCGATGTCACGACGGGCATGTTCATCATCTGAAAAGGCATGTTGAGCGTTTGAAATGCCGATGTGGCGCCTCCTCTGCGGCAAACGGCAATGGCTGCGGCTGGTTTGTACTGCACATGGCTGCCTGCCGAGAAAAACATGCGTTGGATGAGCGACAATACAGCACCGTTCGGCTGTCCGTAATAGACCGGCGATCCGACTATCAGTGCATCGGCAGATGCCATTTTTTCTGAAATGCGATTGCAGATATCATCGTCGAACACGCATTTCCCCAATGATTTCACAATGCACTGTCCGCATGCAATACAGCTGCGCACGGGTTTTGTGCCGATTTGTACAATTTCGCTTTCTATACCCTCTGTGGCAAGGGTGTCTGAAACTTCTTTCAGCGCGAGAAAGGTATTCCCGCTCTTATGGGGACTTCCGTTTATCAATAGAACTTTCATGATGTGTGTATTTTAGTTTTACGATTTCGTACGACTGGCGAGTGAGTCGTTGTAATAGCGGTTTGTCAGCAGTAAGCGGGTCAATGCCTATCCAATGTCGGGGCGACATGTTGAATGGTTTCCCGATACAAGGATATTGGGCTCTCAATTCGTCTATATCTGCTGTTGGACATTTTAGTGTAATATGGGTGAAGTTGTTGGTGTCAAGAAAAGCGAACATGTGACCGCAGACATAGAATACCAAGAAACCGTCGGCGTATTTGAATGCGCCAAACGGCATTTTTTCTTCCACATCGTCACCCAGCGAAAGACAGTATGTGCGGTAATCCTCTATGTTCATTTTATGGTGTTTCTCAGTATTGCAGTCCTTTGATCCATTTCTCCACTTTCTCTTTTCCTGTTCGCACTTCGTGCCCGTAGATAGAGAAACTTTGTGCGAATTTTGCGCGCGGATAGGCTTGCTTCAGGTCGCTGACAATCGAACCGAGTCCGCTGCCCTCGTGCGTAGTGAATGGTACAATGGTTTTCCCGTTCAAATCATAGTCTTTGAAGAAGGTGAACATGACTTGCGGGTAGGTGCCCCACCAAATTGGTCCGCCGATGAAAATGACATCATACTGGTCGATGTTGTCGATTTTTCCTTTGTATGACGGAAGTTCTCCTTTGTTTGTTTCGTCTTTTGCTACCTTTATCAGTTCACTGTAAGGCATGTCGTAGTTTTTTTCGGGCACTATTTCGAATTGTGTCGCACCAGTGAACTCGCTGATATAATCGGCCACGATTTTTGTGTTACCGACTTTGATGTTGCCTACTGCATAGTTTTCTCCCGCGTGAGAGAAGAAGATTACGATTGATTTTCCCATATTATTTGAGTTTTTAACGGTTTGCGAATTGCAGCCCGACACGGTAAACAGTGCAATCAAGGCTGCGAGGATTGATTTTAGTTTCATGATTCTTCTTTTTATTTCAATTTGTTATACTCTTCATCGCTTACCGCTTCCAGCCATTGAGTTTCACTCGACTTGTGTCGCGACTCAGCAAAGCCATTGTCTGCATGGTTTTGCCCTCGCTGCTCCACAAGTTCGTTGCTGTTGTCGGGTTTGAGGTCGGCATGGTAGGTGAGGTGCTGCATCCACGAGTCCTTGGCTGCTCCGTGCCAATGCTTTACGCCTTCGGGAACGGCTATCGTTACGCCCGGACGGAGTTCAACGGCTTCCTTGCCCCATTCTTGATACCATCCGCGTCCGCTTACGCATATCAACATCTGAACTGCGCCGTGGTGTACGTGCCAGTTGTTGCGGCAGCCGGGTTCAAAGGTGACGTTACAAAGCCCATTGTCCAAAACCGCGAGGTAACTGTTGCCGATGAAATACTGCGCGTATGCTGTGTTTGGATTGCCGAGGGGCCATGCAGAGGGTGAAAATACGGGAGTTTTGTTGCCGTTGACGGAGGCTATTGCCGCCTCACAACGTTGCGCCTCGGCTTCAAGTCCGTGATTGCGAAGCGAAGTTGCAATGCCTTGTAACTGTGCCTCTGTTACGCCCATATTCTTTGCGCCTTTTATGTGTGCAATCAACTGTGGCATAACGTTTTCTAATCCGCTCAACGCGCTTACTGTAACAAGTTCACGATCGGCGTGGGTGAGTATGTCGCGGGCAAAGATGTCGCCGAACAGATGGGCTTTCAGATAATAATTCTCGGCAGGGCAGAACTCGTAGTTGAACGGCTGTCCCGACAGTTTGGTCTGAACCTCAGTGCCTTGTTTCAGTGCGTCGTAATCGGACGGCATCGGCGACGATTCTGCACCTGTGGTAACGTCTTGGCGTTGCTCCATAACCTTCTGCAGTGTGCCTAACGCATTGAGCGAGCGCGGAAAACCCGTGTAGGCATAGAGTTGCGAAAGTGCTTCTTTAATTTGGTTGGCGGTGAGATTGGCGTCGAACCCCTCGTTGATGGCATTCGTGAGCGACGATTGATCGCCCTTAGCCTCGTTGCAGGCGATGACCGTGATGGCAGCCGCCTGTTGTTCGGTGAAAGTTAATGTGTTCATATCCTTGTATTCTGATTGTTCTCCGTTTCCGCAAGCCGACAGTACGGCAAGCATTGCGAATGATATTATTTGCTTGATATTCATAAAATTTAGAATTTATCATAATACAAAAATACGTATTTTTTTGGGTGGAGCAGATATATTTGTTTCGGGAAGAATTACCCTTATTTCGGTTTTGCCCAAAATCAATCAGTCTGACACCTCCTTTGCATGCAGAATGTGCATAAAAATGCGACACCTTACTGTGTCGCATTCAAGCATTATTTATTACACAATTCACGCCTTGTTGAACTTCTCTTTTGGTTGTTTGCAACGTGGGCATCGCCAATCATCGGGCAAGTCTTCAAAAGCCACTCCGTCGTGTTCGGCAGGGTCATACACGTAGCCGCAGATTGAACAGACGTATTTGCCCGTAGCTTCTTGTTTTGAGAAATCAAACTCTTCAAAAACAGTCGGAACAGGATTGTCCAAATCCATCACACGCTTGGCTTCAAGGTTTTCGTAACCTTGTGGCGTATGAGTAGAGCAATAAACCGTAGGCTGATTGCGGATAAATTCACGCACGCGGTCGAGCGTCTGGCGGGCAGTGGCAAGGTCGTCGAACACAACCGACAGTTTGTTCTCGTACAGAGCCTCGTCGACGTATGTCACATCTCCATGGATAAGGTAAAACAGGCCATCATTTTCCACAATTACAATGCTGTTTCCGTTGGTGTGTCCCTTGGCTTTGACGAATCTAATGCCTTCGGCAATCTTTTGTGTTTCGGGGAAATTGTAATATGCTCCGTCGGTGAAACTTATTGGCACGATATTGTCGATTCCTTGCAGTTCGGCTGCACTCAACTCGTCTTTGTTTACATAGATTTTTGCATTCGGAAACGAACGCAATTCGCCACTATGATCGGCATGTTTGTGGGTCAGAAGAATTTTTGTCACCTGCTCGGGCTTGTAGCCAAGTGCCTTGAATGCGTCCATGTAGCTGCAAATGTCTTTGCCTGTGTAGGCTACGGAATTTTCGTCGGGTGCTTCTTCGGGTGTGCCGGCAGGAAGCCCCGTGTCAACCAGAATCACCTCGTTGCCCGTATCTATCAGATAATTCTGCAAACTGCCGCGATAGCGAATGTTTTTGTCAAATTTTTCTGTACCTTCCTCACCGCCAAAAGCGAATGGCTGCGTGTAGAATCCGTTTTTTCTGAATTTTACTGCTTTTATTTCCATTTGTATAATATATTATGTTTCAACTATTTTATTGCTTTTCTGTCTGTTTTTCGACCTTGCTGAACCGTTCGTCCACAAAGCAATTCTCTTCTGTATAATTTACAAAATCGAAATGCTTCAATACGGGTGGCGTGGTTTTCAAATCGTAACAGAACATTTGCTCAATGGCTATTTTGAATGCTGTCGGTTCAAACCATCGCTATCTCATCAAAATGGTCGATTGCCCAGCCAACCAAGCCGTTTATATGTGGCATAAGCGTGCTGCCGCTTTCCGTAATGTTGTATTCCACCTTTGGCGGAACTTCAGGATAGACGGTTCGCTTAATCAGTCCGATATGCTCAAGTTGTTTGAGTGTCTGCGAAAGCATTTTTTGCGAACAGTCGGACATCTCTCGGTGAAGCTCGCCAAAACGCAGCGTTCCTTTGTTATCGAGCTGCCAAAGCACCAACAACGACCATTTGTCGCCGAATTTGTCAACTACATTGCGAATAGGGCAGTTTTTGTACTGCTCATCAATAGGTTTGTTTATTTTACGCATAGTTTCCTTCGTATATTATTACAATGCAAAGGTAGTAAGTTTCCGAAAGATACCGACAAGTTTTTTTTAAAAATTTTTTCTGCTTGCAAAAGCCTCATTTCTCACAATTCCTACTTTTTGGTAAGTATCCCACTTTTTGGTATCTACTTGTTTGATATTCAAGATAATACGATATTTGCATCAACAAAAAAATAATTATAAAATTTAAAACATAAAAAGATGAAACGAATTCTGACAATGGCGGCAGCGGCCATGTTACTTGTAAGCTGCAACAATAATAAAACTAATCAAAACAATACAGAAATGAAACAGACAGTAGGACAATTTCAGGCGTATGAGCTCGATGGGTTTCGCCTGCATGTGTACAATTCGAACGATGTTATGGCTGATGCGTCGTTCATCATCGAGGGACAAGACGGACTTGTAGTGATGGAGTATCCACTTTTCAAAGTGAATGCCAAGGAGTTTGCCGATTACATTGCCGAACTTGGGAAAAAGGTTGTTACCGACATCACCGATTACCATTTAGGCGGTTCAGACAAATTGCCGATTGTGATGCCCGAAGGTATGCCTGACTTTATCGAAGGACCCGTTTATGGTGGAATGATGAAAGGATTTGCACAGCAGTTTGGTGAGACAATGGTCGCCCTTCCGACGCAGAGAGCAAGCGAAGTTCCGTTTGGCAGCACACAGAATTATGCAGGCGTCGATTTCCGTTTTGAACGCGGTGCGGCAAGCGATTTTCCGGGTGCCTCAATCATTATTGGCAATCAAGTGTTCTACAGCCACTGGGCTTACTACACGGCACACATGAGTCCGCTTCAGTTGGGCAGTGCGGCTGCCATTGATGCGGAATTGGAGGCTACTGAATTTGCTCTTGCCTCAGGTTGCAAATATTATATCGGCGGACATGGTGGATTGGTAGAGAAATCAGCAGTTGAGGCTCGTGTGGAATATCTTGAAAAAGTAAAACAACTGCGCAATGAGAAAACCGATGCCGCACAATTTGCCGAGGCGTTGAAAGCAGCATATCCGCAAATGCCGGGCGACGTTGACGCACTTGCACAAGCTCTTTACAAATAGTGTAGATAACAAACAGTTTTGGGATTATCTGGTTTGATTCCCAAACTGTTTTCTACTTTATTTCGACATGTTACAACAAGCATTAGATTTTCTGAAAAGTCACAACGAAGTCGCATTCGCCACTTGTAGCGAAGGAAGTCCTAAAATTCGTATCTTCCAGATAATGAAACAGGAAAATACGACTTTGTATTTCGCCACATCTGCAGAAAAGGCTGTTTACAAAGAGTTGAAGGCGAATCCGAACGTTGAGGTTTTGGCGTTTGCAGGCAAAATTTCCGTACGTTGTTCTGGAATTGTGAGCTTTAATGTCGATGACGAAACAAAGCGTTGGATTTATGACAACAATCCAGTCTTGTCACGCCTCTACAAAAACTACGACAAGTTGGCTTATTTCAGCCTTCCGATAGCCGAGCTCGACTATTACAATCTTGAACCCACACCGCCTTTGTTCAAGCATATCGACTTGGTTGAAGGTACAGAATCGTTTGGTTTTGTGGGTGAAAGATTTAAGTCTACAAATCAATAGCGGTGGGGTACACAAGAATGATTGATTTATAGATGAATCAGATTTTGAATTAGCGGAATTTATCTGCTAATAATTTTCTCCGCCATTCGTCGTCCTGCGTTGTAGGCTTGTTGCAAGTCATCTTCCCAATGCTCGTCGCGGTACTGCCGTTTTGCTTCTTCCGAGAATCCAGCCAATTCATAGTTGGCGTAGTTCTTGACCTGATAGGTATTCCAGGCAGTTAGTTTTTTCGGTTCTCCGAGGGCTTGTGTAATGCAGTATTCCATTGTGCCGTAACCGTTGCAATTGTTATATTCTTTGGTGCCGTTTTGCGTTTCAATCAGCACTACCGGCATACGCTTGGGAGCGGTGAGACTATGGTCGTTGTACGAAAGCCACGGAAATGCGAGTCGTTCCAAGAAAGCACGCATTTGACCTGTAATTTCGCCGAAATAGTTGGGTGATCCAAGCACCAATCCGTCGGCTTCTGCTATCTCGTTCAATATGGGGGTCAGATTGTCTTTGAATTTGCATACATTCACCGCTTTACCTTTGATTTTACATGCCATACACGACATACAGCCTTTGTAGTCAAAGTCGTATAGTCGGTAAGTCTTTACTTCGATTTCTTTGCTTACAGAGTGGACTCCCTCCGCAAATTTCTTGAGCATAGATGCGGTGTTGAACGTCTTGCGCGGACCACCGTCGATAATGATTATTTTCTTCATAAGCCAATTTTAAAAATTTCAAATATGCAGTTTAACTAAGAAATCAGTTTACTTATTGTGTTACAAACACCCTCCAACTTCCATCTTTCTCGCCACGTTCAACATATTTCTTCTGAATCAGTTGGTCGAGGAGTTTTTGAATGGCGGCAATACTGATGCCTGTCACTTCTTTCATATCTGCCAACGTAAGCGTAGGTTGTGTTTGCATAGCATTCAGTATTTTAGTGTAATTAGGTGTACGGAAAGCAATCCGTTCTCCATCATACCACCACACGTTTTCATCCTTTTCACTCACAAAGAGTACATCGTTATAAACCTCAGTAGCTACCAGTTCATTGAAGTATTTTAGAAACGGCTTGATGTCCTTAATATCAGCATGTGCACCATCAGTTGGTGCAGGGCCGACCTCGATATCAGTCTGATGCAATGCCTCTAAATACTCACTTTTTTTACGACTACGCACAACAATCATCGGACAATCGTGACGAGTCAGAATAAAGTTCATCATCAGTCTGGCAATGCGTCCATTCCCATCCTCAAACGGGTGAATACGGATGTATCTGTAGTGGAATAATGCCGCTAACTCCACAGGAGAAAGATTTCCTTCCTGCTCTGCCTTGTTATACCAATCCACCAAATCTGTCATTAAGCTGGGAGTTTCTTCTGGTGAGGCATATTCAAACCTATCGCCATAACGTGTGATAACGCTGTTTGGACGAGTCTTATATTGTCCTGCATGGATGACGTAGCTTGTTTGTACGCCTCCAGGAAGTTGTCGATAGACAGTATAATCTTCACGTAACAAGGTTTTATGTAACGTCCGGATAAAGTTCTGTGTTAGGGGAACATCCTTCACTGATGCTTCTTCAGACATCATACGGAGCCCAACGTTACTTGCAGCCATCTCCTGAACATCACGCACATCAGCTTCCCCAATTACCTTACCAAACAACAATAGAATTTCCGTCTGACCATAAGTCAGCGTATTACCTTCAATATGATTGCTATTGTAGTTGAAGTCCACTGTGAAACGACGGCTAAGTCTATCTCTATCCTTTTCCGACAATGGTTGCAGATCTTGCCATGCTGCCAATGCTTTCTTAATATTCAGATACTTCATACGACCACAAAAATATTAATTAACGCCACAAAGATATAGAATGTTTGCCAAAAAGGTTATAACATTACAACCTTTTTTGGTGTTTTTTTTCAACATAAAGGAATCTTCAAGAGAATCATAATTCTCACCTCATCTTCCCGAATATCGCTTTCATCATCTCCTTGTCCAGCGGATCCATGGTCTTGAGGTTCAGGTTTTTCACCATGTGGAGCGTGCCTTGTTTGTATTTTTGGAAATGGTCGGTTTTCAGGTGGGCCTGATAGACGGCGTCGTTGGCGTAGATTTCGAGAATGCGGATTTGGCACGAGTCGGCTGGGTCTTGCATCGGGAACAGACAGATAACGCCTGGCTCACGCTCCACCGACAGGCGGTCAACCTCGGAGGCATACGCAAGGTATTCGCTCAGATATTCGGGATAAACCTCAATTTCGGCAATGCGGACAATCATATCGCCGTAAGGCTTAGCTTCGGTGGTAAGAGAGCCGTCGGAAAGTCCGAACAGGCGTTCGGCGTTTTGATAGAGAAACATATCCTTGTATGCCGCAAGGTCGGGTGTTTCGGTGAGATACTTTCTCATTCGCTCGAGACCTGCCGTCAGCACTTGCGGGGCAACATACGGATAGTCGGACCCGTAGAGAATATGCTCGGGCGTGGTGATTGTCAGCATCATACGGATAACCTCGGGCGAATGGGCACCTGCAAGGTCGAAATATAGCGAATTGAGATTCGCCTGCCAATCGATTTCACCCACGAGTTTGTTGGCCTGCATCACGGCGGTGAGCGATTTCATCCTTGGCACGGCAAGCGGCAGATAGGCGCCACAGTGCGGAATCACAATCTTTACATTCGGGTAACGAGCCAAAACATTGCGGCTGAACAGATTAGCAACGGCACGGGTAGTTTCCGAAAGGTACTCCTGCATAGCGAGCGGCGTTTGTTGCATCACTTGCTTGTTGATAGGTTCAGGACGGTGCGGATGCAGAATGACAACGGCTTTACGGCTGTTGAGCACCGAGAAAAGCGTGTCGAGTTCGGGCGCGCCGAGATATTGCCCCGCAACGTTGGTGGCAAGTTTTATGCCGTTGGCTTTGAGAATGTCGAGTGCGTAAATGGCTTCTTTCACAGCCGCATCAACATCGGGCAACGGCAAAGCGGCGCAAAAAAGGAAACGCCCGGGGTGCTCTGCCTTTATGCGTGCCGCAGCCTCGTTTGCCTTTCTTACTACATCAGCAGATGCTGGCTGTGGAGCAGCTAATGTCAGCACAGAAGTTGACACGTTGTTGTCGTCCATCCACTTAATATGTTGATTTACATCGTATTTTGGCAATGGAAAACCTTCGTCCAAAAAACGGTTCTCTTGTTTCAACGCCGATACGAAATCGTCTGTAATCAGGTGTGAGTGCACATCGATAACTTTCTGAGATATAGTTATTTCTGCTGACATGATTAAAAATATGAATGCGAGTAATTTTTTCATTATCAATTCTGTTTTGCCGTTAAAAGACACACTCATCCAACTCATCAGCACGATGATGATGTTCGTGAATGTCATCGTTGGAAATATGGTTGTGTTTATGTGTGTGAGTGATGGTATGTGAATGTGCAATGCCGTTGTGGCTGTGTGTAAACGTGTGTGAATGTTCATGTGTGTGCGAGCGGACAAGTGTATCATAGACAATGAACAATGTGCCGACAATCATCACCAAAAGTGCTACGACATATTGTGCTGAAAGTGCCTCGCCCAAAAACGCAAATGCCAAAAACACACCAATAAACGGTGCAATTGAATAATAGGCACTTGTTTTGGCTGCTCCAAGTGTCTTTTGTGCACGGATATAGGTGAAAATGCTCAGCCCGTAAGCCACAAAGCCCAACAATAGAACCAAAGGAATGTATTTGAGAGCATAGAAGTTTTCTCCTGTCACCACTGCAATCACCATCGCCCCAATACCTGAACACAATCCTTTGATGGTGACAATCTGATAGGTGCTTTTCTTGGAAATACGTCGGGTACAGTTGTTCTCCAGTCCCCAGCAGGCGGTGGCGCACAACACCAAAACCGAACCGATGGAAAACCCAAATCCGTCGGTGCCGTCGTATGTGAGAATCATGCTCGAAACCGTAATCAGAAAAATGGCTGTCCATAGCCGCCAACTTATACGCTCTTTGAATATCAAGAGGGCGATAAGTGCAGTTGCGACAATTTCAAAATTGCCAAGCAACGACGCATTCGACGACGTTCCGTATTTGATGCCCGTCATCAGAAAAATGGGTGCGGCAATGTCAAGCAGCACCATCCCAATGGTATATGGCAAATCGGATTTGTCAAGGCGTTCATTCGGATTTTCATTTTTGTGATGGAAAAGCCACAGCAACCCGACTCCGATTCCTGCGCCAAGATAAAGCAGTCCTGCCATAAAGACTGGCGGGACTTCCGTCAGCAGCATCTTGGAACACGGTATGTTGATGGCGTATAGTGCGGCGGCTGCCAACGCATACACAACGGCGATAAAGGTTTCTTTCATGTCATTTGGATTTTCTTTTTCACTCGTCTATTGCCTCAATATAAAAACTGAAGGGACGGAATCCGTCGTTGCAGCTTATCATGGCGCTCATCGGATTTTGCATCCAGCCGTCGTAAAAATTTCCTTCGCCCAGTGCCAACGACTGCACAAATTTCTGCATTGCCTCCCATGCCGACGGGCACAACCCTTTGGGGCATTCGCCATCTATGGAAATCCATTGCTGCCCAGTGTACACATCGCAGGTGTGTTCAATGGGGTTTTCGTATTTCTCCATCAAGTCGTGATAGACGCTTTGGCGTATAGCCGTGATTTTTACTTTTTTCATTGGCGAATGGTTATAAGTTCAAAGCAACTTTAGAGGCTAAAGCTGCTTTGAATTGTAACGTCGCATGTCATCAGTTGAGCTGATAGCTGATGGTGGTCACCACTCGCAAGTTTTTGATGTGTGGTGTGTAGCTGTCGCGGTCGCTGATGGTGAATTGCCCTTGGCTGGCATTGCAAATCTCGCCCAGTTTGCTGTTGGAGTCTTTGGCGAATTTCTCGGCTGCCAGTCGCGCATTTTTTGTGGCTTCTTCTATCATTTGCGGTTTCACGTCGTTCAGTCCTGTGAATTCGTAGGTGGTAGGGTTTTCCCATGAGTCGCCCACCAAGGCCACGCCTTTCTTCAGCAGCTCGCTCTGCTGTCCGATAAGTGTGCGTACCAAATCTACCTTGTCGGTCGATACGGTGATGATGCAGCTGATGATGTAGCGTTCTTGCACATGCTGAAAATTGTTGTATTCGTTGGCGAATTTGTCTGTCACTTTTGGTGCGCCGACGGCAATTTCGTTTTCGTCAATTCCTTTCCCTGTCAGAAACTCTTTCACAGTGCGGGTGGTATTGTCAATGCTTTGGTACATGGTGGGCAGGTCGTTGCCGGTTTCTTTGAATTGTATTGGCCATGTCACCTTGTTGGCTTTCACTTCCATTTCGGCGAGGCCTTTCACATTCACAATGCGGTCTTTGTTCACAAATTTGCTGATGCCTCCATATAGGCATACTCCGAGTCCAATCAACCCAATGGCGATGATAATCGCCTCAATTTTCAAATCTTTCATAATTGGTATATTTTTTCGTAAATCATGCAAGAACGGTAGCAGTCACTATCAGCATGATAATAATGAATATAATGCTGAAAATAATGCTGAGAATAGTCAGAATTCCAGTGTATTTGAGTATTGAACAAAAGTTCTCGGCGGCCTGGTCCAGCGAGTCTTGGTCGCCGTTGTTCATCGAGGAGCGTATGTTCCGCACTAGTTCGAAGCTTTTTTTCAGTGGATAGATGTAAAGCGCTATCACTAGCAGATAAATAAAAGCGAGCGCCAGTCCTGACAGCCCTGTGCTGTTGTTTGGAAAGAAACAGCTGAAAATGGCAAGAATGAAATACAATACCATAATGACACAAGCCAATACAATGAGAAATTTCAGCCATTTTGCACCAGTAAGCAAGTTCTGTTTGATTTTTTCGTTGATACGAAGATTTTCCATAATGTCTATAGTTTTTATTTTGATTCATCACCAAAGGTAACGATTCTTTTTCTATTTTTGTACATTGTTTATTGTGAAATTTTTCAGAACGAATGTTAGCACTTGTTACAGGAGCCAGTTCGGGCATCGGGTTGATGTATGCCCATCGTTTGGCGTCGTATTATCATTACGATTTGCTTTTAGTGAGCAATCAGGAGAAAGAAATTAGAGAAACGGCCGACGATATAGCCGCAAAATATGGGGTGAAAGCGATAGCGCTGTACAAAGACCTTTCTACGCTCGAGGCACCAGGCGAGTTGTATCAGTATTGTCAAGAGAATCATCTGGAGGTTGAGGTGCTCGTCAACAATGCGGGCGTTTTTTTCTTCAATGACCTTGTCGATACAGCCGAGAGCCGCGTGAATCTGATGTTGCATCTGCATATCCGTACCGTGACGAACATGTGCCGCCTTTTTGCCGCCGACATGCAGCGCCGCGGGCATGGCTATATTCTCAACATGAGTTCGATGAGTGCATGGATGGCGATGCCGGGCATACAGTGCTACAATGCCAGCAAGGCGTATATCCTTAATTTCAGCCGCTCGATGTGGTACGAGCTGAAACCGCATGGCGTAACGGTGACTGCCATTTGCCCGGGAGCGGTAGATACTGGACTTTACGGGTTGGCTCCCAACTTGCGCAAACTGGCGGTGGCGCTCCATGTGTCCATGCCGCCTGAAAAACTGGTGAAGATAGCGTTGAAAAAGATGTTTAAGGGCAAAAAACAATCAATGCCTGGCACGCTGAATTATTTCTTCGTCCCGCTCATCAAACATCTGCCTGATTGGGTCGTTTTCTTCGCCATGAAAAGAATCGCTTGTTTTCAGAAATGAAAAGTCGATGGACAATTGAAGATTGTCATGTATGATGTATGTTGTACAATGTATTATTTATAGATGTGCAGATGTATGAAATGATTTGATGTCTGTGTCTGCGTCAATGTTAATGTCAATTCAAAATTTATGTATATCGTAACTGGCGCCAATGGCGGAATAGGAACAGAAATCACGCGAAAACTCTTGCAGAAAGGCGGTGACGTGATAATGGCTTGTCGTAATATGCAGAAAGCGACGCCTATTTTCGAAAAACTAAAATCAGAATTCCCGGCTGCAGATTTGCGTCTTTGGCCACTCGATTTGGCGAATCTTTCGTCAATAGAAGAAATTGCTGACCGTGTCAAAACAGAAGGTGTGCAAATCGAGGCGTTAATCAACAATGCGGGGGTGATGAGCAAGTGTTATGCCGAAACGGCTGACGGGTTTGAAATGACGATGGGCGTGAATTTCGTGGGTGTTTATGCGCTTACCCGAAAACTGTTGTCTTCCCTTTCAGCTGGTTCTTGCGTGCTGAATACCGTATCGGTCACTACAAGTTTGGGCTCTGTCAAAAAGGATTTTCTGGCCAAAGGACCGAAACATTATTTCCGTTTGGCGCGTTACAGCGATTCTAAACTGGCGCTTCTGCTTTTTACAATAGAACTGGAAAAACGTCTTCGTGAGCGCGGCATCCGGGTATGCGGCATCGATCCCGGTGTGGTCGACACGGGCATGATTTCCATGCAGCGTTGGTTCGACCCTATAACTGATGCTATTTTCCGCCCGTTCATCAAGCGTCCGGAGAAGGCGGCCGAGGTTACAATGCGAGCCTTGGAATCGGGACTTTCTGGCCGAATTTTCAGAGGGGAAAAGAATGTCGCTTTCCCGAAATCTGCGCTGAATCATGGGATGTTGCCGGAAATTTGGTCACAAACAGAAAAAATATTGGAAAAAAAGATAACGTTTTGAAATAAATGTTACTTTTGTGCAATTTTAAATTTTTAAAACTAAAAAACAAAATGAAAAAAACATTAGTACTTGTAGGTGGCGTTGTTTTTGCAGCACTCCTCGCCGTATCTTGCGGCAACAAACAAGCAGCTGAAGAAAATGCTGAAGCTGTAGAAGAAGTAGTAGAAGAAGTTGTGGCTGAACCGGCTGCAGAAGTAGTTGTTGATGATGCAGAATTGCTTTCTGCTGCTCAGAAAGCAGGTTTGGCAAAATGCAACTGCTACAACTCTGAAACAAAATCTGTCAACGACGATTGCATCGATGCTATCTTCGCTGGAGTTGATGCTGCTTACAAAGACAACCAGAAGTTCATCGACGAAATGGAAAAAACTTACAAAAACTGCATCAAAGAAAAAGCAGAAGCTGCTGCTAAAGACGCTGCTAAAGAAGGCGCAAACAAAGCTGCTGACGCTCTCGCTAAAAAATTGGCTAAATAATCAGTCAATACTGATTTCTTCCAAAAAAGCGTATCTGCCGATACGCTTTTTTTGTTACTTCTATAACTTGTGAGAATGGATGGATTTGTCACGCAAATGAATGTTTAATTGGATTTTTCTTAAATGCCGCCATTTTCTCGATTCTTATTTCTTGTTTCTTGTTTCTTTTTATTACATTTGTAGATGTCTTTAACATAAAAAACAAAAACATGGCAGAATTTCATTACCAACCGATGTTCCCGCTCGGAAAAGACGAAACGGAATATTATTTATTGACAAAGGATTATGTTTCAGTGTCGGAATTCGAAGGAAAACCTATCCTGAAAATCGAAAAAGAAGGTTTGACTAAAATGGCGAATGCAGCCTTTCGTGATGTGTCTTTCCTGTTGCGCCGTGCGCACAACGAGCAGGTGGCGAAAATTCTGAACGACCCTGAAGCGAGCGACAACGATAAGTATGTGGCGCTCACATTCTTGCGCAACGCAGAAGTGGCGGCTAAGGGAAAACTGCCGTTGTGCCAAGATACAGGTACTGCTATAATTCATGGAGAAAAAGGGCAGCAGGTGTGGACCGGCTATTGTGATGAAGAAGCCCTTTCGCTGGGTGTTTATAAAACATATACCGAAGAGAATTTGCGCTATTCGCAGAATGCGCCGCTGAATATGTACGACGAGGTGAATACCAAGTGCAACCTTCCTGCCCAAATTGACTTGGAGGCTACAGAAGGTATGGAGTATCGCTTTCTTTGCGTGACAAAAGGAGGCGGATCGGCCAACAAAACATATTTGTATCAGGAGACGAAAGCGCGTATCCAGAACCCTGACACGCTGATTCCTTTCTTGGTTGAAAAAATGAAATCGCTGGGAACGGCAGCATGCCCTCCATATCATATCGCCATCGTGATTGGCGGCACATCGGCGGAGAAGAATCTGCTGACAGTGAAGCTCGCCTCGACGCATTACTACGATTCGTTGCCCACGTCAGGCAATGAGTATGGTCGTGCATTCCGCGACATAGAACTGGAAAAACGCTTGCTCGAAGAGGCGCATAACATAGGCCTTGGGGCGCAGTTCGGCGGAAAATATATGGCACACGACGTACGCGTGGTGCGCTTGCCGCGTCATGGCGCAAGTTGCCCTATCGGTTTGGGCGTGAGCTGCTCTGCCGACCGTAATATTAAATGTAAGATTAATAAAGACGGAATCTGGATAGAAAAGATGGACGACAATCCGGGAAATCTTATTCCTACAGCTTTGCGTGAGGCAGGCGAAGGCGATGCTGTGAAAATCAATTTGAATCAGCCTATGGCCGACATTCTGAAAGAATTGAGCAAATATCCGGTGGCCACCCGCTTGAGCCTCAATGGCACTATCATTGTGGGACGCGACATTGCGCATGCCAAAATCAAAGCGCGTCTCGACGCTGGCGAACCGATGCCTGAATATCTGAAAAATCACTCCATTTATTACGCAGGTCCGGCCAAAACTCCGGCAGGAATGCCTTGCGGTTCGATGGGACCGACTACCGCTGGCCGCATGGACCCTTATGTGGATGAATTCCAAGACCATGGAGGCAGCATGATAATGCTGGCAAAAGGCAACCGCAGCCAGGCGGTGACCGACGCTTGCAAAAAACACGGAGGTTTCTATCTTGGCTCTATTGGCGGTCCTGCTGCGATATTGGCACAGAACAATATCAAGAGCATCGAGTGTGTGGAATATCCGGAACTTGGCATGGAAGCCATTTGGAAGATAGAAGTAGAGGACTTCCCTGCCTTCATTCTGGTGGACGACAAG
>SUXD01000025.1 GCA_015061145.1 Bacteroidales bacterium | reverse complement strand
AATAATCCAATTATTTAATTTCCAATTAAATTGACGATGACTTTGACTTTGACTCAGACAATGACGTAAGATAATTATGAATTTTGAATTATGAATTGAAAATCATTGACCAACGGGAAATAATTTTGAATTGAAAATCACTGACCGAAGGGATATATATAGGAGTTACGAGTTACAAGTTACTCTGACACTGACATTGACGCAGACATTTAGCTTTCCACTCATACATTATACATCAATACATCATACATGAAAATTGTAAATTTTCAAATTTTCAAATTTTCAAATCAGAAATCAGAAATCAGAAATTAGAAACATGGCGACTCTGACAATTGCATGCAATTGTAACTCTTCACTCCTCACTCCTAATTCCTAATTAATTTGTGACTGTTATGTGCAGGCAGGCTTGTTTGTATTCTCGCATGACTACGCAGCGTCCTTCGTTGCGAAGTTCTTTTACGGCTTCCTCCAGCAGTTTTTGGTAGATGCCTCTGCTTGTTTCCGATTTGTTTCCAAGAAAATCGTATCTTACAAATCTTTGTGCCGAAATATCGAAAGTAGTTCCGTAAAGGTGCGAAGTTGTAGATTTTGTTGCGTTGAAATTTCTTCTTCGCAATGATTTTTGACTTTGTTCGGTGCGCAACATTGATGTAATGACCATCTTGTGTACCTTCAATCCTTTTTCAATTTGTTTTTGTCTGAATCGCTCACCTATATCAATAAGCAGTTGCCGCGCTTGTCGCGTAAGATAAGGATGTGAATGTGATAATTTTTCAATGTCAAACTCTCTGCATGGGACAATGTATGTAAGTGCGCCTACAGCACGTAGCGAGTCTATTGACGAAAGCAGTTCCTCGTTAGTGGAGAATGGGGTGATGCCTACTGTTGTGGCAAACCCTAGATGTATGTCGTTTACATCGCTTAGTTTGTTGTCATTTGGGATAAAAGCCTGTTTGTTACTTTCTTTGTTTTTGAAATTAAGTTTTTCAATGGCTGTTCCGTCTTTCCCAATAAATAGTGGTACACAAAAGAAAATGCAGACTGTGAGAATCAGTGCTGGTAAACGGTGATGTGTGATTATTCTGACGATTAAGTTTTTCATGATATGCAAAATTACTTATCATAATTTAAATATCATAGACCCCGATAAACTTAATTTTTTATTTGAAATGATATTTTTTTGAAAAATAACCTACCAAGATAGTAGGTAATTAAAAAAAAGACTATATCTTTGCGTCGTTTTTCAAAGTAAAAAGAATAAGATATGTCTTTAAAATAGCATATTTTTTGTACTTTTGCGAGATTTTTTAAAATTCTAAAGACCTAATATTAATTTCAAATATAGTTTAAACATGAAAAAAATTATTCTTTTTGTAAGTGCTCTTGCAATGGCAGCCACTTCAATGGCGCAAGTGACTGTTGCTAGCAAAAACGGCGATTTCAAATTGCGTGTGCTTGGTCGTACCAACCTCGATGCAGGCTTTAATGTTGCCACTTCCGATGAAAATATCGGTTATCATAACGGTGTCTCTATTGATGATACCCGTTTGGGCGTGTCGGCATCCTTTGACGAAAAATGGAGCGCTAAGTTTGAAATCAAGTATGCCGATGGCGCAATCAGCTTCACTGATGTTTTCGTAGGTTACGATTTTAATCAGCACCATGCTCTTAAAGTTGGTAACTTCTGGCAGCCTTTTGGTACAAAAATTCTAGGTTCGCTTGGTTATAAATTTATCGAGAATGCCACCGTTGACGCAGCTCTTGATTTCGACGCTCGTCGCATAGGTTTGGCATACTACTACACATCCGATCGTTTTAACGCTACGGTTGGCATTTTCAGCGATGGTAAATTGTCGTCTAAAAAGGCTGACCTTATAGATCAAGGCTATTCTGGATCTGCTAAGTTGATTGCGCGTCCTGTCCTTCAATCTGACGATAATGGCAAAGTGCAGCAAGTATTTCATGTAGGTTTGGCTTCTGCTTATACTAGTTCTAAGGCAAAAGTCGGCATCAACGGCAAAAACCCTGTAACATTCGGGAAAGCTAAAACTTTTGTGAACACTGCAAGTTTCGACCCGGAAAACACCGTTCGCGGTGAGTTAGAATTGCTTTATATCAACCGTCGTTTCTACGGCGAAGCTCGCTATCAAATTGAGAGTTTGAATGTACATGCAAGCAAGAACAACGGCAACGGTCAGAATTATTTGGCTTATGGCGCTTTTGCTCAGGTTGGTTATCTGCTCATCGGCGAACAGCAGAATTATAACAAGAAAACTGCTTTAGCTGCAGCTGCATCTCCTAAATCTCTTGAATTGCTGGCGCGTGTCGATTATTTGTCTCTCGACCATGATGATTACGTATTCGGTCAGCAGACTGACTTTACGCTTGGTCTGAATTACTACTTCAATAAATATTTGAATTTCCGTCTCAACTATATTTATGCGACTATCAACGGAGACCGCGAGCATGGAGTAGCAAATAACGACTATCATACTATTCAAGGACGACTCCAGTTCTCTTTCTAAAATTGAACAATTATTATTTACTCTGCGACAGACGGCATCAATTTTTCTTGCCGTCTGTTTCTTTTTTTGGAAATAAATGTAATTTTGTGCTGAAAATTTACCATGAGCGAAAAAGGAACCGAAACGATAAAAAGGGAAAAGGAGATAGCAAAAATAACGCTAATAGGAAGTGCTGTCAATCTTTTTCTGATATTCATCAAGTTGCTGGCTGGTTTTATCGGCAACAGTGCGGCTATTATTGCGGACGGAATACATTCTCTTTCCGATTTTCTTACCGACATTATCGTGTTGGTTTTTGTTCGTATTTCTGGTAAGCCCAAAGACAAGGATCACGATTATGGTCACGGCAAATACGAAACGCTTGCCACGGCACTTGTCGGAGTGTCGCTCCTGGCGGTAGGTTTTTATCTTTTCTTCGATAACGCCCAAAGGATTTTTCGGTTTTTCTCTGGCGAGGAATTGCACTCACCAGGGTTGATAGCGTTGTTTGTGGCGGTGGTTTCTGTAGTATCCAAAGAATTGCTTTTCCGCTTTACGCGCAAAGTGGGCATGAAATATGATTCAACGGCGGTTATAGCCAATGCTTGGCACCATCGCAGCGACGCCTTGTCATCTATCGGCGCATCGTTAGGAATAGCTGGAGCAATACTTCTGGGCGAAAAGTTCGCTATCTTGGACCCTATTGCGGCTTTGCTTGTGAGCTTCTTTATTGTAAGGGTAGCGCTCAAGCAATTGCTGCTGCCTTGTATAGACGATTTGCTAGAAAAATCATTGCCAGAAGAGATTGAAAAGGAGATTGAGGATATCGTTTTGTTGTTTGACGGAGTTTCTAACCCTCATAATATGCGCACAAGAAGAATAGGCAACCATTTCGCTATTGAAGTGCATATACGCATGAATGGTGATTTGCCGCTCTCGAAGGCGCACCAGACTGCAACCGAGATTGAAGAAAAGCTAAAAGAGCGTTTCGGTCCAGAAACGCACGTGGCCATTCATGTGGAGCCAGAAAAGTAAAGACATAAAAAAAAGAGAACAACGCCTTGTTCTCTCTTCTTTGTTAACCTTAAATCTAATACTATGAAAAAATCACAATGCAAAGGTATATGTTTTTATGTTATGTGGCATAAAAATGCAGTTAAAAAAAGTTAATTTTATGCTCAAAGGCATGTTTTTTATCAAATATGCTAAGAAAATGTATTTAGAATGACGCTTTTTGAGGATTATTTTATAGTTTTGAGAAAAAAAAGAACGGATTCGATAAAATCAGCAAAATTGTTTAAAAAATTATAAAATGGATTGGTCAAATTTGGGTTTCGGTTACCAGAAAACCGATTACAATGTGCGTTGTTATTACCGAAATGGCGCATGGGGCGAGATAGAGGTTTCTTCGTCCGAGAGTGTTAATCTTCATATGGCTGCATCTTGTCTGCATTATGGTCAGGAGGCTTTCGAAGGATTGAAGGCTTATCGTTGCAAAGACGGGAAAATCAGAATTTTCCGTCCTGAAGCCAATGCAGAACGCTTGCAGAGCACTTGCCGCGGCATAATGATGCCGGAACTCTCGACGGAAAAATTTGTAGAGATGTGCGAAAAGGTAGTCAAACTCAATGAGCGTTTCATTCCGCCATACGGAACAGGAGCCAGCCTTTATATACGGCCGTTGTTGATAGGAACAGGCATTACCGTGGGTGTGAAACCTGCCGATGAGTATCTTTTCTTGATTTTTGTTACACCTGTTGGCCCGTATTTCAAAGGCGGTTTCAAAGCAAATCCTTATGTCATCACTCGCGATTACGACCGTTCTGCTCCGCTTGGAACAGGTATCTATAAAGTGGGCGGCAACTATGCCGCATCATTGCGCGCTCATGTCGAGGCTTGTCATGGCGGCGAATACGCATGCGAATTTTATCTTGACGCAAAAGAGAAAAAATATGTCGATGAGGCTGGCGCCGCCAACTTCTTTGGCATCAAAGATGGTGTGTATGTAACGCCGAAGTCAACTTCCATCCTTCCTTCTATCACCAACAAGAGCCTTATGCAGTTGGCCGAAGATATGGGAATGAAAGTGGAGCGTCGTCCAATAGAAGTGGACGAACTGGCCGATTTTCAGGAAGCGGGCGCTTGTGGTACGGCGGCCGTTATCAGTCCGATAGAACGTCTTGACGATCCGGAAACAGGCAAAAGCTATAACTTCGGCAAAGAACCGGGCCCATGGTCAACAAAACTTTACAACAAGCTTCGTGCCATCCAGCTTGGCGAAGAGCCTGATGTTCACGGATGGGTGAGAATTTTGGATTGACAAAAATATGCAGTTTTGAAAATGGCGGAAGGCAATTTGTTATTTTCCGCCATTTTTTTTGAAAGAAGATGAAGAAAACAGTGACAGTTTTTTGCGCTTCATCCACGCAGGTTGACAGCGCATTTTTTGACGACGCTTTGCGGTTGGGCAAATTCTTGGCCGCACACGGCTATCGTTGTGTGTATGGCGCAGGAAAAGTGGGGCTGATGGGCAGTTTGGCCGAAGGTGTGCTGTCGTCAGGTGGCGAGATTGTGGGTGTTATTCCCCAAAAAATGGTGGATATGAACTTGCAGCATACTGCGCTGACTGATATGATAGTGACTCCCAACATGAATGTGCGCAAAGAAACGATGATTGAAATGGCAGATGTGGTGGTGGCTTTGCCTGGCGGAGCGGGAACCTTTGAGGAATTGTTGGATACCATCAGTTGGAAAAAACTGTCGCTGACTTCGGTGAAAATTGTGATATATAACCAGAAAAACTATTTTTCTCCGCTTTTGCAAATGTTGCAGAATGCTATCGATGAGCAGTTTATGCACAAGGAGGATATGCATTTGTGGAGCAAAGCCGATACTTTTGAACAGTTGCAAGCTGAAATATTAAAATAGCCATGGCTCCAGTTGTACAACCTGATACGATACCGTCGTTGCCGTCATTTAGCTACCATTTGCAGCCGAAGGAAACCTTTGTCGCCAGTCGCGACACTTTGTTTTTCCGCAAAGAAAATTATAAGGCTATAGTGCGCGATGTGCGGCATGACGGCACTCCGTTTGCCTATTCATTGGCTCAGCAAGATTGGCTGACGGCTTTGATGCTCGTCCAGTTTTTTGTGTATGCCTTTTTGCTGATACGCTATGGTCGTGTGTGGTTCGAGCGCATCAAGAATGTATGGAAAATCAAGGAATATTCAGGTTTGTACATCAATCTTTCGGAAAAGCATGTGCAAGAAAGTTTCCCGTGCTTGCTTATGGCAAGCGTCAATCTGGGCTTGTTCGCTTACTTGTCTCTTTCGCGCGACATGCTGAGCCTTGATTCGCAGAATTGGGTTGTAGGAATTTATCTGTTGCTGACCGTGCTGTTTCTGGGGGCGAAACTGTTGCTGACAGAGTTTGTCGCCTCGGTCTTTTTTCCGCAGGAAATAATCGCGCTTTTACGGTCGGAAATCTTCTCGCTTTTCTCATATCTGGGGCTGCTGATGTATGCCTTGCTCTTGTTCATGCTGTATGCTCCTGGCGCCTTGCATGTGATTTTTTGGATTGGTTTGGCATTTATTCTGCTGTATCTTTTGCTGAAGCTGTATAAAATTTTCCAAGTTTTTTACGCTGGGTTTTCCACTTTTTTCTATTTGTTTTTGTATCTTTGCACCCTTGAAATTCTACCTGTACTTTTATTGTACTTAGGAATGTTGTTTGTAAGAGGATAATAAGAAAAAAGATTATGGCAACGAAGATTAAGAAAATCTTGGTTTCGCAACCACAACCTACCACCGAGAAATCGCCTTATTTCGACATTGCGGAAAAATATAATGTAAAAATCGTATTTCGTCAGTTCATTAAAGTTGAACCGGTTCTGGCTCCTGAATTCAGAGCGCAGAAGGTTGATGTGCTTGGACATACGGTAGTCGTTTTCACATCGCGTACGGCGGTCGATCATTATTTTCGTTTGGGAAAGGAATTGCGTATTACTATTCCTGACACCATGAAATATGTTTGCATCTCGGATACGGTGGCAAACTATCTGCAGAAATACATTACATATCGCAAGCGTAAAATTTCTTTCGGCGACGGAACAACGGAAGGTCTCCTGCCTTTGTTGCAGAAGTTGCAGAGCGAGAAATTTTTGCTCCCGCTCTCTGATGTGCACAAACAGAACTTGATCGAGATGATGGAAGATAACAAGTTGAACTATTCGAAAGCCATCATGTACAAGACGGTGAGCAACGAATTCCGTCCCGACGAGACTTTCGACTATGATCTGCTGATATTTTTCTCGCCTTCAGGTATCAAGTCACTGAAGAAAAGTTTCCCGAATTTCGAGCAAGGCGATATCCGTATAGGTTGCCTGGGGGCAGAAACGGCAAAATCGGTTCGCGATGCAGGACTTCGACTCGACTTTGAGGCTCCGCGTCCCGATGCGCCATCTATCACAGCGGCTTTGGACTTGTATCTGAAAGAGCAGAAAAAAGCATCTAAATAAGCTGTTTTTATAATGAATTGGATTAGTCGTGGACGTTTAGTCTACGACTAATTTTATAAATAATCGTATGAAGAGAATATTTTGCTTGTTTTTTGCCGTAATATCGGTTTATAGCGTTTTTGCACAGTCGTCTGTATGGAAAGTTGCCAATGGCGACAAAGTGTTGTATCTTGGCGGTAGCAGTCATCTTTTGCGTGCTGAAGATTTCCCGTTGCCGACAGAATTTGACATGGCGTTTGACGCTTCGCAGGAAATGGTGTTTGAAACGGATATCAATTCGGTTTCAAATCCTGAAATTGTTCAACTTATGATGATGAAATCATTGCTTCCAGAGGGCAAAACATTGAAATCCCTTTTAAGTGATAAGGTTTATGATGAACTGAGCAAAGTTTGTGCCGAAAATAACATTCCAATGGAAAATGTGCAAAACATTAAACCTGCAATGTTGATGTCTATTCTGGAAATGGTGCAAATAAAAAAAATGGGTTTTCAGCCACAGGGTGTTGACACATATTATTTTGCAAAACAAATGGCGAAAAAGGGCGAGTGGACACATTTTGAGAGTGTGGAATTCCAAATGGATTTGCTGACGACAATAGGTGATGGTTTTGAAGATGAATATGTAAAATATTCATTGGCAGACATGAAGAACATTGAAAAAGAACTTTCAATATTAATTGATGAATGGAGAAAAGGAAACACAAAATTTATCTCAAAAAAACTGAAAAAAAATTCAAAGCAATTCCCCCTTGTATATAATAAAATGTTTACGGAAAGAAATGCCAATTGGATGCCGCAAATAGAACAATTTTTACAAGATGATAAAGTTGAGTTTGTTGTGGTTGGTTTAGGTCATCTTGTTGGCAAGGACGGACTTTTGAAACTGTTGAAAAACAAAGGTTACAAGGTTGAACAGTTACGGTAATAGAGGAATAGCTTAAATAATTTTTCTAAAAAACATCTAAAAAGTGCACATTGTGCACTTTTTCTTTTTGTAAGAAATTGTATAGAAAGCAATGTATAAAGAAATTTTCATAATAATTCAAAGCAAGTTTCTTAGAAAAAGTGTATTTTTGAATTATGTTAAATATCAATCAAACTTTTCATAAATCGGAGCGTCTAACGAGTGAAGTGCAGATAGCTGGGCTGTATGGCAAGGGTAAGTCTTTTATGGCGTATCCTTATCGTGTGGTATATTTGTTCGAACCGACAGACGAATTGTCAGCAAAAGTGCTTATAAGTGCCCCTAAAAAGCGTTTTAAGCATGCAGTGGACAGGAATCATATCAAACGCTTGACGTGTGAGGCATATCGCCGTCATAAAGCTGTTCTTTATGAGGGATTGCAGCAGCATGGCATTTCAGCTTGTCTGGCGCTTAATTATGTTGGAAACGAGATGATTTCGTATGAAAAGTCAGAGCAGAAAATAAAGGGCATAATAGAAAAACTTTTAACAAAAATGGGATGAGGAAGGTGCTTTCGTATATATTTCTGGCATTGATAGGCTTCTACCGGCGGAGCATTTCGCCCATGCTGCCTCCTTCGTGCCGTTATACACCCACTTGTTCGCAATATGCGCAAGAGGCTATCCGTAAGTATGGCCCTTTCAAAGGACTATGGCTCGCCGTAAAGAGAATATGCCGATGCCATCCGTGGGGTGGACATGGATATGATCCAGTTCCGTAAAGAGTTGTTGACATTCTTGAGTATTTTTGTGCGAATGATACGGAAAGTGCTTTACATATTGTTATGTTTGTTTTTGGGAACTGAAATTTTTGCTGCACAATGCAATGTAAGCGGTGTGGTGAAAAACGCTGAAGGCAAAACTTTGCAGTTGAAAACATTTGTTGATGGCATTCTTTACCGCGATTCGGTACTTGCTGTTTCGGCGGTGGAGAACGACACTTTTCATTTCCAGTTCCAACAGAACGAAACGCACTGTATATTTATAGATGAAGGATTTTATCGCGTGCTGTTTTATTTGTCGCCTGGCGACGAAACATTCATTTATCTCCCTGATTATCAATATATAGATGAAGCGCAACGAATGAATCCGTTTTTTCGGCAGCAGCAGGTTTGCCCCAAATTCAAAATGCAGAACCTGACGGCTGATATTATAGCGTATGACGATGCGTTTGACTATTTCTACAGTAAAAATTCTATTCGGCCAAATGCTGACAGCATTAAGTCTGCAGTGCTTTTTCTTGATTCTGCTTTTTCTGTGAACAACGATGTTTTCTTCGACCATTACAAGTCGTTTCAGAAAATTCAGTTATGGAATCTGTTGCCTAAATCCTCGCCCGATTTGGCTATAAGTGAATTTAAAAAGTTGCCGATAGAACTCAGTAACCCTGCTTTCTGGGAGGCATTCAACAATGTATTCGATTCGTTTTTCACTGCATTTGCGGGGAAAGAAGAACAGTTGTATATTGACCGGGCGATTCTGGAACAGAATTTTGCTGCCATGGATGCTATTCTGCAATATCGTTTTGCGATAGACGATTCGCTTTTCCGTGAACTGATTGTTGTTAAATCGCTTTATGACTTATATTTTTCAAACGAACGGAGCGCTTTTGTCTTTCGTTTGATGCAACAATGGCTGCCTAGCCTGCAAAATGACTATACTCGTCTGTTGCTGGCGAATATCATCGACAGGGTGCGAAAAAACCAGTTGACAGAAGAGGCTTCCCCCTTTTCGTTGCCCGACGGACAAGGCGAAACAGTAAATTTAAGTGATTTCAGAGGCAAGTATGTGCTGTTGGATTTTTGCAGTGTGAAAATTGCTGCGTCCAAGAGAAATCTGGCTCTTGTGAAACGCTATGCCGAAACTTACGGGAAGGAATTGGTGGCGTTGAATATATTTACCGAACCGCTCACCGATGCGCAGAAATCTGCTTTGGCAAAGCAATATGCAGCTAAAGGCGGCAACTGCTTGCTACTGTTTGCCGATGCGGAAATTTTAGACGGTTACGATGTGAAAAATCTCCCGGCGTATTTTCTTTTGGATAGGGATGGGCGCTTTGCGCTGACCGATTTTTCTTTCGAAGACCGTTTTGAACAACTTTTTGTGGAGATATTACAGAAAGAGGAACGGGGAAAGCTGCAACAGCCTAAAGAAGGGGTTGATGAGTGGTGGAAATAAAAAAAATGGACTGCTCGGCAGTTATTCTGATAAATGAATCAATAAAATTTAAAACAGCTGCTAAAACGAAAAACGGCGATTGGATTTCTCCAACCGCCGTTTAACAGTCATATTATTTTGCTTTTTTAAATCAAACTTAATATCAAATCATCGATGTTTCCGGGGATATAGTCCATTGGAGGAACCTGCGGCATGGTGTAACAGCCGGTTTTCTGTTTCATGGTAGCGCGAGCGCACGAACAAAGAATTTGTGCAGTGAGTGCAGGGTTATTGATTGTCATGCGGAATTCTATGCGTTGACTTTGTGTCTTGCCCGAAACTCCTTTGCGTTCGATGAGTACACCGTGTCCCATATCTTGCAGTGCATCAACAGAAGGAACGGCGATCACATGCGTTTCGTCGTGAGCGAAATAGGAGTCCGCTTTGATCTCAGCAGCCACATCTTCGAGTTTTGCGCCGTCTTCCAACTCTACATATACCATACGGCGGTGTATGCTTGTGCCGAGAGGAATAGTCATTGAAAGAGCATTTTTCACACCTTTTTTTGAGCGTGCCACTACCGAGTGTCCCATACTCATGCCTGGACCGAAGTTGGTATAAGTCAAACCTTTGGGAGCCATGGCCATCATCATGGTGCGGATAACGGAGTCGCTTCCTGGATCCCAGCCTGCAGAGATGATAGAAACAGTGTTGTTGCTTTGGCAAGCGGCATTCAGGTCTTTGTAGTGCTTCAACAGCTCTTGTCCGTGAATGTCGAAACTGTCCACTGTTCTGATGCCTTTCTTGGCCATTTCGAGTGCAGTGGCGGGCACGCTTCTCGACGGACCGCAAAGAATGGCGACATCCACTTTGCCTAATTCGTCGATATTGCTTACCACTTTTATGTCGCGCAGTTCGGCAGGAATGTCTTTCACTGAGCGGCGTACAACGCCAACGAGTTCCATGTCGGGTGCGGCAATCACGGCCTCTACCGAGAAATGTCCTATATTACCATAGCCTACTACGGCTACTTTAATTTTTTCCATGATAAGTCATTTTTATAAAAAAGAGAATGAGAATTTTCTTCCCATTCTCTCTTTTGGGATTATTGTTAATGAATTAAACAAGTCCTTGAGCCAACATGGCATCTGCTACTTTCACGAAACCAGCGATATTGGCACCTTTCACATAGTTTACTGTACCGTCGGGTTCAGTTCCGTATTTTACGCAGTTGTCGTGAATGTCTTTCATGATGCGTTTCAGTTTTTCATCCACTTCTTCTGCAGTCCATGAAAGGCGAGCTGAGTTTTGGCACATTTCCAAACCAGAAGTTGCTACACCGCCGGCATTTGATGCTTTACCTGGAGAGTAAAGGATTTTTGCTTTGATGAATTCGTTTACAGCTTCAAGCGTAGAAGGCATGTTAGCGCCTTCGGCTACGCAGATACATCCGTTAGCCAACAGTGTTCTTGCATCGTCGCCGTCCAACTCGTTCTGAGTTGCGCAAGGCATAGCCACGTCAAATTTAGCCAATTTCCAAGGACGTTGGTTTTCGAAATATTTAGCTGATTTGAATTTGTCAGCATATTCTTTGATACGACCGCGTTTTTCGTTTTTCAATTCGAAAATGAAAGCCAATTTTTCTTCGTTGATGCCTTCTGGATCGTAGATAGTACCGTTAGAATCGGAGCAAGTAACTACTTTTGCGCCCAATTGTGTACATTTTTGGATAGCATATTGTGCTACGTTACCCGAACCAGAGATAGCCACTGTTTTGCCTTTCAAAGAGTCGCCTTTGGTTTCGAGCATATACTGTGCGAAATAAGTGTCGCCATAACCAGTTGCTTCAGGACGGATAAGAGAACCGCCGAAAGAAAGTCCTTTGCCAGTCAAAACACCTACGAATTCGTTGCGAAGGCGTTTGTATTGACCAAACATATAACCTACTTCGCGAGCACCTGTACCTATATCACCGGCAGGAACGTCGGTATCGGCACCGATGTGGCGTTGCAATTCAGTCATGAAGCTTTGGCAGAAACGCATGATTTCGTTGTCTGATTTGCCTTTAGGGTCGAAGTCTGAACCACCTTTTGCGCCACCCATAGGCAGAGTAGTCAAAGAGTTTTTCAATACTTGCTCGAAAGCCAAGAATTTAAGAATGCTCAAGTTTACTGATGGGTGCAGACGGATACCGCCTTTGTATGGGCCGATGGCGCTGTTCATTTGGATACGGTAGCCACGGTTGATTTGATATTCGCCTTTGTCGTCAATCCAAGGAACACGGAACATTACCACGCGTTCTGGTTCTGTCATTCTTTCAAGGATTTTAGCCTTCAAATACTTAGGATTTGCTTCGATGAAAGGCATTAAAGTTTCAACTACTTCTTGTACAGCCTGGTGGAATTCTTTTTCACCAGGGTTCTTGGCAATCACTTTTGCCATGAATTCTTCTACTTTTGTACTCATTTTAAAAAAGTTTTTAATGATATATATTTAGTTGTTTTTTTTCTCGAATGCAAAGTTCTTAATTTTTGCCGTAAAAACATGTATCTTTCTGATAAATAAAAAAGAATAATCAAGATAATTATAAAATGAAATTATTTCGTACAAAATCAAACCAAGATATAACAAAAAACAAAAATATTCTTACGAATTAAAATTGCAATGCAATTTACTGAATGGGCTGACAGTATGAAAATCGCTTTTATACAATATTATAGAATAGATTTCACGCCATTATTATTCAAACCCCAAATATGGTGTAATCTTTTTCAGTGTTTCGCTGTCGAGGTCTTTCAGGTTTTCGAGGTCGGCAGTTGAGGTGAGTTTGCCGACTGCTTTGCGACGGTCGTATATGGCTTTGGCGGCATAGAAGTTGAGGTAGGGATGCGCTTTCAGTCGTTCTACGCTAGCTGTGTTTACATTTATTTTGCGTATGTTGTTGAGGTCGATTTGCAGATATGGCACGATTTTTTGCAACCGCTCGTTGTCCATTCCATAGACTTCGAGCAGCTGGTCGGCGGTGCAGTAGCCGCCTATTTTGTTGCGGTAGGTCACAATTCTTTTGGCGAAACTGCTCCCGATGCCCGGCAGTTGCTTCAGTGCCGTAGTGTCGGCGGCATTCAGGTTGATGAGTATATCGGCCGTTGCCTTTTTATTCTCGATTCCTCGTATTTCGCTTCTTGTTTCTCGAATTTCAGTTCTTGTTTCTCGCTTCTCATCTCTTGTGTCTATGATAATGTAGGGCTTTAGTTCGGCAAGTTTCTCTTCGCTGATTCCATATATTTTGCCGAAGTCGTCGGGCGAGTTGAAGCGTCCGCCTTTCTCGCGATATCTGCAGATGTTGCGTGCGATATAGGGTTTCAGTCCAAGGGCGACAAAGCCTGCCGAATCGAGTGTATTTGGGTCGAAAGCGGACAATTCGATGCGGTTATGCTTTTCGTTTGGGCGGAAAGGGTGACTGTCGGTGTCCATTTCTTGTCGCTGCTTTTCAAAAACCAGCACTTCGTGCGCGAAATCGTCGTTTTTGTCGGCAAATTTCTGTTCGAGCCATGGCCATGCGTTGATAATAAGAAGGCATACGGCAATGATGGCAAGCATGATGAGAATGCCGTATTTCTGCGACTTTGAGAAATAGAAAAAGTCTTTCATGCTGCTTGGCTTTCCGTCTTATTTACGCTTTTTCTGCCATTGTTGCTTAAACGATTTCTGGAATTTCGGCATGTTTCGGTGCGGTCCCCACAAGGTATAGTTGAAAGGTATGAAGGCAATGTTTTTCAGCAGGTGCGGCGTGTCGAACATCATACGGCTTGCGGCAATTTTGCCGAATCCTTTCACTGCAAATTTTTCAGCGGCGGGGCGCAATTTTCTTTCAACTGATTTGCGTCGGTTTTCTAGCATCAGGTTGTTGAGCGGTATCTTCACGGGACAAACCGCTGCGCATGCGCCGCACAGACTGCATGCCGAGCTCAAGTGTCCGAACTCGCCGAATCCCTTGTAGAAAGGCGTGATGACAGAACCGATAGGTCCGCTGTATGTGGCGTTGTAGGTGTATCCGCCAATAGTTTTATACACTGGGCATGCATTAAGACATGCGCCGCATCGCATGCACGAGAGTGATTCGTAGCAATCGTTGTCGGCATACAGTTCGGTGCGTTTGTTGTCGAGCAGAATGACATACATTTTTTCTGGTCCGTCTATCTCATTCCCTTTGCGCGGTCCGGTGAAAATAGTGTTGTAGGCGGTGATTTGTTGTCCTGTGCCCATGCATGCCAAGAGTGGCCAGAATGTGCCGAGGTATTCCATCGAAGGTATCATCTTTTCGATGCCGGCAATGGCGATGTGCACTTTTGGAAACGAGGTGGACATCACACCGTTTCCTTCGTTCTCGGTCACGGCCACACCGCCAATGTCGGCGATGATGAAGTTGGCTCCGGTCACACCGATGTCGGCCGAGGTGTATTTTTTGCGCAGAAGTCCTCGCACATAGACGCTCATCTCTTGTGCGGAGGTGTCTTCTGAAATGCCGAATTTCTCATGAAAGAGTTTGCCGATGTCGGCGCGCGATTTGTGCATGGCGGGCGTCACGATGTGATATGGGCGTTCGCCGGCCAGTTGTACGATAAACTCGCCGAGGTCCGTCTCTACCGACTCGCATCCGCAGGCTTGCGCTGCAGGGTTCAGTTCTATTTCTTCGGTGGTCATCGACTTGCTTTTAACCAGCAGCTTGGCTTTGTTTTCGCGCAGTATTTCCGACACATATTCGATAGCCTCGTAATTGTCTTTGGCCCAGAGCACGGTGATGCCGTTTTCGGTGGCCTTTTGTTCAAACATTTTCAGATACTCGTCCCAGTTGGCGAGCATTTTTCTTTTGAGGTAGGCGGCTCTTTCGCGTGCAAGTTGCAGATCGGCGTAGCGTGCGCGTCCTTTCGATACCGCTCCGTCATAACGGGAGATATTGAATTTGATGGTTTGTCGGTGTTTGCGGTTGAATGCTATTTTGCCGGCATCTTGTGTGAATTTCTTGTGAGCGTCCATTTCTTGAAAATGTTATAGCAAACTTTTTTTTATTCTGTTATCAGTCCGATTTTTTTTCCTTTGGAGATGATGGCGCCTACGCGTCGGTCGAGTATTTCGGCAATTTCTTCTTCGTTTTTGCCCTCAGCGAAAAGGCTTTTCAGCTTATCTTCTTCTTCTGGAGTCCAAGGTTTGAATCCTGGACGTTCTTCAAAGGAAGTGAAGCGTCTTTCGGGAGCCGGCGCAATGTTTCTGAATTCTTTGAATGTATTGTTGAAGGCGTCGGCGAATTTGTCGATATCTTCGTTGAAAATCATCAGTTGGTGTGTTTCGGTGCTTTCGCCTACTTTCCTTTTTTCGGAGATTTTAAAATAGTAGTCTCCTTTTTTTGATTGTTTGATGTCGAAAAAGTAGGTTCTGCTTCCGCAAAGTATTTTATTGCTGAATATTTCTTCTTTCTCTTTTCTGTCGTAATCTTTTCTTTCGAAGTTCATATTTTTCTAGGTTATAAGGTTAATTTAAATTGTTGTTTCAAAGACTGATTTTGTCGATTCTGCGCTGGTGTCTTCCGCCTTCAAAATCGGTGGTCAGAAATATCTTTACGAGTTTCAGCCCCAGTTCGTTCGAAATGAATCGTCCGGGCATGGCTATCACATTGGCGTTGTTGTGCTGACGAGCCAGCGAAGCCAGTTCTTCTTGCCAGCAGAGCGCCGAGCGGATGCCTTGGTGTTTGTTGGCGGTCATGTTTATGCCGTTGCCTGTTCCGCAGATGGCTATCCCGAAATCGAAGTTCCCTTTTTCAACCTCCGAGGCCATGGCGTGCGCAAAGTCGGGGTAGTCGCAGCTGTCGGTAGAGTAGCATCCGAAATCTTTTATTTCTGCCACCTCGGGTGTAAGGTTTTCGAGGATGAATTTCTTCATTTCGTATCCTGCATGGTCGTTGCAGATGGCGATTTTCAGTTCAGAAAGATTTTTCATTTTATTGTCTGTTTGATTTGTCGTGGAAATTATTGGCAATGCACCCATCCTTGTGCCTTGAGCGCGAATTCTTGTCCGTCGCGGGTGACGAGCATAGTGCCGTATTGCGGTTCGGTGATGTGACCGATTATCCTTATTTCGGGTATTTGGGCAATTTTTTCGTACATCGAGAGCGGAACGGTGAAAAGCAGTTCGTAGTCTTCGCCGCCGTTGAGTGCTGTGGTCGACAGGTTCATGTTGAACTCTTCGGCCATCGATGCGGTCTCGTAGTCGATAGGCAGTTTGTCTTCGTAAATGCGGCAGCCCATATTGCTTTCTTTGCAGATATGCATAATTTCAGATGACAGTCCGTCGGAGATGTCGATCATGGAAGTGGGCAGGATATTTTTTTTCTTGAATATCTCGATGATGTCTTTTCTTGCTTCGGGTTTCAGCTGGCGCTCAAGGATGTAGTCTTTCCCAGCGAAGTCGGGCTGCACATCGGACGAGGTGGCGAGAACCACTTTTTCTCTCTCCAGCAGTTGCAGTCCCATGTAGGCAGCGCCGAGGTCACCGCTCACGCAGATGAGGTCGGTGTTTTGTGCGGTGTTTCGGTAAACGATTTTGCCTTCTTCGCCTTCACCGATGCAAGTGATGGAAATCATCAGTCCGGTGAGCGATGAGGTGGTGTCGCCGCCCACAAGGTCAACGCCGTATTTGTCGCATGCCAGCAGTATGCCTTCGTATATTTGTTCGATGTCTTCAACAGAGAAACGCTTGGAAATGCCTATCGAGACGGTTATTTGTTTTGGTTGCCCGTTCATGGCGTAGATGTCGGAGAAGTTCACCACGGCCGATTTGTAGCCGAGGTGTTTCAGTGGCGTATAAGTCAGGTCGAAATGTATGCCTTCGAGCAGCAGGTCGGTGGTGACCAGTGTTTTTTTGCCCGTGTAGTCGAGCACGGCGGCGTCGTCGCCGATTCCTTTTTTGGTAGATGAATTTTTCAGTGAAATTTTCTTGGTGAGGTGTTCGATGAGTCCGAATTCTCCCAAAGTTGCGATTTCAGTCCGTTGCGCCATATTCCCCTAAATAAGTTTTGAAAGTTCAAAAATACGAATTTATTGGATAATATGGGCAACAAAACGAAAAAATTATATTTTGCAATGTCTATTGATATGAAATTTTGAAAAAAATATAAAACAATGTACATGATTGTGTACATATTTTGTATATTTGCAAAAAATACAATTATGGAGACATTGACGATAAATAAGTTCAGAAGTAATATGGCGACGACCTTGAACAAAGTTGACAAGGGCGAAAGAATTGTTTTGCAACGCAACTCAAAGAGATATACGATAGTTCCTTTGGATGATTCTGATTTAACAATCACACCAGAATTGCAGGAAAGATTAGAAGAAAGTCGCAAAGAAATTATGCGTGGAGAAAGCACCATATGTCGTACACACGAAGAAATAGACACATTTTTTGATTCATTATGATGTACGTGATAGAGTTTTCTGATTCCGTAAAAGAGACCTTGAAAAAATGGAAAAAATCAGATCCGATAAAGACAAAAAAAGTCAACAAAATTGTGCACGACATAGCGGAACACCCTAGAACAGGAATAGGTCACCCAGAACCTCTTGTCGGTGGCAATGATATTACTTGGTCTCGCCACATTACAGGGAAAGACAGAATTATCTACGATATTCATGATGACAAAGTGGTTGTTGATATTATTAGTGTTGAGGGACACTATAACGACAAATGATTCGATGGAGAATAGGTCATTAAAAAACGGGTGCAACTTGCACCCGTTTTGTTCTTTTTGGGTATGAATATGTTGTGATGGATATATCTATTTGATTACTTGGCTTTTATAATTCAGCAGTTATGACCGCTGAAATTTTGTCCACATTTTTATCCCCAAATCTTCACCAGTTTTTTTATCACATTTTCGGGTTGGTCGTCGCAGTCGATGGTTTTCTGGGCTTGTAGGTAGAACGGCTCGCGTTTTTCGAGGTTTTCGCGGATGTATTGCAGCAGTTCCGTTTCCGTTTTGTCGCGGAGCAGCGGTCGGTTTTGCCTTGCGTTTTTCAGGTTGCCTACCAGTGTTTCGGCCGACGATTTCAGATAGACGGTAGTGCCTTCGGCGTTCATAAAGTCCATGTTGTCGAAAAAGCAAGGCGTGCCGCCTCCGCAGGCTATCAGCACATCTTCGAACATGGCCGCTTCGTGCAGCATGTGTTGCTCTATTTTGCGGAATCCGTCTTCGCCTTTTTCGGCAAATATGTCTGAAACGGATTTGAAGAATCGTTCCTCGATGTAAATGTCCAAATCGAGGAACGAGAGGCCGAGCGCCTTTGCTGCGGCTCGTCCGTAGGTGGTCTTGCCGCTTCCCATGTATCCGATGAGAAATATGCGTGTCATAATGTTTTGTGTTATTTACGCATTATGAAAAATTCATAATGAAATTTGCATAATTATTATTGTTTGAACATCCATCGCCAGTCGCAGCCGTTTTTCCATTCGGAGCAGCCGTAGGCGGTTTTCCCTTTTATGATGATTCCTTTGCCGCATTTGGGGCAGGCATGTCCGGGTATAGGTTCTTCGGCTTTTTTGTTGCGTTTCCGCTTTTTCGCTTCGTTTTCAAGTTCTTTTCCGAGCGATTCCTGAATAGATATTTTCTTCGATGAATTGTCGCTTTTTACGTTCTGTATCACTTCCTTCACCATCTCTTTGAGTTCTGTCAGAAAATCTTTGGCAGGGTAGGTGCCTTTTTCTATTTCGCGCAGCTTTTTCTCCCATCGTCCAGTCAGTCCCGCCGACTTCAGCAGTTCTTCTTGGATGGTTTTTATCAGGTCCACACCCGTGGAGGTGGCTATGAGGTTTTTCCGCTCTTTGCGTATGTATTGCCGTTTGAAGAGTGTTTCGATGATGGCGGCGCGTGTTGAGGGGCGTCCTATGCCGTTTTCTTTCAGGGCGTCGCGCAATTCTTCGTTTTCAACGAGTTTTCCGGCTGTTTCCATGGCACGCAGCAGCGTGGCTTCGGTGTAAGGTTTGGGTGGAGTGGTCATTTTCTCGGCCAAATCGGGGGTGTGCGGTCCGCTTTCGCCCTCGGTGAAGTGGGGCAGCACTCTCTCTTCGTCCGCGTTGTTCTCGTCTTTTTCTTCTTGCGCGCCAGCCTTTTCGAATACGCTGCGCCAACCGGGCTCCAATATGGTTTTCCCAGAAGTCTTGAATGCCACTTTTTCTGCTTCGCCGCTTACGGTGGTGGTCGAAATTTTACATTCGGGGTAGAAGTTGGCGATGAATCGTCGTGCCACCAAATCGTACACTTTTCGCTCGGCTTCCGATAATGCGCCTGGGTTCACGCCGGTAGGAATAATGGCGTGGTGGTCGGTCACTTTGCTGTTGTCAAACACTTTTTTTGTTTTAGGCAGTTTCTTGCCCAGCAATGGTTCGGTGAGCGTGGCATACATCTTCATCCCTTTCAGTATGTTGGGTATTTTCGGATAGATGTCGTCGCTCAGGAAAGTGGTGTCGACACGCGGATAAGTGGTCACTTTCTTTTCGTAAAGCGATTGGATGGTTTTCAGCGTTTCGTCGGCTGAGAACGAGAATTTTTTGTTGCATTCCACTTGCAGCGAGGTCAGGTCGAAGAGTTTTGGCGCCGATTCGGTCCCTTTTTTCTCCGTCACATTTGTTATGGTGAAAGGGGCGTTTTTTATTCTTTTGAGTATTTCTTTCCCTTCTTCTGCCGATGAAAATCGTCCTTTGGCAGCCGAGAATACGGTTTCGCGGTAGGTGGTTTTCAGTTCCCAGTAAGGTTCTGGCTTGAAATTTTCTATTTCCAGTTGGCGGTTCACAATCAGCGCAAGCGTTGGTGTCTGCACGCGACCGATGGAGAGCACCTGTTTGTTTTGCCCATATTTCAGCGTGTACATGCGTGTGGCGTTCAGCCCGAGCAGCCAGTCGCCGATGGCGCGCGCCAGCCCTGCTTCGTACAGGAGCTGAAAATCCTGTTGGTCTTTGAGCGCGTTGAATCCTTCGCGGATGGATTCTTCAGTCAGCGACGAAATCCAGAGCCGTTTTACTGGGCATTTGCATCCCGCTTTCTGCATCACCCATCGCTGGATGAGTTCACCCTCTTGCCCAGCATCGCCGCAGTTTATCACCTCGTCGGCCTTTTCGATGAGTGATTCTATTATTTTGAATTGTTTCTCGATGCCGTCGTTTTCGATGAGCTTTATGCCAAAACGGTCAGGAATCATCGGCAGAAATCGGCTGTCCCACCGTTTCCATTCCGTATGATATTCGTGCGGCTCTTTCAGGGTGCACAAGTGACCGAAAGTCCATGTCACGCAATAGCCGTTTCCTTCGATGAAACCGTCTCTTTTTGTCTTCGCGCCCAGCACTTCGGCTATCTCTCGCGCCACACTTGGTTTTTCGGCTATGCAGACTTTCATGAGATTATCACAATTTCTAATGCAAATATATCGCGCATTCTGCGCTTTGTTTTTAATTTGTCTTTTACGATGGCTTACGCCACCGTCTTGATTATTTTACCCTTTCAGGGTTTATTTTCTAATGCAAAGATATGAAAACTAATTAAATTTAATCCGTCAGGATTTATATATTAGTAGAAATTGCCATAAACCGAACAAACAAAAACGCCGTAGGTGTTTCATCCAAAGTGAATAATAAAAGTGTTGCGGAAACGTTCGGTATAGCTGCTCACATCTATTCCTTGCACATGCAATATGTCAGACTTGAGTTTTGTCATTCTTTCCCCCCTTCTTCCCTACAAAATCTTTCCGTTTTCCGTCGAATATCTCATATTTTTGGTAGGAGCATTCCAATTCGGAATTGAGCAGTTTGACCTTTTTTGACGGTTTCAATCCAATTTTTCCCAAGGCCTCTTTGCTCGAACTGATGAGCCATGCATTGTAACCGGTGAAATGGTGTTTCAACCGCTCGCCGATGGCGGCATACAGTGTGTTGAGGTCATCGGTATTCAGTCGTTCGCCGTAGGGCGGGTTTGTCACGATGATGCCTTGTGGCGCAGGAGCGTCCAACTCTTGTATCGGTTTGGTTTGCAGTTCGATATATTTTTTCAAGCCGGCGTTTTTAATATTTGTCTCGGCTATTTTTACGGCTCTGGGCGAGATGTCGCTGCCGTATATTTTGTGCTTAAATTCGCGTTCTTGACTTTGGTCGTCGTATATTTCGCGGAACAGGTCTTCGTCAAAATCGTCCCATTTCTCGAATGCAAATTCCTTGCGGTAGATGCCGGGCGCAATGTTCAGGGCTATCATGGCGGCTTCTATCAGGATAGTGCCCGAACCGCACATGGGGTCTACAAAATCGCATTCGCCGTGCCAACCGGTCATCAGTATCATGCCGGCTGCCAGCACTTCGCTGATGGGGGCGTCGTTTTGCGACGCACGGTAGCCGCGTTTGTGCAGCGACTCTCCCGAACTGTCGAAAGAGAGGGTGCATGTGTTGTGCGAAATGTGTATGTTGATGCTCAAGTCGGGATTCTCCACGCTTACCGAAGGTCGTTTCCCGAATTTCTCGGTGAATTGGTCGGCAATGGCATCTTTCACACGATAAGTGACAAATTTCGAGTGGCGAAAATCTTCCGAATAAACGACGGAATCGATGGAAAAGGTCTTCTTCGGGTCGAGGTGCTTGCTCCAGTCTATTTTTTTCACTTCGTTGTATATGTCGTCGGCCGAGCGGGCGTTGAACGTTTTTACAACTTTCAGTATTCTGATGGCGGTGCGGCAGCAGAAGTTTGCTTTGTACATGATGGCTTTGTCGCCGCTGAACGATACAGCGCGGTTGCCTGTTTCCACATCGTTGGCACCAAGTTCAATGAGTTCTTTGGCCAGAACATTTTCCAGTCCGTAGAATGTTTTTGCAAGAAATTTATCCATGTCTTATGATTGTTTTTTGTGCAAGAATTTTGCCATAACCGCAGGAACAAAGCCTTTCAGATCCATTCGCAGAACGAAGATAACGAAAATCGCGAATAAAAGGGCGCGATATCCGTAAAACAGCCAGATGTTGTCGTTCGAAACGAGAAAACTGGCTCCGTATAAGAGGGCGGTTATTACAAAGTAAATTCCCATTTTGCCTAATTCGTATTTGACGCGGAAATGTTTTTGCCCGATGAAGTACGACAGCAACATAATGATGAAGAAACATACAGTGGAAGCGCCTGCCGACGCAAAATATCCTGCGCCGAACCATTGGTTGCACAGTGGCACGAAAATGACATTCAGCACCAATGTGATGATGAATCCAAGAGTTGAGAAATAGGCGCCGTACATAGTCTTGTCGGTCAGTTTGTACCAGATAGAGAGATTAAAGTAAATGCCTTGGAAAATGTAGGCCAGCAGCACGATAGGCACTATGCGCAGCCCTTCCCAATAGTCGCTTCTGATGAGTATTTTGAGCGCATCGACAAAGAGCACCATGCCGAGGAATATGAGCAGTGAGAAAATGACGAAATACTTCATGGCCAGCGCATATTCGTTTTTCTTGTCGCCCGACTTGTTTTGTGCAAACACAAAAGGCTCGTAGGCGTAGCGGAATGCTTGCGTGAACACCATCATCACCATCGCCACCTTGAAGCAAGCTCCGTATATGCCCAGTTGCGCTTGCGCCATATTGGCGTCTTCAAACAGATAGGGGTAGATGATTTTGTCGATGGTCTGGTTCATGATGCCGGCAATACCAAGCACCAGCAGCGGAAGCGAATACTTCAGTATGTGGCGCAGCAGTTGTCCGTCAATCGGCGATTTGGCAGCCAATATCTCTGGCAATAGCAGCAACGTGACGGCAATGGTCGAAATGAAATTGGAGATGAATACATATCCGACGCCGTAGTCTGGATTGTAAAAAGTGTCGATGAAACCTATGTTTTTTGATTTCAGGTAAGGACATACAACCAAGAAAAACAGATTGGCGGCTATGTTGATGACTATCGTAATCAGTTTAAGTATGGCAAAGCGTATCGGGCGCTTCTTGTACCTGAGGTAGGCAAATGGGATGCAGTCGAAGGCGTCAATTGCCACGATAACGCCCATCATGATGATGTATTCGGGATGGCTGTTGTAGTTGAGCCAATCTGCTATGTTGCCCGAAAACAACGTCACAGCGGCGGCAAATAGCACCGAGGTGAAGGCTACGCAACGCAATACCGAGCTGTAGGTGTTTTGAGCGGCATCAGGGTCGTCGCTGTTGGCAAAGCGAAAAAAGCCCGTTTCCATGCCGTAGGTGAGTATCACCAGCAGCAATGCAGTCCATGCGTATAGGTTTGTCACGATGCCATAGTCGGCCGAACTGGTCAGTACGTAGGTGTATAATGGCACAAGGCACCAGTTGAGGAATTTCCCTAGAATATTGCTGATGCCGTAAATGGCCGTATCTTTGGCCAATCCTTGTATGCTTTTATTGTCGGACATAAGAGAGATGTTAAGAAGATTTGACAATTTCAATTGTCATGTATGATGTACGGTGTATAGATGTATTTATGTATGATGTATGATGTATGAAATGATTTGATGTCTGTGTCAAAGTTTGAGTCAAGGTCATTTTATTGTTAATTATTCATTATTCATTGTTAATTGTCTGAGTCTGTGTCAGCGTCAAAGTCTTGTTTCTCGTTTCTTAATTACTGAATAGGTCCAGTTCCTGAATTCTGTTCTTGCCCAAGTGCTTGTACGCCAGTTCGGTCACTTCTCTGCCGCGTGGGGTGCGTTTCATAAACCCTTCCATGATTAGGAACGGCTCGTATACCTCTTCCAGCGTACCGGGGTCTTCGCCTAATGCTGTGGCGATGGTCGAAAGTCCTACCGGACCGCCCTTGAACTTGTCGATGATAGTGTTCAGTATTTTGTTGTCAATCTCGTCAAGTCCGTATTTGTCAATATTCAATGCCTCGAGCGCTATACAGGCTATCTCATTGTCTATCTTCCCGTTACCTTTCACTTGTGCAAAGTCGCGCACACGTCTCAGCAGGGCGTTGATGATACGCGGGGTGCCTCGTCCGCGTCGGGCTATTTCTTCGGCGGCTTCGTCCGAACAGAAAATGTTGAGCAGTGCAGCCGAGCGTTTCACGATTTTTTTCAACACGGGCACATCATAGTATTCCAAGTGGCAGTTGATGCCGAATCGTGCCCTGAGCGGACTGGTGAGCATACCGCTGCGGGTGGTGGCGCCTATCAGCGTGAAAGGTGCCAAGTCTATCTGTATGGAGCGTGCGCTGGGCCCTTTGTCTATCATGATGTCGATGCGATAGTCTTCCATGGCGGAATAGAGATATTCCTCCACTACAGGGTTCAGACGGTGTATCTCATCTATAAAAAGCACATCGTTTTTCTCAAGCGAGGTGAGTATTCCTGCCAGATCGCCGGGTTTGTCGAGCACAGGGCCGCTTGTAATTTTAAAGCCCACCCCTAATTCATTTGCGATAATGTTCGAGAGCGTTGTCTTGCCCAATCCCGGAGGGCCGTGCAGCAGTACATGGTCCAGCGGTTCTTGTCGCATACGGGCTGCCATGACGAATACCTTAAGGTTTTCAACGATTTTTTCTTGTCCCGTGAAATCCTCGAAATCGAGTGGTCGCAAAGCGTTCTCAAAGTCCGCTTCCCGTATGTTTTCTGCTTTTCGTATGTCAAATTCTTCTGCCATAGAATAAGAGTTTCTGATTTATTTCGCTACGCTCAATGAACGTTGTTTACTTCCCTTCGGTCAGTGAATGTTATTTATCTCACTGCGTTCGATGAACGATGTTTCTGATTTCTAATTTCTAATTTGAAGATTTGAAAATTTGAAGATTGCGTCAGTGTCTGCGTCAAAGTCAATTCATTATCCATTGTCAATTATCAAAGTCTTGCTTCTCGCTTCTAATTTCTTGTTTCTTGTTTCTTGTGTCTGTTTACTCCGTCAATTTATGGAACAAGTCTTCCATGTTCTGTTCTTTTTGTTTCAAAGTTTTTATAATTAAGTTCCGTTGTGTCGCAAACCGAAAGAGCTCGCCGCGAATGTCTTTTTTTGCCTCAATCTCTATCTCGTTTGTCGATGTACGGGTAATGTTTTTTATGCCGTCAATCTCTTTAAAAATATCTGTTTTTTCGGGCATGTTTTCTATTTCCAGCACAAATACCAATCCTTCGTTTCCCGGCTGCACATTGTCGTTCACTATTAGTCCTTTGTTGATCACCATCACACGGTCGCAAACGGCATTCACCTCTTGCATGATGTGCGTACTGAAAAGTACTGTTTTTTCCGTACCGAGGTTGCGTATCAACTGGCGTATTCCCACCAGCTGATTGGGGTCAAGACCTGTGGTCGGTTCGTCCAGTATCAGCACTTTCGGGTTGTGTATCAGCGCTTGTGCCAGTCCTACGCGTTGGCGGTAGCCTTTCGAGAGTTGCCCTATCTTTTTCTGAAATTCACTGCCAAGTCCCACGCAGTCAATCATTTCCGTTACTTTTTGCGAAGGATTCTGCAGTTTGTAGGTGTTGGCCACAAAAAGCAGATACTCTTTCACATACATATCCAGATACAGCGGATTGTTTTCGGGCAAGTAGCCGATGTTTCGTTTGGCTTCTATCGGATTTTTGCGCATATTGATGCCGCATATCTCCACTTCGCCGGTATAGTCGGTGAGGTAACCTGTTATCACTTTCATCAGGGTGGATTTGCCCACTCCGTTCGGTCCCAGAAAACCTACGATATGCCCTTGCGGAATGTTGAACGAAATGCCTTTCAGTATCTCCTTATTGCCGTATGATTTTTTGATATTGGTTACAGTAAGCGACATAATTCAATATTTTACATCTTACAAAAATACAAGAAAAATTGGAATAGGACAAAAGTATGAATAAATGTATGATGTATTTATGTATGATGTATGAGGTGAAAGTTACGAGTTACAAGTTGTTTCTGAACTTTGGACGTTGAGCTTGTCGAAACGTCGAGGTCAAAGTCATCGTCAAAGTCAAAGTCTCCTCACTCCTAGTTGTTTCGCTTCTGCTTGCTGAATGTCAAATCGCCTTGTACATGTTCCCAGGCAGGCATTTTATCACGCCTTTGAATTCCATGCCGATGAGTAGCGGTGTTATTTTGCTCATGGGCAGTCCCATTTTTATTGAGAGTTGGTTCACATGGGTCGAATCGCTGCTTTTCAGTAGTTCGAAAATGCGCTGTTCGTCGGCGGTGAGTGATATTTGTGCAAACAAGTCGGCAGAGAAGTTCTCTTTGCTCAGGTCGGCTTTCGACTCCCATCCCAGCACATACTCCAAGTCGGCCACGGTTTCTAACATAGCGGCCCGGTTTGTCTTTATCAGTTTGTTGCAGCCAGCCGACATCTCGTCATTTTTTCTTCCGGGAAATGCCAGCACATCCCGGTTGTACGACGAAGCAAGGTCGGCAGTGATGAGTGCTCCGCCTTTCTCGGCCGATTCTATCACGATGGTGGCGTCGCAAAGACCGGCCACGATGCGGTTTCGTTGTACAAAATTCTGTTTGTCGGGATTTGTTTCAGTAATGTATTCTGTGCATACGGCACCGCCGCTTTCGGCCATTTGGCGTGCAAGGTTGGTGTGTGCGGCAGGATATATTCTGTCTTGTCCGTGCGCTGTTACGCCTACCGTTCTCAATCCGAACTCCAATGCCGCTTTGTGCGCGCAAGCGTCGGCGCCGTATGCCAACCCGCTTACAATCACGGTTTCGGGGTATCTTATGGCGAGCTCTTTCACAAACTCATGACATATCTCTTTGCCATATTCTGTTATCCGTCGTGTGCCGACAATGCTTATCATCTTCAGGTCGCTCAGGCTTTTGACGTTGCCTTTCACATAAAGCATGACGGGCGCGTCGGCGCATTCTTTCAGACGGAATGGGTATTGCTCGTCGGTGATGAATACTGGGATGATGCCGTGGGCTTCGATAAAAGCGGCCTCTTTTTCTGCGCGTTTCAGCAAGGTGGCGGTATCTGCCAGATTCTCGATGATTTTAGAATGTATTCCCGGCATTTTTTTCAGTTCGCCTACAGGGGTAGCAAAAAATTGCTCAGGCGTTTCAAAACAGGCCAGCAATGCTTTTGCCGTAGCGCTTCCCACACCTTTCATCAGGGTGAAGGCGATTCTGTATTTCAGCGTGTCGGAATTTGTCACCTGCGGAATATTTTTCTGATGATACGCACGGAATAAAGTCTTGCTGCCAGCAGACAGCCTGTTGCCGCGCCAACGATATCGGCCACCCAGTCTATCCAATCGCCTGAACGTAATTCAAGGCAGTATTCTTGCACTATCTCAATGATGCCGCCGTACAGTATAGGGAAAAGCAGCACCAAGGCGAGACGTTTTTTGTACTTCGCGATAGAGTTTTCCATCGAAAGGCTGAACGACAGCCCCATGTACATCAGCAGATGCAAAAGTTTGTCTGCGCCATAGAATCTGGGCAGTCTTGCCAAGTTCTCGGCGTCAGTTGTCGACAGAAACAAGATGAGGCAGCCTGTAAATATGGATATCAGGTATTTGTTAAAAGTGCTGTAGAGGCGCATGATGGAGTGTTCTGTGGTTGTTTCAGTTTGTCATCCAACACATGCCCCGCTTGCCACTTTGTCGCTTGGCGACACCACTACCAGACGTCCGTCGGCATCAACGGCAGAGAGTATCATGCCTTGACTTTCGCGTCCCATCATCTTTCGCGGTTCGAAATTGGCGACGAAGCACACTTGTTTGCCCACCAGTTGCGCTGGGTCTGGGTATGATTTGGCAATGCCGCTCAAAATGGTGCGACCACCCATGCCGTCGTCTATCTTGAATTGCAAAAGTTTGTCCGACTTGGGCACTTTTACGCATTCCAATACTGTTCCTACGCGAATGTCGAGTTTTTCAAATTTGTCGAAACTGATGGTTTCTTTCACTTTCTCGGGCTGATAATTTTTCTTTTCGTTCTCTTTCTTGATGTGTTCCAGGCGTGCTATCTGTGCGTCGATGGGGGCGTCCTCTATTTTTTCGAACAGCAGTTCGGCTTTGCCGAGTTGGTGTCCTTCGGGCAGCAGGTCGAATCGGCCCAGTTCGTCCCATGAGAATTGTTCTCTTGCAATCATGCTGCGCAGTCTTTTTGCCGAGAATGGCAAAAATGGTTCGAATACGATGGCGAGGTTGGCAGTTATCTGCAAACTTACATATAGTATGGTTTGTACGCGCGCCATATCCGTTTTTGCCACTTTCCACGGCTCGGTGTCGGCCAGATATTTGTTGCCGATGCGCGCCAGGTTCATCGCTTCTTTTTGTGCGTCACGGAACTTGAAGTTATCGAGCAGTTCCTCTACTACGCTTTTCAATTCCGAAAATTCTTTGAGTGTCTCTTTGTCGTAGTCGGTCAGTTCTCCGCAAGCGGGCACCTTCCCGTCGAAATATTTCTGAGTGAGCACCAGCGTGCGGTTTACGAAATTTCCGAAAATGGCTACCAGCTCGTTGTTGTTGCGCGCTTGGAAGTCTTTCCATGTGAAATCGTTGTCTTTCGTCTCGGGTGCGTTGGCGGTGAGTACGTAGCGCAGCACATCCTGTTTTCCGGGGAAATCGACCAGATATTCATTCAGCCATACGGCCCAGTTGCGCGAAGTGGAAATTTTGCCGCCTTCAAGGTTTAAGAACTCGTTCGAAGGCACATTGTCGGGCAGAATGAACGACCCTTCGGCTTTCAGCATGGCGGGGAACACGATGCAGTGGAATACGATGTTGTCTTTGCCAATGAAATGAATCAGACGTGTTTCGGGGTCTTTCCACCATTTTTCCCAATTTCCATATCGCGGATTCTTGTCGCATAGTTCTTTGGTGTTGCTGATGTAGCCTATCGGTGCGTCAAACCACACATAAAGCACTTTGCCCTCGGCGCCTTCCACAGGTACAGGAATGCCCCAGTCAAGGTCGCGGGTCACGGCGCGAGGCTGCAGGTCCATGTCGAGCCAGCTCTTGCATTGCCCGTACACATTCGGACGCCACTCCTTATGGTTTTCCAAAATCCATTTCTTTAGCCACTCCTGATGTTTGTTCAGCGGCAAGAACCAGTGCTTAGTCATGCGCTTCACGGGTTTTGCCCCCGACAGTTTGCTCACGGGGTTTATCAGTTCGTCGGGCGATAGGGTGCTGCCGCATTTCTCGCATTGGTCGCCGTAAGCGCCTTCGGCATGGCAGCGCGGACATTCGCCCACGATATATCGGTCGGCCAGGAATTGTTTGGCTTCCTCGTCGTAATATTGTTCGCTGGTCTGTTCTACAAACTCGCCCTTGTCGTAAAGTGTGCGGAAAAAATCCGACGCCAGTTTGTGGTGCGTTTCGGATGTAGTGCGCGAGTATATATCGAACGAAATGCCGAATTCTTCAAAAGAATCTTTGATGATTTTATGATAACGGTCCACAACATCCTGCGGTGTCACACCTTCAGCTTTGGCGCGGATGGTAACGGGTACGCCGTGCTCGTCCGAACCGCCGATGAAGAGGACTTCTTCACCTTTCAGTCTCAGGTATCTGGCATAGATGTCAGCTGGCACATATACTCCTGCCAAGTGTCCGATGTGAACAGGTCCGTTGGCATACGGAAGTGCCGATGTGATGGTTGTTCTTTTGAATTTCGTCATGATATGTTGTTTTTGTTTTTTCAATAATTTGCAAAGATAGACAAATTAATTGATAATTGACAATTGATAATGAGTTGAAATTGACACTGACTTTGACGCAGACACTGACGCAATCTTCAAATCAGAAATCAGAAATTAGAAATTAGAAATAACTTGTAACTTTCGCCTCATACATTGTACAACGTACACCGTACATAAAAAAAAGCCCCGAAGGGCTTTTTTTATTTCCAGTATGTTTTCACTATCTTGTATTTGTTTGTTTTCACTTCCACTACATATTTGCCCGATAGCGTTTCGGGGAGCGTCACCGTTGTGGTGGCGGTGTTCAGCTCGCGTTCGTAGAGCGTGGTGTTGCCTTTGGTTATTTTCACCGAGCGTATCATGTCGGGGTTGCCCTCGTTGTCGGTGCCATTGGCGGTGATGGTGAATTTCTTTTGCGCCGTTTGGCAGGTGATGCATATTGTATTGTTGTTCTCTACCGGCACAAGGTCGCTGTCGTCCACAGGTTCGCTGCAGCTGCGGGTGGTGATGCTCACGGTGTTCGATGCCACATTCTGGTACAGTATCGTTGGGATGCCGCCCAGTCTGTTGATGGTCACAGCGCAGTAGTAGTCGCCGGCTTCAGTCACCGACAGTGTTTTCTTTGTCTTGCCGCTCATCGCTGCGCCGTCTTTGTACCATTGGTAGGTCAGGTCGCAGGTGCTGGTGATGTTGTGCCCTACCGTGAGCACAGCCTCTTCGGTGCCGTCGTTGCAAATCTCTGTGCCATCAGCATCGTTCACTTTCGAAGTCACGGTAAACGTATATTCCTCTGCTTGGGCGCATTCTCTCATTTGTTCGGGAGTTTGCGTGCTGGCTCCAAGGTTGTTAATCAAAGTGCCGAGGTTAATAAGTCGGTCGGCAATCCAGCCTTTCATCAGCATATACTCGTTGTCGTAGGTCAGCGTTTTCTTTCCGCCGTTGTCTTCTGTATATGCTCCCCATGCAAATCCAGCGGGCATATTGGTGGGTTCGGGGTGTATGCGAATGCCGTCGCTGTTGGTCATGCTGTCGCCCCAGGGCACTATTATCCATGGGCAATTGTTGTATGCAGGAGTGGTGCATCCTGTCACGCAGCTGTTTCTGGTGCCCCAGTCCCATTTTTGCATTTCGCGGCTTACAGCGCCTTTGGCATTCAACTGGCTTACCATAGCGTCAATTCTTGCCCAAACAACATCTTTGTTCAGTGGTTGGCCGCTTGCTGTAAGGGCGTCCCAGCGTGTTTTAAGCGCATTTTTGAAACAGGTGCTGTTCATCAGTGCTTTCCACCAGAAGGGGATAGGATAGTAAGGCTCGTTCTTTCCGTTGCTCAGTCCGTTGCAGCTCTCGCTCGCTCCGTAGGCGTATTCCCAGATGTTGGTCAACGAACCGCCGTGTGTTCTTGTGTTGCCGAATCCCATTTCAAAGTCCCAAGGTGCCACGCATTTCAGTTTGCCGTCCACGTCTTTCGAGAAGTACATGCTGGCACGGTAGCCGTCGGTGTTGCGTGCGAACTCTTCCAGTATCATAAAGTCGGCGAACGACTGCAAATCCAAGTATTCTTCGAATACCTCTTCGTAAGTCACACCGTTTCCTGTATACGCGTTGTATAATTCTACTTCAAAGTTGGTCAGCCAGTTTTTGATGTAGGTTGATTCTTCTGGTGTCAGGTCTTCTTCGGGGTCAGGATATGCGATTTCCCATCCTTGTTTGGTGTTACTTGCTGCTGGGTCGCCGCATCCTCCATCGTTTCCGCATTTATTGTCGTTCAGCGCTTTTATTGCTGGGACATCCCCTCTATACCATGTACCGGGGTCGCTCAGGTCTACTTTGTCGAATTTCAGCACATAGCCTGTTTTCGAGCCGTCGGGATCCGATTTAGGTTGTTTGGTCACATTGATGCGGTCGCCGCTGCGTTCAAACTTGTCCATAAAGACATACACGCCTTGATATTTGCCGTCGATATATACTTCTACGTATGTACATGTGGCTGCCCAGTAGCCCAATGAACTCCAGAGGTCCATTGCCAGTTTGTTACGCATCATCGATTTGTCTTGGTAGGCCGAGTATAGAATCCAGTCTTTCTCTTCAGGTCCTCCGAAAAAGCTGAACTTGTCTTTCTTGAAGCCGTCTGTGTCGCCGCCTATCACGATGTCTTTTTTGCCGGCCGAGATGGCGAGTGAGCGTTTGGCCATTGTGCGCGAAGTGCTTCCCCTGAAATTGATGCGCACGCGACGGTCGTAGGCTATATTGTCGCCTTGGTTGTTGTTGTCTATGTCGCTGAGTTTGTTCACGCCGTTAGGATTCCAAATCAGTTTCATGTCGGCGCTGGTCTTTGTTTTTGCCGGCGATACCCCTGCTCCCGGCTGCCCGTCGGCCCATCCGGGCAGGCCGCTCGATGTGGTGCGTATCACCAGTATCGGCAGGTTCGTCTCCGTATTTGCGCTGTTGGCATACAGGTAGGTTTGAGGAGCATCGTGGGTGGTAATCTGTATGGCGTTCGATGTATAGCTGGTAGTGCCGTCCGACAAGGTGGCCACGCATCGGTAATATCCTGCTTCCGTCGGACGGATGTTGTTGTGGCTGTTGTTGTCGGGCAGGTAAGCGTCGCCGCTGTTCCATGTGCTGTTGTCGCTGCTGTACTGCCATTCGAATGTGGCGTTCTCATCGCCTGAAATAGCGGAGTTCACGCTTGCTACATACAGTCCGGCAAAGTCGCCCGTGGTGTATATTTCTGTACGGCTGTGTGTCGCTGCAATGGTGATGTCCGCAGGAGCGGAGGAGTCGGTTAGCGTTACTGGCCATACCCAACTTGAACTCCAATTTTTGTAATTGATAGTAACGGTTATATTTCCAACGGAAGATGTTGTGAATGAAAATTGGCATGAATCTCCTGCAGTGATTGCATATACGCCATCGTGATCGGCTCCGCTCCCCGTATCGAAAGTGCTATAGTGGGCACTTGCATTGTTTAAGGCTGTACGAATTTCACTGTTTGAGTATGTATGACTATATCCTCCGCCAGAAACAGTGATAGTTTTGATACTATATGCATCATTGTTTGGTGAATAAATGGTAAGCGTACAACTTCCAATGGCAACACCGTTAATGGTGCAGGATGATGATTCGTTGTCGCCGCTAACGCCATTGAATGTTATGGTGCTGTTGTAGGTTGTTCCCCACGCGCCCGTCACCGTCATGGCGGCAAATAATAGTAAACTCAGTAATTTTTTCATTTTCGTTATGTATTAGTTATTTGTCAACTTTATTATTAGTCATCGTCAAAAGTCAGAGCTTGTGTCAAAAGACAAAAACGCTCCTCCCCGCAATTTGCAATTTTACGAAATTATCTTCATTTGTGCAAATTTTGCCTTCTCTAAAATATGCGGATTATCGCAAAATGTGGGCAGAATTACTTATTTGTGCTTTTTTGAGTTTTTTTTTCTGATTTTTTTTGGTGGGAATTGAAAAAAGCAGTACCTTTCCGTGTCAGAAATGTTTGATGCATCGTATGCGGTAAAAAAGTATGCGATTTTATATGCCAAATTTCTGAATAGAACTTAACGAATGTTAACGAAATATAAAAACCAAAGGGTAGAAAAATAAAATGTTAAAAAATATGAAAAGATTATTTTTGATGTCGATTTCATTCTTGCCGGCGCTGATGTTTGCAGCTTCGTTCAGTCCCTATTTGGGCGATGAAGACTGGGGCGGACAAGGTGCAGGCTCCGATTTCTTGCAAAACTTCATCGATCCAGAGACGGGAAAAGAAGACGAAGATTTTAATAACTATTCGGATCGTATTAGCGGTACTATAGTTGGAGAAGGCGATTATATATGTTCTTATTGTGAAGAAATCGCTGGTAGTGTTGAGAATGCTGAAGAATATATGACATGTCTTGCGGAAGTTTATGATGGAGGTGTGTTGCCGGTGAAAGATGGCAGTGGTAATGTTATTCGTTATGAATTTCCTGAATGTAAAGATCCTGAATGTCCTATTCACCATGTGTTTGGCTATGCTGCCACAACTGGTGGTGAAATTAGCGAAATTACTCCACCTGAATCTGTCGATCCGATGGGTTCTGACCTCGAAAAACCTCGCCTTCCGGTTGGCGAACCGTTTGTGATGCTGCTTTTCGCTGGTGTGTATGCCATTGTGCGTAAGCGTCAGAACGCAGCCAAGGCATAAATTATATACATATAATATATATATAATGTATAAATCGTCCGGACAATCGTCTGGGCGATTTTTTTATTGTTCCAACCCCCATTTCGCCGCGTTGTTTTCGATATATTCGGCTATGCGGTTCATTTCGTTTTGGTCGCGCACGATGTGGTCGTGAAACCGCGTTTGCCACGCAAACGGCATGCCGTTTTGGTTGGCGTATCGGGTGACGGCGGATTTGAAATTCCCAATTGTAATGGATAATTTGTTTTTCTGATGCGAAATTTTCTGCATCACCTGATTTTTCCCGTCGTCCGTCCCCTGTAGAGACGGTGCATGCACCGTCTCTACACCCGAACCGTCGCCGTCGATAATCACAATCAGGTGGATATGGTTGGGCATGACGACATGCAGCGGTATTTGCGCGTATGGATGATGTTCCGCGATGCGCCCGATGCATTCGTCTGCGTGACGGCCCACCGCCGACAGATGCATTTTGCCGTTTTCGATTTCACCGAAAAAATGTTCATGGTTCTGTGTACAGATGGTTATGAAATATGCGCCGCCGTTGTAATCGTGCCACGGTGCGCGCGCCGACGCGATGCGGTAGGTATGGTTGAATTTTTCGTCGTTCATTGTTTTGTTGCAAATATATTTGTTTTTTTTTGATGTCGTCACAATGTGATACATATAATATATATAATGTATATATTGCCCGGACATACCGTCTGGGCGTTTTTTTTGTATTCCCCCGTTGTTGTAGAGACGGTGCATGCACCGTCTCTACGGGTTGTTCGTCGTCGTTTTCATTTTTTTTGACGATTTTTCGTGCAAATATATATCAAATTGTATGATTCCGTGCGTTGATAAAATCATATCCCCCCCCCCGTTGTCCGTTTCCCGCTCCGTAGAGACGGTGCATGCACCGTCTCTACATATTAACGAACCAAAATTGTCACAAAAATACGAAAAAACGCAAAAAATATTTAGAAATATTGTCAATGTATGCGAAATATTGTATATTTGCAGCGAAATAGGAATGTTGCCTATCGGCGGATAAGCAACAGGAACCGTGGTAATAACGGAAAAGGAGGTTGTTTTTGGCCGGCAGGCCAATGGCAGCGTCCATTTGTTGGTATGTGGCGGTGAATGTGGCCGTAGAGACGTTTCCCGAAACGTCTAAAATAAACGACAACGCGACACGTAGAGACGTTTCATGAAACGTCTCTCTACAACAACAAAACGAATGTTATACATTATATATAATAGGGTAGAAAAATAGAAAATAAAAACATAAAGCCTATGAAAACTTTAGTACGAAATTTAGGTAAAACTTGCCGCAGATGGTTCTTCGCCCTCTCGTTGGCATGGGTGGGTATCGGCATGGCTGGTGCTGCTGCATCAAGTAGTATTACCGACGCTTCAAGAAAATACATTTGGAATGGTAATTCTTGGAGTGGATATTCCACGCAGTATGGTATGAGTGCATCGTTTAATAACAATGAAGTCACGCTTACAAATCGTGGATATTCTGAAGGAAACAATAGTGAAGGTATTAATGGACAGTATAATAGTGGTGATTATCACGTTATGGTTCGTGCAAAATCTACCCAAAATGACGCACAAATTGGTGTGGCACTTACTGGTAACCAAGGTGGAAACATGTTCACTTATGCTAATTATACTACAGTAACAACTGAGTATGCTTACTATGATTTAGGTGCATGTAATACTTTTGATGGAAGAACAGATTATAAGTTCGGATTTGTAATTGATACTTACACAGCACCAATTACTGTTTCAGAGGTTTTTGTAACAAACAACCCAAGCCTTTATTCTGGTGGTCCAAGCATCGCAGCTCCTACAAATGTATCTGCCACCGCAAACAGCGCATCTGCCATTACGGTAAGTTGGGATGCTGTGTCGGGAGCTGACAGTTATACATTATATTATAGTAATGATACACAAATAGCTTCTGGC
>SUXD01000024.1 GCA_015061145.1 Bacteroidales bacterium | reverse complement strand
AACACGCGGAAATTATGCCGTGCCAGCGCACACAAATCGGCATTGCGCTCTACATAACATGTTTTGTCGAACTGCTGCGACAAGAAACTGCAATCGACTCCCATGCCGCCTGTCAAATCGACCAAAACGCCTTTCTTTTCAGCGAAAAGCGATGCCTTGAAACTGGCAGTGCGCTCCGACGACGACTGCTCTACCGACAATTGCACAGGCAGTTCCAACTGCATGTTTTCGTACCACGACGGAAGTTTTGCACGAATTGCCTGCCGGGCTTTTATTTGCGCCAAAGCGCTTTGAAAATCGGCATGCGGAAGCGTCCCCCCGCCTTTCAGCGAGAGCGCCGCCACATCATCAGTCAAGTGCGCCGAAATGAACGATATAGTCTCAGGGGATAGCAAATTAATGTATGATGTATTTATGTATGATGTATTGTTGAGTTGTTGAGTTGCTTATTTGATGATTTGAAGATTTGAAAATTTGAAAATTTTCAATTTTCATGTATAATGTATTTATGTATGATGTATTATGTATTATTGTTAATTGATAATTGACAATTAGCTAATTACTCTCGCTTCTTGTGTCTCGCTTCTTATTTCTCATTCTTCGTTTCTTCCCGAGAGCGTGAGCAATTCTTTCAGTTTCGTATTGAACGTAGTGGATTCCACCAGTTTATGAATATCGAAATGGATTCTGTACGACCAGAAATGATGCGGATTGCTCGGTTCGTTGATGCGCTCGGCTGCATAATTCTCGGCCCGCAACGTATCGCTCATCGAAATCCAATCCTGCAACTGGAAGATGGTCCACATAGCCGACGACCACAAGTGATTGCGGATAATGTGCTCACAAATGAAAGCATCCACTTTCTTGGGCGCATCGCCGGGGAAATGCAGCACATTGGTGAAATAGCGCTGCGATTTCTGCGCGTCCTCCTCCCACCACAGGCGGAGCGGCGACATGTCATGCGTGGCCGGCGTGCAAACCGAAAGATACGGAATCTTCTTCAAATCAGTGAATTCCACATTCATATCTTTAGGCATACGCTCTATTTCCAAACTCAGAATCTGCAGTTTCTCCATCACCTCGGGCACCGACTGCGGAATCATGCCCAAATCCTCGCCGCACACCATCATTTTGGTCGTGTCAAGCAAAGCAGGCAGTTTCTTCATCGCCTGTTTCTTCCAGAATTCATTGTGGCGATAGTAATAGAAATCGACATACAGCTTTTGAATCTTCATCTTCGTGTCGTTGTCCAACTCAGCAAAAGTGTACGATTTCTCTACCGAGATGCGCGGATGGAAACGATGCGGTTCTTTGGGGTCGGTGACGAAAAGCACTTCGCAGTAAAGACTCAGCAGTTTTTCTTTCCAATCGGCCAATTCGGGTGTGCTGTCGCAATAGGCGGCCATTTTCTTCTGCGTGTCGAAATCCGCCTTGAAAGCATACAGTCCGTTGCGTTTCTGCAAGAAATTCCGAGCCATTTTGCCTGACTCTTTGCCGAACAGCTGAGTGAGCAATTTATCGGTGATATAAGGTTTAAGGAATCGTGCGCTGTCGAACTGAACGCCGTACTCTTCAATTTCCTCCACGGTGAGCGGCAACGCAGGATTGAAATGCCCCAGCAGTCCCCACACCGAATCTACTGGCACTTCCCAGATGCGGAAAAAGCCGAGAATGTGGTCGATACGATAAGCGTCGAAATAGTCGGCCATCGTGGCAAAGCGCTGTTTCCACCATGTATAGTTGTTTTTGGCCATTTCGGCCCAGTTGTAGGTTGGGAAGCCCCAGTTCTGGCCTATCACCGAGAAATCGTCGGGCGGCGCGCCGGCGCTCATATCGGTATTGAAATTGGCTTTTTCCATCCATGCCTCCACACTCGACGGGGAAACGCCAATAGGCAAATCGCCTTTCAGCACCACATTGTGTTTCTGCGCATAATGCTTCACTTCCATCAACTGTTTGTGCAAATGATACTGCATGAAGAAATGCACCGCAATGTCGTCATATTCGGCTGTACCCTGCCTTGCCATGCGTTTCACAGCAGCTGCATTGTAGTTCGAGAGCGTTTTCCATTGTCTGAAATCGGCGGTATTGTACTTGTCGCGCAAGCAGCAGAACACAGCGTATGGCAGCAGCCACGATTCATTTTTCTGATAGAACGCCTGATAATCTTCGTCCTTTTGCAATGCCGCCATGTTTATCTTGTACAAATATTTGAAATACTTCCATTTCAAGCGGTTCACTTCAGCATAATCGACAAATGACTTGGCATTCAGTTCAGCCTTTTCCTTCTCGTACGAAGCCGCCAGTTTCATATCTTTTATCTTGCCAATTTCAGGAATATTGGCATACATCGGATGCAAGGCAAAAACCGAAATGGCATTGTACGGATACGAATCAAGGTTGGTATGGGTGATTGTCGTATCGTTTATCGGCAGAATCTGTATGATTTTCTGACCGGTACGGACTGCCCAGTCCACCATCGTCTTCAAATCGAGGAACTCACCCACGCCAAAGTCGTGCTTGGTGCGGAGCGAAAACACAGGCACCGACACGCCGGCAGCCTTCCATTTGGCCAGATTTTCTTGTCGGAATTCGCTGTCGGTACGCACGCAAAGCGCATTTTCGGGTATCTCCAGCCATTGCACCTTGCGGTTGTCGCCCGACTCCCAAAACAAGATTTCACCCGTTTTCAAGTCGTAGGCTGCATATTTGTACTCGAAAGGGAACGAGAGCGCATCAGCCATCAATTCAAAACTCCAATAGCCGTCGTTGCCGAACGACAGACGCGGCGCCGATTTTTTGTCCCAGTTACCCAGTTGCGGAAGATTTCCGAGCAGCATCACGCCCGCATTCTTCGGCAATCGGAATGCATTCACCCTGAATATGATGGACTTTGAATAATTGGCCTCTTTATGGGTCTGCACCTTACGATTGTAGATAGTCTCGGCAAAGGCTTTCGACTTGAAAGCGCGCTCCGCCTCGTTGTCTTTCCATGCGTCACACAGCAGCACCTCTTTCTTCTTGGGCAGGCACACCTCGTGGCAGTTCATCGATTCGGCGCGCACCACTGTGGCCCCTGACTTGATGAGATAGTAATACTTGAACTGCTGCGCCGCCGTCTTTATCTGCAACTCCCAGTTGCCATCTTCGGTACAGGTCATCGGCACAGCATTCGTCTCCGTTTCAGAGCCCAATTCAGGTATTGAGCCCAACAGGCACACCTGCTCGGCCCAAGAAGTTCTATAGTTTATCTTAAATGTTATTTTCATATTTCTGATATTATATTTCCACATGAGGTACATACAAAGCCGTCATCCTGCTCTTGCATCAGGTTGCCGCAAATAGGACAAACCACAGACATCGGATTTTCATTCGGCAGATATTTCTTCAAGGCACGCACCACACCGTTTTTCCATGTGTTGATTGATTCCGAATCGAGGTCGAGGCCAGCCACCAGTTTCACCACTTGGTCGATGGGCATGCCGTAGCGCAACACGCCCGAAATGAGTTTCGCATAGTTCCAATATTCGGGATTAAACTTATACGAAAGCCCTTCGACGGTAGTTTTGTAACCGCGTTTGTTGGTAAACTGAAAATCGTAACGCTTGTTTCCGTTTTCATCCACATTCTTGATGATTTTGCCGTGCGTAACGCTTTTAGGCAGCAAAATGCCGTCCTCATCGTCGGCCAGACCAGTGAATATCTCGTAAGGTTTGCCGTCCTTCAGTCCGACAAAAGCCACCCATTTGTCCTTTTTATTCTGAAATTTCACCACATCAGCCTCCAGTTCACGCGGCCGTTTCAATCCTTCGACCTGCAAAACCTCCTCTTGCTCCGTGCCTGCGATTTTTTCCATTTTCTCTTTTAGTTAGCTTTATTTTTATTTTAAACGCTACACAAATATACTGCTTTTTTCATTTATTGCGCAACATACCGCTTTCAAAAAAAATGAACTTTTGCCGTTTATAAAAAAAGTATTATTTTTACAAACGGAACATAAAGCACATAGCGTTGCGCAATAACATATTAAAATAATAAGCATTACTATTATTTCGCGTTTACCGAAAACCCGCCAAGTTTTAAGGAGATAAGCAACAGAAATAATTAGTGAAGGTTTCCGTATATAGGATGCCTTTTCGTATCATTTAATAGATGCTTCACACTTTGTGTGGGTTTCTTATGATACGAGAGGTCTCCTTGGCGGGTTACCTTGGTACGCGATAAGAAACTCGCACTTTTCTTATCGCCACGATTGATAGTATGCACAAAACAACTATCAATCTATATGGCAAGAGAAGATTTAACTTCAGCTAGAATTGCAAAAAACGATGAATTCTATACTCAATTAGATGACATCTCAAGAGAATTGAAATACTATACACGACACTTTCAAGGGAAAGTAGTGTTGTGTAATTGTGACGACCCTTATGAAAGCAATTTCTTCAAGTATTTTGCGCTAAACTTCAACCGATTAGGTCTCAAGAAACTAATCGCCACTTGCTATGATGGTTCGCCTGTTGCAGGAGATGAACTACCGTTGTTGTTTGAGATCGAAGAAACCGAGCCGAAGAAAATAGCTTACAAAGTAGAGATTACAGAAGTACAAGACTATAATAACGATGGAGCAGTAAATCTTGCCGATGTTCAGTGGCTCATCCAAAACGATAAGAATGTTCTCTCTTTGCTTAAGGGAAATGGAGATTTTCGCTCACAGGAATGTATCGAACTACTAAAAGAAGCAGATATAGTTGTTACAAATCCTCCATTCTCGTTATTCCGCGAATATGTTGCCCAATTATATCAATATGACAAGAAATTTATCATTCTAGGAAATATGAACGCTGTAACTTTTCGTGAAATCTTTCCTTTATTCAAAAACAATAGAATGTGGACAGGAAATGGTTTTAATCTATCTATGGTATTCAAGACTACATATCCAAATAAGTTAGAGGCAAACCGTCAATATGTAAAGAATAAAGGCTATGATCCAGACCAAAATTATGTTAAGACTCCTGCGATAGCTTGGTATACTAATCTTGATATTCAAAAAAGACACGAACCGCTAGATTTATATAAAACATATAACTCGGAAGAGTTTCCGCATTACGATAATTATGATGCGATAGAGGTTGGAAAAGTAAGTGAGATACCAGTTGATTACTTCGAACCGATGGGAGTTCCAATCACTTTTCTTGATAAGTATTGCCCTGAACAATTTGAAATAGTGTGGATTGCCTGTGGAAATACAAAAGCGAGTGCTCCAAAAGAAATATTACAACAAGTCAAGTATAAAAAACATGTAGAAGATAGAGGAGGATGTCCAGTATTGAATGGAAAGAGAACTTATGCTCGTATTTTAATTAGACGCAAAAAATAATATTAGCCATGAAGATAGAATTACATGAAGTCCGCGTGCGGGAGCTGTGCGCCGATTACAATGATTTGAGTATTCAGGAAGAAGGTATCGTCGGCTACGGCGGACGACTGAATATACGCCCGAAATACCAGCGTGAGTTTGTCTATGACGAGAAACAGCGCAATGCAGTCATGGACACCGTTTGGCAGAATTTCCCGCTCAACGTCATGTATTGGGTTAAGACAGATGGTTCCGACGGTATCGAATATGAAGTGCTGGACGGACAGCAACGTACCATTTCCATCTGTTCGTTTATTGCAGGCGAGTACATGATGAACTTTGACGGAAATTTGCTCGGTTTCAATAACATGACCATTGAGCAGCAAAACCGTATATTGGATTACAAACTGCAAATATACATCTGCGAAGGAACGGACGAAGAGAAACTGAAATGGTTCCAGCGCATCAACATTGCCGGCGAGAAACTTAAAGAGCAAGAGATTCGCAACGCTATCTATTCCGGTTCGTGGGTGACACAAGCCAAACGCCGTTTCTCCAAGACAGGCTGCGTGGCATACAAAATCGGTTCGGACTTCATGAACGGTTCGCCTATCCGCCAAGACTATTTTGAGACCGCACTCAGCTGGATAGCCGACAAACAAGGCATAACGATTGAGCAATACATGGCGCGTCATCAGCACGACACGGACGCCGACGAACTATGGCAGTATTTCCAAGATGTCATCCATTGGATCGAGAAACTCTTCGGGCGCAAGTACAAGAAAGAGATGAAAGGCGTAGAATGGGGTCTGCTCTATAACAAACACAAAGACTCCGCTTTAACCGCTACGGCTATTGGTGAACAGATGGCAAGACTGATGGCGGACTCCGATGTGCAGAAGAAATCCGGTATATTTGCCTATATCCTTGACGGCGACATCCATCATCTGGGTATCCGTGCCTTTGATGCCAACACACGCCGTGAAGTCTATGAGCGTCAAGGCGGCAAGTGCGCTATCTGCGGCAAGCCGTTTGATATCGAGGTCATGGAAGCCGACCATATAACACCGTGGGTGGAAGGCGGAAGGACGATTGCAAGCAACTGCCAGATGCTTTGTCGCGATTGTAACAGACGAAAAAGCAGCAAATAACGGATATTGTGAATTTAAAAACAAGAAAAGCAGTCTTTTCAGACTGCTTTTCTTATGTAGAAAGGTCGGATATTATCCGCCGAAGTTGTCAAAACGAATCATCTTGTCTTCTACGCCGAGGCTATGCAAAAGATCAAGCACCGTTTTGGCCATCATCGGAGGTCCGCATAAGTAATATTCAATTTCTTCGGGTTCTTCATGCTGTTTCAGATAAGTATCGCCCATCACCGGAGCAATGAATCCCGGAGTATATTTCACGCCCATGCTGTCTGCCTTTGGATCTGGACGGTCCAAAGCCAAATGGAAATGGAAATTCGGGAATTCTTTTTCGAGTTCGAGGAAGTCTTCCATAAAGAACACTTCGTCGATGCCACGGGCACCATAGAAATAATGCATTTCACGATCTGTAGTATGCAATGTTTTAAGCATGTGCATAATCTGTGCACGAAGCGGAGCCATACCTGCACCACCGCCTACCCAAATCATTTCGCGTTTAGAGTCGAACACAGGATGGAAATCACCGTAAGGACCGCTCATCATCACCTTGTCGCCTGGTTTCAATGAGAAAATGTAAGTAGAAGCTATACCGCATGGCACATCCATAAATCCAGGACCTTGGTCTTTGGGCTTGAACGGCGGCGTGGCAATACGCACGGTAAGCGTGATGATATCTCCTTCATCGGGATAGTTGGCCATAGAATAGGCACGAATTGTCGGTTCATCGTTTTTCTGATGCAGACCGAAGATACCGAATTTCTCCCATACCGGCACATAAAGGTCACCAATCAAATCACGATCGAAGTCGCTGTATTTGATATCGTATTCAGGAATACGGATTTGAGCATACGAACCGGGCAAGAAATCCATGTGTTCGCCAGCAGGCAATTTCACTTTGAACTCTTTGATGAACGAAGCCACATTCTTATTCGAAATCACTTCGCATTCCCATTCCTTCACGCCCATCACCGATTCAGGCACAACGATTTTCATATCGCTTTTCACCTTGGCCTGACAGCCCAGACGCCAATGGTCTTTCTGTTCCTTGCGTGAGAAATGACCTTTCTCTGAATCGAGAATCTCTCCTCCACCTTCAACAATCTGACAACGGCACTGACCGCAAGAGCCCTTTCCGCCGCAAGCCGAAGGCAAATATATTTTCTGATCTGCCAAAGTGGACAAGAGGCTTGAACCGCCCTCCACTTCTATTTCGTTTTCTCCGTTGATGTTTATCTTTACCGGTCCGGATGAAGCCAAATACTTTTTGGCTACAAGCAACATTGCCACCAAAAACAAGATGACTACCAGAAAGACGCAAACACTCGCTATTATCAAATTTGCCATATCTGTATATCTTTTTTAAATTTTTAAACCAGAGAAACACATAAACGCCATGGCCATCAAACCTACGGTAATGAATGTGATACCCAAACCTCTCAAAGGAGCCGGCACATCCGAATAGGCCATTTTCTCGCGAATGGCAGCCAAACCGACAATAGCCAGCAGCCAACCAATACCCGAGCCCAAAGCGTAAACCAAAGCATCTGTCACGCCGCCAATGTATTGTGTGTTAGAGGGGTCGAGTCCGATGCGCTGCTGCATAAAGAGCGAAGCACCCATGATGGCGCAGTTTACAGCGATAAGCGGCAGGAAGATACCCAACGACGCATACAGCGAAGGCGAATATTTTTCCACTATCATCTCAACCAATTGCACGATACCGGCAATCACGGCAATGAACAATATAAAACTCAAGAAACTCAAATCCACGCCTTCGATCAAAGCATCCGGACCGAGCACTTTCGTCTGAAGCAGGTAGTTCACCGGCAATGTGACAACAAGCACGAAAGTAACCGCCACACCAAGACCTAACGCCGTTTTCACATTCTTCGACACTGCCAGGTATGAACACATACCTAAGAAGAATGCGAATATCATGTTATCGACAAAAATCGATCTGACGAACAAACTTAACAAATTATTTTCCATATTATCGTCTTATTATTTCTCTGTTAATTATTTCTCCTGCAAATCCTTGTTTTTAGAGCGCTGCACCCAAATAATGCAAGCCACAATGATAAGCGCCATCGGCGGCATCAGCATCAAGCCGTTGTTCAGATAGCCTGCATCATATACGCATTGCGGAATGACACGGAAGCCAAACAATGCGCCAGAGCCAAGCAACTCACGGAAAAATCCTACAATAACTAATATCTTGGCATATCCCAAACCGTTGCCAACACCGTCGAGGAACGATTCCCACGGTCCGTTCTGCATTGCAAAAGCCTCCAAGCGGCCCATCAATATACAGTTTGTGATAATCAGTCCGACATAAACGGACAACTGCACGCTCACATCGTAAGCAAACGCTTTCAGCACTTCGCTCACTACGGTCACCAATGCCGCTACCACCACCAATTGAACGATGATTCGGATTCGATTGGGAATCGTATTGCGGAGCAATGAAATAATCACATTGGCAAACGCCACAATAATTGTTACCGAAATACCCATTACGATAGCAGGTTCCAGTTTAGCCGTCACTGCCAAAGCCGAACAAATACCCAACACCTGTACTGTGACAGGGTTGTTTATACCTATCGGATTCAGAAATGTCTCTTTATTTTTCTTTGCCATATCCTATTTATTATTTGTTCAGAAAATTAGTGTATTTACTCAGCACACGGTGCAGCATATCGCTCACGCCTACAGAAGTGATTGTGCCACCTGAAATGCCGTCCACCTGAAATTCGGGATTCTCCACTTTGCCGTTTTTCACAACGCTAAGTTTCACGCCTTCGGCATCGGCCACCTTCTTGCCTTCGAACTGCTGCTGGAAATGAGCAGTTGCAATTTCGGCGCCCAGACCCGGTGTTTCGCTGGCATGAGAGAAATAAGTTCCGTAAACGGTGTTCTTGTCGTCATTCAACGAAACATATCCCCAAATCGGTCCCCAAAGACCGTTTCCATTAACAGGAATCACATATTTTGTCTGTCCGTCGATCTCGGCAACATATACCACCAACGATTCGGAAGTTTTGTCGAAACCGCCGACGGAGTCGATTACATTTCCTTCTTCATCAACCACTATATCGCTTTTGATATACTGCTCGTACAACGCTGCAGGGTCGCCTGATTTTGTATCTATTTTCAACGAAGAAAGAATCTGTTTCTTCTTGTCGAGTCGAACATTCTCCTCTTGCTGACTTTTGAGCAATGCCGAAGTAAGCGCCAGAACCAAAGCCACAACAACGACCAACAATGTAGCATATATAAATGTATAAACATTGCTGTTTGTGTCGAGCCCTTTCTTGCTCTTTACCTCTTCAAAATCCGAAGCCGGCGCACCGCAAATCGGACACACATCAGGAGCCTTGTCTCCTTCGTGGACATAGCCACATACTTTACATTTGAATTTCTTTGTAGCCATTTCCTTATTTCTTATTTGTTAAACGTTTCATTCTTTTCGAGATATTGCGTTGAACGACACAGTAGTCGATCAGCGGCGCAAAGATGTTCATCAGCAGGATTGCCAGCATCATACCTTCGGGATAACCAGGGTTAAGCACACGGATAACGATGGCCATGACACCGATAAGGAATCCGAAGATGTATTTTCCTGTCTCGGTACGCGCCGAAGTGACAGGGTCGGTAGCCATGAACACAGCACCGAAGCAGAAACCACCCAACACAAGATGTTCGTACCAAGGCATTGCAGCCATCGCATTATTTTCAATACCGCAAGCGTTGAAAATTAACGCCATGCAGATACCTCCAACGAAAACGGAAAGCATTGTTTTCCAGCTTGCCACGCCTGTCCACAAAAGAATCAGCGCACCGATGGCGATGGCAATCACGCTTGTCTCACCGATAGAACCCGGAATCAGACCGTAAACCATATCCATATTGAACTCAGGAACTGCAATAGTGGCAGCTTCGCCCAGCGGTGTAGCCGCCGTCAGTCCGTCGATAGATTTGCCAAGGCCGAAGATGCTGTCTTGCGCCACCCAAACCGATTCGCCCGACATTTTGGCCGGATAAGCGAAGAAGAGGAACGCACGCGCCACCAAAGCCACATTAAACACATTCATACCCGTTCCGCCGAACACCTCTTTGGCGAAGATAACGGAGAATGCGGTAGCGATGGCCAGCAGCCACAGCGGACAGCCCACAGGCACTATCATCGGGATGAGAATACCCGAAACAAGGAAACCTTCGTGAATTTCCTCGCCTTTCATTTGCGCAACGATGAACTCGATGCCCAAACCTACTACATACGATACAATTATTTTAGGCAACACAGCCAAAAAGCCATAACCGAAAAGTTCAAAAAACGAACCTTCGATATTCGCTGCCTTGAAATGTTGATAACCAACATTATACATTCCGAAAAGAAGAGCAGGCATCAGCGCTATCACCACGATAGACATGATGCGCTTGCTGTCGATGGAATCGTGAATGTGGGTTCCTTTCTTTGACGTCGTGTTTGGCACGAACAAGAATGTCTCGAAACCGTCGAAAACCGAACGAAGCGCATGCAACTTGCCGCCTTCCTCAAAATTTGGCTTTATCTTGTCAAGATAATTTCTTAATGCTTTCAATGTTCTATAATTTTAATGTATTAATATTCTTTTTATGCCATCTCTTCGCGCAAATCGTCTAGTCCTTTGCGAACAATGTGCTGCAACTCAAGTTTGGAAGAATCGACGAACTCGCACAACGCGAAATCCTCAGGAGCCACTTCGTAAATGCCAAGCGCTTCCATTTTGTCAATATCCCAAGCTATGATAGCCTTGATAAGGTATTCAGGAAGAATATCCATCGGCAGCACGCTGTCGTATTCGCCCGACATAATCATATGGCGTTCGCCGCCTTTCACACGAGCATCGAGCGTGTAACCTTGCTTGCAGAACAAGTTGCGCAACCATGAGAAATATGAACGGCTGACACTGAACTGGCTGAAACGCGGCGCAATCCATCCGAGCATCTCGTTCACATCGTCGCCTTCTGGAATGATCGTCACCTGATGAGCCACGGCCGAAAGATAAGCATTCTCTGCCGTTTGCACTCCCGACAACGGATTACCGTTGATATATCGCAAAGTTCTGTCTTTATTCACATTGCCATTGACTACCGCCGAGATGGGCGCGCCCAACATTGCACGCACATAGCACGGATTTTTCACTTCAGAACCTGCCAATGCCACAATTCTGGTAAAATCGAGTTTGCCTGTAGCAAAATATTTTCCGATGATTGCCACATCAGCCGGATTCACCACCCAAACCACTTCACCTTTGTTGATAGGATTGAGGTGATTGATCTGCACGCCAACATTTCCTGCTGGGTGAGGTCCATCGAAAGCGGTCACTTTAGCATTCTGCACATCGGCGAAAATAGAATTAGCGCGAACGCCCACATAAACCTCGGAAAGTTTAGCCAATTCGTCCACACCTTTCTGGAAGTACGCTTTTTCATCGGCCAGCACGAAATCGTAATCGGGAGCCAACGGAGCCGAGTCGAACGCCGAGATGAAGATTGCCTTCGGCATTGCATTTGGATCGGCTACAATGTCATACGGACGCTGTTTGAAAAACGCGAACAATCCTGTTTCGAGCAGAATTTTGAACACATCCTCTTTCGGTGCGTCAATCTCCTCTTGGTTTTGCTCGCCCGACAGCGCTATTTCCACTGACATAATCTTACGGCGTTCGCCGCGATTGACAGCCTTCACTTCGCCGCAAACTGGCGAAACAACTTTCACTTCAGGATGATTTTTGTCGTAGAAAACCGGTGTGCCGATTTTAACGGCATCGCCTTCGCGCACCAGCAGTTTCGGTACGATACCGTAGAAATCATCAGGGACAAGAGCCACCACCTCGCATGAAGCCGCATCCACGACCTTTCGCTCGGCGCACCCTTTCAACTTAATGTCTAAGCCACGCTTTAATTTTACTTGGTTCATATCTAATTAAAAAAAATACTCACAAAAAAACGCACGAAATTACAATTTTTTTCGTTATCTGCCTATATACATTTGTATTTTTTTGTGTTTTTCGTATCTTCGTACGCTGAGAAGTTTTCTAACATCGACAAAAATGAGAAAAACGTTTACTGTCTGCATATTGCTTTGCTGCTGCCTCATCATCAGCGCACAAACGCAGTACACGCAAATTTTTGACCCGCACTTCAAGACGCTCGAAGTAAAAAACCTGACCTCGAGATACAATCACCCTGTGCTGGACATGAGCAATGCGGACGACTATCTGACCATCAGTTTCGACGAATTATCGCACGACATGCGAAACCTGTCGTACACCGCTGTGCACTGCAATGCCGACTGGAGCATCGACAACCTTTCGAGATTCGAGTATATCGATGGAGCTGAATACGCCGAAATAACTGATTACGAGACTTCTGTGAACACATATGTGGCATACACACATTACCAGTTCCGTTTCCCGAACGAAGAAATGCGCCCCATTGTCTCGGGCAATTTTCTAATTCGCATTTACGAAGATTCCGACCCAGACAAGATACTGCTGCAAACGCGTTGCCATCTGGTGGACATGCGCACCGGCATCAACGCCAACATACGCGCAAACACCGATATCGACCTTGTAGGGAAGCACCAGCAAATCGATTTTGAGGTAACTACTGACAGAATGAACATACTGAATCCCGCCAGCGACTTGAAAACCGTCATCAGACAGAACGGACGCACCGACAACGAAGCGTTCGGCATCAAGCCCACCGCCCTATTTTCAGGAAAAGTGTCGTACGCCAACAGCCGCGAATGCATTTTTGAAGCCGGCAACGAATACCGCATTCTCGACATCTCGAACAGATATGTAAAAGATTTTGACGTGAAAGATATACTGCTCACTGGCGGCATGTTTCATGTAGAAATGCTCGATGCGCATCCGCGCACAACGAAATACGACTATTACACCGATGCCGACGGGAAATTCATCATCAACCTGCAGCGCAACGCATACGACGACCAGACCGAAGCCGATTACTATTGGGTGCATTTCTTTTTGCCGGCCGAAACACCGTTTTTCGACAGCAGGCTCTTTGTGGCCGGCGATTTCGACCAGCAGCTGCTGAACCACGACAACGAAATGGAATACGACGCCGCGCTAAACGGATACCGCGCATCATTCCTGCTCAAACAGGGAGGATACAATTACCTTTACCTGCTGAAGAAAAAAGGCGAACAGCAAGGAAGCTGCCTCCCTTTCGAAGGCAGTTTCTGGCAGACCGAAAACGAATACGAGATTTTTGTGTACTATCGCCCTATACAAGGACGATTCGACCAACTAGTAGGGTACAAAATAGTACGCAATTAGTTTTTTTGTCAAAAAAACATTATTTTTGCATTTTACATCAAAATTCAATAGACGATGACCATGAACAAAATAAAGATATGTCTGTTTTGCGCATTTGCGGCAGTGCTCACCTCTTGTCATGTACAGAAAGAAATTCCTTACTTTCAGGATATTGCGGAGCAAGGCATCGGCGCCAAGCCCGCACTTGCCGAAACAACCATTTGTCCGAACGACATGCTGACCATTCTCGTTTCGACACTGGACCCCATTTCTTCGGCTCCATTCAACCTGCCGCTTACCTCGTACACCTCTCCTGGTTCCGACAAAATATCCACACAAAACACCCTGCAAAGTTATTTGGTGGACAAAAACGGCAACATACAATTCCCCGTATTGGGCGAAGTGAATGTAGGCGGCAAGACGAAAAACGAAGCCGTCATCCACTTGCAGGAATTGCTGTCGAACTACCTGAAAGACCCGATTGTAAATATCAATGTCATCAACTTCCAGATTTCGGTGCTGGGCGAAGTAAACAAACCCGGTCAGTTCAAGATTGAGAACGAGCGCGTGACCATTCTCGATGCTTTGGCCATGGCCGGCGACCTCACCATTTACGGCAAACGAAACAGCGTGCTGCTTTTCCGCATCGACGGGAAAGGCAACAAGACGGCATACAGAATAGACCTGACAAAAAAAGCACTTTTCGACTCTCCTTATTACTATCTGCAACAGAACGATGTGATATATGTAGAGCCAAACAGAACAAAATCGCGCGAATCGCGATACAGTCCGAATCTCTCTATTCTGATTTCGGCCATCTCTACTGCCATCTCGGCAGCCACACTCATTTACACACTGACCAAATAACATCTGTCCGACATGAACAACAAAGAACAGGAAGAAAACGAATTCATCGACTTCTCACAATTTTTCGAGTTAGCACGCAAAAACTGGAAATGGATTGTCTTTTCCATTTTGTTCTGCCTCGTCATCGCCTTTTGCTTCATCAAGATAAACGCACCGTCATACTCCATATCCGCCAAGATCCTGATAAAAGACGACGAAAGCAACCGAATGGAGAATTTCTTCAGTCAGATGACGGCCACCTCGTTCATCTCAAAGTCGGACATGGAGACCGAAGACAACATCGATATCATCACCTCGCGGTCGTTGCTGGAGAACATGGTAAGAGACCTGAAACTATACATTTCATACCGCGACACAAAGCCTTTCATCTCCAAAAGCCTATACAAAGACTGCCCGATAACGCTCACGTGCGAGAGCAGCCTCCCCGACACCGTGAAATACTCAATACGCACTGTCGTGAGCGAAAATAACGGCAAAGCGAAAATAGAAATATACGACGAAAGGGACAACCTGTGCGACACACAAGAGAATCTCGTCTTTCCATGCACCATCAGCTCAAGATTCGGCGAACTGACATACAACCTGAACAGTACGCTGCCCGAAAGTTATGAATACGAGATAATGATACACAACATCTCATCAATCGCTCTCGACTATCAGAAAGCGCTGGATGTGAATGTGATAAATAAAGGGTCGCACATCATCATGCTGAAACTCAAAGACATCATTCCGCAGAGAGGCATCGATGTCATCAACAAGGTGATAGAGCTTTACAATGCCGACGACATCATCTACAAGAGCATAAAACACAAGAGTATGCTCGAATTCACCGAAAGCCGATTGAACATACTCGAAAACGAGCTGAGCGATGTAGAATCGAATGTGGAGCAATACAAAAAGGCAAACAACATCACCGACATCGACTCGCAGGCCGAACTGCTCATTTCCACTTCGGGGGAATACGAGAAACAGCTGCTCGAGATTGAGACACAACTCGGACTTGTGTCGTTTGTCGAAGACTATTTGAAAGACGAAAAACAAAACCACAACCTGATACCCGCCAACCTCGGCATTTCGGACAAAGCGCTGGTGGACCAGATCATAAAATACAACGAGACAGCCCTGCTCCGCCAACGAACGCTGCAATTCTCGAATATGGAGAACCCCGTGCTGAAGCAATACGAAACAGAATTGGAAAACGGCAAAGAGGCCATTCTGAAAAGCATCAGCAATATAAAAGCAAGCATAGAGATTTCGCGCCGAAGCATCAAACGGAAATATGACGAGTATCTTTCGGAAATAAAGGGAATACCGACGAAAGAAAAAGAATACATGGAGATAAAACGACTGCAGCAAATCAAAGAAACGCTGTATGTGTTCCTGTTGCAGAAACGCGAAGAATCGGCCATTTCGCTCTCTATCACGGCACCAATATCGCGCACAATTGACAAGGCAGCTTCGTCGCTGAGACCTGTCTCCTACTCCAAAAAAATGATATTGTCCATTGCGTTTCTGCTCGGACTGGGCATTCCGCTCTGCATCTTTGCGCTGATGGTCTATTTCAACGACAAAATAGAAAACCGCGCCGAGCTGGAGAAGAAACTGAGCAAAGACATCCCGTTCATCGGCGAAATTTGCGAATACCCGTCAAAAGAAGGCGACGACCGCATCGTCATCAACTCCAACAATGTGATTGCTGAAATGTTCAGAATCGTGCGAACGAACCTGTCATTCATGCTGGTGAACAACAAAAAAGTGATTCTGCTCACCTCAACTATCAGCGGCGAAGGAAAAACATTCAACGCTCTGAATATCGCGGCATCGTTCTCGCTGCTCGACAAGAAAGTGGCGCTGGTGGGACTCGATGTGCGCAACCCCAAAGTGGGCACCTACCTCAACATCAGCAACAAGATGGGCGTAACGAACTACATCACCGACAACACCATTTCCGAACAAGACATCATCAAAGAATCGAATGTGAGCCCGAATCTGCACATCATCACATCAGGCACCATTCCGCCTAACCCGTCGGAACTGCTGCTGAGCGACCGTCTGGCGCAACTGTTCGACTATCTGCGCAAGGAATACGACTACATTTTTGTGGACTCCGCTCCTATCGGCGTAGTGACCGACACCCTGCTCATACAGAAGTACGCCGACCTGGTAGTGTATGTATGCAAACAGAACTATTCGGAAAAATCGTACATCACCTACATCAACAAGCTGAACGAGGAGAAAAAGGTGGACCACCTGTGCGTATTGCTCAACGGCACTTCGGCACGCAAATCGGGCTACGGCTACAGCTACGGCTACCACCACAAAAGCAAGAAATGAGTGGTCTGACGTACGTTGTACGTTGTACAATGTATAATGTATTTATGTATGATGTATTGTTGAGTTGAAAATTGTGTCAATGTCAAAGTCCATTTTCTGAGTCAGAGTCTGCGTCAATTTTCATTCCGCATTAAAATATCGCCGTAAGCGTTTCACAAATCAATATCGGTGCATTCTTATGGAATGCCCGTTTCAAATTAACGATTAATAATGAATAACTACTTCCCATCAAAAAAGCCATTTGAAGACGATTTCAAATGGCTTTTTTATCGGGAATTTTTCAGAATTAAAGAAAAACATTCTATTTTTGCAAAAAACGACTAAAAAATGAACGACATACCACATACCGACAACGAATTGAAAACAACTTTCGCTTCATCGTGCATAGAATCTGTGGCACGCCGTATGGGATGTTCCGCCACAGAGATATACCTGCAGTTGAAAAAGACCAGTTTGCTGGAAAATTATATTTGGGATTTTTACGACACACTGCACACCCAAAGCCGAGAGCATGTCACCGATGACATCATTCGTGCACTGGAGGTGAGAAAAAACAGCGAAAAAAAATGATAGTTTATCACGGTTCAATAAATATAGTAACAGAGCCTCTAATAGGAATTGGACGCCGAAATCTTGATTTTGGTATGGGATTTTATATCACCAACATCAAAGATCAGGTAACAAGATGGGCAAAACAAATTGCTTTCAGAGAAAACAAACAAGCTTATCTTAATGTTTATGACCTTGATATTGAAATTATACAGAAAGAATTCAGATACAAAAAATTCGATTCTTACGATGAAGATTGGCTTAAATTCATTATCTCAAACAGGAAAGGAGGCTCCGATTGGCAAAAATTCGATTTGATAGAGGGCGGAGTCGCCAACGACAGAGTTATTGATACCGTAGAATCATACATTATTGGCAACATTACATTAGAAGGCGCTCTTGGCGAGTTGTCAAAGCATCAGCCAAACAATCAACTTTGTATCACAAACCAAGACATCATAGAAAAACATTTATCATTCATATCGGCAGAACTATGTTAAGCGATTTACTAATGTGGCATAAGATTGGCAGAATTGTCATTTTGCTCTCGGAGAAGTTAAAAATTTCGCCACTGAAAGCTTTAGATATTTTTTACACATCAGATGTATGCAAACGCTTGCACGACGAAAACGACAACCTTTACACTTTCGGCGATTTGTTCATTGTGGATGAACTGATGATGGAATTAGCTCAAACACACGAATAAACCCACAACTGTAACTCACCATCAAAAAAGCCATTTGAAGAGGATTTCAAATGGCTTTTTAATTATTTTTATTTCGCTTATGGATTATTCGGAATACACAGCACGGACAGAATGTCCAACGAAACGATATCCATAATCATCATAGACGCCCACAGCTACATCATTGAAAGTCAAGTAATACACACAATCCAGAAAGAGTATATTGAACGACAATGAAGAAGACCAGTAATTGCCGCCTTGCTTTTCTAGCTCATCCTTGCCTTCTCGAAAACCTGTAACAGGCAAAAATATATGTATGTCGGCAAGAGAATATGATGCTGCAAGTGCACTCCTGTATTTTTCATCCTTGGAGATTATTTTTCCATAATCATTCCGTCCATACACATAACCGTCTGCACACTTCATTTTTTCTTTATCTGTTGCGTCTTTCACTTTGTAAACTATGCACCCGGCTACCCCTTTGCCATTATAATCGTCGGTCCATTCCCAATAGCAATTATTCATCAGTTCACGAAACTCTGCGCCATTAGGTATCCGCCACTTGCCCTTCATATTGGCTCTTGCAGCATCATATTCCGAACCTGAAATATCAACCACATCGAGCAACAAATCTTTATCAGTCCCAAACTCTTTCGATTCTGTAATATTTCCATTTAAATAGGTAGATAAGTCATAAATATCTTTAGGCACAGTTTCGCCCCAAGCAAAATAGTCGCCGCAATCCCATGGATTGGCAGCCCCTACATTGCTGATTGCCCATTTCAATCCGCTGGGCAAACCTAAATCCACGTATGCAAAACCATTATGTGTTCCATCCTCCTTTTTTTCATCATCATCGTCGTTGCACGAAATGAAATTCACACAAAAAGACGCTGCCAGCAGCATGCTCACAAATTTAAAAGTGTTTTTTGTCATTGTATTTTATGTTATACAATAAAGGCTAAAAAATTATTCTACATCTTTTACCAAACGAACACTAATCCCTGAACGAGAATCAATATCTCCATGATATAAAATTGCAGACACTAATCCAGAGTCAAATTTAAGACAACTGATATAGCAAGCATTATCACTGAATCTCGTAGTTGACCAGTAATAACCGTAAAAACCAACAAAATCCACATTATTCCCAATTCGTTCACCGGCAGCAGGAAAAAACACGGCACCATTATCCTCCATTGTCTTCCACTGATTTAGCGTATAATTATTAAGCATCTTGTAATAACCGCCAGAAGAAGAACCGCCAGAAGAAGAACAACCTGCGGTAAAAGAAATCTCACTAGGGGTAATCCAATTATCTGGTAAGAGAATCAAACCGTTCACCCCATTCACCATGGCCACTCCGAAAAGATTTTCAGCATTAGGTCGAACACGAAATAAATATTTCCATTCTGACTGAGAAAGTGTACGCCATGTACCAGGATCATCTACGCCAATAGTATTGTATACCCCCCAATCGTAGTATGCGCTTGCACCTGTCAGATCTCCGTCTAACATAATAGAGGACGGACCATAACCGAAATGATTATACTCAAAGTCCACTCGACTTGCAGATGTACTATACGGATTATAATTAACATTATAACTATCGCCTGGATTATGGTAACCACTCGTGCCCCAACCAAACAAATCTATCCAACCTGTATAAGAAGACGAAATATTCTCGTTATCGTTTCCTATCATGTCATACTGGTTTGGTGCAAAACGCCATATACCATTTTTTATTGACCCATCGGCACAACGATGCGTTCCTTGGGCAGAATACTGCAAGTTTCCCGGCGAAAATTTCACGTATTTATACTCTGCTACAGAAAATGCTCCTGATGGTACAACAGAGGATTGAATATCACCACCTCCGTCTTGTTTTCCATTTTTTTCATCATCGTCGTTGCACGAAATGAAATTCACACAAAAAGACGCTGCCAGCAGCATACTCGCAAATTTTAAAAGTGTTTTTGTCATTGTATTGTTTATTAAGTTATAAATATTATTTCATTTGCAAATATTACATTTGCAACATTTGTAAATACAAATATATAACATAGAAATCAAAATACAAAGCGTTCCTCTGCATTCATAACATTAAATGCCTAATTGGAATTCTGATACATTCTATCAACGCAACACCATCACCTTTTCGGCAAAATCGCCGGTGCGCACGATATACAATCCAGCGGCGGGCACGGCTATAGCAGTATGTGCGCCCTTTGGCGCTGCCTTGCGCACCATAGCGCCCTGCGCATCGAAAACCACGATTTCTGACAGCGCATTTTCCACTATCACGCAGCGTCCCTTTGTCCATACACGAACATCGGGTGACTCAGTTTCGACGACAGCCGTGGTTGTTTCGCCTTCGTAAGTCTCATCATCGCCATTCTCCACGAAATCGGCATCAGAACGGTTATTGTCCAGATTCACGAATGTCCATGTGTTGAAATCCTTGTCGGCGTAGTAGGCATAGAGCGTTCCCGACCATCTTTTCTCTTTCATGAGCGAATAGGCGCCATCTGCATCGGTGCGCACAAAATAGTCGTCACAGGTCCACACACGATACAGCGCATGGCCGTCGTCATCCACATAATAGACGTAGTAATTGCCATTTTCGAACGTTTCATTCATGAAAGATATGGTATAAGTTTTGCCCACTTCCAAAGGCAGAATTTCATCCAACTGGAACACAGTCCAGCCGTTATTCACCAGCTGCGACGCATCGGCAACAGTCTGCCAAAGAATTTTCCGTGTGTCGCTCATCACTACAATGTCTATCAGTCCTGGTGAACCGACAACCCATCCTTTCACTTCAAATTTGGCCAGATAGTTCTGTTCTGCCACAAAACTTGCTATATCATAGTAATTTCCAGCAGACGGCATATATCTGCCATTCCATGAATCCGCATCAATACTAGAGGTCACTGTTATTTCAGGCATGGCATCGGCAGTTGTCACCATAGCGCCTGCCAGCGGATTTTCGTCGCAGTCGAGCACCTGCCCTGAGATCGTCATTTCATAATCGGTACACACTATCTTCACGCTGCCATCGTTGGCAAACAAGAAAAAATCAAGATTATAACTGTCTGACAAAGAAAAACTTGCAAGATCGGTAACAAATCGTCCCACTTTTTCAAATTCTTTGCGCAGCACGATAGTCGTATCAGAATACGGCGCAAGAGTTGAACCGTCGGCATATTCGAAACAGAAGGCATACTCGCCTGCAGGGAGATTCACAACATCTTTTTGCTTGAATTTCAGCGCATTATCGTCATACTGAACCATTTCTATCTGCATATCAACGCCATCGCCTGTAATGTGCAGATACTGAGGTGAAGGGCGCATACAGGTAGCGTGATCATCGTCGGGATAAGCAACAACAATAACGTTGCTGTAAGGATAGTTGGTCACGGTGAACCAACCGTTACCACGGCCACCCCATCCGTAATCCACATGAAACTCGCTGCCATTGTATCCGTCGATGATAAATGAGTGTCCGCCGTTGGCAGCCGTCCGTCCGCTCAATATCACCGGGCGGCATTTTTCCATGGCATCAATCACCATTTCGTCGGTCAACGATGATATATCTTTGGCAGACACGTTATATCCGAACGTATCCTCCAAGCGACGAATCTGCTCGCCGAGATTTGTTCCGGTGCCGTTCGGACCGAAATCGGCCTTTTGCGCAAGAGCAACCCCAAAAATAAATTTGGCCATGAAATCAACATCTGAATTTATCTTGGCGAAATCGGGGACAAACGAAAAACTGTAACTGTATGTCGAACCCGTTTCTGTGGCCGAGATATCCGAAAAATAAGGTGACGACACCACTCCTTCAGTCGAAGCGCCCGTTCCGCTCAAGACAAGCGGAGGACAATATCCGTAGTAATTCATCACCTGCGTAGACGATATTGAGGTGCAACCTGCCAAAGCCCTTTCGCCATCCACCATAGGACATTCGTTGTTGTAAGGTGCAATTTGGTCCCACGCTGTACGCAACAATGGACCATAGACTGGCGCATCATCAGCACAAGCGTATTGCGACTTTTTCACTTTTACAGATTCTGTCTGCGCATAAAAATTGACAAATGACATGAATGCCGGCGGCAGATTGGTCATATCCAATATGCCATCGCCATGAGCGACGACATCTTCTCCCTGCAAAATCCGCCATCCTTGAGCATCCTGAACGACAGACACTTTACCGGAGGAATACACAACCGTTTGCGCAAAAACCGTACTTGCCTCTATCAATATGGCCAGCAGAAGAATAAAAAAGTGTTTCATAACCAAAGTACTATATTATACTTTCAGACCTAGGAACAAGGCATTTTTCATAATCACTCATACAAACATAATGCATATAATTGTATTTTGCAACTATTTTACAACTATTCTTCAACAAATAAAGTAATTCAGCCAAAAATAAAAAATGCAAGGTCAAACAAGACGTACAAGCGCGCAAGCAATGCGCCCGAAAATTAAAAAGGCGGTTAAAACCGCCTTTTCCGTGGAGCATAGCGGACTCGAACCGCTCACCTCAACACTGCCAGTGTTGCGCTCTAGCCAGATGAGCTAATGCCCCTTTGCAATGGCAAAGATAATACAACAACGACATTTCACAAAAAAAAGATGCGAAAAGTATCTTTTTTCGAATGAGTTTCTAATTTCTGATTTGAAAATTTGAAAATTTGACGATTTGAAAATTATGTCAAGCGTCAAAGTCAGTGTCAAAGTCTTGTTTCTTGCAACTGATTATCATTCATAATTCAAAATTATTCACTACCTTTGCGGTTCATAACGAAACTACGCACACATAATGATTACAGTTACAGGATTACAAGTTCAATTTGGAAAAAGAGTTTTGTTCTCGGATGTGAATCTGAAATTCACCCCCGGAAACTGTTATGGAATTATCGGCGCCAACGGTGCAGGGAAATCAACATTCCTGAAAGTGTTGAGCGGCGAGATTGAAGCCAACAAAGGCACTATCTCGCTGGGACCTGACGAACGTCTTTCGGTGCTTCGACAGGACCACTTCGCTTTCGACGAAGTGCCCGTCATCGAAACCGTGATACGCGGACATGACAAACTCTGGAATGTAATGCAAGAAAAAGACGCGCTATATGCCAAAGAAGATTTCTCTGACGAAGACGGCGTGCGTGCATCTGAATTGGAAGAAGCCTTTGCCGAAATGGACGGTTGGGACGCCGAGAGCAACGCTGCTGCCCTTTTGAGCGGTCTGGGCATCAAAGAAGACTTGCACCACAAACTGATGAAAGAACTGAGCGGTAAGGAAAAAGTGCGCGTACTGCTGGCACAGGCCTTGTTCGGAAACCCAGACAACCTGCTGCTCGATGAGCCAACCAACGACCTTGACCTTGACACGGTGACATGGCTCGAAAACTATCTGTCGAACTACGAGAACACAGTGCTTGTGGTTTCGCACGACCGACATTTTCTGGATGCCATTTCTACGCATACCGTTGACATTGACTACAAGAAAATATCGCTTTTCTCAGGCAACTATAGTTTCTGGTACCAGTCGAGCCAATTGGCGCTCCGCCAGCAGCAGATGCAGAACAAGAAAGCCGAGGAAAAACGCAAAGAATTGGAAGAATTCATCCGCCGATTCAGCACCAATGTGGCCAAGTCGAAACAGACTACCAGCCGCAAGAAAATGTTGGAGAAACTTAATGTGGAAGAGATTCAGGCCTCTACCAGAAAATATCCAGGCATCATTTTCCAACCTGAAAGAGAACCCGGAAACAAAATTCTAGAAGTGCACGGCCTTACAAAATCCATCAATGGCGAAGTGCTTTTCAAGGATGTGAATCTGAACATAGAAAAAGGCGACAAGGTGGTATTCCTCTCGCGCGACCCTCGCGCCATGACCGCTTTTTTCAACATCATCAACGATGTGGACAAAGCTGACAGCGGAACTTTCGAATGGGGCGTGACCATCACCAAAGCGTACCTGCCGCTCGACAACTCCTCTTTCTTCAACTGCGACCTCAACCTGCAGGATTGGCTTTCGCAATTCTCAACCGACACCAGCGAGTCGTATATCAGAGGCTATCTCGGACGCATGCTTTTTGCTGGCGAAGAGATTTACAAGAAAGTAAGTGTGCTTTCGGGAGGCGAGAAGGTGCGTTGCATGATTTCGAAAATGATGATGACCAACGCCAATGCCCTTGTGCTTGACACGCCTACCAACCACTTGGACTTGGAGTCGATACAGGCCTTCAACAACAGTTTGATTTCCTTCAAGGGCAATGTGCTGATGTCATCGCACGACCATGAGTTCATACAAACAGTCTGCAACCGCATCATAGAGCTCACGCCTAACGGCATCATCGACAAGTCGATGGACTACGACGATTACATCACCGACGAAAACATTATCGCACTGCGCGAGAAATTATACAATAAATAAGGATTTAATTATCACAAAACGCAAAAGAGCCGAAATATTACATTTCGGCTCTTTTTGTAAGTTTTCCCTGCCAAGTGTCTCGTTCACGAAGTCGCTTTTTCAATTTATCCAAAAACTCAAAATTTTTCACACCCCACTCCGGTTGCACCAGCCACTCCTTGGGCGACTGCGACACAAAGCGCTCGACGGCAATTTCAGGATTGAGGCGTTCTAGGAAATCGACACACAAATCGATGTATTCGTCCAGCGAGAAAATATGAAATTCCTGCGGATTTTCTGCAAACTGCTTTTCCATGGCTGCGCCATGCACTATCTGCAATTGATGCAGCTTGAGCATGGTAAGCGGCAAATCGGACAACACTTCGGCATGACGGAGCATTTGCTCACGCGATTCACCGGGAAGCCCCAATATGAGATGCGCCCCAACTAGAATACCCCTTTGCGCAGTTTCTGTTATCGCTTCACGCGCCACATAAAAATCATGACCACGGTTGATTCTTCTCAATGTTTCATCAGAAGTGGACTCCACGCCATACTCCAACATAACATATTTTTTCTGCGCCAATTCTGCGAAATAGTCCAGCAACGCCGCACTCACACAATCGGGGCGCGTGCCGACTACAATTCCAGCCACATTGGGGAATGCAAGCGCTTCCTCGTAGAGCTGCACCAAGTGCGACAAGGGAGCGTATGTATTAGTGTACGATTGAAAATACACCAAATATTTCTGCGACTGATACTTATGCGAAAAAAAAGCGATTCCTTTTTCAATCTGCTCTGTTAGGTTGTAATGAGGCTGACAATAATCAGGAGAAAAGGTGCGATTATTGCAATAAGTGCAACCGCCCACACCTTTTGTTCCGTCGCGATTAGGGCACGAAAATCCAGCATTTACGAGGATTTTCTGCACCCGTTCGCCAAAACGATTTTTCAGTATAGAATTGTAATCGCAGTAACGATTCATCAGAAATTAACCAATATGTCAGCCAGATGGATACCTTTTATCGGCAATTTGTGCTTTTTGCAATAGCCGTTGATATTCATCAAGCATGAAGCCTCGGTGGAAACGATAAATTCCGCTCCAGAAGCGATAGCATTCTCCACTTTCTTCTCTACCATAGCCGAAGATATAGAAGTGTTTTTAACCGAGAATGTTCCGCCAAAACCGCAACAGGTTTCCGACTCTTCCATCTCAATAAGTTCCAACCCTTCTACATTCGAAAGCAATTTGCGCGGTTCTTCCTTTATGCCGTATTCGCGCAATGCGGAACAAGAATCATGGAATGTGACTTTATGCGGGAATTTTGCGCCCAACGACTCGACATTCAGAACATTCACGAGGAAGTCTGTCAATTCGTATGCGAGTCCAGATACCCTTTCGCATTCATCCAATTTTTCGGCATCATCCTTAAACAGTTTTTTGTAATTGTTTTTGATGAATCCAACACACGACGCCGAAGGCGAAACAATCAACCGATTGCCCTCAAAGTCTTTTAAGAATTTATTCGCCAACTTTCGCGATTCGTCCCAATAACCAGTATTGAAAGCAGGTTGTCCGCAACAAGTCTGATTAGGGTTATAATGCACCTTGCATCCCGCCTTTTCCAATATCTTTATGGTATTAAACGCAGTTTCGGGATACAACTGATCAATAAAACAAGGCACAAACAAATTAATTTCCATATCTTACATTAATAAATAATTATCTATTCTTCTGGCGGCAATGGCCGCAACACCATACACCCTGTGCACGACTTTATGCCACAAAGATAGTCATAAAACGGAACAAGTGTTATCATCACTTCTTTTCCTACCGAAGATGCGTGCATAAAGTACAGTCTGTCTTCTTTTATCACCGCAATGCCCATGTGCATAATGTCAAGCCCTTTCCCGCTGATGGTCATCGCTACAATATCGCCCTCTTTCACTCCCACCGAATCGATGCGGTTTTTGGGTATATAAAAATGTTCGCGTGCCGAAATTTCTTTTTCTATCGTGTCTATTCGCGCGCAAAAATCATCATTATCCTTCAGATGTACATACTTGTTGCGCAGACGCGTCATGGTATTCACATACATCGGATAAGGAATTCCGCCAAGCTCTACCGTCAAGTCCCTGACAATATCCATGTCATTATTATTGTGAATCCAATCAGTGAAATAATGCAGACGAGAGGTGTAATCTTCAAGCAAACCATAACGATATCGAATCTTGGTCAATTCGCAAATGTAGGCGTCAAAGGTCGGTCCACAGTCGTTTTTAATGGTACGCGCCAACGCCAGACATGTTTCGGTGAAAGTTGTGCAGTCCAATTGTCGCAGATTCACTATCAGTTTTTCCGTATCCGTCACTTCGAGCGTGTAGCTCACATAGGGAGTCCCCAGGAAATAGAACCCTGTATGCAGCATCAGCCAGTTCATCGAAGAATCGCGACAAGGCAGGAATTTCTGCACATAATCGTCAAATATGGCTTTGTCTTCATCGGTGCACACCACCATCGAATCGGGCAGAAAAGCCTGCGCCGAAAGCATCAGCGGCACACAAAGCAATATGAAGAAAAACTTTATCCTTTTCATTTTTTCTGTATATAAAAGTCTGTATATATCGGAAAATGGTCACTGAAACCACCCTTGTACATCGTACCTCCATAGGTGCGAAACGGCGACGATTCGCTGCCGGTCTTGCCATCGACACATAAAAACGGCGGGCAAAAGATATGTGCGTCGTGTTCGCCTCTAATGGCAAAAGTCTCGCTGCGCATAAAAACGCCGGACACTATCATCTGGTCGAGCACATTCCATTCGCTCTGAAACTTATATGTGCCCATACAGCCATCTTCTTGAAATTGTCTGAAAAGATTATACAATTCACGCGGACAGCACATATCCTTCGGCACCGGATTCGCCAACAGCACTTCCGTAATGCTTTTGTTATCTGGATAATCGTTGAAATCACCCATTATAAGAATATACGGCATGTCTGTAGCCCTGAATATGCTGTCCACTTTCTCGCGCACAAGCGAAGCCGCATAGCATCTGTTTTTTTCCGATGCCACTTCACCGCCACGCCTCGACGGCCAATGATTCATAAAGACATGGAGCGTATCGCCTGTTGGCACTATGCCGCGGGCAAAAAGAATGTCGCGCGTAGTCTTCACCTCATCGGTGCTTACCGTTATAAAATCCGCAGATATCACACGAAACAAGTCGGGCTGATAAAGCAATGCCGCATCAACACCGCGCGCATCGGGCGATTCTTGATGCAATATACGGTAATTGTATTTCCCTAACGGCGATTTCTGTACAAGATCCTCCAGCACTTTTCGGTTTTCAATCTCACACAAGCCCACCAATGCCGGCGGCGTCCCTTCTCCAATGGCTATTATCGTTTTCGCGATGTTATTCAACTTCGTTCTATAACGAAAATAAGTCCAATGATATTCGCCTTCGGGCGTGAAATCGTCATCCAGCGTCAGCGTGTCATTCTCAACATCAAACAAGTTCTCGACATTGTATTCCACCACCCTGAAGCAATCTGTTTTCTCTTTTGCTTGCACATTAAGCGCAAACAAAAACGACAACAATATGACAAATTTACTCCTCTTCATCCGTATTCAACTGATACTCGTATGCGCCCAAATCCGGTTTCCCATCTTGCAAACGGTTATTCCCGTCAAGGTCGTACATATAATTTTGAGATACAGCAGCATCAGTCACTACCGCATCGCGGGCAGGCGACTCGCCGTTCAAATGATAGTCGTGCGGAAATTTCACGCTCACGAAATCGGGCGCGTCATAAATCACCTGCACAAAATTAGCATCATCTGCACGCTCTTCCGTTTTCAGTAGCGATGACACAAAACGGAAATTAAACGCCACCGTCTCATCGTCCGATTTACGCAAAGCTATTTCGTCTTTATATGAGCCATAAATCACACAATTCACAAAATCGGCTTTAGACAATGGAACATTCTCCAACTCATAATTTTCGTTATAATCATAATTGGCCAACGCAACGGAAGCCCCCGTACGAGTTTCTGTCGATGCCAGATTCACAAAATAATTGGCTATAGTGGTCTGTTCAACGTTCAATTCTCCGCCCACTTGCGACAACGCATGACGCTTGCAGTCTGCAATCAATGAATTGACAATCGTCAAACTTGCATTTTTTGCACAGATGCCACAACTGTCAAAATTCATGATTTTAACATTTTCAAACTCCAACGAAGCGTATTTCAGCGCCGTGCCTTTTGCCAAGATTGCCGTTTTTCCGTTTCTGACAATTGCATTTCTGACATAAAGATGGCCATCGGAAAAGAAACGGATGCCATTCCACAATCCAGGCAAATCATCGTATTTATAATCTTTCAGGAACTTGTCCAATCGGTCGCCACGGAACAACACCGGTTGGTCTGCCGTGCCGTTCACTTCCATCGAGCCATACACATCTATGCCGGCATCCTTGTGAAAATACAGGCGACATCCCGGCGAAATTTTCAGACAAGCGCCTTCTTTCACACAACAAGTTCCGTAAATAAGGTAAGGTTTTTCAGGAGTGAGCGTAGTTTCGCTGTCAATCGTACTGTTGCGCAAAACCACTGCATTCTGTCCGTACGCTTCTAATATCACTTGCTGTTTCACCGTATTCGTCAGAAACGAAATGGTGTCGCGAACAAGAAAAGGCGTGTTTTCATCATTCGGGTCAATCGTCACCTCTACAAAGACGAACAAACTGTCCTTGCGGAAAATCTCGACATCAGAGAACTCCGTATTCGACACGCCATCCACATTGATGCGAAAAGGAGATTCCACTCCGCCGTTCAAACGAATGGAAGATATTTTCAGATGATCGTCGTGCCTGTTGTACACCATAACTTTGCCCGTTGCCGAACCCACGTTCGTGAACACCGTATCGAAACGCAGCGTGTCTTGCGAAAAAGAAAGCGTATCGGAAGGGCTTGACGAAAACTTGTCATCGCGGCACGACAGCAAGAACTGAAACGCCAGCAAGCATCCCAGCACCAGATAGGTCCACATCAATTTCCGAAACGAAGTCACTTCCTTATCTTTTTCCATACAAAATACAACAATGCCAAAGCCAACACACCCAGTATAACCACCGAAAGTTCATGGCTGTATCGATCTATCAAATCCTGCTGCCCTTGAGCCAGATAGCCCAGCAAAGCCAGCACAGAGTTCCACACCAGCGCACCCATTAAGGTATAGACGCAAAACGAGAGTATATTCATCTTCGCCAAACCTGCAGGAATCGAAATCAACTGGCGAATAGCCGGAATGAGACGCCCGACAAAAGTAGACACTTTTCCGTGTTCGTTGAAATAGTCTTCGGCGCGTTTCACTTTTTCACTGCTCAAAAGGCACAAACGCCCTATGCGACTGTCAGCAAACCGATAAACGATAAGTCTGCCCAGCGAAAGCGACAAGAAATAATTGAACAAAGCGCCCACCAGTGCACCCAAAGTTCCAAACAGCACCACAAGAAATATATTCAAGTGACTATCTGGTTTACTGGCAATATAGGCTGCTGGCGGTATCACCACCTCCGAGGGGAATGGGATGAACGAGCTTTCCACGGCCATCAGTGTTGCGATTGTGGCATAGTTCATATTCTCCTCGTACCAGCCTTCCACCTTATGGAAAACACTCTCTTTCTCAGCAGGAGCCTCCTCCTGCGCAAAAGACACGCCGCACCAAAAGAGAGAGGCGGTCAACAACAATGCGGTTTTTTTGAGCATAAATGTATTAAAAAACATAATCCCGTCGCCCTTCCACGCAGAAAAGGCGACAGGCTTTCTTATTTTCTTATTAAATGAACTGCAACAATGTGTCGCCACGCAATCCCAGACGCAATGTCTCAAGCGATATGACTTCGCCTGTAGCGATGTTACCGAGATTCACATTGGCGCCAAAGTTCTTGATAAACCAAGTTTGCTGCGATTTTTGCGGCGCTTCCCACAAAATGCTTTCCAGTTTGATGGCATTCTTGATATCCTCCACCAGTTCCAGATTCACCGAACCATTTTTCTGGTAGATACCGATATTGCCGCTCTCGCGAGCCTCAGCAATCACTTTCCATGCGCCGGCTTTCAGCTCACTGTCCATCATTCCTACCCATTGCGCATTGGTAATCTCGCGACCTTCGATTTTCGAGCCCACTTCCGACAAAACCGTGAAATCTTTGGAAAGCGCTTCGATATAACCAAGTTTGTCGTCATGTTTCATTTCCATTGTTCCGTCCGAAACTTCCGCAGTATCAAGTCCGAGCCCCGACACATAACGGAGATAATCGTCGAACATGCCACGCACAATGAACGCTTCGAAACAAGTTCCGCCAACATATACCTTGATGCCAGCCTGCTGATACAGTTTCACCTTCTCTTTCAAGTTCTTTGTTATCAACGAAGTGCCGAAGCCCAGCTTCACCAAATCGATGTATTCGCCGCCGGCATCTATCATGTTGGCAGTTTCTTGCAAACTAAGTCCCTTGTCCATTACCATTGTAAGCCCGTATTCTCTGCTTTTTTCGGGACGCGCAGGAATTTTAGGCAAATCAAAGTTCATCATTTCTATTTATTTTTTAAGTTTAACCTTCTAACATTTTTTCCCAGTCAATGTCTGATGAGAATATATCCATCAGTTCTTGCATTTTCTCTTTTTCTATAGCCATCGCCTTTCGCATGTAATACGACGCCGTCTTGAAATCGCCCATTTGCGAGTAGGCCACCGTCAGCAACGAGGCGAGCCCCTTCATGTTCGCATCCATTTGCTCCGCTTCCTGCAGATGCGCCAGCGCCTCCGGCACTTCTCCCAAATCGACCAGCAGTCCGCCCATCGACATCAGCACTTCCGGCTGTTTCCAGTTGAAAAACAACGAGCGCCGGTATGCCTCTATGGCATCGTCGAGCATATCCATATTGGCACAGCAATCGGCGATATAAATCCATGTATCAAAATCAGACGGGTTGATTTCGGTTGCGCGATAGAGATATTTCAGACTCTCGCCATAGTCGCCCAATTCCAACAAGCAAACCGCAATGCCCGTGCATGCGTCCGCATTCTTATCGTCAAGCATATACGCACGACGATAATACCCTTCTGCCACCGCATAATCTTCCACACGCTCATAGCATTCGGCTATAAAAAGGAGCACCCCTGCTCTGTCGCCTTGCAAATCAGGCATATCTGCCAACATCTCATAAACTTCGGCAGCCTTGATGTACGACCCCATATCAAACAGCATCTGTCCTTTAGACAAATACGCCTCCACGAAATTTTCATCTATCGAGAGCGCAAAATCAAAGGCACGCACCGCCTCTTCGTAACGATGCAGATTACCCAATAGTTCGCCCATCCGATACCATTCATACTCTTGATAAGGATCTATATCCAGATTCTTTTCCGTAACGGCCACTGCATCCTCATAACGCGCCAGCCTGTGATAGAGCAACGCCAAATCCGACAACACCGAAAGATCATCCGGGTTCAGCTCATGTGCGCGCTCCATAAAAGGAACGGCATCATCGAGCAACGGACTTTCGTGAATAAGATACGCCGCTATGTCGGCACACACCATTCCCTTTTGCCCCCGCTCCTCGTCCACCGCACGCCAAAATACTTTTTTCGCATCGTCAATCCAGCCTTGTTTCAGCAGAATCATCCCTTCCCAAATGAAATATTCCGAATCAGCTTCCATGCGCTCCAACTCACGCACAGTCTGCAAGGCCAGGTCAAAATTGCCCTCGGCATACAGCAGTTTCACTTTCAGAAAAACAATCAAAGTGTTCGAAGGGTGAAGCCTTTCGCCCAGCGCCACCACACGGCGGCATGCCGGAAGATTCTCCTTCATTATGTAATGATCGGCGATAGACTCTATCTCTTCCGCATCGAAATACACGCTGCGGCTCTCGCGCAACGATCTTTCATAGCGGCGAAGCAACTCCGCAGTATCATTATTTTCCGATGGCAAAAAGTATTCCAGCATTCCTTTTCTATATATTATTCTTCAAAAGTACGAATATACTTGACACTTTTCAAAAATTCAGAGGAAAAGTTATGAACAAAAATAGGACGGGGTCTTTAACCTTGCGGAAAAAGAGCCCCGTCCACTGATTCTTGCTTTATCAGAATCCGTATTTTTTTTACAATTACGGCCAAAAAAACTAATGCATTCTGAGAAAAATACCGAAATAGCAGAACATTCGCTAAGCACAGATGTAATACAAATGACACTTTGCCAAACAAACCACCATAAGAATCAGAAAAGATGCTGCTGCGGGGATGAATTATGCAACAGGCGCCTGCAAAGGCATAAGCAACTTTCAGTCTTTATTTTCGGTTTTTCTAAGAATTTCACGGCAAAGATACAAATAAAAACACATACCATGCAAGTTTTTTTTCATTTTTCGCATCGCGCGCATCGTCAAGTGACATTTTGTCAGTCTGCCAGACATTGGCATTTTTTTTGATATTATTTTTTACGACAAGCAAACGAATAATTAACATAAACTATAAATATCATGCAAAAAGGTAGTATCGGGGTTACATCAGACAACATCTTCCCCGTCATCAAAAAGTTTCTGTACAGCGATCACGAGATATTCTTGCGTGAAATCGTATCAAATGCTGTAGACGCCACCCAGAAAATGAAAACGCTTGCATCGGTAGGCGAATTCAAAGGAGAGCTCGGCGACCTCACCGTACGCGTCAAAATCGACAAAGACAACGGCACACTCACCATCAGCGACCGAGGCATCGGCATGACGGAAGACGAGATTAACAAATACATCAACCAGATAGCATTTTCCGGCGCCGAAGAATTTGTGAACAAATACAAAGACAACGCGCAGGCCATCATCGGACACTTCGGTCTGGGATTCTATTCCTCATTCATGGTGTCGAAGAAAGTGGAAATTCACACACTTTCGTACAAAGAGGGCGCCAAAGCCGTATGCTGGAGCTGCGACGGCAGCCCTGAGTTCGAAATGAAGGAAATAGAGAAAAACGAACGAGGCACCGACATCGTACTGTTTATCGACGACGAGAACAAAGAGTTTCTGGAAGATGCACGCATCAACACCCTGCTGAACAAATATTGCAAATTCCTGCCCGTTGAAATCGCCTTCGGCAAAGAGACGGAATGGAAAGACGGGAAAAATGTGGAAACCGACAAGGATAAAATCATCAACAACACAAAACCCGCATGGACAAAGAAACCTTCGGAACTGAAAGACGAAGACTACGACAATTTCTATCGCGAGCTTTACCCGATGAGCGAACCCGCCTTGTTCCACATCCACCTCAACGCCGACGAGCCGTTCAAACTCACCGGAATCCTGTATTTCCCTAAAATCAAAAACAATTTTGAAATACAGAAGAACAAGATACAGCTCTATTGCAACCAAGTGTTTGTGACCGACTCCGTAGAGTGCATCGTGCCAGAATTCCTTACTTTGCTGCACGGCGTCATCGACTCGCCAGACATTCCGCTGAATGTATCGCGAAGCTACCTGCAAAGCGACGCCAATGTGAAGAAAATTTCAGGCTACATCACCAAGAAAGTGGCTGACAAACTGATGGAAATATTCAAGAAAGACAGGACACAGTTTGAAGAAAAATGGGACAACATGAAACTCTTCATCCAATACGGCATGCTGAGCGAAGAGAAATTTTATGAAAAAGCGAAGGATTTCGCCTTGCTGAAAAACACTGAGGGGAAATACTACACGCTGGAAGAATACAAAAAACTCATTGAAAGCGAACAGACCGACAAAGACGGCAACCTCATCTATCTGTACGCCACCAACAAAGAAGACCAATATTCATTCATCGAACGCGCCAAAGCCAAAGGCTACGACGTGATACTGGCCGACGGACAGCTCGACATTCACGCTTTCAGCCAGCTGGAGCAGAAGAACGAGAAAACGCGTTTCGTAAGGGTGGACAGCGACGTGGTGGAAAAACTGATACTGAAATCGGACGACAGCAACAAAGCCAACCTGAGCGACGAACAGCAATCGGCCATGACCACTGTGTTCCGTTCACAACTGCCGCAAATTGAAAAGACAGAATTCATTGTTTCGTTCGAAAACATGCCGAACGCCGCGCCCATCGTCATCACACAAAACGAATTCATGCGACGGATGAAAGACATGTCGGCCATGTACGGCAACAACATGATGAGTTTCTACGGCGAAATGCCCAATTCGTACAATTTGGTAGTGAATGTGGCGCACCCGCTTGTCGACGGCATACTGAAAGACGAAGAAAAACAATGCGACGGAAAAACCGCTGCGCTGTTCAACGACATCAAAGCCGCCGAAAGCCGCATCAGCGAACTGAAAAAATCGCACGAAGGCAAGAAGGAAGACGAGAAACCTGTTGCCGAAAAAGAGGAAATCGACAACCTGAACAAGAAAGTGGGCGAACTGCGCAAGCAAATCGACGACATTGTATCGAAATACGCCGCCGAAAACAAGCATGTACGCCAGTTGATAGACCTCAGCCTGCTCGAAAACAACATGCTGAAAGGCGAAGCGCTCAGCAACTTCGTCAAACGAAGCATCGAACTGTTGTAAAAAGCACACATAGCAAGAAGAGGGAACGCCCCACGGAGCGTTCCCTTTTTTTTTGCCATTTTATTTGTTTATTTAATTTTTTATTTTTATTTTTGAGTAAGAAAAAAGTAAAAGCCATGAAAACATTCAAAAACATATTGCTTCTGCTTTTCTGCCTATTAATCCTTTTGCCTCTTTATCCTATCTTTTGGCTCGCAAGAGATGGAAAAGGTGTTTCTGATAAGGAATACGAAAAAATGAAAAAAGAAGCTGATGATTCCATCTATGGATTGATAACATTCTTCTAAATCTTCATCAGATCCACCTTCGTCAGTTTTCCGCTCTCGTAATTCTTTATCTTGTTCACTACAAAGACGCCCCGAACTTTGCCACATAGACTGGTTTGAACGGGTCGAAGTTGGCAATGTCAATATCCGTCAGCCTAAATTCAGCGTCCTCAATGCGTTTTGCCTCGTGCAGCATTCCATTTCTGAGGACACCATAACAATTGCAACGCAATTTTTCCGAAAAACAGGCACTTTTTCATGCAAAAGAAACAAAGTGCCGCCAATCTTTTTTGTTTAGAATAAAAAAATGTAACTTTGCTCTTTGTATAAAAAACCGAAAAAAGGTATAAAAAAATGACAGAAAGAAACGAACAGTGGCGCGAAGAACTGCGCAAGACGATGTCGCCGAAAGAGCGTGTCGCCATTCCACGCGCCGCAATGAACGAACTCGATGCGACATACCGCAGCCATAGTTACGACGAAGTGAACCAAGGGCTCACCGAAGAGCAAGCACGCACCGAATCGAAACGCTGCCTCGACTGCCCCAACCCGGCTTGCATGCAGGGCTGCCCTGTAGGTATCTCTATCCCCGATTTCATCAAGAATGTCGAGAGAGGCGAATATCTCGAGGCTGCCAAAGTGCTGAAAAAAACAAGCCTTCTGCCCGCTGTATGCGGACGCGTTTGCCCGCAAGAAAAACAATGCGAGTCTAAATGCATTCACCTGAAAATGGGCAAGCCTGCCGTTGCCATCGGCTACCTCGAACGCTTTGTGGCCGACTACGAGCGCCAATCAGGAAACATTGCCGTGCCTGAAGTCGAAAAACCAAACGGCATAAAAATCGCCGTTGTCGGCTCTGGTCCTGCAGGACTTTCGTTTGCTGGCGACATGGCAAAATACGGCTACAGCGTCACTGTGTTTGAAGCGCTGCACGAGATTGGCGGCGTATTGAAATACGGCATCCCCGAATTCCGTCTGCCTAACGAAATTGTGGACGTAGAAATAGAGAACCTCAAAAAAATGGGCGTCACCTTCGTACGCGACTGCATCGTGGGAAAGACCGTATCCATCGAAGATTTGGAGAACGACGGATTTAAAGGCGTATTCGTAGCCAGCGGCGCCGGTCTGCCGAGATTCATGAACATCAAAGGCGAAAACCTCATCAACATCATGTCGAGCAACGAATACCTGACTCGCGTGAACCTGATGAAAGCCACCGACAAAAATTACGACACCCCCATCGTCATCGGCAAAAGCGTAGCCGTAGTGGGCGGAGGAAATACCGCAATGGACTCTGTACGCACCGCCAAACGCCTTGGCGCCGAGAGAGCCATGATCATCTACCGACGTTCGGAAGACGAAATGCCCGCCCGCCTTGAAGAGGTGAAACACGCCAAAGAGGAAGGTGTAGAATTCCTTACCCTCTGCAATCCGATTGAATACATTGGCGATGAAAAAGGTTTTGTCAAACAAGTGCGCGTTCAGAAAATGCGTCTGGGCGAACCCGACGCAAGCGGAAGACGCTCGCCAGAACCCATTGAGGGCGCAACCGAACTGATAGATGTAGATACCGTTGTCGTCAGCGTAGGCGTATCGCCAAACCCCATCGTGCCACGTTCTGTCAGCGGACTCGATGTCTCAAACAAAGGCACCATCGTTGTTGGCGACAACATGCAATCGTCCATCCCTTTCATTTTTGCAGGAGGCGACATTGTACGCGGCGGAGCAACTGTAATTCTGGCTATGGGCGACGGCCGAAAAGCAGCAAAAGAAATGAACGAATATTTAACAAAAACAAAATAGCAGAAAGACATGGGAAACAACTTGTTAGCAGGAAAAAGAGGCATCATTTTCGGTGCGCTTAACGACAAATCCATTGCATGGAAAGTGGCAGAAAGAGCCGTAGAAGAAGGCGCTACCATCACTTTGTCCAACACTCCTGTTGCCGTACGCATGGGACAAACAAACGCTTTGAGCGAGAAACTCAACGCCAAAGTCATTCCAGCCGACGCCACCGTAGTAGAAGACCTTGAAAAAGTTTTCTCGGAATCAGTAGAAACATTGGGCGAAGTCGATTTTTC
>SUXD01000023.1 GCA_015061145.1 Bacteroidales bacterium | reverse complement strand
TTGGATGAGTGGCTTAGTCAGCGGTCTGCAAAACCGTATACGGCGGTTCGAATCCGCCAGGGACCTCACAAAAAAAAAGCAATCTGAAAAGATTGCTTTTTTTGTGTTTGTGTGTATGCGGACTATTTTCTTCTAAACCATTTTTGCCAAATAAAATATTCGTCTGTCTTGGCTTTCGATTCACGGATGTTGCCCAAATGGATGTTCAGCGTGAAGACTTGCTGCGTGCTCATCTTTCCTTCATCGGTGAAGTGCAGCGCAAAGGCGAATTTTGCTTCTACGCGGTTGAAATTCATCATTTTAAGATAAAAATCCAACCTGTCGTACAGCTTTGCTTGATAAAACGGGTCGCCCCAATAAAGGTCGCCTTGGTTGTAAGGGGTCTGATAGAACACCATCATCCCCTCTCCTGCGAAAAAGATGTTTTTCACTCCTATACCCTGCCATTCAACGCCGCATTCGGCAAGCAGATTTTTGGGTGTCTCCCAATTTCCAGGATCGTTGCGTCGACGTTCAAGCCCCATTATGTATCCTGCGCGTATATATAATGTATCTAATGTCGTTTTCTCGGTGAAGTCAAGACCGGCAGCTATATGCAGCGCGCCCATGTCGTGCAGATGGTCGCCCTCCACGGGTATGCCGTATGCGGCACGGTGGTACATGTACATTTGCGTTTCGGCAAAGAATAATTTTTCTCTGCATAATCCGGAAAGCCCCCAAATAAAGGCTTCGCGCTTTGTTTTTGTTTGCCGGCTGGTCCAGTCGAGAAAGACGGATGCGTTCCATTTTGGGCGTTCGTATTTCCAATAGATGCCGGTAATGTTCGGGCGGTAGTATGTGAGCGAGTCGTAGAAAAATACGGCGGGGAAATTGCCCAATACATCGGCGCGCGGGAACATGCCAAGGTAAAAGGTGAAAGGTTTGTTCTGATACTTGTAGTACAGCCTTAAATCGAAGTCGTAATCGGTATTTCCGCTGAATTCGCAAAGCCCGTCGATGCCTGCTCTGATGTGGTGACTTGGATTCTGGCGGCTCTCTCCTCCCCAGCCGAAACCTAATTCGGGCGCTACGCGTATGCCCAGCATCGACTGCGGAATCTGATAGGATGATTTGTATTCTCTGTTATCGAGAAAGCCATGAGCATCAAGTCCGTACTCGAATTTTTGTGCGCCGACCGATGACACGAGCAGCAAAAACAATATGCTGATTAATTTTTTCATAAAAGAATTTCAAAAACAAGCGCTAAAATACTAAAAATGCAACTAATTTTCATAATTTCGCAGTAGAAAAAGCAGAAAGAATGAGAATTGATATTATTAGTGTGCTGCCAGAGCTCCTCGATGGACCGTTGAATCATTCCATTGTGGAGCGTGCAAAAAAGAAAAACCTGGTGGAGATTGAGGTGCATAACCTGCGTGACTACTCTACCGACAAACACCGCCGTGTGGATGATTACGCATTTGGATTCGGAGCGGGCATGGTGATGCAGATTGAACCTATCGACCGTATTATTACGCATCTTAAGAGTCAGCGTGAGTATGACGAAGTGATTTATACCTCTCCCGATGGCGAAACGTTCAACCAGAAAATGGCCAATTCTATGTCGATGCTGCAGAATATCATCATTCTTTGCGGGCATTACAAAGGCATTGACCATCGTATCCGCGAGCATCTTATCACAAAAGAGATTTCAGTTGGCGATTTTGTGCTTACGGGCGGCGAATTGGCTGCGGCAATAATAGCAGATGCTGTTATTCGCATAATACCAGGCGCGATTTCAGATGAGCAGTCCGCTTTGTCTGATTGTTTTCAGGATAACCTGTTGGCGCCGCCTATATATACTCGTCCGGCCGAATATAAGGGATGGAAAGTGCCCGATATTCTGCTTTCGGGAAACGAGGCCAAGGTGCGCGAGTGGGAATTGGAGCAGGCTTATGAACGAACCCGTCTGCTGCGTCCAGATTTATTGAAAGAATAAACAAAAAAACGCCCGCGGGCGTTTTTTTTGTTGTTTGTTTATTTATTGTATTCTGTTTTATAAAGACTTATTTCTTTGAATTGCCGTTTTCAGTTCCTTTGGCTTCTTTCATGGTGCAAGAGCCGTTGAAGAAAGCGTTTGGCTCAACAACAAGTATGGAGGTGGTGATGTCGCCTTCTATCCTCCCTGTCGATTGAACAATTAAAGTGTCGGTCACTTCGATGTTTCCTTTGAATGTGCCGATAATTTCAGCGTTGGCGCATTTGGCAGTGCCGTTGATGACGCCTTTTGCGCCAATCACAATTTTTCTGTTGCATACAATGTCACCTTCGAATATGCCATCAATTCTGATGTCGTTCTCTGTGGTAATTTCACCTTTTACCTTGGTGCCGGCCACCAGTCTGTTATGGCTTTCTATTGCTGTATTGTCTTTTGACATGTTCGAGTTGTTTTAAATGTTAGAAAAAAATAAGAGAAGAGTTCCCTCTTCTCTGTGGAGCGGAAGACGGGGCTCAAACCCGCGACCCTCAGCTTGGAAGGCTAATGCTCTATCAACTGAGCTACTTCCGCATTTTTGGTGGGTGGTGATGGATTCGAACCACCGAAGTCGAAAGACAACTGAGTTACAGTCAGTCCCATTTGGCCACTCTGGTAACCACCCTTTTTGTTTGACGATGCAAAGATACAAACAGTTTTTTTATTCCGCAAATAATTTCAAAATAAATTTGCAACTTTTATTGCAGTAATTGCACATTCCACTCCTTTGTTGCCCATGACGCCTCCGCATCGGTCTTCGGCCTGCTGCATGTTTTCTGTCGTGAGTACGCCGAAAATGACAGGACATCCTCCTTTTTGTGTGTTGAGTATGGTTATTCCTTGCGTGACGCCCTGACAGACATAATCAAAGTGTGGTGTGTCGCCTCTCACTACGCATCCTAGTGCGATTATGGCATTGTACTTTTTGGTGTTTTGCAACTCTTTCGAAGCGAAAGTCAGTTCGAATGAACCTGGCACATGAAAAATATCAATGTTGCTTTCGGGCACGCCGTTTTCGCTCAGAGCTTCTATTGCGCCGTCCATCAGGCGGAAGGTGATGTTGTCGTTCCAGTCGGAAACGACGATGGCGTATTTTTGTTTTTTGACAATGCCTTTAGCCGGCATTGTTTCTTTGTTGTATGTGGATAGGTTGTGATATTTTGTTGCCATAGTGCTGTATTAATAATCAATCCCCTAAAAAGGGTTTGCTGCCCAATTTGGGGGATTGATATGATTTTGATTTGGGCAAAGCCCGTAGTGTCATTATTTGCTAGCCTTTACGCGGCTGATGTGGCGGTCGATGTCGTATGCCGACATGCTGTTAGGATATTTCTCCTTGATAGTAGTGTAAGCTTCGATAGCTTTGTCTTTTTTGCCAGTCACTTCGTAAATGACAGCCAGTTTTTCGAGATAAATCGGGCTGATCAGTTCGTTGTCAGCGTTTTTCACTGCTTTTTCGAAATATTTGGCGGCGTTGTCGTAGTCTTTTACAGCCACATAGCAGTCGCCAACAAGGCCTGTGACAGCGGGCGAAACCATTTTGTCGTCGGCGTTGAAGCCTTTGAGCAATTCAATTGCCTTTTCTGGCTGGTGCATGCGGTAATATGAAATGCCGGCGTACACTTTAGCGAGTTTTGCAGTTTTTGTCCACTTGTATTCTTTGGCAATGTTTTCGAAACCGATGAAATCAACGCCGTCGCCGTTGATGGCAAGTGCGAAAGAGTCTTGTGCGAAATATTCCTCGCCTTTGTAGATTTGCTCTTGTGCTTTTAGCTCTCTCGGCTGCAAGTATTTGTATTTGAAAAGAAAAAATCCGACGAAAACAGCTACAATAGCGATGACAGCATAGATGATTTCTTTCAAGTGATTTTCAATAAATTCTTCGGAAGAACTTAATGCGTTTTCCACATTCTGCAATTCTTCAGGTTCTTGCAAATTCTCTTTTTTAGACATTTTTATGAATTTTAAATTGTTTCTTTGTTTTGGGTGACAAAAATACATTTTTTTTATTGAATAAAAAAGAAACAACGGCATTTTTGAATTTAAAAAATAAAAAACGGAATCTGTCTGCAAAAAGTCCTATATATTTTGTATTTTTGTATTTTCAAAAAAAGGAACTATGAAACCGATAAAGAATCTGGAACCGATAGCAAAGTGGATTTTGCGATGCGCTGCAGTGGTGTATGTTTTCAGTTTGTATTACAAGTCGCTGCAAAGTTTTGAATTTTCGAACATTCATTATTTGCTGAATTTTATTTATTGCCTGTTTTTCGTGCTGCTGTTTATCGGCGGTTTTCAGAAAGGCAATACATTGACGATTATATCGGGCATTGTTGTTTCGCTCATTTCGGTATATAAAGTATATTGGGAGTTTAACGGCAGTTTTCTGGACACGCAACTGTATGTTTTTCTGATGTTACTGGGAATTGGCGTGTTTTTCACTTCCAGAGGAAATTCTTGATTTGTGGATTTATTTTTAAATTTATTGATATGAAAATTAAAGGAACTCTTGTAGTCGACAAAGACCGCTGCAAAGGATGCGGCCTTTGCGAGGTGGCCTGCCCTTCTGATGTGATAGGACTCAGCAAGGAGGTCAATAAGAAAGGATATCGTTTTGCTTATATGGTGAACGAGGACAATTGTATCGGTTGCGCATCATGTGGTTTGGTATGCCCCGATGGATGTATAACAGTATATAAGGTAAAATTATCGTAATATGAACGAAGAAGTAAGACTGATGAAAGGCAATGAGGCTATAGCCGAAACTGCCATTCGTTGTGGTGCAGATGGGTATTTCGGATATCCAATCACACCGCAATCGGAAGTTATGGAAACCCTCATGGCGCTCAAACCATGGGAGACGACCGGCATGGTTGTGTTGCAAGCAGAGAGCGAAGTGGCAGCCATTAACATGGTTTATGGCGGAGCGGCTTCAGGCAAGAAGGTGATGACATCATCTTCGAGTCCAGGTGTAAGTTTGAAACAAGAAGGAATCTCATATATAGCAGGTGCCGAACTCCCCTGCCTCATCGTGAATGTAATGCGCGGCGGTCCGGGTCTGGGTACGATTCAACCGAGCCAGGCGGATTATTTTCAAGCTGTGAAAGGCGGCGGACATGGCGACTATCGTTTGATAGTGCTTGCCCCGGCATCGGTGCAAGAAATGGCTGATTTGACGGCGCTCGGTTTCGATTTGGCTTTCAAATACAGAAATCCCGTTATGCTTTTGGCCGATGGTGTCATTGGTCAGATGATGGAGAAAGTGGTGTTGCCTGCGCAGCAGCCTCGCCGTACCGACGAAGAGGTGGTGGCACAATGTCCTTGGGCTACTACTGGAAAGACAAAAGACCGCAAGCCGAACATCATCACTTCGCTTGAACTTGTGCCTGACAAACAGGAAGAGAACAATATCCGCTTTCAGGCGAAATATAAAAAGATGGAAGAGAACGAGGTTCGCTACGAAACTTTCATGTGCGACGATGCCGAATATTTGATTGTGGCATTCGGTTCGGCTGCCCGAATCTCGCAGAAAGCCGTGGAGGAAGCACGCAAAGAAGGCATCAAAGTAGGACTTTTGCGTCCTGTCACCTTGTTCCCGTTCCCCAAGAAACCTCTTGCTGAATTGTCAAAACAAGTGAAAGGCATTTTGGTGGTGGAAATGAACGCCGGACAGATGATTGAAGATGTGAAATTGGCAACAAACTGCAGTGTGAAAACAGAACATTTCGGTCGTATGGGTGGAATCGTTCCGTCGCCGGATGAAATCACGGAAGCGTTGAAAACTAAAATTATGTAATTATGGCAAACAATGAAATAGTAAAACCGGAAAATCTGGTTTATAAAAAACCGACTATAATGAATGACAACCCGATGCATTACTGCCCGGGTTGCGGACATGGCGTTGTGCATAAGTTGGTGGCTGAAGTCATCGAGGAAATGGGCTTGCAGGACAAGGCTATCGGTATTGCTCCTGTGGGTTGCGCTGTTTTTATATATAATTATCTGGATATCGACTGGCAGGAGGCTGCTCATGGTCGTGCACCTGCTTTGGCTACTGCTGTCAAACGATTGAATCCAAATAAATTGGTATTTACATATCAAGGCGACGGCGATTTGGCGGCCATCGGTACTGCAGAGACCATTCATGCTTGCAACCGTGGAGAAAACATCGCTATCATCTTTATAAACAATGGTATTTACGGTATGACTGGCGGTCAGATGGCACCTACCACACTCGAGGGCATGAAGACAGCCACTTGTCCTTATGGCCGTGATGTAAAATTGAACGGTTATCCGCTGAATATCACTGACTTGGTAGTTAAATTGCGCGGTACTTGCTATGTCACTCGTCAGAGTGTGCACAAAGCGGCCGCAGTTCGTAAGGCGAAAGCGGCTATCCGCAAAGCGTTCGAGAACTCTATGAACGGAAAAGGCACTTCATTTGTGGAAATCGTTTCTACCTGCAGTTCGGGTTGGAAACTGTCGCCGGTTCAGGCCAACAAATGGATGGAAGAGAATATGTTCCCAGCCTACCCCATCGGCGATTTGAAGGATATAGATACATTGGTTTAACAGTTTTGAAAATTTCGAATTATGAAAGAAGAAATAATCATAGCAGGATTCGGAGGTCAGGGCGTGCTCTCGATGGGTAAAATTCTGGCTTACGCAGGATTGATGCAGGATAAGGAAATCACATGGATTCCATCGTACGGACCAGAACAGCGAGGCGGTACGGCCAATGTGACAGTTATCGTGAGTGACGAGAAAATCAGTTCTCCAATTTTGAACTCATACGACACAGCCATCATTCTCAACCAGCAGTCGCTGGATAAGTTTGAGAAAACGGTAAAACCTGGCGGCACGCTGATTTATGATGATTACGGAATTATGAATCCACCTACTCGCAAGGATATCAATATCTATAAAATCAATGCGATGGATACAGCTATTGCCGACAAGATGGAGAAGACTTTCAATATGATTGTGCTTGGCGGATTGCTGAAAATTCGTCCTATTGTAGAGATTGACAGTGTGATGAAAGGTTTGAAGAAAACTCTTCCTGAACGCCATCACCACCTTTTGCCGATGAACGAGGCTGCAATTTTGAAAGGTATGGACATTATCAAGAAAATGAATTGATAATCAGTTGATTGAATAAAAAAATCCCGCAAGTTCTTGCGGGATTTTTTTTGTAACGTTTATCTTCCGCCACAGATATATTTTTCGGCTTTTGGAAAAAACTTTGCCAATAGATAATAAATTATAAATAAAATCGCAGCGGTAATGCATGGCACAATGAGGAAACATACAAATTGAACCAATGCGTGCGAATGACACAGTTGAAACAGATTGTTGTACACAGTGTCATATACTGCGCAACCCAAAAAGCAAAAAACATAGCAGGAATGCAAAAAATGTTTTTGACTATGATTTTATATCCGTTTGGTATCCATTGTGTTATGAATAGCAGCATGCTGCAGCACATGGCAAGTAATATTACCTTGCGATATTTTTGACAAAAATCGATGATGTTTCTTCCTGTAATGGCAAAATATGCGCCGAGCGAGAAAAAGAAAAATGCAGTTATGCTGAATCCTGAACACGTGAACCATATTTGAAATATATGTGCCAGACACAGCAATATAATGGAATATATCTTGAATGTTCTGATTGCCCAAAATATTAGCGGTGAGCATACGGTAACAACGATTAAATCTCTTAAAAACCATAATGGAACGTTAATGGGACCGGTGTCATAAGTGGTCCAACATAGCCACGGGTATTTGTTCTCCCCTAAATATGCGAAATCCCAAAGAAAACGAATGTTCGTATTGGATAAATAAGCGAGTACATCATTCCATGTGGCGCAATCGTCGTATACGGCATGTACATTTTTAAGTAAAAACGCCAGCCATACAATAACATTCCATATTATATAGGGTATAACGAGCGATTTTATGCGTTTCTTGATTTTTGTGAAGTAACCGCTCCAAGTGAACTCCTTGAAGTTGCCAAAAAACAAAAAACCGGAAATCATAAAATATGTTGGCACGGCTATGCATGCAAAAAGTCTTAAGATATGTCCCAAAAGGAAACATACACCCTCGACAGATAACAATTCCACATCAGCATGCCAGGAAGAATAATAGGAATTTGTGTGAATCAGAATGACAAGCAATGCCAAGGGAAATCTCAGTAAGTTGATGGTCTCAGATTGTGCTTTCAATAGTGTATCTTCGTATTTTGAAAACATAACTTATTATGTTCGACAAAATTTTATTCTGCGAAATTATTAGTAACTACAAATAAAAACAAGTATTTTTACGGTAAAATTATTTTTATGCGATTTAAGGCTGTAATATTCGATTTGGACGGCACATTGGTGAATTCTTTGGATGACATTGCCGATTCGTGCAACGAGGCGTTGCGCAGATGCGGTTATCCCGTGCATAGTATAGAGCAATACCCTCTTTTTGTTGGACAAGGCATCAGAAATTTGGTACGGTTTGCTATGCCGTTGAATTTGCAGGCTGACGAACAAAAAATAGACGCGTGTTTCAATCTTTTTTTCGATATTTATAGAAATAACTGCTGCCGCAAGACTATCACATATCCGGGCATAGCTGATGTTGTGGCAAGGTTGCGTGAAAAAGGCGTAAAAATGGCTGTGCTGTCCAACAAAGCAGATGGACTTACGCAGATTGTTGTGAATACGCTTTTTGAGAAAGGTGTGTTTGGTTTGGTGCTAGGACCGTCAGCGACATTGCCGCGCAAGCCCGATCCTGCCGGTGTTTTACGTATTTGTGAGACATTTGGGGTGGAACTTTCGGAAACACTGCTTGTGGGCGACAGCAAATACGATATCCTCACAGCTCGTAATGCCGGTGTGAAGTGTGTCGCTGTCAGTTGGGGATTTCAGCCTCGCAAAGCCATTGAAGAGCATTGTCCCGACAAGGTGGTCGATTCGACAGATGAACTGTTACGCTATATATTGTCTTAAAACAGTTTCTTAGAACTTTTCGAACCGTATTGGCAAACAATCTTTGACGCTCGCAATCTTCCATATTATATTTTTGCCGACGAGCAATAATTCAATTGGCGTCGTTTGACGGTTCTCGGCTTCGAGCAGCACTTGCAGACATGCGCCGCAGGGTGTAATCGGATTTTCTGTAATGCTGCCGTTCTGCTCGGCCATGATAAGCACTTGCTTGATACAGGCGTCGGGAAACTTAGATTTGGCGTAAAAAACTGCTACCCTTTCGGCGCAAAGACCAGAAGGGAAGGCGGCGTTCTCTTGATTTGTTCCTGCTACGCTTTCGCCGTTGTCGAGTGACAGCACGCAAGCCACCTTAAATTGCGAATAAGGTGAATATGAATTTTTAATTTCGTTGTTCGCAACTTTATACAGGTGTTTTTCAGAATCGGACAATTCTGTGTTTTTCAATTGCAAAAACTTGATATTAATCTCCTTCTGTTCCATTGTTTTCGGTATTTTTCGAGATATGAGGGATGATTTTTTCCACAACAGATTTTACAGGATTGTAGAGTTTTGAGTTGTCAACAGTTTCTTCATTTACCAATGGTATATTGGCGTTAATTACAGCGAACACATTGACAATAAAGCTTGTTATGAGCAAGAGTTTTAATGCGCCGAAAATGGCGCCGCCGATTTTGTTGAAGCATCCGAGCGAAAGGGCTGACAAGAATTTGTCAATCAATCGCGCCAGAATCTGTATCAGTATCAGTGTGACGAGAAATACCGTGCCGAAAGCGATGATTTGCGCCGATTTATCTGAAACATCAAGCCAGCTTTCGAAGTGATACGACACAACTGGAGCATATAGCCGAGCTACGAACAAAGCAATAATAATGCCAAGAAAAGATGCAATTTCGAGTACTGCGCCTCTCATCAATCCTCGAATCAGTCCGTACAAAACAGGAACAAGCAATATAAAATCTATCCAGTTCATATATCAAAGATAATAAAGATTTCTCAATTTATACAGATTGTCGGTTATTTTTATAGTAAAGCCACGATGCCAGACATGTTGTCAGCGCTTCGGAGAACGGTATGGCGAGCCAAATCCCCTTTTCTCCGGCTATTTCTGGCATCAGCATGAACATGGGAATCAGGAATATTGCGCATCGGCAAATCGACAGGACAGACGCTCTTCTTGGCTTTTCAATGCTTTGATAATAGCCAATCAGCACGACGTTCAGGATGAAAAAGACAAAACCGAGGCTGATATACGGAAGTCCTTCAATGGCAACTTGATAGGCCTCGTATGCCGGCGAAAGGAAAAGGCTGACAATGTATTTTGCAGCCAATGTCATGGCGGCGATAATGACTAAACTGCAAAAGAGAGCAGTTTTTACGGCTAATGCTTTTGTTTCTTTCACCCTTTCGGTGTTTTGTAGTCCGTGATTGAAACTGATGATGGGTTGTGCCGATTGCGCTATAGCGCTGCCCGTCATAAAAGCGATGGGGAAAATGTAGCATGCGATGGCAAAAGCGGCAACTCCGTTTTCGCCCATGTATTTGAGAAATACATAATTGCCGACAAACATCAGCATGGCAATGCTCAGGTCGCCAAGAAAGGCGGAAAAACCGATTTTCAGCTGATAGGTAATGTTTCGTTTCATCAAAAGAAGGCTTTTCCTTGTCCATTTGAGCGGATAAAGAAAAATGCGTTTATTCAGTTTGAGAAAATAAAAAGCCACCATGAGACCTCCCAGCCAGCACCCCGTGCATGTGGCAATGGCCACACCTTCGAGTCCCATATTGAGCACAAAAAGGAATACATAGTCCAATGCGACATTAACGATGGACGGCAACGACGAACAAAACATAGCATAGCGTGGCGAACCGTCCAGTCTTATAAGCATCAGTCCGACACTTTGCAAAAAAATAGCGGGGAAAGCGACAGACATCCATCGCTGATAGCACAGCACTAAAGGCATCAACTGTTCAGAAGCTCCCATCAGTCGGGCTGTCTGGATAGGTAGGGAAAAGACTATTCCTAAAAGAATCAGCGAAAAACAACTGCCGACCACGATGGTTTGCGTGAAGTTGATGTTTGCGGCTTTGCTGTTTTTCTTAGCCAAATGTATAGAAGCCACAACAGAGCATCCGATGCCCAGCATTAGTCCAACGCCAGATACGAGCAGCCAAAGCGGACAGAATATGTTTACAGCAGCCAGAGCGTCGCTGCCAGCGCCATGTCCCACAAAAGCACCGTCGGTTATGGTCATGGCTGACATGCACAGCATTCCGAGCAGTGTGGGCAGAAAAATACGACGAAAAAGAACGGGAATGTCTTCCCGCTCGAAATTTATGCTATCTCTGTTCATTGCGGATTATCCAATGGCGTTTTTAAGCATCACTAAAGCAGCCAGGCATGCCCTTTCGATGTTTCTGTCGCGTAAGGAACCGAATTTAAATTGCTGTGCCATGACTGATTCCGCTGTTGCCACGGCAATGCAGACGGTGCCCACCTCTTTTTCGTCCTCGGGCGAAGCCGGTCCGGCAATTCCGCTGGTCGCTACAGCTATGTCGGCATCCATCAGTTCGAGTACGCCTTGCGCCATTTGTTCCACGATAGGGATGGAAACCACTCCGTACTCATCAATATCGAAGCTTGAAACATTCAGTACCTCTTCTTTAACGGCGTTGCTGTATGCTACCACTCCACCTTTAAAATAAGCGGAACTTCCTGGTACAGAAGTTATTTTATGTGCGATTTTTCCTCCAGTGCAACTTTCAGCCACAGCCAGTGTCATGTTTTTCTCTTTCAGCATTCTGCCTACCAACGCTTCCATGGTGATATCTTCTTCGGCGATAATGGCTTTGCCTAGTATAGCTCGAAGTTTTTCGGAAAAATAGGCTGTTTTTTGCTGACAGTCTTCGGTGTTTTCTGCAGTGGAAAGGCGAAGTTTCACCAATCCTAAGGTCGGCAAGTAAGCCAAGTGGAATTCTGATGGGAGCGAGTTTTCCCAATCCTTCAGTCGTATAGCCAATTCCGATTCAGGAATGCCATAAACGATAAAGTGTCTGGTGATGTTCTCTTTTTTTCCGAATTTGTTGTTCAGCAAACTGACGACTTTGGGCATGGTATGTCTCATTTCGGAAGGAACGCCAGGCATTGAGATGAGTATTTTCCCGTCTTTTTCGAATACCATGCTTTGCGCTGTTCCTGTTTCGTTTTCAATAAAGGTGGCCGATTCAGGGAGATAAGCTTGCGATTTGTTCAAATCGTTCATTTTTAGGTTCATAGCCTGTAGGCGCTTTTCCAGTTTCTCATAGACTTGCTGATTGAAAACAAGTTTTGTGTTGAAATATTCGCAAAGCGTTTTTTTGGTTATGTCGTCGTTTGTGGGGCCGAGACCTCCCGTCAGCAAAACGATGTCGGTTTCGCTCAGTGCATAATCCAAAGTCTTTTTTATGTCATCGGCGTTGTCGGCGATAGAGATTATTTGTTTAACAGAATATCCGTGCTCATGAAGCATTTGCGACATTTCTGCGGCATTTGTGTCGGCTATCTGTCCTATCAGGATTTCGTCTCCTATTGTGATGATTTCAATTTTCATATATAATGTATTTATGTATGATGTCGTTGTACAATGTATAAATGTATTGATGTCAGTGTCAAAGTCAGTGTCAGAGTCGTTTCTAATTATTATCAAGTGCTTTTATTCGTTGCAACAGCGTTGGATGCGAATAGTGAACAAAGACATATGCTTTGTGCGGAAGAAGGTTTGACAACGATTTGACATGCAATTTCTTCAATCCCTCTTTCAGCGGTTCAGCCAATCCGAAACCTGCGGCAAAAGCATCGGCCTGATATTCGTTGTGTCTTGAGAATATGTTGGTCAAAATGCTTAAAATCATTGATATAGGTGAGAAAATCAGTGCGAATCCGATGAGGCTGAGATGGAACGATGCTGTGCTTCCGCCTAGGGCGCAAGCCAGTTGTTCGTTGCCAAGAAACAGCGACAGGATGTAGAACTCGAATGCCGACACTATTAGCGAGAAAATGAGAGAATAGAGCGTGTGTTTGTGTTTGTAGTGCCCTACTTCGTGCGCCAATACCGCCACAATCTCCTCCGCGGTCAGGTCGTTGATGAGCGTGTCGTACAATACGATGCGTTTTTTTGCGCCAAGTCCGGTAAAGTAGGCATTAGCTTTGGTGCTTCTTTTCGAACCGTCTATCACATAAATGTTGTTCAGCTTGAATCCCGCTTTTTGAGCAAATTGTTCTATTTTGTCTCTCAATTCACCTTCTTCCAATGGTGTTTGCTTGTTGAACAGCGGTACAATGATGTTGGAATAGAACATCATGAAAAAGATACTGAAAACTGCTACAACAGCTAATGCTAAAATACAGAAATACTGTGGAATAAGATTGTAAATATAAAGTAAAAGTGAAAGTAAGCCGCCTCCAATCAGCGCACTGATGAGCCATCCTTTAATCAGGTCGGAAACGAATGTCTTATGAGTGGTTTTGTTGAAACCGAATTTTTCTTCAATAACAAAGGTGCTGTACACATCGAAAGGCAACGAAAGTATTTCATTGGCAATAAAAAGAATGCCAAAATATGTCAGCATAAGCCAATATGGATTTTCGATGAAAGTTCTCAGCCATTCATTGAGCAAGCCGAAAACGCCAGTCAGCAGCATGACTAGCACGATGAAGAAAGAGCTGAAAGACTTGATGTTAGAAACGCGTTTGTTCGCTTTAAAATAAGCTTGTTGCTCAGCATACTTCTTTTCGTCGTAGATGCCTTTCAGTTCGTCAGGCAGCGTGAGTTTTATGTTTTTCACATTCAGATAGTCGATGATGTAGTCAACTATGAATTCAGCAATAAAAAACGCTATGATAATATAAAAGAAAGTGTTGTACATTTCAAGTAATTTGTAATCAATAATTTATAATTAACAACATTGTAACAATTAAGAGAACGTCAATTACCAATCGTCGTCCCAATCATCCCAATTATAGTTGGGGTTGAATCCGCCGCCGGTTCCTTCGCTTTCATCGTCATCATCATCGTCGTCGTCAGAATAATATTCGCCATCATCCCAATCGTCGCCCCAGTCATCTCCCCAATCATCGTCGTCAAAATCATACTTTTTCTTGGGTACATAGGTTTTGGTGAAATAGACTGGTATTATCATTTCCACTTTTACGCGGTATCCGTCTAAAGAGGCAGGTTTCATAATGGGGAAACTTTCGATAACCCTCACAGCTTCAGCGTCTTGCTGGTCGGAAAGCGACTGGATCACTTCGATGTTGCCAGCCACGCCGCAACGGTCGATGATGGTTTTGATGAGCACCTTTCCTTTCAGTTGTTCGCCGTCGGGACCTTTCACATCGAGCACTTCGGTGCTGAACCATACAAACCTCGTCATCTGCACCCGTCCGCCTCCAGGAAATACAGGCTCTTCCAAGAAAGGTTCGTCAAGTGTGTAGACTTTGGAATCTTCATCGTCCACGCAGTCGGGATAAAGGCTTGCGTATTGGTCGTAATAGGCAAACTGTATCTCGGCATGGGTGTAGCATGTCGCGAAGGTCAGGATAAGTAATATCAATTTCAGTTTGTTGGTCATGATTCAGTGTGTTAAGCATTAATATTCTCTTTCTCCGAATATTGAAGTTCCGATTCTTACCATGGTGCTGCCCTCTTCTATGGCTATGGTGTAGTCGTGCGACATGCCCATCGACAGTTCGCAGAACGAAGGGGTTTCGGCAAAAAATTGTTTTTTAGTTTTGTCGAACAGTTGTTTCAGACCTCTGAATTCGTTGCGCACTTTGTCCATGTTGTCTGTGTTCGAGGCCATTCCCATCAATCCGCACACTTGCACATGTTTCATTTGTCTGAACGAGTCGCTTGCTAGCAGGTTGTAGAGCTCTTGTTCCGACAGTCCGAATTTTGTTTCTTCTTGTGCGATGTGCATTTGCAGCAGGCAGCGTGTCACTTTGTTCGCCTTTCCCGATTCTTTGTCAATCTCGGCGAGCAGATGAAATGTATCGACGCCGTGAATGAGCGACACATGCGGAATAACGTGTTTTATCTTGTTTGTCTGCAAATGTCCGATAAAATGCCATTCTATGTCGCTGGGCAGCAGTGATGTCTTGTTGCACAGCTCTTGTGCCCTGCTTTCGCCAAAGATGCGCTGGCCTCCTTCGTAAACCGCCTGAATTTTTTCGACGGGATGGAATTTTGACACAGCAACCAGTTTCACATTGCTTGGCAATGTGTTTTTCACTTGTTGATATTGCGCCAGTATATCCATATTCTTTTACGCTGTAGGTTGTTCTTCTTTCTTTATCTCAGCTGCATACGGGAAAACGTCCATAATTGCCGTTTCTGTTACGGAAGTAACAGTATAGTCGTAAGCCGACTTATATTCGGCCTGCAGATTCTTGATGGCATTAAAAATGTCGTCGGCTTGAACGAATACATTGGATGCCACTTTCTTTTCTACGCCTTTTTCTTCGTCCACTACCATAGATACGATGCGGAAGCGGTACCAGCGGTCGCCTGCGTCGTCGTATATCATTTCTGCAATGTTGATACGGCGGATATTCGTCACCTGAAATTCACCTCCGTGTATGTATGGCTGCATTTCTTTGCAGATGCGTGTTTCGGCTTCGGTGAAGCTTATTGCGTCAACTAAATATGGTTCGTTCACTTTTTGTGGAACGCCCTCATTATCAAGTTTTTCAAATTTAACTTTACATTCAAACCAATTGTACATATTCAATTATTATTAAATTTCTACAAATATAAGAAAGAATTATTTAATTAGAAACTCAGAAACGAGAAAACAGAAACAAGATGCGAGAAGCGAGAATACTTCAATTGATAATTGATAATGGATAATTGACAATGGACAATGACTTTGACGCTGACGGGAGATAATTTTGAATTATGAATTTTGAATTATGAATTGAGGGCATCGATAGAAGGAAAGTTAATTTTCAAATTCTCAAATATTCAAATCTTCAAATCAGAAGCAACGTTCATTGACCGAAGGGATATATATAGGAGTTACGAGTTACTCTGACACTGACATTGACGCAGACATTTAGCTTTCCACTCATACATTATACATCAATACATAATACATGACAATTGAAAATTGTCAAATTTTCAAATCTTCAAATCTGAAATAACATTCACTGACCGAAGGGAAGTAAACAACGTTCATTGACTTTCAACTTTTGTCTTTAAACTTTGTTCATTAATTACTTTTTGCTAAATTTGGACTTATGAACTGACAAACAGAAAGTATATGCAGCAAGATTGGAAAAATGCATTGTTCAACACCCTTTCGGCGCAAGAACAAACCGAAGTGAAGGAACGTCAGGAGGCGGCACAGGCAGCGCTGCCCCGCTTTGGTCGTCAACTTTTCAGGGTGGAACTCGACAAACGGCAGAAGGGAAAGGTGGCTACGCTTATTACTGGATTTTCGGGTGATGACGAGCATTTGAAAGAATTGGCCAGAATGCTGAAAAAGAAATGCGGCACAGGCGGTTCGGTGCGCGACGGAGAGATACTTATCCAGGGCGATTGCAGAACTAAAGTGGCTGAAATGTTGCTTAAAGAAGGATACAAAGTGAAAACAATCATGTGACAAGCGTATGTTGAATATTTATAAAGCATCGGCTGGCAGCGGCAAGACTTATTGCTTGGCTTTGAACTACATCAAACTCTTGCTGAAAGATTGGAGCCAGGATAAAGATCCGAAAAACTACAGGCATATTCTGGCGGTAACCTTTACGAACAAGGCAACTGGCGAGATGAAATCGCGTATTTTGCGCGAACTCGATTGTCTGGCGAATAACGAAAAATCCGATTTCCTGGATGATTTAACCAAAACGCTTGGAGAACCTGAAAATGTATTGAGAGAAAGAGCGAAGATTGTGATTAAAGATATACTGAACGATTATTCGCATTTCATGGTCAGCACTATCGACCGATTCTTTCAGCAAGTGATACGGGCGTTTGTGCGCGATGTGGGACTGCAAGGCGGATATCAGGTGGAACTGGATGCTGACCGTGTGATGCAAGAGGCGGTGGACTCTCTTTTCACCAATCTGTCGGAAGATAAACAACTGTTGCTGTGGTTGCAGATATATGCCGAGGAGAACGTGAACGAAAACAAGACTTGGAACCTCTCGTCGGAGATTGTGAAATTTGCGCAAAACACATTTGGCGACAGCGCCAATGATACGGAAATAAAACTGGACACCTTGGAGAAGGTGCGCCAATCGCTGAATAAATTCATTGCGATAACAGAAGAAAAATTTCAGAATAAAGCGACATGCGCCTTGAATATTATCAAAGACAACGGCTTGTCGCTCAACGATTTCAAAGGAAGTACAAGAAGTCCGTTCAATGTATTGCTGAAACTGCAGTCAAAAGATATTGAATCGGTGCAGAAACTGTCGAAACTCAAGAACAATCTGGATGAATGGAAAAGCAAGAGCAGTACAAAGATAGCGCAGATAGACGCAGCCTACAATGGCGGTCTGAACGCATGCATCATTGATATATGCGACTTTGCGGATAAAAATCTGAGTGCGTATCAAACAGCATGTTTGGTGCGGAACGACATTCGTAAACTGGGACTGCTGTCGAAAATTGCGAAGGCGCGGAAAGAAATATTGCGAGAGCGGAACAGTTTGCTGCTCTCCGACGCCAACGAGTTTCTAAAAAAAATCATCAACGACAGCGACACCCCTTTTGTGTACGAGAAAATAGGCACGCAGATCAAACATTTCATGATAGACGAGTTTCAGGACACTAGCGGCACGCAATGGGACAATTTCAGGCCGCTGATAGAAAACAGCTTGTCGCAAAATGCTGAAAACATGGTGGTTGGCGATGTGAAGCAAAGCATCTACCGTTTCCGAAATTCCGATTGGAGTCTGTTGGCTGGCTTAAAAGACAATTTCAATGAAAGCCAAGTGCATGAAATACCGCTGGACAGCAATTATCGCAGTCTGAAGCAGATTATTCAATTCAACAACGCATTTTTTGAAACGGCGATAAACCTGTTGTGCATTCAGATGGAAGAGGAATACAATAAGGATGATTTTAATTCGAAGTATGGCGGCAGAATGCGTCGGGCATACGACAACCTCGCTCAAAAAGTGCCAGAAAAGACGGATAAAAAATCCAGCAAGGGGCATGTGCGGATGGAATTTCTGAAAGCCAAGAACAACACTGAATTTCAGGAGAAAGCTTTAGAAAAGATACCCGATGTGATAAAAAAGCTGCAGGACAACAATTACAATCCGCGTGACATCGCTTTTCTTGTGCGCAAATCAAAAGACGGGCAGGCAATCGCCGATTTTTTGATGGATTACAAAAGCAAAAACCCGAACGACAAATATTGTTATGATGTAATCTCAAACGATTCGCTTTTTCTTTCGTCATCAAACACAGTACTGCTCATCATCTCCTTTCTGAACTATCTGCTCTCTTCTGACGACGAATTGACAGGCAGTATGCTGGCCTATTATCATGCGCTTGTGGTAAATGGTGAAACTAAGTCGCAGGCTGTTGTTGCGCAGTTGTCCGACGAAGTAAAGGAATTTGCTGAGCAGGTAAAACGTAAGCCTTTGTTTGAACTGACAGAAGAGATCATTGCACATTTCAAATTGGGCGAAAACAAGGAGCAATGCGTTTATTTGCAAAGTTTTCAGGATGTAGTGTACAATTATGTGCATGGCAATAACAACGATGTGAAAGGCTTTGTTGACTGGTGGAACGAGAGCGGCGAGAGCAAATCCAAGATTTCGGTTTCGGAGAATCAGAACGCCATGCGCATCATCACCATACACAAATCGAAGGGACTTGATTTTAAAGCAGTTGTGATGCCGTTCTGCCAATGGGAACTAAAGGAGACTTCGGGCCGAAATACTAAAGTGTTGTGGACTTCGCTCAGCGCTTCGCCATACGATGATTTGGGTAAATTCCCGATAAAATACGGTACAAAACTGAATGAAACGGCATTCGAAAACGACTACTGGGAAGAAACCATGCAGCAGTATATCGACAATCTGAACCTTATTTATGTGGCCTTTACGCGGGCGCGCAACGAGATGATTGTGTTTACGAAAGCAAGCGCCGAAAATTCAAAAACCAGCAACAATATAAGTGTTTTGCTTGAAAACACAATTCATGACCAGTCTTTAGTCTCAAAACTGCAAAGCTCATCGGGAACGACAGATGACGATTGCGAATATTTCGAAATTGGTTCGTACGAAAAGATAACCAAGGAAGAAAACACAGGGGAAGAGAAAAAAATGACTGCATACCTGTCGCGCACCTTTTCCGACGAAGAAGATTCAGGCGTGAAGATGAAACTGCACAGCACTGACTATTTCAGTGAAACAGAAAACAAGATAGAGTCAGGAAATCTGATGCACAGCATTTTGCAGCGCATTTACACTAAAAGCGACACAGAAAAAATACTGACAGACATGACATTGAGCGGACTGATCGCGCAGGACGAACTGCCGTCGATTCGTCAGAAGATGGAAGATTTTTTCAGTATCAGCGGTGTGGCAGAATGGTTCGAACCAAAATACAAAGTGCTGAACGAAACAGATATCATCATGGCTGACAAAGGCATCTGTCGTCCCGACAGAATTCTGCTTGACGGCAAAAACGCCATTGTGATTGATTATAAGTTTGGCGAAAAAGAATTAGACAAATACAAGCGCCAAGTAAGCGAATATATGCGTCTGATAGCAAAAATGGGCTATTCCGTTAAAGGTTATATCTGCTATGGCAGTTTGAAAAAGGTAGTGGCAGTGGAATGATATTGGATATTGCCACTCGCCTATTCTTTTTCGGATTTGCGGATAATTTCCAGCGCCATATCCAGAATCTTGGTATCGCCAAGTTCGACAAAACCACCTCCGATGCCGCCTTGCTGTATGTTGTGACCGCATGAAGTGCCGTCGATGTAATTATGCCCTCCAAAGTAGTTTCTGACTGTTTCTACAGGCAATCCGGTTTTGTCGGCTATGAGCTGCATGCTTCCGTCGGGAAGTTTGTCTTTTATCTCACGCAGTTCGTTGAAAGTGATGCATTTCATGTTTTATATGTATTTAAATGTTTTTTATTCTTAAAGAAATGAGTGCAATGAACACGAGTGTTACGCCAAATGTCCATACCACTTTTTGTATATCCTGCCGCGCATATCCTGAGGCGCTGAACGAAGGATTGAGGAAGGTGATACGGAAACGGAACACATACTGTTGCAAGTATCTGTACAATGCATAAAGAAGCGATGCGCATGCCACGCCGACAACAATTCCTCCCAATATGTCGCCTAAAAAGTGTACGCCGAGGTACATGCGCGAATAGGACGAAAGCAATGCGAATATGAAAGCTGTGGCTGTATAGAACTTGTCGCGCAGCAACAATGAAGTGAACAACGCAAATCCGAAAGTGTTTGCCGCATGCGATGACACAAATCCGAATTTTCCGCCGCGATAATCGTTTACAATATGCACCAAAGGCCCGGTAAAGGGGTCGTGTGTCGGGCGCAAGCGTTCAAATATTGGTTTGAACACCGAAGAGGCAATCTGGTCGCATGCCAAGATGACAAGGATTATCATCAGGATGGCCAAAAGTCCTTCACGCTGCTTGTTTTTCAGTATGGCCCACAGCAGAACGCCGAAAAACGGAATCCAAACGACAGTGGACGAAACTATCCACATAAAAACGTCGGCAAAAGGGCTGTTCCACCCATTCACAGCAAGAAGTATCTGTTGGTCTAATGCTATCAGACGGTCAATCATGGCCTAGGTTATATTATTTCGATGTTTTCAGACTTTATCCATCCCGCATTTCCGTCTTCGGTTTCCACTTCCAGCCATTCTTTGTTGTTGCCAAATGTGTTTTTCACATGCACTTTCGTGCCTTCGTGCAGAATGAACAGTTCCGTTCCGCTTTCGTCGGGCGAGCCTTTGATGACTACCGTTTCGGAAAAAACAATGCCGAAGTCGTTGTTGAGTATGCTTTTCTTCTGTTTGGCGGCGAAAATCATGAACATGCAGACCATGACGAGCGCAAAGCAAGCCGAGAAGAAAGCGGTCTTTTTTATCCACCGTATTCGCACAAATATATATGTCAGCAGAAGCGCTAATGTGAGGATAAAGCAGCATACGCTCCGCACGGCCCATTGGTCGGAAGAGGCTTTGTTTATCCGGCTTTTCATCCATGTGTCGAGGAAAAATGGCTCTACGGCGTCAATTTTGTCCACAGTACGCGCCTTGGCAAGGTCGAGGTTGAACTTGATGTCGTTGTCGGCCGGATTCAGTTTGAGCGCCCGTTCGTAGTTCAGTATGGCAGGCGCTATTTTGTTGGTTTTGTAATAGGCGTTGCCCAGATTGTAGTAGAGCGTGCTCGATTCTTTTCCTTGTTTCAGGATGTTTTCGTATATGGTTATCGCTTCGTCGTATTTCTCGATGGAATACAAAGCGTTGGCCTCGGTAATGTTTTGGGCGAAGGTTTGCTGCACAAATAGCAACAGAAATATATATATCGCTTTTTTCATGGTTCGTTTGAATTTTATCGTGTTTTCTTGAAACTGTCTTCGAGTGTACTGATGATGTCTATCGTGCGTTGATAGATATTTTGCATCTCTCCTTCCGTTTTTGTAGGCGCGTAGCGCGCAAATTCGCAGGTCGAAAGCAGTTCCATCACTTCTTGTGTCTGACTTGCTTCCACATGGCGCTTCGTCAATTCAGTTTCGATGTTTTCCTTGGTCAGTTCGGCCACAGGAATGTTGAATTTATCGGCGAAATAGCCCCACAAGGCTTTCAAAGTCTCGTCATAGAATTTCTCGCGTGCGTTGGCTTTCAGATGTTTTTCGGCCTCTTTCAAGCGTTTTTTCGCCAATTTGTTGGCTTTTTTGTTGCGCGATTTGGCAATGTCGGCGTTTTCTTTGGCCTGTTTGCGATAGATGACCAGCAACGCAACGGTTATGAGCAGCGGCAGCAGCATCGAAATCCAGTATCCGAAAGAGCCGTAGAAGAAATCATTCTTGTTGTCGAGTCGGGTGTCTTTGCTGTGAATGTATCGGATGTCGTTGCCCAGGAGTTTGAGCGTCTCTTTGTTGGTGATGTTGCCCGATACGCCTACCGATGCGTTTTCGTTGTCGCTGCCCTTCTCCACTTCAATGTTGTATTCTTCCGATTTAAGCGTTCTGTAGGATTGCGAATTCAAATCGAAATACGAAAATTCGATAGGCGGAATCCTGAATGTGCCTGCATATCGCGGAATGGCAAGATATTCAATAATTTTGTTTCCTTTCACACCGCCAGTGGTGTTGCTGAAGTCGTTTGTCACTTTCGGGTCGTACACTTCAAAGTCGGCAGGGAAATTCACTTTCGGATTTTCGATGAGTTTCATGTTGCCGTTGCCCGAGATTTTCACTTTGATGGTTATCGCTTCGTTAGTCTTCAGTTTCTGGGTGTTGATAGACGATTTCATATTGAAAGCGCCTACAGCATTGGCGTATCCGGCCGGCTTGTTTTTGGGCAGCGCCTTTACATCTATTGTTATAGGGTCTGTTTTCAGCTTTTTCCGTTGTTCGGTGTAGGTGTCGAAAAAGTCATCGAAAATGCTTCTTCTCGAACGCGACACATTCGGGATGCGCAGTATGGCTTCGAAATCGCCTGACGGAATTGTGATTTTTCCGGCATGCTGCGGATACAGCAGCGTCTGCTTGAGCGTGATGGTCTGGTAATTGTTGCCGTTGTAGTGTTCGAGCACCCACTGCTTGTCGTCGGGCAGCTGTATGTCTTGTGATATAAATCCTTGTGTTTCAGGAAATTTCATTACGGGAAGCCCGGATACATTGACACCTTTCACATACAGTTTGTAGGTGAGCAATACGGCTTCTTGTTCGTACACCCTTGTTTTGGACGGAATGGCGCGCATAAACACGCTGCCTTTCACGTTGGTCACCGTATTTTGGTGTGCGTCGTTACTGCTGCTGTTGCTTGCAGCGGCGGTTTGTCTGCTGTTGGCAGAAGTGCTGTTGTCGGGCGGCAGCACCTTAATGGTGACACTGTTGGAGGTGTATTTCTTTCCGTCGCTCATCACCGTGGCGGCAGGTATGGTGAATGTGCCTTCTTTGGTGGCTTGCAGTATGTAGGTGAATGTCGTTGTTTTGCTCGACGACATTTTCCCGTTGATGATTTGCGTGCTGTAACTTTGCGATACGGAAGGGCCCATCAGTACGTTGAAATCGTTGATGTTGCCGGCCTGAAAGTTGTCGCCTTGCGCATTGAGCGAGTATTCTATCCTGAATTGCGCGAATTTTTCGACAGCCGATGGCGCATGTGCCGTAAAATTCACATTTTCGGCTGTTATTTGCCCGATTGCCGCGCATATCGTCAGCAGTGATATTATAAATTTCTTCATCGTTCAACTAATTTTATGCAAAAATAACCAAGAAACGGCAATTTATCACCAGTCTTTCTCAATATATTTTTTGTTTCCGCCGCTTTGACTGCGGTTCAGTTTCTCTTGAGTCTCTTTTTCGTCGTTGGCAAATGCGTCGAGTATGCGGCGAGCGTTTTCTTCGGTCATCTGGCTGTCGTCTTTCTGCACATTCTGCATCTGCTGCTTTTCCTGTTGCTCGTCTTTGTTTTCGGGTTTATTCTGATCGTTGTTCTGTTTGTTCATATTCTCCTTGTCGTTCTGGTCGTTTTGCTGTTGCTGCTGTTGCTGCTGTTGCTGCTGTTGTTGTTGTCTGTTCAGCATATTGGCCACGGCCAGATTGTAGCGTGTTTCGTTGTCGCCGGGATTCAGTTTCAGCGCTTGCTTGTAGGCTTCTGCACTTTCGGCAAATTTATTTTCTTGCAGCAGGCAGTTGCCGATGTTGTGATAGACTTTGGCGAGCGATTCGGCGTCTTGTCCGGCATTTGTGAGCTTGGTGAACTCTTTGCGCGCTTCTTCGTATTTTTCCTGACGATACAAGGCATTGCCCAGATTGAAGATGGCCACATCCGATTTCTGGTTTTTCTGCAGCGCATCGCGATACTGTATCTCGGCATCGAGGTAGTTCTCTTTCTGATACAGGCGGTTTCCTTTGTTTAGGTTCGGGAATTCCTTTTGTGCAAAAATGCTTTGCGACGAAAGCAGTATTGCAAATATGAGCAGGTTTCTATTCATGGTGTTTTGTTAATCAAAAAAATGTTTGTTCTTGAACCATTTGCTTTCGCGCTCGAGAATGAAAAATTCCAGCAGCAGCAATATCAGCGTCAGCCAAGCAAGCCCCTGAAACTGTTCGTTGTATTCCGAATAGACTTTTGTTTCGGCCTCGGCAGTGGATATGTTTTCCAGCTCTTTGGCGATATGGTTGAATGCAAAATTGGTATTGTCGGCGCGTACGTATGTGCCGTTGCCGGCTTTGGCTATCTCGCCGCACATTTCCTCGTTGAGTTTCGAAATGACCGTGTTGCCGCTTCTGTCGTGCTTGAAATCGCCGTTTCCGGTAGGAATTGGCGCTCCTTCGGGTTTTCCCATGCCGATGACATATACATTGATGCCCTTCTCTTTGGCCAATGCTGCGGCTTGCACGGCGTCGTCTTCATGATTCTCGCCGTCGGTGATGACGATGATGGCTTTGCCTACGCCCTCTTTCTCGGGGAACGAACGCATGCACAGTTCGATGGCAGAGCCGATGGAGGTGCCTTGCGTCGCCACCATGTTGGTGGAAATGGACGAGAAGAACATTTTGGCAGAAACAAAGTCGGCAGTGATGGGCAGCTGTATGTATGCGTCGCCGGCAAATACCACCAGTCCGATGCGGTCGTTCTGGAGTCCGTCCACCAGTCGGGTGAGCATCTGCTTGGCTTTTCCAAGGCGGTTAGGACGAATGTCTTCGGCCAGCATGGAGTTCGACACATCGAGCGCAACCATTATGTTCAGTCCGCGCTGCTTCACGGTTTCGAGCCGCTTGCCGAACTGCGGACGCGCCATGCAGCATATCAGCATAGCCAGCCCCAGCTGCAACAAAAAGAACTTGACATACACACGGGTTGCCGAATAGTCGAGCAGCATCCCTTTCATAGCTTCGCCCTCTCCTATTTTCCGTATGTTCCGCTTTCGCATGTACTGCATCATGAAAAAGAGGAAAATGAATATCGGAATTAGGATGAGCGCGTATAAATATTCCGGATTGGCAAATCTGAACATATCGTTTATCAAATTTAGGTTTATGGTATTCTTTTCAATATGGTGTTACGAAGCAGCAGTTCTGCAATGATGAGCAGAAAAGCGAGTACGGCGTACGGCAGGTATTCTTCTGTCTTCTGGCTGTATTCGTTCACATTGATTTTTATTTTTTCCATTTTGTCTATCTCTTCGTAAATGGCTTTCAGTTTCTTGTTGTCGGTGGCCCTGAAGTACTGTCCGCCGGTAGTTTCGGCTATGGTGCGCAGCGTGGTTTCGTCTATATCTACCGGTATGTTCTGATAGCGCACGCCGAAGCTGGTCTGTACGGGGTAAGGCGCTTCGCCGGTGGTGCCTATGCCGATGGTATAGATGCGTATGCCGAACTGTTTGGCTATCTCGGCCGCTGTTATCGGCGCTATGTCGCCACAGTTGTTCGAACCGTCGGTGAGCAGTATGATGACTTTTGATTTCCCTTCGCAGTCTTTAATGCGGTTGATGGCGTTGGCCAGTCCAAGGCCTATGGCTGTTCCATCCTCGATGATACCGCTGCGAACAGACTGCATCAGGTTTATCAGCGCCGTATGGTCGCTGGTCATGGGGCACTGGGTGAAGCTCTCGCTGGAGAACACCACCAGACCGATGGCGTCGTTGGGGCGGCCGTTGACAAATTCGGCGGCTACATTCTTCGAGGCTTCCAGGCGGTTAGGACGCAGGTCTTCGGCGAGCATACTGCTCGATATGTCCATCGTCATCATGATGTTGATACCTTCGATGCTCTCGTTATGAAACCTGTCGGTGCGCTGCGGACGTGCCAGCACGATGATGACGCATGCCACAGCCAGCAAACGCAGCAGAAACGGGAGGTGACGCAGATAATTCCTGTAAGTTTTTGGAAACTGCACGAACGAGCGGGTGTCCGACACTTTCAGGGTTGGTTCGCCTCCCCTCAGCTGACGGAGCACATACCATGCCACCATCGGAATGATGAGCAGAAGCAAAAATAAATATGCAGGGTTTGCGAATTTTAGCATTTTCTTGTGTTATTTAGTCTCGTTGGGTTCTTCAGTTGTTTCTTCTTTCTTGGTTTTTTCCAGAAATTCAAAGGCGTTCTGTATGCTTTTCTCGCTTTCGTCGGGCGCCAGTTTCATTTTGGCGAATTTCACCATGTCGGCCGATTTGAGGATGTATCGCAACTCGTCGTGCAGCGGTTTGCATTCGTCGTTTCTCATCACCTCGTCCAGTATCTCGTCGCTGGTCATCTCTATGGCTTCGATGCCGAAACGCTTGAGCAGATAGGTGCGCAGCACATCGGTGAGCTCGGTCTGAAACTCTTTCTCCTGGTCTTTCTGCCACAGCTTTTCCGATCTAATCTTTTCCAGTCCGCTCATAGCCACCTCGTAGGGGTCGGGCTCGGGCTGAATTTTTTGCGGAAAAATGGGCTTGTTCTGCTTCAGTCGCCAAATGATGAAGGCGATAAGGGCAATAGCCACAAACACCAGATAGATTATCAGCGTTATCCCTAACGCATAGCGCCACGGAAACGGCGGTTTGCGAATAGGCTTGATGTCGAACAGCTGTATGTTGGCGGTGTCGATGTCGTAGGTATATACTTTAAGGGCCACCGCTTGCGACCATACGGTGTCGCCCGTCAGCTTGTCGACGAACGGCAGTTCGGGAATGAAATAGACGCCCGAATCGTAGGCCGACACGATATAGTCTTTGTTTATCTCTATCCGGTTGTCGTCGAGCGCGGTAGTGTCGGGGGCTTTTTCGGCCACTATCTCGACGCCCGAAGCCAGCGTGTCGTGCAGCGCGGGGAAAACTACAGCAGTGTTGCGCGGCTGCGATACCGAGAAACGCACATTAGTTTGGTTTCCGATGAGGAAAACAGTGGAATCGACGGTGTTTGCCACATTGATGTTCGACGCATGAATGCAGCCTATGCACCACGAAAGTATGATAATATTCAAAATTCTGCTTGGTTTCATGTCATTCTTGTCTTACGCTTATGTTCTCATTTTGAAAAGGGCAATCAGTTTTCGCACATAGTCGTCGGCGGTGCTGACGGACACGTTGTCCACCGCGCTTTTGGCAAAGATGTCGGCGAGTCTGCCCTGCCGTTCTTCCCATTGCTTGCGGTAGAGCTCTCTGATTTTTTTCGACGAAGAGTCGATGAGCATTTCGCGCCCGTTTTCGGCATCGTGCATCTTTATGAGTCCTACCGAAGGCAGCTCGGCTTCGCGATTGTCGTAAACCTGAATGGCTACCACATCGTGTTTACGGTTGGAGATGACCAGGTCGTCATAGAATCCGTCGTCCATAAAGTCGGACACCACAAAGGCTGTGCAGCGTTTTTTCACGGCATTGGTGAAGTATTTGAGCGCAGCGCTGATATCGGTTTTTCGGCTTTGCGGCTCGTAGCCCACCAGTTCGCGGATAAGGTGCAGAATGTGCTTCTTGCCTTTTTGCGGCGGAATGAATTTCTCTATCTTGTCGGAGAACATTATCATGCCGATTTTGTCGTTGTTCTGTATGGCCGAGAAAGCCAGCACTGCCGATATTTCGGTGATGATGTTCTTCTTGGTCTTGTCGGCGGTTCCGAATTCGCGGCTGCCCGACACATCGACAAGCAACATGACGGTCATTTCGCGCTCTTCTTCGAATATTTTGACAAACGGGCGATGGAAACGGGCTGTCACATTCCAGTCGATGGCGCGCACATCGTCGCCGAACTGATATTCACGCACTTCGGAAAAGGTCATACCCCTGCCCTTGAATGCCGAATGGTATTCGCCCGCAAAGATGTTGTTTGACAGTCCGCGCGTCTTTATTTCTATCTGCCGTACCCTTTTTAATATTTCAGATGTCTCCATTCTACGAGTAATTCTGAGTTTGAAAATTTGACAATTTTCAATTGTCATGTATTATGTATTGATGTATGATGTATTGTTGAGTTGCTTATTTGTTGAGTTGTTGAGTTGAAGATTGCGTCAGAGTCAGTGTCATCGTCAAAGTCAAAAATTAAACAATTAGATAATTAAAATACATTCATACATTTATACATTCATACATTGTACTACGGTACTTCTACAACATTCAGTATCTGACTGATGATTTCGTCGGAAGTGAGTTCGTTGGCTTCGGCTTCGTAGCTCAGACCGATGCGGTGACGCATCACGTCGTGGCATACGGCGCGCACATCTTCGGGCACCACATAGCCGCGGTGCTTGATGAACGCGTAAGCGCGGGCTGCCAGGGCAAGACTGATGCTGGCACGGGGCGAACCGCCGAACGAAATCATGTTCTTCAGGCTTTCGAGCTTGTAGAGTTCCGGCTGACGGGTGGCGAACACGATATCTACAATGTAACGCTCTATTTTCTCGTCGAGGTACACTTCTTTCACGATGTTGCGGGCCTCTATGATTTCTTGCGTGGATACCATAGGGCGTATTTCTTGTTTGTTGCCCGAAATGTTCTGCCGTATGATGAGTTTCTCTTCTTCCATTTTTGGATAGTTTATCATCACTTTCAGCATGAAACGGTCGACTTGCGCTTCGGGCAGCGGATAGGTGCCTTCTTGCTCAATGGGGTTCTGTGTGGCCATCACCAGAAACGGCTCTTCGAGGCGGAAGGTGTTTTCGCCGATGGTTATCTGGCGTTCTTGCATGGCTTCGAGCAGCGCGCTCTGCACTTTGGCCGGGGCGCGGTTTATCTCGTCGGCAAGGATGAAGTTGGAGAAGATGGGGCCTTTTTTCACGGTGAACTCTTCTGTCTTCTGGCTGTATATCATGGTTCCGAGCACATCGGCGGGGAGCAGGTCGGGGGTGAACTGGATGCGGCTGTATTTGGCATCTACCAGTTGCGCCAGTGTCTTGATGGCTAATGTCTTGGCAAGACCCGGCACGCCCTCGAGCAGGATATGTCCGTCGGCGAGCAGACCGATGAGCAGCGACTCTATCAGGTGCTTCTGCCCTACTATGGTGCTGTTCATGCCCATGGTCAGACGGTTAATAAACTCACTTTTTTGTTCGATGCGTTCGTTCAGCGCACGAATGTCAACGGTTTGATTGTCCATATTTATCAGTTTTAAAGTTTTCCTTAAAAAATTTTACCCAAAAATATAAAAAAAATACTATCGTTGTTCGGTAGTATTTGTAAATATATAACGATTTTTTATCGTTTTTATTGTATTTTCTTATATTCAATGTCGCTAACGGTATAATACTCCCCATTTTTAAACCAAGGGGAGCTCTGTTTTAATTTCTTGCCAATAGGAGTTTATTATGTTTCGAACCCTCCCCTGTCCGCCATGTCATCCTCGGTTTGGCGAATGATGCGCCTAAACGAAGGGTGTATGTTTATCTGTCACATCAAACATATTTCTTTCGTTTAACATGCATTACAAAACCATTATTTCTTTTATGCCTAAGCGCAACTTCAGCCATTCCACAAGGTTTTGCTGCCTTTCGGCTGTCACTTGCTGTTTCCACTTCAGGTGAACCGTCGGGACAGTATTGGTTTTTCCTGTGTCGGGATGGATATACACCATATTGGCAATAGCCACACTGCCCAACTCTGGATACTGCAGGCGCACCTCCTGCACCAAAGTCTCGGGTATGCTGAGGCCCTCTTTGCGTTCCAGCTGCTGTATGATGGAGTCTTTTTGCGCCATCTGTCGCTCGTTGGCCGTCAGTATGTTCAGCAGAATCTTGTTCTCGGCATCGATGTCGGCGGTGTTTTCGTTGAGTTGTTTCACCGTCAGTTTTGTGTTTTTCAGTTTGAAGAACGTCAAGCGCGATTCGAGCAGGTTTATCTCTTCGGGCGAGAGTTCCTTGCCGATGACCGAGAGTGTGATGCGCTGCTCCTTGCGCGAATATTTCCGCTCCACATTCAGGATATGCGTCTTTTGGAAGATGTCGAGCTGCTCGATGTCGTCGATGTAGCGTATGGCTTGCGTCTGAAACGACGATTCGCGTATCATGTGTATGGCCATAAACACGCTAGGCACAATCACCACCACCGAAAAGAGCGTTATCATCCGTTTCACAATGGTGGCTCGGTGCGGGTCGATGTACTTCTTCTTGGGCAGGTGCAGTATGTACGATACCGCCACAAAAGTGGCGAGCGCAATGAAGAACGAATTGATGAAAAACAGGTAGAATGCGCCGAAAGCGTTGCCAAACTGTCCGCACGCGATGAAGAATCCGGTGGTGCACAGCGGCGGCATCAAGGCGGTGGCGATGGCCACGCCCGAAATCACGGCAAAGGCCTGCTGCTTGCGCGAAATAGCGATGATGCCGGCCATGCCGCCGAAAAACGCGATGAACACATCAAAAATGGTAGGCGTGGTGCGTGCCAGCAGTTCCGAACGGGCGTCGCTCAGCGGCGAGATGAAGAAATAGGTCATCGACACCACCAGACTGATGAGCACCATGATGGCAAGGTTGCTCAGCGACTTTCGCAAGAGCTGGCTGTCGTTGATGCCCACGGCAAGCCCCATGCCATTGATAGGCCCCATGAGGGGCGAGATGAGCATGGCGCCGATGATGACAGCCGTTGAATTGACATTCAGGCCTACCGACGCCACAATGATGGCGCATGCCAGAATCCAGATATTGATGCCTTTGAATTCTACCGACTTGTAGATGGACTCCACGGTCATTTCGGCATCGGTGTCTTCGCGCAAAGTGAGGCGTTTACGCAGCCGCGCTATCAAACTGTCTTTTGTGGTCATAAGCAGAAAATGGAATGTGTAAAATAATAAGTGAAAAAATCAGTTTTAATTTTTGTGTTTTTTGCACAGCTTCGCCTTCTCAGTCACATTGTTATGACGAGTCGGAAACAAAGTTGAGACAGGTAAAGATACAAAAAAATAATTATGAACAATTTATTTCTCATATATTTGCGCAGGCAAATACAACTTGCATGTAATCAAGTATTTATGTACTTGATGTGCAGTTACAGCAAATTCGAAAGGTTTTCGTAGTAGCGTTTGGTTACGGGAATGCGTTTCTCCAGATTTTCGAGTTCGGCATAGATGAAACCGTCTTTGTCTTTGGCCAGCACCCTCACATGGGCGGCATTCACAAAATAGGAGCGATGGCAGCGTGTCAGTCCGTTCAGTTGGCACAGTTCCTCTATTTTTTTCATCGAACTGCGCAGCAAGTAGTCTTTGGTCTTGCCGTTTTCGGTATAATAGATGCGCACGTAGTTCTCTTCGGCCTCTATATACAATATATTATTTGCCAGCACTACCAGTTTCAGGTTTTTTCGCTCGTCGTAGAAGCGTATGCGGGTGTTTTCTTCGGCCGTTTTCTGCGATTTGTTCTTGTCCGACAGCCTCAGCGAAAGCCCAATGAGCAGATACGGAATCCAAAGTGTGCAGATGATGAATTTCACCGAGGTGGTCAATGCTTCCAGATATGGGAGCGTGTTGTCAAATATGAACCATGTGTACAAGGTGATAGTATGAGCGATAAGCAGAAATTCGAGCGCGCACCAGGCTATGTACCAGCCTTGTGTGAAAAGCTGTTTGTTGCGCAACAGTAAAAAAATTGTTCTCGTGATAAACACAACGCAAAAAATCAAAAAAGTGATGATTGTTACATTGAATAGAAAGCGCCCGTTGTCCATGTCGTAAAACGAGTCGATGCCCATCGGGCAATAAATAAGGGAAAAAGCGTAGAAAAATGTCGGAATGGCAAAAATGTAAAGCATTTGCGTGGCTGTTCGCGTAAAGATGCCGCTTATCCTGTTCGTTTTGATTTTTTCTTCCATTTTTAATCACAATTTAAGTGTGACAAAATTTGTATTCGTAATAATTCGCCACAAATATCGTATTTTTATCCCTAAATACCATATTTTAATACATATTTTTCATCGAAAATCACATTTTGCACATTTTACGCATTTATGAGTTAATTTTGTAAACGACAAAAAACAATACCCAATTCATATTTTTCTACCCTGCGGAAAGACTAGAATAAAGAGTTATTCAAGTCTTTCCGTATTTTTTGTCTCTAAGCAGCAAGATGAATAATTAACAATGAATAATAAATTGACGCAGACGCAAGATAATTATCTAATTATCCAATTATTTAATTTCCAATTAATTCGACCTTGACTCAGACCCTAACGCTGACTTTCAACTTTATACTTTAAACTTTTAGCTTTCCACTCATACATTATACATCAATACATTATACTAATAAATTATTGATGAAGTCAATAATTTATTAATTTTGTCTTATGAAAAAAAGAATACTCACGCTTTTGATTTGTTTCGGGGTGTCTGTTGCCACATACGCCAGCGGTTCTTTTTGGCTCGACTTGCACAACCAGCCCCTTGCTTTCGACGATGCTGAAAACAACTTAGGCAACCTGCTGGGCACCGACGAAAACAGCACTTTCGTGAAAATGGCGGAATATGCCGACGAATTGGGCATAACGCACAGCATATATCAGCAATATTATTTGAGAATACCGGTGAAAGATGCGATTATAATTATCCATTCGCAGTCTGGATGCGCCATTTCAGTCAATGGCAACGCCCTCACAGCAGCCACCTTCTCCCCTTGCGCTCCCCTGGCGCAGAATCTCGCTGATGACGTGTGCAAACAGTCATTTTTGGTAGCTGTGGAAACCGCCGGCGGCGTCCTTTACCGCCCTGCATGCAAGTCGGTCGATGCCGAGCGGATGCTCGACTTGTACATCGACAGCGAAAACGGCGACACATTGCAAATCGAACGGAAAATTTATGGCGTTTCGGCCGATGCATACACCCTGTACAGCGATTGGCAGCAGATAGAATGCACCGAAACAGACGGATATTATTTTCTGGCCGACGCGCAGCGCAACATCATCACCAAAGACGCCACAGAAAACGCGCCGCTCGACTATCGGGGCGTAGTGAACGATGCCGACTATCAAAAAATGTACGAGAGATACATTGCAGAAGCCACCTTCTATGTGACCGACGCTCCCTATTGGGCTGCCGTGGACGAGGATATGAATGAAGTGCCGCATCCGGCGTTAGACGCCCATTGGGGGACAGAAATGGCCTACGATTTCTACCTCGGCACCTTTGGACGCAAGAGTTTCGATGACAAAGGACACCCCATTATCAATATCATGAATCCTGCACACGACAACCGCGTGTTCAGCAGCATGCCCAACAACGCCGCCGCCGTCATTGCGTGCGAACCTTATTTTATATTTTATGGATTGGGCAACGGCAGTTCGCTCTGCCCGTTTGTGTCGCTCGACATTGTGGCGCACGAATACACGCATCTCGTCACCCGCTTCAATCAAAAAGGCGGCATCGGTTCGAGCGGCGAGGCAGGTTCGCTCAACGAGAGTTTCTCCGACATTATGGCTATGGGGGTAAAAAGATATGCTACAGGCGTTTGCGATTGGCAGATTGGCGGTGATATATTGAAACAGTTCAGCAACTTAAGGAACCTGAGCGACCCCAACGCCAGCATGGACGGACGCGACCCGCAGCCCGACACTTACAAGGGCCTGTACTGGAAAAATACCGCCGACAAGAGCAAGGAAGGCGATTACGGCGGCGTGCATGCCAACGATGGCGTGCAGAATTTTTGGTTCTATCTGCTCAGCGAAGGCGGAACAGGCATCAACGACAATGGCGACAGTTACGAAGTGCAAGGTATCGGATTCGACGACGCATTGAAGATAGTTTACCGGAACATGATGCATTATATCACCCCTTCTTCTGGTTATTTCGATGCCTTCAGAGGTTCGGCAAGCGCAGCAAGAGACTTGTTCTCCATCGATTCGGAACAATACAAGGCTGTGCTCGACGCATGGCATGCCGTAGGCATAGGCGAAGGAAATATTTCGCCCGAAAAAAAAGGAAAAAACGCACTTGTTTTCTCAGAAAAAAACACTATTTTTATCAAAACTGCTCTTGGGCGTACCATAAAGGTATGCGACGCCGCAGGCAGAATGGTTTTTCAATGCACTGCATCAGTCGCATACACGACTGTCGAACTGGATTCGGGTGGCGTTTACATTGTGACGGTGGACGGCGAAAAGCACAAGGTGGCGGTAAATTGACAACATAAAACGGAATGGCTTATGACTCCTTTTTTACGGCAAGTGGCCGAAAAATGCTATAAGAATTATGCGAGCGGAATATCTGATTGCACATTTGTCTTTCAGAGTCGCCGTGCAGCCAAGTTTTTCCAGAAATATATAGGTGAAGCGGCAGGCGTCACGCTTTTCTCGCCTAACCTCATTACGGTGGGCGACTTTATCCGCCAAGAGTCGGACTTGCTGGTGGCCGACCGTCTTTTCTTGCTGCTCAAAATCTACGATATTTATAAAGCGATTCTGAAGACCGACGAGAGTTTCGACGAGTTTGCCTATTGGGGCGAAATGCTGTTGGGCGATTTTGACGATGCCGACAAATACCTGGTCAATGTCAAGGAACTGTTCTCCAACCTGAAGGATTTGAAGGAAATTGAGAACCATTTTGACTATCTTGACGAAAAACAAAAGGAGGCCATACTGACATTCTGGGGCCATTGGAAAGGCGAAAAACAAGGCGAAAAGAACTTTATCTCCGTATGGGAGCACCTGTACGACATCTACCGCACGCTGAACGATGAATTGCGCAAAGAAAACTTGGCATACGAAGGCATGGTTTATCGCGAAGTGGCCGAACGCATGAAAAAAGGCGAAACTCTTTTCGCCAATTACAATAAAATCATCTTTGTGGGGCTCAATGCCCTAACCGAATGCGAATACGAGATTTACAGTCACCTGAAAAACACGCATGATGTAGATTTCTATTGGGACTACGCCTCGCCCGACACGACCGACCCAAGCAATCGGGCGTCGCAATTCCGCGACAGGAACATATTGAAGTTCCCTACAAAACTGAGACTGGACGACGAACCATGCGAAATAAAGCATGTGCACATCATCGAAATGTCGTCCACCGTAGGACAGGCCAAACACATCGGCGAAATACTCGAAGGCATGGACATGAAAGCCGTTTCAAATCAACTCTCGACAGCTGTGGTGCTGCCCGATGAAGAGTTGTTGCTCCCGCTGCTCCACTCTATTCCGCGTGAAATTTCGAATGTGAACATCACCATGGGTTATCCGCTTTCGAAAACGCCACTGAACTCGCTGATAGAAAACCTCTTTTCGCTGCACCTGAATCAGCGGCCGAACAAAGGCTTTTATTTCCGCGACGCTATAACCATCTTGTCGCACCAATACATCTCCGAATTGTCATCGCAAGCGTCGTTCTTGCTTAACAAGATATACAAGGAGAATATCATCTATATCGACCGCTTCGAAACTGACGACGAACTGATAAAAACGATATTTGCATCGGCAGGCGCATCCGCTTCCGACTTTATCGACTACCTGCTCGGGATATTGGCATTGCTCCGTCCCGACACTTCAAAAGCGACCGAACATGAGAAAATGAAGCGCGAATTCATTTATCACTATTATATCACACTGAAAAGACTGAAAGATTTGCTGCGCAATACCGAAATGTCGAAAAAAACGCTGCTGCGCTTTGTGCGACAATTCATTTCGTCGGTTTCGGTGCCATTCGAGGGCGAACCTTTGAAAGGCTTGCAGATTATGGGCGTGCTCGAAACCCGAAATCTCGACTTCGACACACTGATAATCCCTTGCATGAACGAGGGAATATTCCCCAAAATTAATGCCGGCAACTCTTATGTGCCATATAATTTGCGCTACGGTTTCGGCATGCCTACCGGCGAACATATCGACAGCGTGTATGCCTATCATTTCTATCGCCTTATATTCCGCGCCCGAAACATCTATTTTCTATACAACTCGTCGGCCGAAGGCTTGCAGACAGGCGAAGAAAGCCGCTATATCATGCAATTGCGCTACAGCAAAAATTCAAACATAATAATCGACTCCGTCAGAATCACTTGCGAAATATCAAAGTCGGGAAAAGAAAACATTACGGTAGGGAAATCGGACGATGTGATGCAAGAAATGTCCAAATTCTTGTCGGGCGAGCGAAAATTGTCGGCAAGCAGCATCTGCACCTACATTGCCTGTCCGCTGAAATTCTATCTTCAAAACATCAAGATGATGGGCGACACCGACGAGGTGAAAGAAGAATTGGACGCCGCCCAGTTCGGCAATGTGTTTCACGACACGATGCAAGAGCTATACCGCCCGATGATTGACAAGGAGGTGACGGCTGATTTTATCAACAGATTGCTGATAGAAAAGGATTTAAAAACGATTGACAGAACCATTTTGGAGTCGTTCAAGAAAAAAATGAAGATTCAATCGCCCAATTTTCAGCCTGAAGGGCAACCGCTGATTGCGTTGCATATCGTAAAACAGTTTGTGAAAGGGATGCTGAACTACGACAAAATGCACACTCCGTTCGTTTACAGGGCGTCCGAGCAAAAATTTGACGATATGCTGATTCCATTGTCCGATTCCGCTCGGCAAGTGCATATCAAAGGGTTTATCGACCGCGTGGACGAAAAAGACGGGAAAACGCGCATTATTGATTATAAAACAGGTAAATGCAAAATGGGATCCGGCTCAAAACTGGAAATGGCAGATATTCCCTCTCTGTTCGACAAAGAAGCGGATTTGCAAAAAAAGGAGATATTCCAGATACTGCTCTATTCCTTGTACTATAACCAATACAAACACACGCCGCCCGAGAATATTGTGCCGAAAATTCTTTTTGTGCAGGATTTGCAAAAATATGATGCCCAGGAAACAAACTGCACAAACATTCTTGTGCAAGACGGCAGAAATAAGGAAAAACTGTTATTCTCGAACGAATGCTGCAACGAATTCCGAAAGGAACTGGTCGCATGCCTCGACGAGATGTTCAGTCCTGAGAAGCCATTTGAGCAGACGATGACAGAAAAGCATTGCAGCGGATGCAATTTCAAAAATATATGCGAGCGTAAAACTTTTGAATATTAGAAAAATATGGACCAGATTATTACAAAAGCCATCAGCGATTTCCTGAATAATGTAGAAGATTTTTCGGTGGATGTGGTGCTTGCCGTCAACCGCAGCCAGCAAAAGGCGCAGGTGTGCCCTCCCGATATGCTCGACGGACAATGGGAAATTTTTCCCATCAGAAAGTATATCAGACTGAATGACAAAGGTTTTCTGATACCTGACGAAGAAATGGTTAAAAAACTGGCTTCTGGCAAGTAAATTTGTACGATCTTTTGTATATTTGAAATATGAAATTATTCAAAAGAACACGACTTTCGCTGGCGCTATTCTGCGTTGCACTGTCCGTTTTTCTGCTTTTCCCCAACGAGACGGCTCGTGATTGGGAGCAAATAAAAACGGACGGCACGCTTTATGTGGCTGTCAGTCCTAACGACATTGACTGCTGCACGCAAAACGATACATTGACCTGCTTTCATCAGGAACTGGCCAAAGCGTTTGCTGAAGCCGAAGGCGTGGCTGTCTCTTTCGTGACGGAAGAAGACATGAACGAATCGCTGAAAAAACTGCGGCGCGGGCGTTGCGACATT
>SUXD01000002.1:155000-156236 GCA_015061145.1 Bacteroidales bacterium | reverse complement strand
AGTTCGGATCGGAGTCTGCAACTCGACTCCGTGAAGCTGGATTCGCTAGTAATCGCGCATCAGCCATGGCGCGGTGAATACGTTCCCGGGCCTTGTACACACCGCCCGTCAAGCCATGGAAGCCGGGGGTACCTGAAGTTCGTGACCGCGAGGAGCGACCTAGGGTAAAACTGGTAACTGGGGCTAAGTCGTAACAAGGTAGCCGTACCGGAAGGTGTGGCTGGATTACCTCCTTTCTGGAGAGATTGTCCGAAGTAGAGGTTCTCTTCGTTTCCCTTCTTTGCGCGTTTTGTTTTTGCTTACAGTAGTGAAGCGCAGGCGATATATCAGCCAGTCCTATAGCTCAGTTGGTTAGAGCGCCACACTGATAATGTGGAGGTCGGCAGTTCAAGTCTGCCTGGGACTACAGTTCGGGGGATTAGCTCAGTTGGCTTAGAGCATCTGCCTTGCACGCAGAGGGTCAAGGGTTCGAGTCCCTTATTCTCCACCAGCCGGACGGCGGTCCGGTTCCGAGAAGGAAGAAGATATTTAAATATGATTTCGCGCCGCAGAAGGCGTGCGTTCATCGAGTCCGGGTTTTTCCCGGGAGAAGGATCTTTGACAGATTGAGTGAGAAGAGAGAGCAAGTGAAGAAATACAATTCACGAGAGCGGATCCCGTAGAGGATCTGATCATGAGAGACAAAAAACAGAGAAGGGCGCAGGGCGGATGCCTTGGCTCTCGGAGGCGAAGAAGGACGCGATAAGCTGCGATAAGCCCCGGGTAGATGCAAATAATCTTTGATCCGGGGGTTTCCGAATGGGGCAACCCATGCAACTGAAGGTTGCATATCCAGCAAGTCTGGAGGCGAACGCGGGGAACTGAAACATCTAAGTACCCGCAGGAGGAGAAAACAAAAGTGATTCCGCAAGTAGTGGCGAGCGAACGCGGAGGAGCCCAAACCATGCCCGTTGAGGCGGACATGGGGTAGTAGGACCGCGGCATCGGAGAAGTGTTTGAAGTGGAAGAAGTCTGGAAAGGCTTCCCGCAGAGGGTGACAGGCCCGTACACGCAAGAACATTATCCGTAGCGGTATCCTGAGTAGCGCGGGACACGAGGAATCCTGTGTGAATCAGCCGGGACCATCCGGCAAGGCTAAATACTCCCGAGAGACCGATAGTGAACCAGTACTGTGAAGGAAAGGTGAAAAGCACCCCGAACAGGGGAGTGAAAAAGAACCTGAAACCTTGCGCCTAC
>SUXD01000002.1:0-150000 GCA_015061145.1 Bacteroidales bacterium | reverse complement strand
AGTTTCGGTATTCATGTGGCAAAGATGGCAGGAATGCCCCCTTCGATTATTGAAAGGGCAGATGACATATTGAAACAGTTGGAAAGCAACAACAAGCAAAATCGGGATATAAACATTGAAAAGCAAGGAGAGAAGTCTAACGAAGGTTATCAGTTGAGTTTCTTCCAATTGGACGACCCGGTGCTTTCGCAGATTCGGGACGAAATATTGGGAATAAACATCAATAGCCTGACGCCGATAGAAGCGTTGAACAAACTGAACGAGATAAAAACAATACTGACAGGGAAAAAATAGAAACAAGAAGCGAGACGACTTAGACGATGACTTTGACGCAGACGTAAGATAATTATGAATTAAGAATCGAAGGGAAAAAATCTTCAATTTTCAAATCAGAATCTAGAAATTATTTAGCAATCGATATAAAGGTATGAAATACTACAGTACAAATGGAAAACAAAAAGATGTGTCGCTGCAAACGGCAGTGGTGAAAGGCTTGGCAGAAGACAAGGGGCTTTTTATGCCTGACGAGATACGAACTTTGCCTAAATCTTTTTTTGACAACATCGAGAATCTGTCGTTGCAAGAAATATCTTATGAAGTGGCTAAAGCCTTTTTTGGCGATGATGTAGAACCGGATGAACTGAAACGCATTGTTTACGAAACGATGAGTTTTGACATCCCCCTGGTAAAGGTGCGTGACAATATTTATAGTTTGGAATTGTTTCATGGTCCAACGGCGGCCTTTAAAGATGTAGGCGCGCGTTTCATGTCGCGTCTGTTGGGCTATTTCATCAAGAAACAAGGCGAGAAGAATGTGAATGTGCTTGTGGCGACATCGGGTGATACTGGAAGCGCTGTAGCCAATGGTTTTTTGGGTGTAGAAGGCATTCATGTATATGTGCTTTATCCGAAAAATCTCGTAAGCAAGATTCAAGAGTGCCAGTTTACGACTCTTGGCCGAAATATCACGGCAGTAGAAGTGAGCGGTACTTTTGACGACTGTCAGGCTTTGGTGAAATCCGCATTTATGGATGCCGATTTGAACAAGCACATGAAATTGACTTCGGCAAATTCTATCAATGTGGCCCGTTTCTTGCCGCAATCATTCTATTATTTTTATGCTTACGCACAGTTGAAGAAGATGGGCAAGGCAGAGAATGTGGTATGCTGTGTGCCGAGCGGCAATTTCGGAAATATTACGGCTGGACTTTTTGGCAAGCGTATGGGATTGCCCATATCGCATTTCATAGCGACCAACAATAAAAACGACATATTCTATCAGTATTTGCAGACAGGCGAGTACAATCCTCGTCCTTCTGTGGCAACTATTGCCAATGCTATGGATGTAGGCGATCCGAGCAATTTTGCCCGTATTTTGGCGTTGTATGGTTCACATAAGGCTATATGTGCCGACATCAGCGGCGCTACATACAACAACATGCAGATAGGCGAAACGATGAAGCAATGTATAGATGAAACCGGTTATCTGCTCGATCCGCACGGAGCTTGCGGCTATCGTGCGCTGGAGGAACAGTTGAAGCCGGGTGAAGTGGGATTTTTCCTCGAGACGGCTCATCCAGCCAAATTTAAATCTACAGTGGAGAGCATCATCGGCAAAGAGGTGGAGATTCCCGCTGTTTTGCAGGCGTTTATGAAAGGAACGAAGCAAACGGTGGAATGCAGCAAGAATTTTGAGGATTTCAAAGCGTTCTTGATGAAGGAATAATGAAGAAAGAATATGTTATTAGATGGATGATGTGGAACTCATTCCTTTGGGGAATGTTTACATTCCCGATTATCCTACATCCTTTCTTCGCATCTTTTAACATAATGTCAATTATATTTTCAGTTATACTTTTTGTTCTATTTATTGCCTTTTTGAGAAAAGATTTAAAAAAAAGAGGAAACAAGATTAGAATAAATATGGAAGGTATAAAAACTCCAGAATTATATATCAGATGGAGAGATGTGTCTTCTTGTAAATTGATAATTCTTTCTGGTGGATTTATGGCATTAGGTAATATAAATGAAGTGTTATTGATTAAAATTATAAATATAAATAATAATAGGGAAGAAGAGTTTGTGGTGAATTTACATTCTTATTTTTATAATCCTGTTAATTTAGGGAAAGCACTTGATTTTTGGGGAGGAAAGAAATACGATAAAAAACATTCACAAATTACTTATTATCGGACAATGTTATTATTAATGATAATTATTGGATATCTCATTGTTTTTACTCTGTTATTATAGATTCGATTTGGGTATCCTTTGTGAATTTCAATTTAATTAAATCCGCATGATTAATAAATAACCAATTATTACTTGGTTGATTTGTGAATTTTTCAAGAATCTCGAAAATATTTTTTTCGGGGTTCTTTTTTTGTTGGTCGAGGAGTATTTGGGCGATATCTTTGGCAGGTATTCCCCAAAAATCGGGGCAGATGATTCCGTTATAGAATACCGTATAAGCCCGTTCTGTTTGCGAAGACTTATTTTCGAAATGTACAATTTCTCCGCTCGCAATTTCTATTAAGGCATGTTTGAAAATATCGCCATAAGGAGAGAAAATATAATGTGCAGCGGCGAATTTCATTTATCTTCTTGCATTTCTTTGATGTTGCGCTCTACATTTTTATATATTTTTCTCAGGCCTACGATATCGTTGATCGTGTACCATTTGAGCGAACTGTCGAGTTGTGCAGGCTCGATGCCGTATTTTTCTGTTATTTGATTGTAGTAATGCGTATAGACCTCGGGATTGTAGGTGGGGGTGACGTGTTTTAACTGGCATGCGGCATCGTGAAGTTGCAAGTCGGTGATGATTTCGGTCATCACTTTTGGCGGCAAGATGTTTTCTGGCCTTTTCTGGCAAGAGGTCAGTGCGCAGCAAGCAAGAATAAATATGAAAAGTATATTTCGCCGCATATCAGAACTGTTTCAGTATTTTATTGTAGAAAATAATAATATATCCTACGCCAATGCAGATGGCAGAATCGGCCAAGTTGAAGATAGGGCTGAAAAATTCCCATTCTTCACCGCCCCAAAACGGAAACCATTCTGGGAAAACTCCTCTGAAAAGTGGGAAATAGAGCATATCCACCACCCGTCCGTTGAGCCAAGTGCCATATCCGCCGTCGACGGGAAAGATAGTGGCAGTACTGAAAGGTGTGCTTGCGTCGAAAATCAGCCCGTAGAACACGCAGTCGATGATATTGCCGAGCGCGCCGGCAAAAATCATGGCGACGCAAGCAATAAAGCCAAACGGGTATTTCTTTTTAAGCAATATGTGGATGAAATATCCGATGGCAGCAACAGCCACAATACGGAAAACGGAAAGAAAAGTCTTGCTGATAACTTCCATGCCGAACGCCATTCCGTTGTTCTCGATGAAGTGCAGGTGAAACCAACTAGTTATTTGCCAGTCTTCGCCAAGCGTGAAAGTTGTTTTAATCCAAATTTTCAACGCTTGGTCCAAGAACAGAATCAGGAGGATAACAGCAATGATTTTTTTTCTTTCTGTTGTCATTTTTTTTGTGCAGCGTATACTGTTTATTTAGCGCCTTTTTGTTTGGCATCGAGCGACAAAGTGGCGTGAGGTACAGCGCGAAGTCTTTCTTTTGGGATGAGTTTTCCTGTTTCGCGGCAGATGCCATATGTCTTGTTCTCGATGCGAACCAATGCGGCTTGCAGATGCTGGATAAATTTCATCTGTCGTTGTGCCAGTTGTCCGGCTTCTTCTTTCGACATGGTGTTTGCACCTTCTTCCAATGTTTTGAAAGTGGGAGATGTGTCGGAAACATCGTTTCCGTCCATGTTAGAAAGACTGAGTTTCAGGGCGTCGTATTCTCTTTTCGCCACTGCCATTTTTTCAAGTATCAGCGCTTTGAATTCAGCGAGCTCTTCGTCGGTGTATCTAGTTTTTTCTTCCATAGTGTATAGTTTTTAAGATTTGTTTCTACAAATGTATGTAAAAGCCAGTCAAGAATCAAGCGTTTGCAGAAAAAATATTATAGTTTTAATTTTAACGATTGTTTTTTAGAGAGATAGAATTCACTCAAATCATTCGTATCCTTTGTGTTTTTTGAAATAATTGGACAATTTTGTTTTTTATGGAAAAGAGGACAGGTCTGTGAGAATCAAGTTGATTGGATTTGAAAAATATGATGTTATATTTGCAATGAAAACAATCAATGTAAAAATGGAAATTGTGAATGATAAAAAAACAAGGAAGATTGTACAACGAAACACTTCCATTGAAATTTTAAGATTTTTTTGCATGATATATATTGTGGCATATCATGTGATGTGCAAGACCCCGATTTGGGAAGAGGATATCTATAGAGCAATATCGTTAATCTTTCATGTAGGAGTGCCAGCGTTTATCCTTATTAGTGGTTATTATCAAATTAAATTCAACTTAAAGTCTTTTTGTCGTTTTTTAGGTTTAGTAATTTTTTATATTCTAATATTGTATGCGATAAATTTATATTTTGCTGTTCCTACAGGAAATATTTTCTATGCCTTGACTCCATTTTCGCATGCAATGTTTTGGGATTTGTGGTTTATTTCATGTTATTTGTTTATGTACTTGTTAAGCCCCTTTTACAACAAGTTTATAAATGAAATGTCGAATAATGAATTATTGCTCTTAGTGTTGACGATGGGGGTCATTAACTATTATTGAGGATGGCTATTCAATGCTCCGAGTCTTGCTGGCGGGAAAAATCTGTTGAATTTTCTTTTGATATATACAGTTGGGACATTAATTTATAGATACAAAAAAATATTTGTTAATGTTTTATGGAAACGATGGTTGGCAGTGTATGTGTTGCTTAATGCTTTTATTGTGTTGGGATATTTGTTCCTGCCTTTCGGAAGAGAAATATGGTATAGTTTCTTTTTTAATTATGATGCGCCAGGCACATTGATAAATGCCATATCATTATTTATGGTTTTTAGATGTTTTTGTTTTACCAACAAGCGCCTTAATGATATTTTTAAATCAACTTTTGCTATTTATATCATTCATGCAAATTGCATAGTAGTCCCGCTTCTTTGTGTTTTTTTTTATACTCATTTCTATTCGGACAACGTTTTGCTGACCCTGATTTATGCAATGTGTTTCTCCGTTTCAGTTTGCTGGAGTTGTGTTTTTATAGATGTGATATTAAGAAAAGTGCACCAGTATATGTCAGATATGGTGTTGTTTAAAGTTTTGGATGGGATGTTGTCTGTTTGCAAAAAAGAAATAAACCGTCATTTTTAGAATTAAAGACAGTTCAATATTATGTTAGATTGTTGACCGACAGAAAAAATTATTCGTTTGGGTTTCTGTTTGTTTTGTCTGCAGCAAGTGCTCCTGTGTAATATTTGTGATTTTGTTCTTCGCTGATGGGGTATCGGCGGAAGGTGCCTAATGTGAGGTCGCATACAAAAAGGTCGTGTACATGCGAGATGTACAAGTGTGAATATGACCGATTCCCCGGATATTGCAAAGCATCGGTGTAGCGTATGATGGCTTCGATATCGTTGTTTTTAAGAATTTCCTTAGTGAAAATAAACAACCCGAATCGGTTGAAATCGCCGTAAAAGCCGTTGGCCACTTTAGCCACTTTGTTGGCTATAATGCGTCGCATTGGCAAGGCGAGAGACCAATATCGCCGTTCGGCCTCGCTCTCAGTCCGTTGTGTTCCGTAAGCGTAGTTGTCGACCTCGGCTACTTCTTCTCCTGCCATAATGTTAATCAGTTCGTGCGCTACATTCTTGTTTTCGGCAATGGCGCGTGTCACTTCAATGCCGATGCCGTGCTCTATGTCTTGCAAGTCGGGGCGGTCGGCGTTCACAAGGTTTGCGTAGCGGCTTCCGAGTTGGTCTTCGAGCGTGAATTTGGCATATCGCTCAAAAAAACAGGTGTTGTATATGAAATCCATAACGTTGATGACAGACAGTTGACAATTAATGCAGTTTGAAACATTCGCTGAAAAACAAGACTTGATATTTGATGGCATTCCGCCAATAATTCCAATCGTGTATGCCTGGGCGCAGAATGAAGTCATGTTCAATACCGAGCGTGTCTAGTTTCTGGTGAAACTTGCAGTTGATGTCGTAAAAGAAGTCGTCTTTCCCACAGTCGAAAATGATTTTGAGTTGCCCGTTCTTTATTCTTTTCACTTGATTCATAAGACTGTACTCGTTCCATACATTATTATTCTTGTCGAAATCTCCGAGCAGTTTGCTTATTTCCCAATTGTCGGGGAATGCGCAAATGTCCATGCAGCCGCTCATGCTTCCTGCGGCCCCGAAAATGTCAGGATGTCGGAAAGCGAGAAAAAGTGCTCCTTGTCCGCCCATGCTGAGTCCGGTGATAGCGCGATTTTGTGCAGAAGGTATAGTCAGGTAGTTAGCATCGACATAGTTCACCAATTCTTTGGCTGTGAATGTTTCGTAGAGAATCTTTTTTTCGGCTGAGCTATCCCAATACCAGTTGTTTTCGCCGTCGGGGCAGACAAAGAAAACGCCGTATTCATCAGCCATTCGCACCAATTCGGGTACACCCGATACATAGTCTTTGGCACCGCCGCTATAACCATGCAGCAGATAAATGACAGGGCAAGCGGCCGCTTTCCGTCCAGTTGCCTTCTGCGGGGTTACGATAACAGTCTGCACATCTTTTCCCATGGCGTTGCTTCGAATCATCACCGTGTCAACTTTCGCAGCATTGATGTGCTGTGCTGCACACATCAAAAGCACTGATATCAGCCCCCAAAACCTTTTAATTCTCATATTATGTGAATTTTCTTACAAAATAAGGCAATTTATTGAGAAAAATTTGTTTTCTTTATAAAAAAAATTCGTGGTGACGAAATTTGATGGGCGATAGATGTTTTTAAAGCATTGTGTCGTAGCTTGTCTTAATCTAAAAACAATATTTATGGAGAAAACTTTGGTTATCATCAAGCCGAGTGCAGTGCAAAGGGCTTTAGTAGGGAAAATCACAGCGCGTTTCGAACAAAAAGGATTGCGCCTTGCGGGATTGAAAATGATGCAATTGACAGATGAGATTCTGAATGAGCATTATGCGCATTTGTCATCGCAGCCGTTTTTTGGGCGCATCAAAGAATCGATGAAAGCGGCGCCGGTCATTTGTTGCTGTTATGCTGGTGCAGATGCAGTTGAAGTGGTTCGTGCCATGACGGGGTCTACCAATGGCAGAAAGGCTGTTCCTGGCACCATACGCGGCGATTTCGCGATGAGTTTCCAGGAAAATATCATACACACATCCGATTCTCAGGAAAATGCGATAAAGGAGTTGGAGAGATTTTTTTCTCCAGATGAAATTTTTGATTATAAATTGGCGGTACATCCTTTTTTGTATTCGCCGGATGAAGCTTAAAATAATATAAGTAGCGATGAAAAAAAACATTTGGGTTGCCTTGTTTGCGGGCGTACTTGTGCTGTTGGCATTGACTTGTCCGAAAAGAAAACAGCATATTGATGAGATTAAGAACAAGGTGGCGGCAGTCACTGAGAAAAAAATAGCAGAAAATGCCGGAGATAATGATTTCGGTAAAGGGCTTGCTGTTTTTGGCTCGATGTTGACAAATCAGTTGGTGGAGATGGCGCTCGAAGCGAAATTGGAATACAATAATTATGTATTTTGCAGTTTGGGCAAAATCGAGTATGAAGGTGAGATGAAGACCATTTCTGTTGGCGTATTGAATCAGATCTTCACTTTCAGCGAGGAGGATTTGGAGAATATAATTGAAAAAGGGACTGTAAAATAGGTCTTAACGAAAGTTATTTAGCCGAAGTTTTTTCGCTTTGAAAAAGTTGGTCGAAAATACTTTTCAGTCTGCCCTTGTCGCAGATTATATTTCGCAAGTCGTTTAAGCCTTTTGCGTTGTCAGATTCGGGAATCCAAAGTTTCATGTATCCGCCATCGGCATATTTTTCGTGCAGATGTTCCACGAAGCGTTTGTAATGTTCGTTTTGCGACATTTGCGGATAATGTTCTAATCCAAATTGTATGGTCCTGCGCAAAACCGTGATGGGCTCAATGTCACGGTCGGCTTCGGCCACAATTTTGCCATAGATGCTGCGGGGTGTGCGCTTGCTGGACGCGCGGTGGTCTTCCGCAGCTTCTGCCATGATTTTGAGTTCGTTTTCGCTGAACCATTCTCTAAGACGCTCGTCAAACAACAGCATTCTCGCAGATTCTGTGTGGTGAGTTTCTCGGTTTGCAACCAGTCCGACATCGTGATACGCTGCGATAGTGTACATCATGTTTTCGTTCAGACAGTATATCTGAGCGAGTCTTAAACTTTCGGCAATCACTTTTTGTACATGCGCTGTTTGGTGTGCTTTGTCGAATTTTTTGTAGACCGGCAGAATATTTTGCTCAATGTATTCTTTCAGCTTTTCGTCTATCATTTGTTCAATTGTATGGAGTTTCAAATTTACAAAAAATCATTATAAGAGATATGGTGAAAATATTATTTGTTTGTCACGGCAACATTTGCCGCAGTCCGATGGCAGAGTTCGTAATGAAAAGAATAGTGCATGAAAAAGGTTATGATGGTTATTTTGAGATAGCTTCAGCGGCCACCAGTACCGAAGAAATCGGCAATCCTGTTTATCCGCCTGCTCGCAGGAAATTGGCTGAACATGGCATCTCTTGCGAGGGGAAGACAGCCCGTCAGATTACTCGCTACGATTATGATTATTACGATTATATAATAGCGATGGATAGGAATAATATTCGTAATCTTCGTTATGAGGTTGGCGAGGATGTCAATCATAAGATTTCCTTGTTGATGAGCTACACTTCTTCAGCTCGTGATGTTGCAGACCCTTGGTATACAGGTGATTTTGAAGCTACATGGCGAGATGTGAACGAAGGTTGTATGGCTTTGTTTGAGCTTTTAAGAGATAATTTTATAGCCTGAAACTTTGTCGATCAGACAAAAATCTCTAATTTTACGAAAACTTAATATTTATGAGTATGAACTGTAGAAAAAAACTAGCTAGTGTTTTGTTTTTATGTGGTCTTTCATTTTTTATGTCAGGATGCAAAGATGAGGATAAGAATTCAGGTGAAGGCGGTGGCAATGACCAGCCAGTAGCCTTTGTCATTCCTAAAGCCGAAGATGTTGTTATGTATGAGGCCAACCCTCGCGTTTTTGCAGAAACAAATTCTTTGAAGGCGATAGAGGCGCGCTTGGATGACATCAAGTCGCTTGGCGTTAATGTACTTTGGATTATGCCCATATACACGCATGGCGTAGAAAAATATAAGGGTTCACCCTATTGCATTAAGAATTATACAGCTATTGATGCGGAGTACGGAACAATGGATGATTTAAAGTCGCTTGTTAGTTCAGCACACAATAAAGGCATGGCTGTTTTGATGGACTGGGTGGCTAACCATACTTCGTGGGATAATGTTTGGATAGAAGAACATAAAGATTGGTATACACAAGACTCTGAAGGTAATATTCTTCCTCCTATTGCGGCATGGTCTGATGTGGCAGATTTGAATTATGACAATGCAGAAATGCGTCAGGCTATGATTGATGCCATGAAGTTTTGGATTACTGAAGCAGGTGTTGATGGTTTTCGTTGTGATGCGGCTGATTATGTGCCAATTGACTTTTGGCAAGATGCAGTCAGTCAACTAAGAACTGTCAAAAACGATATTTTGATGTTAGCTGAGGGTAATAAGGCGGATTATTTTTCTGCTGGATTTAATATGGATTTTGGCTGGACCTTTTATGGTTATTTAAATTCAGTTTATAATGAGAAATCAAAGTCAGGGAATAATTATCCGGCATGTCAATTGGCATCTTCTATGAATAGCAGATTAGCGGCTTTGACGGCAGACCATCGCACGTTGTTTTTCACAACAAATCATGACAAGTCTGCGGATGAAAAAACGGACGTACTTTTGTTTAATGGCAATCGCGGTGCAATGTCTGCATTTGTGATAGTAACTACATTTGCAGGTTCTCCTCTTATTTATAGTTCGCAAGAAACAGGACATAAAGATAAATTCAGTTTCTTTACATATTATAATTTGAATTGGGATGAAAATCCGGAAATTACTGCAGAATATCAAAAACTTATGTCAATTTATACGGCTTCTGATATTTTCAGAAACAAATATATGACTGCATATCCTAAAGATAAAGTTAATGCTGATATTTTCTACTATGTTCATGATAATGGAAAGCAAAATGTATTGGTGCTGGTTAATGTTCGTAATGCAGAAGCAACATTTACTGTGCCAGCAGAGTTTCAAGGCATATCTTATCGCAATATGATGGGCGGTGAAGATATAACATTAGCAGAATCCCTGACAATGCCTGCATATCAATATTATATTTTAGAGAAAAAATAGACTCATAAATAATTCTTGCGAAAAAAGCGAAAAGATTTTTCTCTTTTCGCTTTTTTTTATGATAAATAGTTTTTATTTTTGTAAAAATTACAAAAATGGAATCATTACAAAAATATGACATAAGAAAAATTTCTATTTTTTTAGAAGAGCACGATATTCGTCCTTCTCAAAAACGAATCATGCTTATGTATTATTTGATGAAGTATCGTAATCATCCTACTATTGATGATATGTTTCTGGCATTGCATGATTTCATCCCCACTTTGTCGAAGACGACAGTTTATAACACGATGGATATGTTTGTATCACATGGTGTTGTTAAAGGGTTGAGTATTGACGATAAGCAAATGAGATATGATGCGGATATATCTCCACACGCTCATTTCTTGTGTAATTCTTGTGGAAGATTGTTTGATGTTCCGATTAAGGAGAATGCTATATCATTGCTGAAATCAATGTCGCCAGAAGATATGCAGACAACTGAAATATCAATATATTATAAAGGAATTTGTAGAGAGTGTAAAAATAAGTATTAAAAACAAAAAGATTAAAAAGATGAAAAAGAAATTTGTGTGCCCGATATGCGGGTTTGTTTACGAAGGGAATGAGGCTCCAGAAAGATGTCCTCAGTGCAAACAAGTGGTTAAATGGAACGAGTTGGACGCTGACGCTGCGCTTACTTTTGTGACAGAACATGTAGTAGGTGTGGCAAAAGATACAGATGACCAAATGAAGAAAGACTTAAATGCGCATTTCATGGGCGAAGCTACAGAAGTCGGAATGTATCTTGCCATGAGCCGCCAAGCTGACCGAGAAGGTTATCCTGAAATAGCAGAAGCTTTCAGACGCTATGCCTTTGAAGAAGCTGATCATTGCGCCAAATTCGCTGAATTGCTAGGTGAAGTTGTTTGGGATACTAAAACAAATCTAGAAAAACGAATGGTGGCAGAAAGCGGTGCATGCGAGGATAAAATGCGTATCGCTAAACGAGCAAAAGAGTTGAATCTCGACGCCATACATGATACTGTGCACGAAATGGCTAAGGACGAGGCTCGTCATGGAAAAGGTTTTGAAGGACTATTCAACCGTTATTTCAAGAAATAATCAGTTCTCAGTATTGAGAAAACAGTGAAATGGAGCGAATAACAATATTCACTCCATTTTTTTGCCAATATAAGTTGCTGATTTTCAGTGATAATGAAAATTATTTTCAAAAAAATAGCACATTTACCTACCAATATAGTAGGTAAATAAAAAAAAGTATATATCTTTGCAGTGTCAAAATAGAAGAAAAAGGTAAATAACATAAAAAAGGAGGTTAATCATGACACAGAAATCTTACAAATTTGAGACATTGCAACTGCATGTAGGACAAGAGCAGGCTGATCCGGTGACAGATTCGAGAGCCGTACCTATTTATCAGACTACTTCGTATGTATTTCATAATTCAAAGCATGCGGCCGATCGTTTCGGACTTGCTGATGCGGGCAATATTTATGGGCGATTGACAAATTCTACGCAAGATGTACTTGAGAAAAGAATTGCGGCGCTCGAGGGGGGTGTGGCAGCATTGGCGCTGGCGTCGGGGGCTGCAGCCATTACCTACACTATTCAGGCGCTGGCTCAGAGTGGCGATCATATCGTGGCACAGAAAACCATTTATGGTGGCAGTTACAACCTCTTAGCGCACACATTGCCGCAGTTTGGCGTACAGACATCGTTTGTTGATGCACACAATCTGCAAGAAGTGGAAGCTGCTATTAAGTCGAACACTAAAGCTATCTATTTGGAAACACTTGGAAATCCAAACAGCGATATTCCGAACATAGATGCAATTGCCGAAATTGCGCACAGATATGATATCCCATTAGTGATTGACAATACTTTCGGCACTCCGTACTTGATTCGTCCATTAGAACACGGCGCTGATATTGTTGTTCATTCGGCAACAAAATTCATTGGCGGTCATGGAACCACATTGGGCGGCATTATTGTCGATGGCGGCAAGTTCGACTGGGTGAAATCTGGCAAATATGCGCCGATTGCTGATCCTAATCCTAGCTATCATGGCGTATCATTTGCCAAAGTAGTAGGACCGGCAGCATTTGTCACATACATTCGTGCCATTTTATTGCGCGACCAAGGCGCAGCCATTAGCCCATTTAACGCTTTCTTGCTGTTGCAAGGTGTCGAAACTTTGTCGTTGCGTCTCGAACGCCATGTGGAGAATACCAAAAAAGTAGTGGAGTTTCTGCGTAATCACCCGCTTGTTGAGAAAGTGAATCACCCTTCGTTGAATGATCATCCCGACCATGAATTGTATCAAAAATATTTTCCCAATGGCGGCGCCAGCATATTCACATTCGAAATAAAAGGCGGCAAGGAGGCTGCATGGAAATTTATCGACAATTTAAAGATTTTCAGTCTGTTGGCTAATGTTGCGGATGTAAAATCGCTTGTCATTCATCCAGCGTCAACTACCCATTCGCAGTTGACAGAGGCGGAACTTGCAGAACAAGGCATTACGCCTAGCACCATTCGCCTGTCTATCGGTACGGAACATGTTGATGATATCATAGATGACCTTCAGAATGGATTCGAAGCGGTGAAAAATGAAAGAAGTTTTCTGCAAAAGATTTTAAATAAGTAACTTTGTGTAATCAGAACAAATAAAAATTAGAATAAATATTATGGCAAAGATTTTTTCAGCAGCCGACCAGCTTATAGGTCGCACTCCGTTATTGGAGTTGTCTCACATAGAGAAAGAGTTTGATTTGAAAGCCAGATTGGTGGCGAAACTAGAGTATTTCAATCCTGCAGGCAGTGTGAAAGACCGTATTGCAAAATCCATGATTGATGATGCGGAAAAATCAGGAAAGTTGAAGGCAGATTCTGTCATCATTGAACCTACTTCAGGAAATACGGGCATAGGACTTGCCAGTGTGGCGGCAGCAAGAGGATATAGAATAATTATCGTCATGCCTGAAACGATGAGCGTCGAACGCCGTCAGCTGATGAAAGCATACGGAGCAGAATTGGTCCTGACAGAAGGTTCTAAAGGCATGAAAGGCGCTATAGCTAAAGCAAAAGAACTGGCAGAACAGATTCCTGGCGGTTTTATCCCCGGTCAGTTTGTGAATCCTGCTAATCCACAGACGCATTTTGAAACAACAGGTCCGGAGATTTGGGAAGATACCGACGGTGAAGTTGATGTGTTTGTAGCTGGTGTAGGTACAGGCGGTACAGTGACGGGCGTAGGAAAATTCCTGAAAAGCAAGAAAAAATCAGTGAAGATTGTGGCTGTCGAACCTGCTACTTCTGCAGTGCTTTCGACGGGTGTCCCCGGTTCTCACAAAATACAGGGTATTGGTGCAGGGTTTGTTCCCGATGTGCTTGACACCACAGTTTACGACGAGATTATTACGGTGCAGAACGAAGATGCCTTTGAAGTGGGCAAACTGATTGGCAGAAAAGAAGGAGTGCTGGTGGGCATTTCCAGCGGTGCTGCTCTTTGGGCAGCCATCGAGCTCGCCAAACGCGAAGAAAACAAAGGCAAAACTATTGTGGTGCTTCTTCCTGATACAGGTGACCGTTATTTGAGCACGCCATTATTTGCTGATTAAGAAGAAATAAACGGTTTCGGATTTTGTAATTCGGAAAAATATTGTGAAATTCGTAAGTCGTTTTATTGCGGCTTACGGATTTTTAATGTTAGAAAGAGATGATGATTTCAACGCGTGGTCGGTATGCAATCAGAGTGATTGTGGATTTAGCGGAGCAGTGCTCTTCCAAATATGTCAGGTTGAAAGACCTTTCGGAAAGGCAAGGTGTTTCCATAAAGTATCTTGAGAACATAATGGCGCTTCTCTCTAAGCATGGAATGGTAGATGCTGTGCATGGAAAAGGCGGCGGATATAAACTGACGAAGGATCCTTCGGAATATAAAGTGGGCGATTTCTTGCGACTTACCGAAGGTACTCTTGCCCCTGTGTCTTGCCTAGAATGTGGAGGCCCTGATTGCCCTAAAAAAACAAACTGCAGAACATTGCCGATGTGGAAGAAATTGGACAAGATGATAAACGATTATTTCGATAGCATCACGATTGCCGATTTGATGAGAACAGAAGATGGCATGTGGATATGAAATGATTTGCAAGTAAAAAAAGAGTTCTTGACATTGTGTCAGGAACTCTTTTTTGTGTATGCCATGTATCCGTCTATTTCTTTTTGTTCATTTTGATTATAAATGTTGCGGTGCATATCAGTGTGAGCAATGTGCCAATAATGTAGCTCAATGTATGGTTCAGTGCAAAGCATTCAGGTGCGATGAACAGATAGGTGCCGCATACCAGTGTCATGAATACGGCAGGGATGAAAGTTATCAGCCATTGTCTTTTCTCTTGATGCAAATACACGGTTATTGACCACAAAGTGAAAACGGCTAGCGCTTGATTTGACCATCCGAAATAGCGCCAAATAATGTTGAATCCGTCTTTGTCGCTAAGTGAGTATATTATCACGCCTGCACATGCCAGAAACAAGGGGATCGAAATCATAAGCCGTTTCGATATTTGCTTTTGATTGAGTTTCAGAAAATCGGCAAGAATAAGGCGGCAGCTCCGCAGTGCGGTGTCGCCCGATGTAATGGGAGCGAATACAACTCCTAGCAATGCTAGTATGGCGCCGAGTTTACCTAAAAATGTGTTTGTAATGAAATCAACAATCAACGAAGCATTGCCTTCTTCCAGCCCGTTCTCTTGATAGTACCATATAGCGGCGGCAGCCCAGATGAGTGCCATCACGCCTTCTAAAATCATGGACCCGTAAAAAACTCGACGTCCAAGGGTCTCGTTCTTTAAGCAGCGCGCCATGAGGGGCGACTGCGTGGCATGGAAACCCGATATGGCGCCACAGGCAATGGTGATGCACATAATGGGGAATATTGGGGTTGAACTGGCTTTAGGATGGGTGTTTTGCAAGCCTTCGGTAATTTCGGGCAGACTGGCGCCATAACCGCCGAACACTAGCATGCAGAAAACTCCTAACGCCATGAAAATGAGCGCTATGGCGAATAGAGGGTAAATTTTCCCTATAATGGCGTCGATGGGGAGCAATGTGGCAATGACATAATAAATGAATATGACGGCAATCCAGAAATTGGCGTTAAAAAAATCGGGAGTGATTTTGTCCAGTATTGCTGCTGGTCCTGATACGAATACCGCGCCGACCATTACCATCAGCACTACCGTGAAGATTCGCATCACAAGTTTTGTCTTGTCTCCCAAGAATTTCCCGACAATGTCTGGCAAGTTGGCGCCATTCATTCTGAGTGACATCATGCCTGAAAGGTAATCGTGAACTGAACCGATGAAAATGCATCCGATAACAATCCACAAATAAGCTGACACTCCGAATTTCGCGCCCAAAACGGCGCCAAATATAGGCCCTAGTCCTGCAATGTTAAGAAATTGTATCATGAAGATTTTCCATGTGGGCATCGGTATGTAGTCCACACCGTCCTGCATGGTGTAGGCAGGTGTTTTACGCTCTGCGCTTGGGGCGATAATTTTTTCTGCGATTTTTCCGTAAACTGCGTAACCTATCAGCAATAAGGCAATTGCTACTAAGAATGTTATCATGGTTTGTGAATTTTTTTTGCAAATTTCGAAAAAAACGGCGAAAAACGCAAATTTCTATTAGGCGCAGAAAAATTCTGTCGCTGCCTGTCGGTAAAAGGCTAAAGCGGTGTGCAGCAGTCTGAAGATTTGTATGTCTGTCGGTAGCATGCAGAGCAAGAATCAGCGAAGGTTTTTCGAGGTCGGCCGTTAAAAGTCGGTGTCGTCATTCTCGAAGTTCGAAACAAAATATTCGATTTGGGTGCTTTCGTCAAGGTAGGCAATCCAAGTGTCGGATTCTGTTTCGTCGTATTCTGCGGCAGCGATGTTTTGCTGTAAACCATTTCCTGAAGGCGATTTAGTTCCGAAAATGGCGTCTGCGGCAAACAAGGCGATGGCCAATGTGGCTGCAGCGGAAAAGACAATGGCGATGCGCGACATAGTGACAGTCTTTTTCGAAGGTTCTTCTTCCTTGATTCTTCTCTGAATGTTCTGAGCAAAATCTTCGAAATAATTTTCGGGTACAGAAAACGGATTCTCTTTGCCGAAGTTTTTCAATATGTCCATCTTTTCTTCCATAACTGCCATTATGACGAGAAAAAAAATAAAAGGTTTAAATAAATGGTAGAAATTTTATTGAAAAAATATTCCGTTTTGTAGCGTTTCACTCTTCCATTTTCAAGAAAGCCTCTATTTTCTGTACGGCGATGTGATAAGATGCTTTGAGCGCTCCGACGGAGGTGCCGAGAATTTCGGACATGTCTTCGTATTTCATTTCGTCAAAGTATTTCATATTGAATACAAGGCGCTGTTTCTCTGGTAGTTGCGCAATGGCTTTCTGAAGTTTGAGTTGCGCCTCGTCGCCTGAAAAATAGGGGTCGGCTTGCAGATTTTGTATCATGATGTCCTCAAGGTCAAGCGGATCAGCCATGTGTTTGGCGCGCTGAGTGGTGAGAAAAGATAGCGACTCGTTAGTGGCTATCTTATATAGCCAGGTGGAGATTTTGGAGTCACCTCTGAACTCGGGAAGCGCCCCCCATGCCTTGATGAATGTGTTTTGCAGAACATCGTTGGCGTCATCGTGCGAAAGCACCATTTTACGAATCTGCCAATAAACTTTTCGCGACAATTTGCCGACGATAAGGTTGAAAGCCTTTTCGTACGCTTGGGCATGAAGCAAATCCAATATTTCTTTTTCGGTTTGTTCAGTCATTTTTTCTTGCAAAAACAAATTCAAAACACAAAGATAATGATTTTATTCTGTTTTTGAAAGAATTGAATTAAATCGTCCTTGCCGTACTTGGATTTATATAATCCTTAATTTAAAGCTAATAGAAATGCCAATTGGCAAGATTAATCCATTCCGGAATTCGTAGCCCTTTTCTTCCATCTTGTCACGATACTCTTTTTGCTCTTTCTTGTTGAAGGGCGCTATAATGCCAAAAGAAAAGTAACCTTTGGAATTTTTAAGGTGTACATCAATACCACCTCCTATGGCAGGGTCAGTAAAAACTTTGCTGTCTTTGGTGCGGGCTCCATCCCTATCCCTTAGATATATTGAGCCTGAATAGCCATACATGGCCATGATATAAGGATCGACAATGCCGCGCGTGATATATCGGACTTTGATGCCAACACTATAAGATAAACCGGCTATTCCGTTTCCTCCATTGGCAAAAATTCCGATATTCTTTTGCGGATATCCAATCAGTCCTAATCCAATTGCAGAATGGTCATATCCCATACCGATACTAAAGGAAAGTTTGTCACGATTGTTTACAATATCAAGACTGTCGCATTGAGCAAAAACGGTTGAAGCAGAGGAAATAAAAATGATGATTGAAAGAATAGCTTTTTTCATAAGTGCAAGATTTTCTGCAAAAGTAGGAAAAAAATGAAATTATCGTTTTTTATATGATAAAGTCTGAAATCACATGTATTTTTCTATGTCGATATTTTGGGGCAGGTAATGTCTCACTGCTTCCACTTTTTTGTACAGCAGCAGGTCGCGCACTACCGACGAACTTACAAACGAGTATTGTGTTTCAGTGAAGAGCAGTATGGTGTCGATACCTGTCATATGGCGGTTGGCATCGGCCACGCTGCGCTCGTATTCAAAGTCGGCCACAGTACGGATGCCTCTCAGTATGGCGTTGGCGCCTATCTGCTTGGCGAAGTCGGCGGTCAGGCAGTTGTAGCATTCAACGCTCACGCGTGGCTCGTCCTTAAATATTTCTTTGCACATTTCGATGCGTTTCTCTATTGAGAAAAACGGCCTTTTCATCATATTGTTGCCAATAGCTACAACCACATGGTCGAAGTTGTTCAGCGCTCGGTTGACGATGGAGAGATGACCGATGGTGAAGGGGTCGAATGTGCCAGGGAAAAGAACTGTAGTTTTCATATCGAATCTGTTTTTTATCTTTTGTCAATGTCGTTGTAGATATATTGCATAAAGGCCTTGCCTTGTTGTGCCAAGGAATTGTCTCCGTTGTCAATTATTTTTTCGGAATCGAGATCGTAGGCGCAGAATTTGTCGGCAGTCTTCATACCAAACCCGTGATGGTAGGAATAGAATCCAAAGGCGTGCTGGCTGCTGTCGAAAATGTTTTTGCTGAAAATGAATTCATTGTGCGGAAGATTGAGTTGTGCAAGCAGGGTGGCGCAAAGGTCAATCTGCGAAGCGGGCCGATGGCATTGTTGAGGTGTTATTATGGCACCGCCGATCCATAAACAAGGCACTTGATATCGCCGTGCGATATGGTTTTCTATCCCCTCGGGGAAGGGGAAAGAATGGTCGGAGACAAATATCATCAAAGTGTTGTCCCACCAGGGCTCTTTTTTCGCGTTTTCCACAAATTCGCCGATAGCCGAGTCGGTGTAATAGACGGAATTTTTATATTTTTCGTCGCGCGAATCTCCTTCGAATTTAGTAGGCATGGGCACATCAAACGGTTCGTGACTGCTGAGGGTGAGCAATGTTCTGAAAAAAGGTTGCTCGTGTGTCTCGCGCTTCAGGTCGTCGAGCAAGCGCCGAAACACGAAATGGTCGGCTGCTCCCCACGATGTGGGTTTCTCGTTTTGCGGGAAATCCTTGTCGGAGATGATTCGCTCGAATCCGCCGTTAATCAAGTACGACCGCATGTTGGTGAAATTTTCGTCGCCGCCGTAGTAGAAGGCGATATCGTAGCCGGCGTTTTTCAGTGTTTCGCCAATGTTGGGTATATTGGCGGTCTTGTTCGGGTTTTTCATCACGCTGTACTTAGGCGGCACTGGGTAAGCGCTCATTATGCTCATCACGCCGCGGTCGGTGCGGAAACTATTACCGTAGAAGTCGGTGAACAGAATGCCTTCTTCGCTAAGATGGTTCAAGTTAGGTGTCACATCTTGCTCGCCTCCGAGCGGTGCAATCGCGTTGGCCGAGAAACTTTCCATGATGACAAGGATGATGTTTGGCCGTGTGGTGTTCAGCACTTGCACAAAAGCGCTGTCTTGTTTGGGCAGCATTGGTTCTACGGCAGCGGCAAGTTCATTCTCGTCGAAGTAGCGGTATTTGTCGTCGAAAGTGTCGTTGCCGTGCGCCAAAGAGTTGAAAAAGTTCCAGCTCAGATTGATGGCGGCATGGTTCAGAAATGTGTTTTCGCTGTAGTAAACCCAGCCGACATTCATAGTGGCGTCGGAAAATCCGCCGCGGATAGGATAGAAAAGTGCGATGGTGAGGCATAGCGGCACGAGGGCGTATGCCTTTTTCGTTACCGTTTCGAACTGCGCAAAGTCGTTCCAGAAATATTTTCTGCCAGTCCATAACAGCAGGACGAAAGTGGCGAGCATAATGGCAATTTGCCGTACTACAAGCCAGCAGTCAAAATTTGCGGCCACCTCTTTGGGTGAATCAAGGTAGATAAGTACAGTGGCATCGATTCTGAAGTTCCATGCTGTGTACAGGTCTAAATCGACGGAAAAAAGGATGGTGGCAATAAGGAATATGAAAATGGTATAGAAATGCAGCAAATGACGAAGCATTCCATAATTTTTGAATACTGAGATGCAGACAAGTAAGAACGGAATGACAGACAGATAGGCTGACATAGAGAAATCGAGCGGCAATCCGTGCCAAACTACTTGCCAAAAATCTTTCGAAGATATTTCTGGTGCAAAATTCCGTGCGTGAAAGAGCAGAAAGACAGGTTTCTGCAAGACGAAGAATGTCAACAGAAAAAAGTAGTATTTCAGACAAAAAAGAATTCTACGGAGCATGATTGCATTTTTTCAGTCAACAATATGTGTTTCTCTCCCTTCCACATAGATGGCGCTTAACGGTCGTGCGGGACACATATTTTCGCATGCGCCGCATCCGATGCAGCGTTCGGTATTTACGCAAGGTATTTTTGTCGATTCGTCACCGTTTTGCGGCGTCATGATGATGGCGCCAGTGGGGCATACGTTAGCGCATTTGCCGCATGATATGCTGTCGTTTGTGACAAGGCAGTTTTCTTTTATCCATACGGCATAGCCGATGTGCACGGCAGATTTCTCGTTTGTCGTGATTCGTCGGATGGCTCCTGTAGGGCAAACTTCGGAGCAACGTACGCATTCAGGACGGCAATAGCCGCGCTCATAGCTCATTTCGGGCTGCATCAGCGAGTCTAGTTTTTCCGAGGGGCGCAAAACCCCGTTGGGACAAACTGAAACACATAGCTGGCATGCAGTGCAATGGTTGCTGAAGTGCTTTATGCTTAAGCTGCCGGCAGGCTTGAGAGCAGTGCTGCGCGTTGGAATTTTTTTGTCTTGAATGGCAGACAGTCCGCCATCCATTTTTTTCTCCTGTGCTTTAAGTGTGATGCCGGCTGTAAGTATGGCTCCGGTGGCAATGAATTTGCGTCGCGATGCATCGGTGTTTTCTATTTCCTTTTTTTTGCATGATGGCTTAAGCTTGTATGTTAGCGCTCCTTTTTTGCATGTGTCAAGGCAGTCGTAGCAAGCAACGCATCGGCTGTAGTCTATCTTGCCATTCTTGACGTCGATGCACGACGATTTGCAGTTTTTGGCGCAAAGTCCGCATTTGATGCATTTCTCGTTGTCGAGGTGTATCTTTATCAGCGAATATTTAGCAATGAAACCTAGCGCAGTGCCTACAGGGCAAATGTTGTTGCACCATGTTCTGCCGTTGCGCCAAGCCAAAAAGCTAATGCCGATAAGCGTAGCGGCTGCCACTGCGATTGAAATTCCGCTTTTCAGCCACACGTCAACGGAGTAGAAAGTGTAGCTTTCTGCGCGTTCGGCAAAATAAGCAAGCAGGTTGTTGCACCAAAGATAGACTGGCGCGAACAAGTTGGCTGCAATCCTGCCGTATGCGCTGTATGGCGCAATCAGATGCGCAATGGCGCTTGCTCCTGGTATGAGCGTCAGCGCGACAAAAACGATGAGTGCAGCGATGCGCAGCTTGTTTTTCGCAGGTGAGTATGTGTATCTGTTTTTCTTGAAATGCTTGCTAGTCCAAGCAAAAATGTCTTGCATGACGCCCAATGGACAGATGACTGAGCAATAAACCCGTCCGAAAAGAAAGGTCAGCAACAGCAGCAAGGCAACAACGGCAACGTTTAAAGCGAGCAGCGCAGGTAGCAGTTGAACTTTCGCCATCCAGCCTAAATAGCAGTGGATGGTTCCAGTGAAATCAAGAAACAAAAGGGTCAGCGATAAGAAAAAGACGATCGCAATGACAGTTCTGAATTTCCGAAGCATAGCCATAATGAATATTAAAATGTAAATCTATAAAAAAAACCGAAACAAATAGAAGTTTCGGTTAGATTTTTTTGCGAATACTACTTTTTGTTATGCAAGTTTTGTTGTTTCGCAGTGCGCTTCAACTACATTTATTATATAGTCGCCCATTTTCTCGCATTCAGAGATGAAATCCATATACATCACTCCCACTTCGTAGGTGTATTGCTTTTCGTTCAGCGAAATGATGTTTTGCTCTTTTAGTGCCGAGCGGAAATTGTTTATCTCGTGTTCTATGTTGTTCGATTTGTCTATTTCTGATGTGATATTCTCTTGGCAGTGCAGAATGACATCCAGCTGGTCGATGCTTTTTTGCACCAAATCCATCATGATATGAACATTGGCATCTGTTTCGGACGTGAAAACGACTTTCTTTTCGGATTTGCGGAGCAGCGTTCTGCTAAGGTTGAAGCAGCTGTCGCCGATACTTTCTATTTCAGATATTTCGCGCAGAAGTTTGTGTATTTCTTGTTTACCGCTGTCGCTGAGTCGGCCTTCGGCCACCTTGTTCAGATAGTTGGCTATCTCTATTTCCAAACGGTCGCAAATGCTTTCGTATTTTTCAATCTTTGAGTAGAGTTTTACGGCTTCTGACTCATTTTTCTCGTCATAAAGCAATTTTACATGGTCGAACATTTTTTTTGTTCTGTTTACAAACGCGAAAATCTCTTTCTTGGCTTGAAGGATAGACAACTCAGAAGTAGAGAGAATACCGCCGGAGATGAACTGTAGGTGAAATTCGTCGTCTGACTCTTTTTTGGGGATAATGATAGAGACTAACTTCTCAATCAGCGGAATAAACCAAATGAGAATCAATACATTACATACATTGAACGAAGTGTGGAATGCAGCCAGAACCACCGACAGCTGGCGCGGATCGGCAGCAGGGGATGTGGGGTCGTAGCTCACCATGCCGCAAACCATGTTGATGAATGGTTTGAAAACGCACAAGACCCATATCACGCCGAACACATTGAATACCATGTGAGCCATTGCCGCTCTGCGGGCTTGCGTGTTTCCGGTCATTGCCACCACATTGGAGGTTACTGTTGTGCCGATGTTCTCGCCCATCACTAGCGCAATGCCTTGATAGATGGGGAGTGCGCCGCTTGAGCAAAGAATCATGGTGATGGCTATTACCGCGGCCGAGGATTGTACGCACATTGTCATCAAACTGCCCAGCAGCAAGAACAGCAGGGTGCTGCCAAAGCCCCAACTGCCAGTGCGTGCAAAAAAGTCGATGACCTCTTGATTGTTGCCAAGATCCATGTCGGCAGCGTTTTCGCGCAGGGTGGCGAGGCCAAGAAAGAGGAAGCATAGGCCAAATATGAATTCGCCGCCGCTTTTTCTTGAACTCTTTTGGGCATAAATAAGTATAATACCTAAAATAAAAAAAGGAAACACAATGTTTCCCATGTTGAAATTGAATCCGGCCGACATAATCCACGCTGTCAGTGTGGTTCCGATGTTGGCACCCATTATTACGGAAATTGCCTGTTTCAAAGTCAGCAGTCCTGCATTCACAAAACTTACCGTCATGACTGTGGTCGCGGTGGAACTTTGTACAGCGGCAGTGACGAATGCTCCAGTGAACAAACCTGTCACGCGGTTTGTGGTCATTGTCCCTAAAATGCGGCGCAGTTGTGGTCCTGCCATTTTCTGAAGGCTTTCTGACATGGTTTTCATACCATACATCAGCAATGCCAATGAACCAAGCAGTTTCAGAATAATGTAAATCATATTTTCTTTGGTTTTTTAGAATGATTGAAAAGTAGGACGCTCTATAGCGTGTTCAAGTCTTTCAACAGTTTCTCTGTCACTTTCGGATAGTGCTCCATTTCCAGAATATGCACTTTTTGGGCAATATCATCAGGCGTGTCGTTCGGCGTGATGTCACATTGGGCTTGAAAAATGATGGTGCCGCTGTCGTACACTTCGTTCACATAGTGGATAGTGATGCCAGAACGGGTTTCTCCTGCCGCCTTTACGGCTTCGTGCACATGATGCCCGTACATTCCTTTGCCTCCGAATTTCGGGAGCAGCGAAGGGTGAATGTTGATGATTTTTCGTGGATAGAGTGCCAGAATTTCGTCAGGAATCTTTTGAAGAAATCCTGCCAAAACAATGAAATCAATATTTTTCTCGCGCAGCAGTAACGGCGTGTTCTCCGCATTGAAGAAATCTTTTCTGGGGAAAATGTAGCATGGCGTGTCAGTGCGCTTTGCGCGTTCGATTACAAACGCTTTGGGATTGTTACAAAAGACATAAAAATGGTATAGTTGTGAAGAAGAAAAATATCGAATGATATTTTCTGCGTTGCTCCCCGAACCTGATGCGAAAATGGCTATATTCATTTGCCGTTCTTTTGTTTTTTATGCTTTTGCCAATGAATTTATTGCTCAAAAAACCAAAAATGTGCAAAAATGATATTTTTTTATGGAAAAAGTATTTTCTTTCAGAAAAAAGATGCATCTTTGCACTGCAAAAGTAAGAAAAAAATAGACAAATTTATTTTATCAATCTAAAATTTTTAAGTTATGGCAGAAATTGCAGAAAAAGTAAAAGCTATCATTGTTGACAAATTGGGTGTTGAAGAAGCTGCTGTTACTCCAGAAGCAAGTTTTACAAACGATCTTGGTGCAGACTCTCTTGACACAGTGGAATTGATTATGGAATTCGAAAAAGAATTCGAAATCTCTATTCCTGACGAATCTGCAGAAAAAATCGCAACTGTAGGTGACGCAATTAAATATATCGAAGATCTTAAAAAATAATTTTTAATTCCTGTTCTTTAAATAAAGTATGGAATTAAAAAGAGTGGTAGTAACAGGTTTGGGTGCAGTCACACCGCTGGGGAACAATATCCCCGATTTTTGGGAGAATCTCAAAAACGGTGTGAGTGGAGCCGGACCTATTACTCATTTTGACGCGTCCAAATTCAAAACCCGTTTCGCTTGCGAGGTGAAGGGCTTCGATCCTAATGCGTATTTCGACAGAAAAGAAGTGAGAAAAATGGACCGGTATACCCAGTTCGCACTTGTGGCTGTCAGTGATGCGATTAAGGACTCGGGACTGGATTTGGATAAGACTAACAAGGATGAGGTCGGCGTAATATTCGCGGCTGGTATAGGCGGTCTTGCTACGATAGAGCAAGAGATAGGCTATTACTATACGCACGAGGAGATAGGCCCTAAATTCAATCCATTTTTCATTCCGAAAATCATATCGGACATAGCTGCAGGGAACATCTCCATACAATATGGTTTCCGCGGCCCTAATTTTTCTACCACTTCGGCATGCGCATCCTCTACAAACGCCATTATCGATTCCTATAACTACATTCGTCTTGGACAGGCTCAGGTGATGATAACCGGCGGAGCCGAAGCAACGATTGTGCCGAGCGGTATAGGCGGTTTCAATTCAATGACGGCATTGTCGACCCGCAATGACGACCCGCAAGGGGCTTCGCGCCCTTTCAGCGCCAGTCGCGACGGTTTTGTGCTTGGCGAAGGTTCCGCTTGTCTGGTGTTGGAGGAAATGGAGCATGCCATTGCACGAGGAGCGAACATTATTTGCGAATTGGTCGGCGGCGGCATGTCGGCCGATGCATATCACTTGACGGCTACACATCCCGATGGCGTAGGCGCAATTCTGGTAATGAAGCGTGCATTGCGCGATGCGGGCATGAAACCTGAAGAAATTGATTACATCAATGTTCACGGCACATCAACTCCAGTAGGCGATGTGTCGGAAGCCAAGGCGGTGAAATCGGTGTTCGGCGAACACGCTTATCGGTTGAACATCAGTTCCACCAAATCGATGACAGGACACTTGCTGGGTGCTGCCGGTGCTTTGGAGGCTGCAGTGTGCGTTCTTGCCATTCGCGACGGGATTGTGCCTCCTACAATAAACCATCAGCCCGACGACGAGGACGAAAACATTGATTATAACCTGAATTTTACTTTTAACAAGGCTCAAAAACGGCCAATTAACGCGGCTTTGTCCAATACATTTGGATTTGGGGGACATAATGCAAGTGTTATTTTTAAGAAATTTCAGAAATAATTGTGATAAGAATTCCTAGAATAAGACTCTTTATGAAAAAGGAAAAGCGTAAAGAGGCTTTTTCTTTTTTATATGAGAAGTTCGGTTTTCGTCCTGATAATACTGAATATTACAAGGAGGCGTTCACACACCGTTCTTTGCATCTCTCTGACGAGCACAAGGGGGTAGTGAACAACGAGCGTCTGGAATTTTTGGGAGATGCGGTATTGAATACGGTCTTTGCGGAATACCTTTACCGTAAGTTTCCCGAAAAGAAAGAAGGCGAAATGTCGATGCTCCGTGCGCGCTTGGCGAAGCGTGAAACTTTAAATCATATTGCTGTTGAGATGGGGCTGGACAAGCTGCTGCGTGTGCCACAGAAACACATGGTGCAAAAGGATGACATTTACGGTAATGCCCTGGAGGCTTTCTGCGGGGCAGTTTTTCTAGACAAAGGTTTTGACTTCTGCTCGCATTTCGTGCAGTCTGAAATGCTGAAGCATGTCGATTTGAACAAACTGCTGGTGGTGGATACGGACTATAAGTCGCAGTTGCTTGCCCGGATAAGCCGAAAAAAGCTGAAAATGGAATTTGTACTTGTTTATCAGAAGAAGATAGAGGGGAACAAAGACTTTTTTTGCACAAAAATTTTGGTTGAGGGCGACGAGATAGCAATAGGTACAGGTTATTCAAAAAAAGAATCACAACAAGATGCCGCTAAAATGGCGTTAAAAAAGATAAAGTAATGATGAATGATAATAATATTTCGCAGATAGTGCGCTGTCAGTCGGTAAAATACGGCGAACGTCCTGCACTTTATACTCGCAACGATGAAACTTCACAATGGTTGCCGATTTCGTGGACCGAACTGGCGGACACAGTAAGAAAAATTGCGTGCATCCTCTGCCACGAAGGATTGCAGGAGCAGCAGGCAGTAGGTGTGTTTGCCCCCAATTGCCCCGAAAGCATGGAAGTTGACTTCGCTTTGTTCGACAACAGAGCATACGCTGTTCCAATGTATTCTACCAGCACAGCCGAGCAGGTGACCTATTTTGTGAATGACGCAAATATTTCTCTATTGTTTGTCGGCGAGCAATATCAATATGATGTGGCAGCGGAAGTGATGAAGCGCACTTCAGTACTGAAAAAGATTGTGGTTTTTGATGATAAGACGAACATATCCGACAATCCATCGGCAGTCTATTTCAAAGATTTTCTTAAAATGGCGTTCACCGAAGAAGACGAGAAAGAGGTGGAGCGTCGCAGAGGCGCCATTTCTGAGGACGACATCGCTACATTGATGTATACGTCGGGTTCTACCGGCGAGTCGAAAGGTGTGGTGCTCCCGCATTCCTGCTACAGCGAAGCGATGCGCATTCATGATATTCGCCTTGCATTTATAAGTGACACTTATCGTTCCATTTCATTTTTGCCTACATCGCATATTTTCGAACGTGCATGGTGCTATTTCTGCTTGCATCGTGGCGTAGCCATTTATGTGAACAGACATCCGGCTGACATTCAGCGTTCGCTCAAAGAAACGCATCCCGAGATGATGTGTTCTGTTCCACGTTTTTGGGAAAAAGTGTTTATTGGCATTAAAGAACAGATTGCGAAATTCTCTCCTATAAAAATTGCATTCGTTTCGTGGGCCATAGCAGTAGGGCATAAATATAATATTGATCACTTGAAAGAAGGAAAAAATCCTTCATGGTGGCTCAAGTTGCGCTATTCGGTTGCTGATAAGTTGGTGTTCAGCAAGTTGAAGCGAGTGCTTGGCATTGAAAATGCGGTTTTGTTTCCAACGGCAGGTGCTTCGCTGAGCGAACATATTGCAATGTTTTTCCGCAGTATCGGCATTCCAATTTGCTATGGTTATGGATTGACCGAAAGTACCGCCACAGTATGCTGTTTCGACCAGCAAGGATATGTGTTTGGTTCTGTCGGCAAGATTATGCCCGATGTGCAGGTGAAGATAGGCGAGAATAATGAAATTTTGCTTAAGGGCAAGACGATTTTCAGGGAATACTATAACAAACCGGAGATAAACAAACAATCGTTTACCGAAGACGGCTGGTTCCGCACCGGAGATGCCGGGCGCATCGAGGGCGATAATCTGTTTCTGACCGAACGGTTGAAAGATTTGTTTAAGACATCGAATGGAAAGTATATAGCACCGCAGCAGATAGAGATGCGCTTGCTGAGCGACAAGTATATCGACCAAGTGGTAGTGATTGGCGACAAACGCAATTTTGTTACAGCCATCATTCATCCTGCCATACAATATATCAAAGATTTTGCTGCAGAGCACGATATAGCCTATAACAGTGTGGAAGAACTCCTTGCCGATTCGAGAATCTATAAGATGCTTGAAGAACATATCGCAAAAATTCAGGAAGGAATGGCCAATTATGAAAAGATAAAGAAATTCATCTTGACGACTAAATCGTTTTCGCTGGAAACGGGTGAGCTTACTAACACTTTGAAGATAAAGCGTGCGGTGGTGATGGAGAAATACAAGCAGGAAATTGAACGCATGTATGAAACAAAAATGAAACCTAGTTGTTGAAAAACAAGATAAAGAGAATATAAAAATGATTACAACAGACCAACTTAAAGACATTTTAGAACGCGAGCAAGCGTTGAGGGGGTATCTTTGACATAGATGCCAAACAAATACAGATTGAAGAAGAAGAGTTGCGCACCCATGTGCCTAATTTCTGGGATGACCAGAAAGCGGCCGAGGCCCAGATGCGCAAGATAAAAGGATTGAAGAAATGGGTGGACGACTACAATGAAGTGAAAAACGCTGCCGATGAGTTGCAGCTGTCGTTCGACTTCTACAAGGAAGGCGTGACTTCGGAAGAAGAGGTGGATGCCGCCTATTCGTGTGCGCTTGCCAAAATAGAAGCGCTAGAATTGAAAAATATGCTTCAGAAAGAAGGTGACCACATGAGTGCTGTGCTCAAAATCGTAGCTGGCGCTGGCGGTACCGAAGCTCAGGACTGGGCGGATATGCTGATGCGTATGTATTTGCGATGGTGTGAGAAAAACGGTTATAAAGCAACGATTGAGAACATTTTGGAAGGTGACGAAGCAGGTATAAAGACTGTGACCATTCAGGTGGAAGGCGACTATGCATATGGCTACTTGAAAAGCGAGAACGGAGTGCATCGACTAGTGCGTGTGTCGCCCTACAATGCCCAAGGAAAGCGTATGACATCTTTCTCTTCGGTTTTTGTGACGCCATTGGTAGACGACACCATAGAGGTGGTGATAGAACCTGCACGCATGTCATGGGATACATTCCGAAGCGGCGGTGCGGGCGGACAAAATGTGAATAAGGTGGAATCGGGTGTGCGCTTGCGCTATCAGTATAAAGATCCATATACGGGCGAAGAAGAAGAAATTCTGATAGAAAACACGGAAACGCGCGATCAACCGAAAAACCGTGAAAACGCCTTGCGCCATTTGCGTTCCATATTGTATGAAAAAGAGATGCAGCACCGTTTGGCCGAACAAGCCAAAGTGGAGGCGGGCAAAAAGAAAATTGAATGGGGCAGCCAAATCCGCAGTTATGTGTTTGACGACCGTCGAGTGAAAGACCATCGTACGAATTACCAGACCTCGAATGTTCAAGCAGTGATGGATGGTGACATCGATGATTTCATCAAAGCGTATCTGATGGAATTCGGAGCGGATTGATGCCGGCTTTTATGTAAGAGATATGAAGGAAACAGCAACTCGGATGTTCCGGTTGCTGTTTTTTTTATTGTGCTTGTTTCTGCGCAGCGGCTATAGCTTCCTTCAGCGTTTCATGCCGGCTTATGATGTCACCCTCGGCACTTACGATAAAATAGGTAGGCAGCGTTGAAATATTGTAGGTGTTCAGTAATACAGAGCGAAGCGCGCGCTTGTCGTGCACCGAAATCCACGGAAGCGTGGCGGCTTGGGCATGCCACAGTTCGTAGTCAGGGTCAAAAGAGATGGCATATATCTCCAATGCGCGATTCTTTGTTTCGTTGTAGAAGCGTTTTAGTGCAATTTCTTCTTCCTTGTAGTAATCGGAATTGAAGTAAGAGAAAGTCAGTAACACAGTTTTCCCTTTTAAATCGGACAGTTTTTTAATATTCCCGTTCACATCAGGCAATGCAATGTCAAAAGCCCCTTTTTCGGTGCTGTTTCTCAATGCTTCTTGCAGATTTTTTTGCGCCCGTTGCGCATTTTTTTTGTCATAAACGATTTTTCGCAGCCATTGCGTGTATTCCGATTCGGGATGATGCAGATTGTATGCGGTGGCTACCATAGCATAGAATTGAAAATCAGTTTTATCGGCAATGTCAAACATTGGTCTGTCATTGCTAGATAGCAGTAAGGCATACACAGCAACGGCAGATTTTGGGTTGCTGTATATGATACGCTTTATTTTCTCCTTGTCATATTCTGCCAAAGAGTCAAGTGTTTGTGCGCTTGGCGAGTTTGCAAAGGCGAGTTTGTCACCGTGCGCTTTTATATTCACCGTTTCGGTGGAGTCAATCGGAATGGTCAGAGAGTTGCCGGCATATCTTATGCGGAAAAACTTAGGTTCTTTAAACTTGTTGCTGCCTGTGAACGCGAAGCACCCGTTCTTTTTCAGTTTGACGGAGTCGGTGTGCGGAGTTTGGGAAAATCCGATTTCATCGAGATACACCATCAGGCCTTCCGCATTTTGGATGTCACCCTTTATCGTGTAATTGTCAGGTGAAGAGCATGCACAGAAGAGTGCGGAGAGCGTTATGCAGCAAACGCACGTAAAACCTTTTATTTTTGCCATTTTTGAATGAAATTATAGCGTTTGTTCTTGAATTTTCCTGTGGCATCTGTCAGTTTTGCATCAACAAATATGACGACAGAGTCTTTCCCCTCTTGGCGCAGTTCCTCCAGTTTGAAAGATATCGCTTTGCTGCTGTTTGCAGAACTGTTGTCGCTGTTGGCATTGTATCGCAGCGCCAGGTAAGCGGTGTCGGCTGTCGATTCTATATCAGGGTTATGGATAAGCTTCATCTCTTTTTTGCTTGAGCGCGACGAGAAATACACATTCAGATAGTCAGCTCCTGTATAACAAAGGTTCATGTAATAAGTACTGTCGTTCCCGAAAGTGTCGGCATTTTCGTCTGTCATCGTTTCTATAGTCTCTACTGGTACTTCGGCAATAGAATAGAGGCGGTATGGCGTTGGCGATTGCCTATAGAGGGCAATGCTTCGGGTGCCAGCCGCAGGAGTAGTGGCAGCTGTGCTTTCGCCCAACTCTACGTTTATGAGTTCGCCGTTGTCGAGCCGAAGGTTCATGCTGTTGGGCATTACAGATTCAATCGTTACGAACTGCAACGATTGCACTTCTTCTTTCTCGTCTTTGTCGAGGTCGCAGCAGCAGAGCGATACTGCAAGCAGTGACGCTACAAGAGCGCAACGGCAAATTTTCTTATTCATAGTGGTCAGTTTTTAATGGCTTCTAATTTGTTTTTGAGCGGATTGGCGTACATTTCCAATATTTTGGTGCGCAAGAACGATTCGTCTTTGTTTAGAATGTCAATTTTGGCAATGCGTTCCTGCAAGTAATTCTCGAATTTGCTTTTCTCTTCGGCTGTGTATTCGTTGGCAAATCGGTTTTCGCCCATGAGCAAGTCGTATGCCACGCGGTTGTTCGCAAAAATCTTGTAATTGCGGTGAATATGTTTGTCTATGAGTCTGGCGAGGGCGGTGAACTGTTCGTTCTTAGTCCCGTCAGGAATGCTGTTCAGTTCGTCGTCAAGCGAACTGATGACATATTTTATTTCGCCTTTCCATCCAAAGATTCCTGTAAGCATATTTTCGGCATCATCTTGCGGCGTTTTTTTGTATTGCGGATTGTCGCGTTTCAGTTGGAACTCTTTAGCTTTCAGATAATCGCAAGGGTCGTATTCGTAACAGATGGTGAGCGGTGACAGATTCAGAGCCGAAAAATTCTCTTTGAACGAATCTTTCCCGCTGATATTCAGCATTTTCAGAAGGCTCTCTTGGGTGCGGTCGTTGGCGTCTTTGGCGCGTCCTTCGCGTTGCGCTATCCATAGCGCCGATTTTTTTTCGCAAATGGCGTATCGAATATAGGCTGAGAGCAGAGAAGATACTTCAAGCATTTGTCTTACAGGCACATTCCGTTTCACGACAATGTTTTTGTTGATTCGCACCAGCGGTTCCATCCATGGCGTGACAAACAGGTTGTTGCCTATGGCCACTTCGGGTGTGTCAATGTCGTTGGCAAAAAACAAAACGCCTAAAAGCAATGGGTCGAGCACGATGTCGCGGTGATTTGATATGTATATCCGGTTATTTTTCTGACGAGCATATTCTAGTCCGTCTATCGATACGCCAGTGCTGCATTTGGCAATGATGCTGTTGGTGATGGGGAAAACGATTTGTCCCTGAAATTCTTTGGTGGTAGTGAAACTGTTGAGTTTCGCTTTGAGCGCTTCTTTGTCGATGTCGGGCATCAGTTTTGCCAATGCAGTCATAAACTGCTCTTCGCTGGTAATTTTGCGTAAGGCTGCATTTATTTCCGACTGATGATAGGGGCGGATTTCGTCAAAATTCTGTTCCATATATTAGCGTTTGTTGCAATATCTGACAAAGATAAAAAAAATCGTCGACAAAATGCCGACGATTTTTCCCTTGATGATGTTGTGGCATCATTTCTTGATAAGGGAGATAATCCACAACAGCACGATGGCGCCCACTGTAGCGCTTACGAGTTGCCATAGCATGCTGCCGCCGCCTATGCCGAGCAATCCGAAAATCCAGCCGCCGATAAAGCCGCCGACAATACCGATGATGAGGTTAAGCAGCAGTCCTTTGCCAGCGCCGCTGAAGATCTTGCTTCCCAAGAAACCGGCTAATGCGCCGATGATAATTGACCAAATAAGTCCCATAGTAATTTGTTTTTTAATGGTTAAACAAAATTTTTATAAAGATAGTGCTTTTTGAAATTAAGTGATTAATTTTGGGCAAATCTTTTCGTCTTTTTTATGATAACGCGCGACACGAAAATTTTGCCTTTGCTAGGTGAGCACGAAGAGTGGCTGCAAATGCTTCTTCGTTTCGGATTGTGCTGCAAGGCAAAGGAAAAAACGGTCGGCGATTTGTGCGCTTCGTCAGCCTTCAGCGACGATTTGCTGTTGTGTGTGCTGAATGTGTTGCAAGATAAGAATTATCGGCTTCAGGGCGACATACAGACTTATGCGCTTTTGCAACTGGTGGATTATCATGAAAGAGAAGATGCTTTTTTGGAGAAATATATTGAGGGGGTATGCAAAGAAATGCCGCGTTTCTGTCCGTTGTTGCAATGCTATGCAGGCGATGCCCGCTATCGAAAGGAGGTGCTTTATCCGTCTATCGTTTCGTTGTACGAGAGGTATTATAGTCCGACGGCCCGTCGTGAAACAGAATCTGTGGATTTCATGGAACCTTCGTTAGTCGAACTGGATGGCATGCTAGTTTCGTTGGGCGCCTCTCAGGCAATGGATTCTCTGCAATCGGGAACGGATGTAGCTGCCGATGGTGACATGCAGGCTAAATTGTTGTATTTGCGTCGTTTGCTCTCGATGCGCGCGCGATTACAAACGGGACTTACTAAAAGTATTGTGCGTCGAATGGAGAAACAGTTGTGCTCTTCGCAGAAAAAAAGCGCCCGTTTCATTCGTTATCGTACCCATCTGTCGATACAGAGCCGTAAATCGAGTCTTCTTTCCGAGCGCGAGACAGAATGTTTGGAATTGATTTCTAAAGGGTTGACAATAAAAGAAATAGCATCAAGAATGGGCGTACAGCCTACTACGGTGCTAACCCATCGCAAGCATCTTTCGGAAAAGCTGCAGCTGAAAACGCTCGCCGAATTGGTGCGTTATGCAATGACGCACAATATTTCCTGATTTTTTCAAATAACTAATATCCTAATATTATAGGATGTGAAATGTCGTTTAAATGTCGTTACTTTGCATTCCGAAAAAAAGATGCAGATAATAGCGATATGAATCTTAGATTATTATTCTTAATATGTGCTTTTGTGTTCGCCTTGTCGGCAGTTGCGGCGCAGGAGGTTGCCGTAGATGACACAATGCAGACAATAGAGTTGAAGGAAGTGCTTGTCTATTCGCGTGAAAATCAGGAATTGCGTGAGCAGCCTCTTTCTTATAATGTGGTTTCGTCCAATATGATGGCACGTCAGCAAATCACACGGATGCCCGATTTGACTGCGCTTGTACCTAATTTCTACATGCCTGAGTACGGTTCAAAAATCACATCTTCGATGTTTTTGCGCGGTATTGGTGCGCGCACCAATGACCCTTCTGTGGGATTGTATGTGGATAATGTGCCAATTCTCGACAAAAGCTTGTTCGATTTCTCGTTTCTCGACTTGAAGATCATAGATGTGTTGCGTGGTCCGCAAGGAACATTGTACGGACGCAATTCTATCGGGGGACTGATTCGTGTCAGCACGCTTTCGCCGTTCGAATATCAAGGCGTAAAGGCGCAGATTTCTTACGGCAGTTACAATGATTTGAAAGCCCGCTTGTCCTATTATCATAAGATAAAAGAAAAACTTGCTTTTTCTTTTGGAGGATTTTATGATGCCGATGACGGCTCTTTCCGTAACGTAGTGCGCAACGAGCGCAACAGCGAACGCACTTTTGGCGGTCGCACGCGTTGGGAGTGGAGAATGACGGATGAGTGGCTCGCCAATTTTTCGCTGTCGTACGAGAATGTATCGCAAAATGCCTATCCTTACGCTCTGTACGACGCAGAAAACGACAAGGCGGGCGATGTGGCTTACGATGCGCCAGGAAAGTACGACAGAGATGCGCTCACGGCCAGCCTCTCCTTCCAGAAGAAGACAGAGGAGACAATCGTGACTTCGACAACAAGTTTTCAGTATTTGAATGATAAAATGCGTATGGACCAGGACTTTTCGCCCGATTCCATTTTCCGTTTGACGCAATGCCAAAACTCAAAATCACTCACGCAGGAATTCACCTTCCGCTCGACCGGCAAAAAACCTTATCAGCATGTATGCGGCGTGATGGGCTTTGCCAAGTGGAACGAGGTGGATGCGCCGATGACGCTCTATCAGACTGGATTCAGAACACTGGTGCCTAATATGCCAGCGTTTGTCTCTGTTGATGATGATATATACATTCCTGGACTTTTCAACTTGAGAAATTTCGGTTCGGCAATTTATCATCAGTCATCCTATACTTTTTGGGATAAACTTACATTCACGCTGGGGCTCCGATTCGATTATGAGCGTGCAGAGATAGATTATAACACCTCCGCATCGCTTTCTGCCACGGCAATGGGAATTCACATGAATCCCGTATATAAGCTGAAAGGCAACGATCAAAAAGATTTCTGGACGCTGCTTCCGAAATTTTCGGCGAAATACGATTTCAGCGACCGTTATATGCTTTATGCATCTATTGCAAAAGGATATAAAGCAGGAGGTTACAGTTTCTCGATGTTGTCGAATACGTTGCAAGAAGCAATGAAGCACGCTAAAGATAATATTTTCGACAATGAAGTGATATTACAGCCGCTCAATTCGGTATCATATAAGCCAGAATATACATGGAATTATGAAATAGGGCTTCATGCTGAACCTGTAAGGAGCAAGTTGTTTATGGATGTTTCGGCATACTTCATCCGATTCAACGATCAACAGATTGTCACATACGCCGAAAATGGCAGTCGCATGGTAAGCAATGCGGCGCGTTCACAAAATTATGGCGCAGAACTCACAATGCGTGCCAATCCGGCAAAAGATTTTCGTGTGGGACTGTCTTATGGTTTTCTTGTTGCAAAATTCAAAGAATACGAATATTTGAAGACGGCAGAAATGACGATGGATTTTGCAGGAAATCATTTGCCTTTTGCACCCGGACATACATTCGCTCTTTCTGCAGAGTATAAGGTGAATGTGGACAAAAAGCTGCTTGATAATATCATCTTTTCGGCGCAGTATAATGGAGCTGGACAGATTTATTTCTCGGAGAAGAACGATGTGATGCAAAAGTATTATGGTGTGCTGAATGCCAAGATAGCTTTGCGTAAAAAAGGGTATTCTCTCTCTATATGGATCAAAAACGCGACAAATGCCCATTATTACACATTCTATTGCGAGAGTCTGAACAAAAGTTATGTGCAACTAGGTAATCCGTTCAGAATCGGGGCAGCCGTCACATTGAATTTATAGAGGCTGTTTTTGATTTTTTTCGTTTTTCGTTGTGCCACTTGCCGATTTCTCTTATATATTTGTAAAAACTTGTAAGAGAAATGAAAAAGGCGTTGTTTATTGGAGGTACTGGTACTATCAGTGCAGCAATATCAAGACAGGTGGCGGCCTCAGGGCAATGGGAGTTGTATGTGCTCAATCGCGGCAATAGAAACGCCGCCTTGCCTGCTGGTGTCAAAGTGCTGAATGCCGACATTGAGAACGAGCAGAAGGTGGCAGCGTTGATTAGGCCTCTCTTGTTCGATTGTGTGTGCGATTTCATTTGTTTCCGCCCAGAGCAAATAGAACGAGATTATCGCCTGTTTCGCGGGAAAACAAAGCAATTTATATTTGTCAGTTCCGCATCGGCCTATCAAAAGCCTTTGCTCAATTATCTGATTACAGAATCTACGCCGCTCAAGAATCCATATTGGCAATATTCGCGCGACAAGATAGCTTGTGAAAACTTTCTGATGCAGAAATATCAAGAAGAAGATTTTCCCATTACGATTGTCCGTCCGAGTCATACCTACGACGAACGCTCTGTTCCGGTGGGCGTGCATGGCAACAAAGGCAGCTGGCAAGTGCTCAAGCGCATGATAGAAGGCAAACCTGTCATTGTGCATGGCGATGGCACTTCGCTCTGGACCGTTACACATAACAGCGACTTTGCGCTCGGTTTCTTCGGGCTGATGGGTAATGTACATGCCATTGGCGAAGCGTTTCAGATAACTTCTGACGAATCGCTCACATGGAACCAGATACATCAATGCATAGCCGATGCGCTAGGAGTGGAGTATAAACCGTTTTATGTGCCGTCAGATTTCATTGCCGAAACAGGGCGCTTTTTCGATTATCGAGGCGGACTCATTGGCGACAAGGCAAATACGGTAGTGTTCGACAATGCCAAATTGAAAAGGGTGGTGCCTGAATTCAAGGCGGTGGTGCGTTTCGACCAAGGGGTGAGGCGTACGCTCGAATATGTGCTTTCGCACAAGGAGTGTCAAAAAGAGGACGCGGAATTCGACAGCTGGTGCGACAAGGTAATAGCTGCTATGGAAAATGCCAGAAACAGTTTGATGGTATAATCAGCAATTTGATGATTAGCAGAAAAAATAATACATTTGTAAGCAAGAAACGAGATAATTTTACATAATACATGAGAATTGAGTTCAATTCTCCTTATACTTTACACTAATGAACACATTACTTTTTCTCGGCGGCATTGGATTGCCCGAAATTTTGGTGATAGCCCTGGTAGTGCTGCTGCTTTTTGGCGGCAAGAAAATTCCCGAACTGATGCGTGGATTGGGCAAGGGAGTAAAGAATTTTAAGGAAGGCATGAACGGTGTGGAGTCTGACGCCAAAAAAGACGACGGCGACAAGAAGAATGACTGACGAGTCGATGAGTTTTTGGGAGCATCTTGACGCGCTGCGCTCCGCAATAGTGCGAAGCGTGGTTGTGTCGTTGGCTTTCACGGTGGTGGCATTTGTTTTCAAAAATTCGCTGTTCGATGTGGTGCTTGCTCCGAGAAACGCCGATTTCATCACTTACCGCCTGTTGGGACAGCTGTCAGCGTTCTTTGGCGGAGAGTTGGAGCCTTTTTCTGTTAAACTTATCAACACGGGGTTGGCGCAACAGTTTGTGGCGCATCTCCAAATGGCGTTATGTATGGGCGTTGTCTGCGCTTCGCCGTATGTGGTCTATCAGTTTTTTCATTTTGTTTCGCCTGCGCTCTACGACAACGAACGTCACTATGCGCGTCTGATATTGCCTTGTGCGTATTTGTTGTTTTTTGTGGGTGTGTTGTCGAGTTATTTCCTGCTTTTCCCGCTCACTTTCCGTTTTCTTGGCACATATCAGGTGAGCGTTGAGGTGGAAAATCTTATCTCGCTCGAATCGTACATTTCTACTTTGTTAGTGATGAGCCTTACGATGGGCGTGGTCTTCGAACTTCCTATTGTGTGCTGGTTATTGGCCAAGTTTGGCTTGTTGAATTCATCACTGATGAAGCAATACCGCAAGCATGCGTTTGTGGCGATTCTGATAGTTGCCGCCGTCATCACTCCAACGGCTGATGCGTTTACACTTTTTGCGGTGGCGCTGCCGGTTTATCTGCTCTACGAAGTGAGCTTGAAGGTAGTGAAAAGAACAAGATTTTGAATATATAGAAGATATAAAAAGAAAGGATAGAATATGGAATTTCGAAGTTTATTAAGAAAAATCAAGCATCCGAAATTATGGAAATTAAGTTTTGAGAAATGGGGTCTGATGCATCTTTCTGATAAAGAGTGCATTGAATTATGTTTTGAATATAAATTTGCATACAAACCCGACATTGAACATCCAACGACTTTTAACGAGAAAATACAATGGATGAAGTTATATTACAGAAAGCCTGAACTGCCGCTGCTAGTGGATAAGGCAGAGGCCAAAGCGAAGGTGGCAGAGATAATAGGTGAGGAGTATATCATTCCTACAATAGGTGTGTATAAAAGTTTTGATGAGATTGATTTCGATAAGCTGCCGAAACAATTTGTCATAAAATGCACGCACGATTGTGCCAGTGTGATTATCTGTAGAGATAAAAGCACTTTTGATATTGAAAATGCTCGCAGGAAGATTAACAAAGCCTTGCGGGTGAAGTATTATGGAAAGAAAACCCGAGAATGGGTATATTCACAAATAGAACCGCGTATCATTGTTGAGAAGTTTATGAAAAACGATGCAACTGACGATATTGTTGATTATAAGTTCTTCTGTTTCAATGGTGAGCCTCGTTTGATGTACATTTCTAAAGGTCTGGAGAACCATGCAACCGCAGTCATCGGATTTGCTGATATGGATTACAAACTGTTGGATATAGAAAGGACTGACTATAAAAAAATGGACAATTTGCCTCCCAAACCGGAATCTTTTGAAGAAATGAAACAATTGGCAAAGAAACTGTCAGCAGGACTTCCTCAAGTGCGTGTCGATTTGTATGAGATCAATGGCAGACCTTATTTCGGAGAATTGACATTTTATACATGCAGTGGAATGGTGGACTGGAAAAAACGCGAGTATGACGAACGATTGGGTGCAATGATTTCGTTGCCAGAAAAAATAACATCCCGTGAATAATGCGGATGACTATTGGTTGATAATCAGTTTTTTGTAAAATAATTTGCCGTGCGGTTTCCGATGAAAATTTACATGTTTCCGTTGGAACAATGTGTGCATCGTCTATTGTAAATTATAAATTATTATAATTCAATCGTTTGCGGTATAAAACAACGTACGTATTGCCGTAGAGACGGTCCATGGGCCGTCTCTACAAAACAACCGTTTGTTTTTTTACCGCACCAATACTGATGCTGAACGGTTTGCCGATCCCCCCAAAAAAATAACAGCCACCCCAAAGGGTGGCTGTTATTTCATATAAAGTTTCATGAAACGTCTCTACGAAATAATTGTTTGTTTTATAATTTTCAAGAAACTATTCTTGAAAATTATAAAACAAATCACATTCAAATCTGTTTATTTCGTAACGGTTTGAATCTCTTTCTGGATAAAAAACACCTTTAAGATATTTCAGATGCACAATGCCATCTTTATACACATAAGTAAAAATTTCATCTTCTTTATATTCTTTTGTAGGCAATGGTATTGTTATATTATCATGTTTGTATATGTTATCAATCATCAAACGATCATCCTCAATCTTAATCTTATCTGTACAGTAATCCACATGAATATAATACTTATATCCGCCCGTCTCTTGCGGTATATTAGCAATATCATTTGTTTCATATAATAATTCCACTTTCTTTTCTTTCGATGCAAAGTCATATGAACTGTCATTGAGTAATTCGTGAAATAACTGATAATTATCATCACTATTCTCCGAAAAAAGGTCTTTTTCGTATTCGTTTCGATAATAAGCATCAAGATATCGTTTATCGGTAAAAATCTGTTCAGCAATACTATCATTGGCGTTTACATACGCAAGAAAAGCCATTTCGTCAAGTTTCCCATCTTGATATGCCCCACTCTTCTGTATGTTATCTTTCAACCGTCCTGAAATCGTCTTATAAGTAACATTCGCTACACTCCACGGGCCAATTGATGAGATGAAAAATATTACACAAAAAGAAATTGGTATCAAACGAATTTTATGGGATTTAGTCAATGTCAGCCACACAATCATTGCATAAAACCAAATATTAAGCAATAACACATAGCCACGACTAATCGTGATGCCATACTGATTGATGCGATACAAAATGCCCACGCTCATCAATACCACTAATGGCAAGGCAATCAAGCCCATATAACGGGATACAAATTCTGCCACTTTGTTTTCGCCTCGCACAAACAATGGGTAGCAAAATGTAATAATGAGGAAATAAATAACCATTGAGACTGACACCAACCAAGTAACCATTCCCTGCGGCAAAGTCCAAGTGAAAAGAATTTTTGCCATATAGGCATACAAAATAACAAAATAAATGGTCGTAATAGGTAGCAATATATATAACGACAACACTTTTGTCGTTTTGCTGATTATGCTTAATTCGTTATTAAACTTGTTTTCCTTTTCTGGCAGATTGCAAACAAAATAGATTGGAACAAACAACAAATGACACAACACTGTCAAATCGCCATAGCATCTTGAACCAACTGACAACGAGAACAAAGAGTCTAAAGCAAAAACAGCCAGAGAAAGGCCTCCTTGTATTATCAATCCAAACAACAATGCATACAACAAAGTACACAATGTGCTTTGCGAAAAATTCCAAAAACAGATTTCTTCATCTTTGCAACCAAAGAAAGAAACGAAAAACAACGAGAATACAGCAACTGTACACAATGCAGAGAAAGAAATACTCAAAGCCGCATTCATTTTGTCAATATCTGGCAGCAACAATGCATATGTTGTCCAAAGTAAATAGACGCCAAGCGACGCTCTAAACGTTGTTTTTGGGGAATAACGATGCTCGCAGAAAAGCGTTGCAGAAACACTCCATATCGCACCGCCAATAGTTATGACATAAATTCTCCAGCTGGTGTTGGTGTCCACCAACTGATGATTCTGAAGCAAAGACCAAATAGAAACCACAAAGAAAGACAATATCCAAATTGAAAAATGGTTGAATCCTTCGATAAATTTTCCAATAATTTTATTCCAAGATATTTTTCTCATAATAATGATAAAAAAAGAATAGTCCTTCCGTGAGAAAGACTATTCTTTGTGTATTAAATTGTATTAAATTACAATTGAGGACCAGCAGCAACCAATGCTTTACCAGCTTCGTTAGTTGTGTATTTGTCGAAGTTTTTGATAAAGCGAGCAGCCAAATCTTTTGCTTTCACTTCCCATTCTGATGCGTTAGCGTAAGTGTCGCGTGGGTCGAGGATAGCAGGGTTTACATTTGGCAATGCAGTAGGTACTTCAAAGTTGAACATAGGAATCATCTTCGTTTCAGCTTTCAGGATTGAACCGTCGAGGATAGCGTCGATGATACCACGAGTGTCAGGAATTGAGATACGTTTGCCAGTACCGTTCCATCCAGTGTTCACCAAGTATGCTTTAGCGCCTGATTTTTCCATTTTCTTAACCAATTCTTCAGCATATTTAGTTGGGTGCAATTCCAAGAATGCTTGTCCGAAACATGCAGAGAAAGTTGGAGTAGGTTCGGTGATACCGCGTTCTGTACCAGCCAATTTAGCAGTAAATCCGCTCAAGAAATAGTATTTAGTCTGTTCTGGAGTCAGGATTGATACAGGAGGCAATACGCCGAATGCGTCAGCCGACAAGAAGATAACATTCTTAGCAGCAGGTGCAGAAGAACCCGGCTGGATGTTCTTGATGTGGTTGATAGGATAAGAAACACGAGTGTTTTCAGTAACTGATTTGTCGTTGAAATCGATTTTGCCGTTAGCGTCAACAGTTACGTTTTCGAGCAATGCGTCGCGTTTGATAGCGCCGTAGATGTCAGGTTCGTGTTCTTTAGAAAGGCCGATAACTTTAGCGTAGCATCCGCCTTCGAAGTTGAACACGCCGTTGTCGTCCCATCCGTGCTCGTCGTCACCGATCAATTTACGTTTCGGGTCAGTTGACAAAGTGGTTTTACCTGTACCAGACAAACCGAAGAAGATAGCGGTTTCTTTTCCTTCCATGTTGCAGTTTGCAGAGCAGTGCATAGAAGCGATACCTTTCAAAGGCAAGTAGTAGTTCATCATTGAGAACATACCTTTTTTCATTTCGCCGCCGTACCAAGTGTTGATGATAACTTGTTCTTTTGAAGTAGTGTTGAATGCTACACAAGTTTCAGAGTTCAATCCGAGTTCTTTGTAATTTTCAACTTTTGCTTTAGAAGCGTTGTAAACGATGAAGTCAGGTGTGAAGTTAGCCAATTCTTCAGCGGTAGGTTTGATGAACATGTTTGTTACAAAGTGAGCCTGCCATGCTACTTCAACGATGAAGCGAACAGCCATGCGGGTATCTTTGTTTGCGCCGCAGAATGCGTCAACAACATAAAGGTTTTTGTTGCAAAGTTCTTTTTTTGCGATGTCTTTAACTTTTGCCCAAACTTCTTCACTCATAGGGTGGTTGTCGTTTTTGTAAGCGTCAGATGTCCACCATACAGTGTTTTTTGAGTTTGCGTCCATCACAATGTATTTGTCCTTAGGTGAACGGCCGGTGAAAATACCAGTCATTACATTTACAGCTCCGAGTTCAGTGTTCTGACCTTTTTCGTAGCCTTCAAGACCTGCTTTGGTTTCTTCTGCGAACAGTTGTTCGTAAGAAGGATTGTGCGCGATTACAGTTGCTCCTGTAATTCCGTACTTTGTCAAATCTAAATTTGCCATAATAATTTAAGTTGATTTATAATTAAATTTAATTCTCTTTCAATTTTGCCGAAAGCGTCACAAAGATATATTTTTTTTATTATTGTACAAAATAAAATTTAGAAGCTGTTTAAATTTTGTTGATTTATTTATCAGAACAACAGCGAGGCTGTTTCGCTATCTTTGAGCCTGTTTTTGGCATCTTTTATTTGTTGATTTTGGCAAATTGTCCGCTATTCACCGCAAAAAACGCTTCTTGTCGCTGAGTTCCCAAGTTGAAGATTTATTGCCCTTCAGTATCGCCCACGAGGATGTATCGCGCTTTCTCGTTGGCGAAATAAAATCCGCATACCGAGGCGGCAGGCGACATGCCCAGTGTTTCGGTCAGTTCGATGTGCGTGTTAGTGGTAACATTCAGTAGATCAAATACTTGTCGTTTGATTTCGTGTTGCGGTATCGACGGATAGCCGATGGCGGGCCGTATGCCTGTGTATTGGTACTGAAGCAGTTTCTGGATGTCGAAAGGCTCGTTGGGGGCGTATGCCCAATATTTAGTGCGCACTTGATAATGCAGCCATTCTGAGAGCGCTTCTGCCAATCGGTCGGCGAGGAGTTTCATCATGATGGCTTCGTATTCGTTCCCTTCTGCGGCTATGTGGTCGGTATGCTGTTTCAATCCTATGCCGGCAGTGGCGGCAAACATGCCGATATAGTCGGCTGTTCCGGCAGGCGCTATGTAGTCGGCGAGTGAAGTGCAGTGCCCGTCGTCGCCAGGTTTCTGCTGACGCAGGAAATGGAAGCGGCAGCGCTCGTCGTTTCGTTGGTCGTCGGTGTAAATAGCCACTTCGTCGCCGATGCTGTTGGCGGGCAGTATTTGCACTACGGCGTGCGCTGTTGTCAGCTGCTCGTCAATCATGTGGCGCAAAATCCGTTTGCCGTCAATGATGATTTTTGCAGCTTCTTCTGCTTTGTCTTTGTATTTTCCGTGATATTTAGCCAACCATTGCTGCGCCTCGTTTTCGTCGGCTATCTGCTCGATGTCTTCGAAATCGCCCGACAGTTTCCATGCATAGAGCAGCATGCGCCAGTTGACGAGCGGTGCTATAAGGTTGAGGTCGATGTCGTTGAGCGTGATGCGATTGATGGAGGTTGGGTGTGTGATATGTTCGTTGCTCCAGTCGGTTTTCGGCGCATTTTCTTTTGCTTCGTCGATAGGCAGCAGTTCTGGTTTCTTTTTTGAATTGGCTGTGCGGATTTCCTCTTGATGTTTTTTCAGGTCGGCGATAAATTTCTGATCGCCGTTGATAAGCGCAGAAGCGACATAAGCGTTTTGCGACGCGTCTTTCACATACGCTACCACACCGCTGTATTCGGGTGCTATCTTCACGGCGGTGTGTATGTCTGATGTGGTGGCGCCGCCAATCATCACGGGTATTTTCAGACCTTTGGCTTCGAGTGCTTGCACCACTTTTATCATCTCGTCGAGCGATGGCGTGATGAGTCCGCTTAGCCCAATGGCGTCAGCCTTTAATTCAATGGCTTTCTCTACAATGGTTTCGGTAGGCACCATCACACCGAGGTCAATCACATCGAAATTGTTGCACGACATGACTACGCACACGATGTTTTTCCCGATGTCGTGCACATCGCCTTTTACAGTGGCCATCAGTATTCTGCCTGCTTTAGCGCTTTGCTGGCTGTTGCTTTTTTCGATGTATGGCTGCAGATAGGCAACGGCAGTTTTCATGGTTCGGGCGGTTTTTACCACTTGCGGCAGAAACATTTTGCCCTGCCCGAACAGTTCGCCCACTTCGTTGATGCCGTCCATTAGCGGTTTCTTGATGATTTCCAACGGACTGCCATACACTTTCAATGCTTCTTCGAGGTCGATTTCCATGTATTCGTTGATGCCCTTGATGAGTGCATGTTTCAATCTGTCGTCGAGCGGTTTTTCCCGCCATTCATCGTTCTTTTTCGCCTCTGTGGAGCCCTCTTGTTTTAAGGTTTCGCTGAAGCGCAGCATGCGGTCGGTGGCGTCGGGTCTTCTGTTGAGCACTATGTCTTCGACATATTGCAGCAGTTCGGGATTTATCTCATCATAGATTTGCAGCATTCCTGCATTCACAATGCCCATGTCCATTCCGGCCTTTCTGGCGTGGTACAGAAACACGGAATGCATGGCTTCGCGTACAGCATTGTTTCCTCTGAAGGAGAATGACAAGTTGCTTACGCCGCCGCTCACTTTGGCATGGGGCAAATGCTCCTTTATCCATAGTGTGGCACGGATGAAGTCGATGCCGTAACTGTTGTGACTTTCTATGCCAGTGCCAATGGCAAGTACATTGGGGTCGAAAATGATATCTTGAGGCGCAAATCCGATTTTTTCGGTGAGGAGTCGGTAAGCTCTGGCGCAGATTTCTATTTTCCGTTCATAGGTGTCGGCTTGCCCTTGCTCGTCGAATGCCATGACAACCGTAGCGGCTCCGTAGCGTTTGATTTTTTCGGCTTTTTGCAGAAATTTTTCTTCTCCTTCTTTCAGGCTGATGGAGTTTACGATGCATTTGCCTTGCGCGCATTTCAGTCCCGCCTCAATCACATCCCATTGCGAAGAGTCGATCATCAGCGGCACCCTTGCCACTTCGGGGTCGGAGGCGATGAGGTTCACGAAGTTTGTCATTTCCGTTTTGGCATCGAGCATGCCATCGTCCATGTTTATGTCGATGACTTGTGCGCCGGCTTCCACCTGATTGCGGGCTATAGTCAACGCTTCGTCATAGTTTTTCTCGCTTATCAATCGCAGAAATTTCTTTGACCCGGCCACATTGCATCGTTCGCCAATGTTGCAGAAAAGCGAGGTCTCTTGTTCTTCGGAGGAGATGTCTTTGTTGAAAAGGAATGAGTTGGACTTGATACGGAAGTCATCCATGCCCGACAGCCATAAATCGCTGCTTTTTTCTGCAGGTTTTCTGATTTCGTGACTATGAGCGAGCAGTTCGCTGTAGGTGGCGATATGTGCAGGAGTTGTCCCGCAACATCCGCCGATGATATTTACGCATTTTTCATCGATGAATTCTTTGATTTTCGCTTTCATCGCTTCGGGCGTGTCGTCATATTCTCCAAATTGATTCGGAAGTCCGGCATTGGGATGAACGCTGACGAAAAATGGTGCTTTTTCGCTGATTTCTTTAATGTATGGTTTCAGTTTGTCTGCACCGAAAGAACAATTCAATCCCATGGAGAGCACGGGCACATGCGCCATGGAAGCCATGAATGCAGAGATTGTCTGTCCCGACAAGGTGCGTCCGCTGAGGTCGGCGATGGTGGCCGACAGCATGATTTCCGCTTGTTTCCCGCATTTTGCCATTGCCTTCTGTGCCGCCATGACCGCAGCCTTGGCATTCAGCGTGTCGAAGATGGTCTCAATCAAAAATCCGTCAATTCCAGTTTCTAGCAGGGCCGACATTTGTTCTTCGTATGCGTCGCAAAGCTCGTCGAAAGTCACATCTCTTGCGGCGGGATTTTCTACGTCAGGAGAGATGGATGCGGTTTTGTTTGTTGGTCCGATAGAGGCGACGACAAAGCGAGGTTTGTGTGGCGTCTTTTTTGTGAATTCATCGGCTATTTTCCGCGCAATTCGTCCTGCTGCCAGATTTATCTCGCGTACATAATCCTGCATGTTGTAGTCGTGCAGCGAGATGCGCTGTGCGTTGAAAGTGCAAGTCTTTATGATGTCGGCACCGCTTTCGAAGTAAGCTCTGTGGATGTGTTCGATGACAGAAGGTTTCGTGAGGCACAACACTTCGTTGTTTCCCTTCATTTGCGGGCATTCCCAATTGGCGAACCTTTCGCCTCGGAAATCATCTTCCGTCAGCCCTTCTTTTTGAATCATCGTGCCCATGGCACCGTCCAAAATAAGTATGCGTTTTTTTAGTTCGTCGCGTAGCATGGAATGTTTTTAATTGTTAGTTTGAGAATAGGTTTCTTTCAGAATTTCTTCGATGATTTGCCTTATTTTTGCTCTTTGCCCGTAAAAGTTGTTTACCATAATGCAGAAAGCGTAGGTTTGTCCGTTTTTTGTGAAATATCCTGCGTAGCATTGCACATTTCTGAAACTTCCGCTTTTCACATGAAATGCGTTTTGCGCGGCGAAATTGTTGAGCAGATTGGCGACAGTGCCTTCTTTCCCTGCAACGGGCAACGATTTGAAAAAGGCTTCAGCATAGTTGCTGTTGTTTTTCATGTGAGATAAAATATCTACGATGAAATCTGGCGAAAATGCGTTTTTCGGTGTTAGTCCCGAACCGTCATACATAAATGCGGCGGAAGTATCAATCCCTTTTCCTTTCCAGTATTTTAACAGATTTTCGGCACTGCGTTCAAAAGACGCCACACTGTCGTTTTGCAGCGCAAGGTGTTTGAACAGATGTTCGGCAAAGTTGTTGTTGCTGTTGACGTTTGTCGAGCGTATGATTTCGCTCAACGCTGGCGACAGGTGAATGTATATCGGTTGGCGGTTGGCGCTGCCTTTCGTCCTTGCCACGCTGCACTCGCGCTGTACTTTGATGCCTGCGCTTTCCAATTCTTTTTTGAACGAATTGACCAACAGAAGCGGCGGGTTTGCTATGTCGCATTTAAAAGTCATGTTATCGAGATATGGGCGCAATTCACCGCGTAAAAAGCGTGTCCCAAGTCCAGGCTCTCCGGCTAGATATACATCGTTTTTTGTGGCCCGGCGACTTACATTCACGCAACATTGCAAGGTGTCTGTGTCGTTAAGTTTAGGCGTAATGCGAAACAGCGACAAGTTGCCGTTTTTGGTGTTCACGGTGACATATTCTGTATTGTCGTAGCACGAAAGTGCGTAAACCCCTGCGCCGTAGTATGTGCCAATGTCCTCGCCCATCCATAGCGGCGACACTACAATGTCGTCGTACAAGCCCGTTTCGGCCACAATGCTTCCGTTTATTTTCTTGATGCCGAGTTTGGCGACTTCCGCTCTCCATTTTTTCAAGAAAAGCAGTGAGTCGCGAAAGTATGACGAACCGATAGTGGGGTCGCCTTCGCCGCGCACATAGATGTTTCCGTTCAGCGTGCCTTCTGCATCTATAGTGCCGTCGTACTCAATCCATGTCTGGAATTTGAAGTCGGCCCCGAGCATATCGAGAATGGTGGCTGTGGTGACAACCTTTGTGACCGATGCAGGCGTGTAGGTCTTGTGTGGCGCTAGTTCCGCTACAGTTTTGCCTGTGGCGGTGTTCCTGCAAACGAAACCTATTTGGGCGTGACGGGTGGCTGGCAGTGTGTCTATTTTTTGCCATAGTTGCTCCAGCGGGCGTTGCGAGTACGCTGAAAAAACTGTCGCGCAAATGGTGCAGATGAGGATAAATGTTTTTCTCATGGTCGTTTCTTGTTGAATTCTGGCAAAAATACAAAATAATTCGGAGGTTATGCCTAAAGGCGCGCTCTTTTAGAGAGAAAAACGAAATTTGCATGAATAGTGATGCAAATAAACTTTGTTCAGATGTTTTTTAGTGTTTGCAATATGATTTCGCTTTCAAACCCTCGGCTGGCAGCGAAGCGGAACAGTTTGCCTCTGAGCTCATAGTCGTCTTTGAACTTGGCGCTTTTCTTTTTTTCACGCAGCAAGGTGAGCAGCGTTTCTGCATATTCTTCTTCGGGTATCATGTTTAGCGCATTTTCTATCATTTCATCGGCAATTTTCTTCATCCGAAGCGCGTATCCGATTTTTGTCTTTCCCCATTTCCCGAAACGGAATTTGTCTTTAGCGTATGCTATAGTGAATCGCTGGTCGTCTATAAATTTCTCTTTGGTGAGATACTGCACTATTTTTTCGGTTTCGTCATCGCTGCTGCCGTAGGTGACGAGCTTTTGGCGGATATCATTTGTGCAACATTCTTTTGCCGAGCATAGTGTGGCGGCCTTTTGCAAGTTTTTCTCGTAATTCTCCGATTTCATGGCATAAAAATTAGAAACAGTTTAGTTTTGTTGTGATTTGTATAATGTTGCGCATACCATTCTGTCGTTTTGATAGAAGTCTTTTTTCAGTTCGATGTCTTTGTAACCCAAATATTTCAGCATGTCGCATACCTCTCTGCCGAAAAGTTGGTTAATCTCAAAGAAAATCCTGCCGTTCGGGTTGAGCCTTTCTGTTCCGAAACGACTGATGACCTCGTAGAACAGAAGCGGTTTGCCGTCGGGCACAAAAAGAGCCTTGTGCGGTTCATAGTCCACTACATTTCTCTCCATTTGCCCCTTTTCGCATTCGCGGATGTAGGGCGGGTTGCTGACAATGATGTCGTATGTGCCGCCGATTTTTTCTGATTCGTTCAGTATGTCAGCCTCTATGAACCGAATGCTTGCGGCGTTTCTTTCCGCGTTTCGTCGTGCTACTTCGAGTGCTTCACATGATATGTCTATAGCGGTAATTTTTGCCGATGAAATCATTGATTTCAGCGAAATGGCAATGCATCCGCTTCCTGTTCCGATATCTATTATTTGGGGATTTGGGAGTTTGTTCTCGCGGACTATCCAATCTACGAGCTCGGATGTTTCGGGGCGCGGGATGAGGGTGTTTTGGTTCACTTCAAAATGCAGTCCGCAAAAGTCGGTGCTGCCAAGAATATACTGCAAAGGTTCACCGTTTTGCATTCTGTTCGTAAATGATTCGATTTTTTTTACTTGTATATCTGATAATTTTGTATCTTTGTTGATTAGCATTTCGGCGAGAGACAAAGAAGCGGCTTCGCCCACAAGCGCGAAGGCAATCTGTCTTACCTCGGAGGGGGAGTACAAATTACCGAGATGATGACGGACATAGTCAAAACAGTGTTGAATAGTTTTCATAGACACAAAAATATAAAAAAAATGGCATCTGAAGAAGAATACATGCGTTTGTGCATCGAGCTGGCCCGAAAAGGAATGGGCTATGTGGCCCCCAATCCGATGGTTGGTGCGGTGATTGTATGCAATGGTGAAGTGATAGGCAGCGGCTATCATCAGAAATTCGGCGAGGCGCATGCCGAGGTCAATGCTATCGCTTCTGTAGAGAATAAGGCGCTATTGAAGCAATCTACCATGTATGTCAATTTGGAACCGTGTTCGCATTACGGCAAGATGCCTCCTTGCGCTCTGGCAATTGCGGAGGCAGGCATCCCGCGTGTGGTAATTGGCAACAAAGACCCATTCGCCAAAGTGAACGGAAGCGGCATGGAGCTTCTGAAAGATAAAGGTGTAGAGGTGCTTTGTGGCGTTTTGGAACGCGAATGCAAAGACTTGAACAAACGTTTTTTCACCTTCCACACTAAACGTCGTCCGTACATCACGCTGAAATGGGCGCAATCTGCCGATGGCTTTGTGGACGGGAAACGCATTTCGGCTGACGATGAACCAATTCAAATCTCCAACGAGGAGACAAAAATAGATTTGCATCGTATGCGTGCAGAAGAAACGGCGATATTAGTGGGCACAACAACTGCCATGCTCGACAATCCGCGCCTGACAGTGCGCTATTGCGAAGGACCGAGTCCTGTGCGTATCTTGATCGACCGCTTGCTGAAAATACCTACGACTTACCATTTGTTCGATGGTACGGTTCGTACCATTGTGTTCACCGAACAGGAAGATGCCGAACCGATGCCGAATGTGACTTATAAAAAGATAAATTTCAGTGATAATCCTTTTCGTCAGGTGCTTGATGCGTTGTATGACGAAAATCTCATTTCGTTGATTGTGGAAGGCGGTACAGCGACTCACAACAGCTTCCTCCGTCAGAATTTGTGGGACGAGATAAGGGTAGAAACGAACGAGGCTTTGCAGATAGACGAAGGGATTCTGGCTCCGCATGTGCCATCTTCCAAAATGGTGTCAGAGAAGAAATTCGGCAATAATGTGATAAGGAGATATCTGAACGAAGGATGAAACGCAGCCTTTTGATATTCTTTTTGTTGCTGTGCGTGCTGCGAGGGCAGTCGCAAGTCGAAATGGCTGCCAAACTCAACGCTTTTTACGCATGCGTCGGGTTGGTGAATCCGTCGGTGGAATTCGCCTTGTCACCCAAGTCCACATTGCAGACGGAAGTTGTTTATTCTCCGTGGAAATCGGTGAATGGACACAAAATGAACTTCGGCATTCTGATGACCGAATACCGCTGGCATTTGAAAGGGCATTTCAATGGCGTATATTTCGGTGCCAATGCAGGAATGCAGATGTTTAAAATTTCCAAACCATATATCGAACACGGTAAACTCCGTTTCAATACAGGTTATGCCAAAGGGGCAGGCGCCATGCTCGGCTTGAGCGTGGGCTACGAGAAAATTTTTGCCGAGAGATGGATATTTGACGCATTTCTCAGTTGGTCGAGAATGTGGAGTTACTATAATGGATATGATACGAATAACGAAATAATGATGTATCCTGAGGGGCACGAGAACGACAACCCGCCCGATCCGTGGAATGGTTCCGCCGAATGGTACCCCAACAAAGTGGGAATTTCTTTAGGATATATTTTTAATAAAAAATGATGTCTAAATAACAATATCATAGATTATGCGAAAAGTAATTATAGGTTTATCATTGTTTTGCATTGGCGGTTTGTATGCGCAACAAACCAATGTATATACGGATATACAAAGATATTTCAATGAGGGGAAAGTGCTTCACGCGCAGAAAAAATATGCGGCCTCGTCGAATTCGTTGGAAAAGTACCTCGAATTGTCGGACAAACCGCTTTCGGAGACAGTGCAGGAGACGATGTATTTGCTGGCGGCTAACGCTTACGAATTGCGCAATGACAACGCTTATTATATGCTGAAAGCGTATATGGATGACTATTCTTATACGTCATTTTACGACCAGACAGCGTTCATGTTGGGAACACTCACTTACGAACAGCGCAATTTTAAGGAGGCGAAACTTTGGTTTGCGAAAGTGAACGAGTCTAAACTGTTAGGCAACGCCCGCTACGATTACGAATTTCGTTATGCCTATACGCTGCTGCAGTTGAAAGATTATCCGAACAGCCGCTATTATTTCGGCAAGTTGATTGGACAGCACACTAAATACGAAAGTGCGGCAAATTATTATTACGCATATACAGAATATACGCAAAAGCATTACGAAAAGGCGCTGGCCGGTTTCTTGAAAGTGAAAGACGACCCCGAATACAAGGATTTTGTGCCATATTATATTGTGCAGATTTACTATCAGCAAAAGAAATATGACGAATTGATGCCTCTGGCGGAGGATTTGCTCAAGAAAAACCCGAATAATGAGAACAATCTCGAGATTTACAGGATATTGGGTGAATGCTACTATCAGCGCAAAGACTACAAAAAAACGATAGAATATCTGTCGAAATATCAAGCAAAAGCGCCCCAAGTGGTGCGCAACGAAATGTATTTGCTCGGAATTTCGTATTACAACGAGGGCGATTGCGACAATGCAGTAAAAAGTCTGTCGAAAACGACTACCGAGGATGACGAAATGTCGCAGAACGCATTTTTGCATTTGGGCATCTGCTATCTGAAAATGAACGAGAAGGCACAGGCACGAATGGCTTTCGAACGTGCTTCATTGATGGATTATGACAAAACAATACAGGAAGAGGCGTTGTACAATTACGCTTTGGCAACATACGAACTGTCGTTCTCTCCGTTTAACGAATCGGTAAAGGCATTTGAGAAATTCCTGGAGAAATATCCCGATTCGAAACGGACGGATGAGGTTTACAACTATCTGGTGTCGGTTTATCTGACTACAAACAATTATGAGGCAGCCTATCAATCAATAGAAAAAATCAAGCGCCCCTCGCCTAAAATTTATGAAGCGAAGCAGCGCGTGCTCTACAATATGGGCATAAACTCTTTTGTGGCAGGAAAATACGAAGAAGCGGCTGACAAATTCACTCAGTCGCTGGCCTATGCGTCGTACGATCCGAAAACTGCTGCGCAAGCCAGATATTGGCGTGCCGATTGTTATTACAAGCAAGCAAAATATGCGCAGTGCCGCACCGATTACGAGGCATTTTTGATGTCGGCGGGCGCACGCTCGACTAAAGAGTTCAATCTGGCATACTATAATATAGGTTATGCATACTTCAACGAAAAGAAATACGAATCGGCACTGTCGTCTTTCCTCAAATATCTGAACATAGAGAGCAATCACAAAAAGGCGACTTATATCGATGCCGAAAACAGAGTCGGTGACTGCTACTTCATTAACCGTGAGTTTGCTTCGGCGCAGAAATATTACACGCAAGCTGCCGATACGAAACAGACAGGAACAGATTATTCGGTATTTCAGCAGGCTTTTGTCAAAGGGTTGCAGAAAGATTACAACGGAAAGATTTCCACCTTGTTGCAGCTGACCGAAAATTTCCCGAAATCAGAGTATTGCGATGACGCAATGTATGAAATAGGACATTCTTATATGATGCTGGAAAATTATGAAAAGGCGCGCGAGGCTTACACAAAACTCTATGATGCCTATCCTACTAGCAGTCTGGCACGCAAAGGCATGTTGCAGAAAGGCATGCTTTATTACAACCAAAACCGCTACGAAGAGGCTATTGAAACATATAAGCTTGTGGTGTCGCATTATCCAAACAGCGAAGAAGCGGCTACGGCTATCGAATCGCTGGAAAAATGCTATGTACAGACTAACAATCTGGATGCCTATACCGCTTATATGAAGAAGATAGGTCGTCAGGAGAATGTTACTGCAGAACGCGAAGATTCCTTGTATTATACGGTGGCCGAAAGACAATACCTCATGGGCAATCTTTTGGATGCCGCGCAATCTTTCAAGACTTATCTGAACAAATTCCCGAATGGCGTTTATGCGCAAAAGGCGGCATTCAGCATGGCTGATTGTTATTATGCGACGAATAACCGTACAGAAGCTAAAAAAGTTTATATGAGCATGGCACAGTCGCCTTCGCCTTACGAGAAAATTATTGTGTCGCGCTTGGCCGAAATCTGTTATGACGAGAAGAATTACGGTGAGGCTTTGCAGTATTTCAAAAAACTGAAACTTATGTCGGAAGAATATGAAGATTTGCTGGCGGCTCGTCTGGGTGTGCTTCGTTGTTCTGCATTTTTGGATGATAATGTGCAAGTGATATCTATTGCTGATGAAATGATAACCGACCCAAGAATAGATGTTGAGGTGGCGCGCGAAGTACGATACAGACGCGCCAAGGCCTATATTGCGCTTGACGACCAGGCTTCGGCAGTGCCTGACCTTGCAGAACTTTCGTACGAAACCCGTCACGCCTATGGCGCAGAGAGCAATTACTTGCTTGCCAATTATTATTTCATGAATGGCGACAGCGAGAAAGCAGAGAAAATTATTTTCGATTTTATCGACAAGAACACACCGTATCCTTATTGGCTGGCGCGTTGCTTTGTGTTGTTGTCTGATATTTATCTCAGCAGAAACGACGATTTCCAGGCCAAGCAATATCTTTTGAGCTTGAAAGAGAACTATACGCAGGACGAGTCTATTCAGGAAATGATTTCGGTACGGCTGAACGAGATAGAAATGCGTGAGAAAAAATCCATCATCATAGATGTTACAGACGAAAATGAAAATATCCAGCAAGAAAATGAAGAGCTATAGAAAAATAATTCTGCCGCTTTGCGCGACATTGTTTGTCCCTGTTGTTTCGGCGCAGTCTGTTGATGCCGATACTGTTTTTACGCGCGATATCGACATTGTGCGAGAATACACTCCGAAAATTAAAGATGCAGGCAAAATAAACACATTGCCAAAACCGGAAGTTTCAGAACAGCCGTCGAAAGTGGAAGTGAACTACGACTCGTGGACAACGCCTCTTGAGAGCGCGCAGTTCGATTTAAGGCAACTGCCTGCCGCTACCATTAAGAAAATCAGGCAGCAGCAATATTTGCGCGAAGGTTATGCACGCATAGGTGCAGGAAATTACACTTCATTCCTTGGCGATTTTTATGCTCCCATTGTTCGTAAGAACGATATGCTTTTCGATGTGTTTTACAACCATCTGTCATCGTTTGGGAAAGTGAAACTTGACAACGACGAAAAAGTGCGCGCCAAAAATATGACTAACAGTCTGGCTCTGGGATTTGAAAAGAATTTTGTGCCGTTGCAGTTCTCGCTTGACGCCTCGTATGCACGCAACGATTTTAATTATTATGGGTTGGACAGTCTGAAAAACGATGTGCTGTATGGCGATGAAGAGAATGCGGTTGTTGGTGTCGACTTGCGTCCTCGGCACAATCGTGATGCGCATAATTTCTTTAGTTTCAGTGCCGGCATCGTTTCCAATAAGCGTGTGGCTGCCATTGATTATTATGCAAATGCAGGTTACGACCTTACGAAGACTTATACGGGCTTGTCGGAGCACTGGATGAATATAAGCGGCGGGCTGAATCGCAGCCGCGACAGATATGATATTGGCAGCGACTTTAAATTTGAAGGTGTTGTTTATAATTCGCCGGCTGCTAATGGTCCGTTTTTCAGCAATATGCCCGAAGAACAGTTCGATTCGTATGGCATTTTGCGCGTAGCGCCTTTTTATAGAATTAAAGGTGAGACCTGGCATGTGAAAATAGGCTTTAAAGGTGCGTTTACTTTCAATAGAGAACCTTCTGTAGCCTTCTCGCCTGATGTGGATGCAAAGGTGGCTTTGGTGCGTGATATTTTCTACTTTTATGCCAACGTGACCGGCGATCTGAAGAATAACACAATGAAGCGTGTCTTTGAGGAAAACCGTTACTTCCGCCCCGATTGTCAAGTGGAGAACACTTATGTTCCTATAGATGCTTCTATTGGTTTTAAAACAAAGATATATAATGACTTGATTTTTAATGTTTCTGCAGGATATAAAATGTTGCAGGACGATTATTTCTTCGTCAATCATGCAGATACAGTCAATAACTTTTATGCTTACGACAATACCTTTTCTTTTGTCAAAGACAATGTGAACCTGCTTACTGCAGGAGCGGCGCTCGCCTACAACTGGCAGAAGCGTGTGGAGGTGATGCTCGAAGGTAACTATTACCATTGGGCGCTTGACGAGCAGGCGAAAGCGTGGCATCGTCCCGACTGGAAAATAGATTTGAGCGCCACTTATCGTGTCAATGACGATATCCGACTTGCGCTCAATGCATATATGTATGGTGCAAGATATGCAAAGGGCGCTGATGAAAAAGCAGTGAAATTAGACCCTGTTTTTGACATCAATCTTGAGGGAGTTTATGAATTGAACAGCTGGCTTTCGTTTTATGCCAAACTTAATAATATCCTTGCCCAAAACTATCATATATGGTACGGATACAACAGCCAGCGCTTCAACTTTATGGCAGGAATGGTGCTGTCGTTTTAAACAATAATAGTAGTAACATTGGATAAAAGATAACGGGTATCCCGTTATCTTTTATTGTTTTTGTCATTTGCTTTCTTCTGTTTTAACGATGTCAGTATATTTAACTTCGATGATTTTCCCATCTGTGTTTTTAATAAGACAGTTCATAAAGTCTTTATGTCCTACAAATTCACCATATAAATATTTTCCGAATTTTTTGTAGGTCAGTTTGTCTCCTTGTTTCCATCCGTGAAATTCTCCAGTCTTTACTCCCCAGACATCTCCTTCGCATGCAAAAAGTCTTTTTACACCTTTTTTTACAAGATAAATTTTACAATTCATCATGTATTCTCCTCCAGGAACAGTTTTGATAGTGCGGTTAATTGCATCTTCAATATTCCACACAATTTTTTCTTTTTTACTTCCTTTTGGCATTTGTTTTTTGTTTTTCTTTGCTTCTTTGAAAGTCGATTTAACTTCTTTCTTTGTACTGCCTTGATAGGAAGATAGCAGTTCGTATTCTGTGTTGCTGTTAATATTTCTGGTTGAAACCATATTTAAATCAGCTACAGGGGTTTTTGTTATGCAAGAACAAAACATAAATGAGGTTACAAGAATAAAAAAGTTTGTTTTTTTCATATAGTTAAATTTTAGTAAACATTGTAAATCTTGTGCCTTAGTTAGAGAGTTTTTTACGCACATAAAAAAAGCGCAGGCACTTTGTATTCTCGCTTCATTTGACATTTTGAGGTTCTGGACAACCTTGAACAAATCAAATTTATACGAACAAAAGCCCACGCAGAGAAACTGCATGAGCGTCAAATCGCATTTCCCTTGATTTGTTCAATTGTTTGAAATTGTCCAGATTTCAAAATGTCAAGTAAATAGCTTTTAACGCTTTTTTCAATATTTCATGATGTGCGTAAATCTACGCTAATTTTTCATAGGCAATATCTTTATATTTTTTATAATGCAAATAGATAATAATTTCACGGTACTTATTCTTCCGAAAAGTGTACTAATACACTTCGGTAAGAGTTAAAGATTTTTGATTTTGATACGAACCCTACATATTTCCCGTCTTTGTCAATCACGGGCAAGTTCCATGCGTTGGTGCTTTCAAAGAGTTCCATCACTTTCTCCATGGTGGCGTCTTCGTTTACAAAGGCGGGTGGAGCAGTCATCAGTTGCTCCACTTTGAATCGTGAATAGAGCATCGGACGAAACATAATGTTGCGGATGTCGTCGAGTTGCACAATACCCATCAGCTTACCGTTGTAGTCCACTACAGGAAACAGGTTGCGGTGCGAGGCAGAAATGATTTTTACCAATTCGCCCAACGATTGTTCTGGTGCTACAGTTTGAAAGTCTTTCTCAATAACATTGCCCATTTTGAGCATAGTGAGCACGGCTTTGTCTTTGTGATGTGTGATCAGTTCGCCTTTCTTTGCCAGACGCATGGCGTACAAGCTGTAAGGCTCAAATATCAGTATAGTGATGTAAGAGATTACGGCAGTAATCATCAATGTCATGAACAGTGTGTATCCGCCGGTGAGTTCGGCGATAAGGAAGATGGCTGTCAGCGGAGAATGCATCACGCCTGCCATCACGCCAGCCATGCCGGCCAAGGCAAAGTTTTCTTCGGGCATGTCGGCTATTCCCGATAAGTTTATGCATTTTGCCAGAATGAATCCAGAAATGCATCCCATGAACAGACTCGGCGCGAAAATACCTCCCGTACCTCCCGAGCCATTGGTTGCACAAGAGGCGAATATCTTGAAAATGACCACCAACCCTAGGTACGCCACGAGCAGCCATCCATGGTCGAAATTGCGGAAAATACTTCCGTTTGTCACATTCTCCGGATGATTGCCGAGCAGATATTCAATTGTGTCGTAACCTTCGCCGTAGAGCGAGGGAAAAAGGAAAATCAGCACACTAAGGATTATGCCTCCGAATGCCATTTTCTTATATGGCGAAGCCAATTTTCGGAAAATGTCCTCCATCCAGTTCATGCCGCGTGTGAAATAGAGCGACACGAAACCGCAAAAAAGTCCGAGCAGCACGATGTACGGAATGCGTGACACGGAAAAAGGCTCGTTCACAACAAAGTCGAACACCGGTTGCGAGCCGGACAATATGTAGGAGGTTGAGGTGGCTGTGACGGCGCATATCAGCAACGGAACGACAGAGGAGAGCGTCAAGTCGAGCATCAGCACTTCCAATGTGAAAAGCACACCAGCGATGGGCGCTTTGAATATGGCGGCCAATGCTGCGGCTGCACCGCATCCAATGAGCGTTTGCAATGTCTTGTGGTTCATCTTGAACATGCTGCCCACATTTGAGCCAATGGCCGAGCCTGTAAGCACCATAGGCGCCTCGGCTCCTACCGAACCTCCGAATCCGATGGTGATGGAACTGGCCACCACCGATGTCCATACATTGTGCCGTTTGATGCGGCTTTGCCGTTGTGAGATGAAATATAGGATTTTTGTCACTCCATGGCTGATGTCGTCTTTCACAATAAAATAGACAAAGGCCCAAGCGAAGAAAATGCCAATGATAGGATAAACCAAATACAGGTAGTTTACGCCTTCAAGGTTGAAATTCTGCGTGAGAAAAGTTTGGATGAAGTGTACGAGAGATTTAAGGATGAAAGCGGCGATGGCTGTGAAAAAACCCACAAAAAGACTAAGGATAAGAACGAATGTCTTTTCCTTGATGTGCTTTTCGCGCCAAATGATTATTTTGTCAATAATGTTCACTTTATCGCTTAATTATTTCTCTGCCTCTGAAAATGATGATAAAGGTATGAATCAAAATCTTAATATCAATCAAAATTGAGCAATTTTCTATATACATAATGTCATATTGCAGTCGCTCAGCCATTTTCTCCACCGAAGTGGCGTATCCGTATTTCACCATTCCCCACGAGGTAATACCTGGCAAAATTCGCAATAAAAGATGATATTCCGGCGATTTTTCTGAAATTTTATCAACAAAATATGCTCTTTCCGGTCGATAACCGACTATGGACATATCGCCTCGCAATACATTCAGAAACTGCGGCAATTCATCCAGACGGAAGCGCCGCAATGTGCGTCCGACTTTAGTGATGCGCTTGTCGTCTTCAGACGAGAGCAACGGAACATTCTGTTCTGCATCGGTGTGCATGGAACGGAATTTGATGATGTTGAATTTATGTCCGTGATGCCCTATTCGTTCCTGAAGATAGAAGACCGGACCCTTTGATGTGGCTTTTATAAGCAGAGCGATAAAAAGCATCAGAGGAGCGGCTGCCGTCAGCGCTACAAGCGAAAAACAAATGTCAAAAATACGTTTTACATTCTGTTGCCAATGTGGCATTTTGTTTTTCGAAAGCGAAATGAAGGGATTCCCCATAATGCTGTCAACAGGCATGTTCACATGTGGCAGAATGCGCAGCGATTCGATTACCTTCACTTCCGCTTCAAGTGTGTATGCCTCTTTAAGAATATTGAAAATCAGTTGGTTGTCAGCCTCTTCGGTTGCAATTATTATTTCATCCGCCTTGTTCTCTTTTACTATTGGGACAAGGTGTTCTATGTTGCCTAAAATCATGTCATGATCTACAACCGTTTCGTGGCGCTCTTTCGCATCAATGTACCCGATTGTTCTCACGCCGATATTTTCAACTAGATTCAGCGCATTACGGCCTGTACCGACTACAACTGCTTTAAAAAAGAAATCACCGCTTTTCATTCTGTTCCGCATTTCCTGGGTGATGGAGAAACGCAGCGTATAGGTAGCGATGAGGTGTGTGGCAAAATATTGGAGCAAATGTTGTAATAACGCCAGCGACGGCTGTTGCATATATAAAAGCACAGCGGCAATAACGATGTATCCTAGTGTAATGCTGACAATGGTGGTTATAAGTTCCGTTAAGCGCGAGCGGTGCATCACTTCGTTATAATAACCCGAAATCCAATATACGCTAATCCAAAAACAGGCTATCAGCAGGCAATTGACAAGTGGGATTTGGCATGCCACAAAAGCGACCGTCATCGAAATGCAGTCTGCTATGATATATTTTGCGAGTTGCCAATTTCTTGTTTTCATGTGCCGCTATTTTCTAATCACTTCCACGATATTTTCTGAACTGAATTTTATGATACTGGATGGAGCGCTTTTCTTTTTGTCGTTTTGTCTGTATCTCACGATATAATCAACAGCGTTTTTTATCTCGTCGGAGATGTCGGGAAAAATGGCTGCTGTCGGTTCTCCGCTGATGTTTGCCGAGGTTGATACAATCGGTTTTTGCAATCGGTAACAGATCGCTTTCGAGAATGCTTCGCCCGTGATGCGGATGCCGATGCTGCCATCGGGCGCAATAAGATTTTGCGCAAGGTTTTTGGCTCCAGGGTAGATGATGGTGAGCGGTTTCTCGCTCATTTCTGCCAAATCGTATGCCAGCGACGGTACGTCCTTTACGTATCCGCCGATGCGTTCGGCATTGTCAACAAGGACGAGCATCGATTTCTCGTCAGCTCGTCGCTTGATTTCGTAAATCCTTTTCACGGCAGCCTCATTGGTGGCGTCGCACCCAATTCCCCATACAGTGTCGGTGGGGTAGAGGATAACGCCGCCTTTCCGCAGAATTTCCACCGTTTTTTTTACTTCTTCTTCCATATTCTTACAGCCCTTTTTCTTTCAGCAGCTCGTCCATCTCTTGTTGCACTTTTTGTGCAGCTTCTCTGGCTTTTGTTGCGTATTCTGTTGTACTGTCGGCATAAATGATGGCTCTGGAAGAGTTTACAAGCAGTCCGCATTGTGCGTTCATGCCGTTGTGTGCCACTTCGCTCAAGCTTCCCCCTTGTGCACCAACGCCAGGAACTAACAAGAAATTATTTGGAACAATTTTTCGGATATCTGCAAGCATCTCGGCTTTAGTGGCTCCTACCACATACATCATATTGTTTTCGTCGCCCCATTCTTTCGATTTTTTCAGCACTTTTTCAAAAAGGCGTTCGCCGTTGGCGTCTTCCATAAACTGAAAATCGAATGCGCCTTTGTTTGAGGTGAGTGCCAGCAGTGTCACCCATTTCCCTTCGTAACCGAGAAACGGTTTCACGCTGTCTTCGCCCATATATGGCGCTACGGTCACGCTGTCCACATTCATGTCGCCGAAGAAGGCGCGCGCATACATGGTCGAGGTGTTCCCTATATCTCCTCGTTTTGCGTCGGCAATGATGAATTGGTCGGGATATTTCCCACGGATATATTCAATGGTGCGTTCCAGTATGTCCATGCCTGCCATGCCGATGCTTTCGTAAAAAGCTAGATTTGGTTTGTATGCCACGCACAAGTCGGCTGTGGCGTCAATAATCGCTTTGTTGAATTCAAAAATAGGGTCGTTTGATTCGTCGAACAGATGTTCGGGAATTTTATTTACATCAGTGTCAAGTCCGACACATAAAAATGAGCGCTTGCGTTGAATGTTGGCAAATAATTCTTCTCTAGTCATATTTATATTTGTTTTATTTAGTTTTCAATGAACAATTTTCTAAAAAATATCTAATTTTGCAATGTATTTACGCGATAATAGCTCAGTTGGTAGAGCATCAGCTTCCCAAGCTGAGGGTCGCGGGTTCGAGTCCCGTTTATCGCTCACAGTATTACAGTTGCGAGTTACGAGTTACGAGTTACGAGTTACAAGTTACAAGTTACAAGTTACAAGTTACAAGTTACAAGTAAATCGTAGCGTTTGTATAGTTTTTTATTTCTCCTTTACGGATTTCAGTAATCCGCTAATCATTCTTATAATTTCTGAAGTTTTATTGGTTAATGTATTGTAAGTGTTATTATCTAAATAGTTCAAGCGATTTGATATAATTAAAAATGTTTCTAATTCACTTGCAGAGCCTAGAGATACATGCAAAAATTGAGAGAACTCTTTCTCACTTCTTCTCCCTGCACCTTCTGCAATATTTGCAGGTATTGACGTTACACATCTTTTCATTTGATTAGTAAGCGCAAAAAGTTCGTCTTTTGGAAATTTTTGAGTTGCCAAATAAACATCAATTACTAAATCAATGCTTTTTTGCCATACTAATAAATCCTTATGTGTCTTTATCTCCATCTCCTTAAAACTCGTAACTCGTAACTTGTAACTCGTAACTTGTAACTGTTATAATTCACTTTCTTTCAGTCGCTCAGCATTTTCGGCCACTATCAAATGGTCAATGCAATCCTGTATGTCTCCGTCCATAAAAGCCGCCAGATTGTATATGGTGTAACCAATGCGATGGTCGGTGATGCGTCCTTGCGGATAGTTGTAGGTGCGTATCTTAGCCGAGCGGTCGCCCGTCGATACCATTGTTTTTCGGCGTGCAGCAATGTCGTCGATATATTTCTGATGCTCGCGGTCATATATCATAGTGCGAAGGCGCGACAAAGCTCGCTCTCTGTTTTTCGGTTGGTCGCGTGTCTCTGTGCACTCTATCAGGATTTCTTCGGTAGTTCCCGAAATCGGATTCTTCCACATATAGCGCAGACGGACGCCCGATTCCACTTTGTTCACATTTTGTCCGCCGGCTCCGCTGCTTCGGAATGTATCCCATTTTATTTCGCCTTCGTTTATCTGCACATCAAACTCATCGGCTTCGGGCAATACGGCCACTGTGGCAGCCGAAGTGTGTACACGCCCTTGCGTTTCGGTGGCAGGCACCCGCTGCACGCGATGTACGCCGCTTTCGTATTTCATGGTGCCATATACATTCTCGCCTGTGACATTGAAAATGATTTCCTTATATCCGCCCGAAGAGCCTTCGGTGAAACTTGAAATGGCGATTTTCCAACCTTTCAGTTCGCAGTATTTGCTGTACATGCGGAACAGGTCGCCGGCAAAAATGGCGGCCTCGTCACCGCCGGTGCCACCACGTATCTCCATCACGATGTTTTTCCCGTCTTCGGGGTCGGCCGGTATCAGCAGCAGTTTAATTTCTTCTTCCAGTTGCGGTATGCGTTCTTCGCACGAGGCAATTTCGTCGCGTGCCATTTCTTTCATTTCGGGGTCGGATTCCGCAGAGAATACTTGTTTTGCTTCATCCAGATTGTTCAGGCACTGCATGTATTCCTTGCGGGCTTTCATCAGGTCGCCGAGCTCCTTGTATTCTTTGGTCAGTTTCACATAGCGTTTTTGGTCGGCTATCACACTCGGGTCGGTGATGAGTGTAGATACCTCTTCGTAACGCGCTACAAGTCCGTCGAGTTTTTGTAATATATTGTTTTCGGCCATAGAATTAAAAAATCAATGTTAGAATAGCAGGTGGCAACGAGCCGCTGACCGTCAGTATGATATTGCCGGAATAATTGCTGTTGCCGCGGTACAGATATTCAAGGTCAAAGGTGTAGAGAATGTCGCCCGAGTAGGTGCTGTTGCCGCGGTAGAACTTTTTTCCGTCCCATGTGAATAGGATGTCGCCGCTGTAGGTGGAGTTCCCTTTGAATAAGTGTTTCCCGTTCCAGGTGTTTAGTATATTCCCGCTATAGGTGGAATTCCCATTGTACAAATATTTCCCGTCCCAAGTGAGAATGATGTCGCCTGAGTAGGTGCTGTTGCCTTTATAGAGGTGTTTGCCGTCCCACGTATAAAGAATGTCACCAGAATAGGTGGATTTTCCTTTGTATATTTTTGTGGTCGCCATTGTCAAGCAAGGAATAAGGGAAAATATCAGTATAGTAAGGAAACGCTTCATTTCTCGGTTTAGTATTTAAATTCTCCGAATTCGCTTTTGATAATCAGTTCTGTCTTGTCTGACGCTTCTACGCGTCCTACGATTTGTGCGTCGATATTGAATGACTTGGAAATTTCAATCACTTTTTCTGCATTTTCAGGCGACAGATATACTTCCAGTCTGTGCCCCATGTTGAACACTTTGTACATTTCTGCCCAATCGGTGCCGCTTTGTTCTTTGATGGTACGGAAAAGCGGAGGAACAGGGAAAAGGTTGTCTTTCACCACGCGTACATTCTCTACAAAGTGCATCACTTTGGTTTGTGCGCCGCCCGAGCAGTGTACCATGCCGTGTATTTGCGGACGAAGTTCGTCTAACAGTCTTTTCACTACCGGAGCATAGGTGCGGGTAGGCGAAAGCACTAGTTTGCCGGCATTGAGAGGCGAATCTTTCACTTCGTCGGTCAAATGGAGTTTGCCGGAATAAACCAAATCTTCGGGAACTGCGGCATCGTAGCTCTCTGGATATTTTTTTGCAAGGTATTTGCCAAAAACATCGTGGCGGGCCGAAGTCAGACCGTTGCTGCCCATGCCGCCGTTGTATTCTTTCTCGTAAGTCGCTTTGCCATAAGAGGCCAATCCCACAATCACATCGCCCGGGCGAATGTTGGCGTTGTTTATCACATCGGCACGTTTCATGCGGCAAGTTACGGTGCTGTCCACGATGATGGTGCGCACGAGGTCGCCCACATCGGCGGTCTCGCCTCCGGTGGCATATACGCCTATGCCCATTTCACGCAGTTCGGCAAGCAGTTCGTCGGTACCGTTGATGATGGCCGAAATCACTTCGCCCGGAACGAGCAGTTTGTTTCTGCCTATGGTGGAAGAAACGAGGATGTTGTCCACAGCTCCTACGCAGATAAGGTCGTCGATGTTCATAATCAAGGCGTCTTGCGCGATGCCTTTCCATACGCTCAGGTCGCCGGTTTCTTTCCAGTAGAGGTAGGCGAGCGACGATTTTGTGCCGGCTCCGTCGGCATGCATAATGTTGCAGTATTCGGGGTCGCCGCCCAAGATGTCGGGGATTATTTTGCAGAAAGCTTTCGGGAAAATTCCCTTGTCAATGTTTTTAATGGCGTTGTGCACATCTTCTTTCGAGGCTGACACTCCTCGCATGTTGTATCGCTGGTCACTCATGGTTGTGATTTTTTTTGTTATAAATACATTCTCACAAAAATAAGATAAAATTGTCAGATTACCGAAAAAAGAGCGCGACATTTGTATGAACAGCGTCTAAAAAAATCACTAAAAAAATCGGATGCCATTGTGACATCCGATTTCCTTGTGTTTTTTTGAATTTCTTTTTTTAGAAATAGTAATGTAAAGAGAGATTCAAACTGATGTTTTCAGTTCCGTACAGCAAATATGAGCTGCCTTTGCTGATGAAGTCGGTGTATTCCTGCACTTCTTGCGTATAGCGGTTCACACCTTCGTATTTGATGTAGGTTTGCGGTTGGAATGCCACCATTATAGGGATGATGGAAACTTCGGCGCCTACCGATACTTTCGGGATGAAGAACCATTCTACGCCCATGGTGCCGCTCACGCCGAACGCATGGCACAATCCTACATTGTATTGTTTTGTAGGACGAGCGTATTCCATTGCTTCGTTGGGTTCGAATTGGCTCAGATCATTGTCAATCTTATCCATGGTGGACGGATGTTGGTTGTAGGCGTTCATGGCATTGCCGTAGCTGAAGTCCATTCTGCCGCCGCCAAAGGCGTAAACAAGACCGAATCCGCCAACAAAGCGCAGACGGTTGCCCTTGCTGAATTCCATGCCAAGTGTGACGCCGCCGCCAGAGTATTGGCAACGAATGCGGTCGCTTACCTGTTTTTGGCTAAGTTCGTCAATGGCTACTGCCGCATCGTCTTGCACATACTCGCGATAGTTGAGTACGGCACCGCTGAAACCAACGCGTGCTTTGATGGCAGAGTGGTTGGTGAGCATGTATTTGAATTGGAACGAAACCATCGGGTCTTGTGCGAGGAAGAACATCTGGTTAGGATAGCTCTGTCTGTCATTCAAGTCAAGAATGGTGTTTCCTACAAAATTGCCTGTTTCGGAGAAATCTCTTACGCTTTTGCCTGTAGCTACGGGGTTAAAGTTGACGCCGATGGCCATGTCGCCTGCTTTAGGCAGACCATTCTCCCATTGAGACTGGTCTTTTTGCGCCGACATGCCGAGTGTGAACATAAGGGCGCATATTGTGAATAATGTCTTTTTCATGCTTCTCGCGTTTTAGTTGTTAATTATACCCTTTGTTTACGATACCGGCGCTTGTGGCTTCAATGTTTTTTCGATCAATGTTGCCGTATGCCACACTTCCTGTTTCTGTTTTTTTGAACAGGCAGTCTGCTGCGAAAACATTATTATTATTTGCATCTTTGCAGTCGTTGGCAGCAACAAAGGTTACAATAATTTCGTAGTCGGCAGTTTTTCCGGTAGGTACATTCAGTTTGGCAGTGTACCATCCGTTTTTGTCGGTTTGTACGGTTTCTGACAGTGATACAGTAACTTCTTCGCCGTTGATAGTCAGCTTGTAGCTGTAGTTCACAGTTACATCAGCGCCTTTGACGACAGTGTTTTTCTGGTCTACGTTGTTGATTGTTGAATTGTAAGTTACAAATCCTTCTACAGTGGCAGCTTCGTTTTTAGCCACTTCAGTGGGGTCTTCTTCATTGCATGAAGTGAATCCGAAGGCAAACATAGCCAATGCCATAGATGCCAATTTCCAAAAGTTGTTTTTTTTCATGTTGTTAATTTTTTAAGTTAATAGAATATAGTTTTTTTGAAAGTTTTAATATTTCACTTTTATTTCTCGTGCAGTAGTGCCCATTGTAGAGGCGGCAGTTTCGCATACTTTCAACGGGTTGGGCTTCTCATAACGCAGGTCTTTGTGCTCGTAATAACTGTCGTGAGCATCGCTGCCATTTTTTTTGCAATAGTAGTAGAGATACACATTGGTACTGTTTGTGCCCGAAGGAATTGTCCATGTGTAGTCAGTGTCTTTGGCGTTGTTTACTCCTGCAGAGGAACTGCCAACATATACGCCTTCGAAAGTGTTTACAACGGCGATGGTCATGTCGTACGATTGTGTCACGCCATTGTCATCTGTGATATTATATTTGAATGAGTATCTGGAACTTACCCTGCTATTTACATCGTCTTTCCCTATTTTTATAGTTCTTCTGTACCATAAAACACCGTCTCTGATATCGGCGGCATTGCCGTTGACCTGTTGAACTCTCGTTACATTGGTGATGGTTCTTTGCGGATAAGCGTAGTAATATGTTGTCGGAGCCTTTTTCCATCCTTCATCTATCAGGTTCACTTTCATGCCAAAAGTGCCGTAATAGGTGTCGGGCATATTTGGTGTAAAATTGCGCGGTATCACATATAATTTTATTCGTGTGGATCTTCCGTCAGCGGTTGCGTAGAGCCAGTAGGAGCCTGATGCGTCAGCGTTTACGGTCAGATACCCGTTTTCGTTGACAAATGCGTCGTAGCTGCGGCTTGTGCTGCCTGTGCCAGTGTTGATTTTGTCGAGCGTATAAATGATTTCTTTGTTGGTGGCGTTGCTTGGCGTAATGACGGAGTTCAGGTAAAAGCCGGTAGTGCCCGACCAGAGTGTAAGGTCATTGCCGCCATTGATTTGCACGCTTTCTACGCTCACCGGGGTTACCGATACGGTGCATGTCTTGGTGATGCTGCCATATTGGGCGGTGATGGTAGCTGTTCCTGCTGTTGTGCCAACGGCATTCAGGGTCACAGATTCCCCTCTGTTTGTGATGGTGACAAGCTGTGGATTGCTTGAACTCCACGAAATCAAGCTGGCAGTTCCGTTGGCGGGGGTGATGTTCACGGGTGTGAGCTCCGCTTCTTCACCAATTTTCATGTCAATGGAAGTTTTGTCGAGGTCGAAGTTGGTGACAGGTACTGCATCAGAAACAATGACGCGGAATGTTTTGCCAAGCGGACGTAATGTGCCGTCTTCGACGAGATTTGCTTGTAAAATACCAATGACATTCTCTATGCCAGTGATGGTTTTTGCATAGCTGTCCCAAGAGAGTTTTTCTTTTACTGGACCACCTTTACTTATCAGTTCAACTGTGTCGTGGAGCGGTAGATAGTTTTCGTCTTCTACAATGAGTTTATAGTCGTACGAAATGGTGTTGCCTGGTGCTATGTTCAGCACAACAGGATCTTCATCCTTGCCGTTCAGCAAAATGCCGGTCACCTTGTTCTCTTTCAGGTTGAGGGTGATTGTGTTTTGCACTTCTCCGGCTTTGGCGAAGAGCGTCACGATGCCGGTGTATCGTGTGTTCAGTATCCAGCATTGTTTTTCGGTGTCGAAAGTTGGCAAGACATCTTGGCCTTCGTATTCAGCTGTGCTTTCCCAAGTCAGGTGGCGAGGATTGGCATTGCTGGGCGTGATGTTTTTCACAGTTATCTTAATGTCATTTCCGGCGTAAGTTTTTTCGGGTGCTTCCAGTTCAAAACTGGTTATGGGAGCATATTTTACCTTTACACGGCACGAAGCGGCTTTGTTGTAGCTTGGCGCAGTGGCCATTATGGTGGTTTTCGCCTTCGTACAGGCCGAATGCGCGTCCGTTCGACACTTTCACTATCGATTCGTCCTCGCTGGTCCACACGATGTCTTCGAGCACGGCGTCTTTCAGTTCTTCTGGTTCTATTTCCAGCTCGTCTTCAATCCAGAACGCCCCCATTTCTTCAGTGATGTATTCCTCTTCGGAGAACTTAAATTCGTTGAGGGAGTTTTTTCTAGATGAGCTTTCTTCTTTGCAGCCCACAAGCATGCATAATGATAGGAGTAAAAAGCAAATTTTCTTCATGTGCGTATGGTATTATTATTGCAAATGTAACGTTTTAATTGATTTTGTACAAAAAACGGACATAAAAAAAGGGAAAAGGAGTAAAAATGAGAAAAGGCGTATTACGCCTTTTCTCAGATAAGTTTGTGACTAAGGAACTGTTTTGAATTCTTTTATTTGACGAGAACAATGAAATTTTCGTTTTTCTCGCCATCCAGTATGCGGATGATGCGCCAGCCTTGCCCCACCTCTTCGGCTCGAATAGTGTTGTCGCCTGCATGAATGTTCTTGGTCAATATACATTTGCCGAACAAGTCGTAAATGGCGATGGCTGCGTCTTTGTTGATTTTTATAGAGATAAATTCAGTTGCAGGGTTAGGCGAAACAGAGCATTCGAAGGCGCTGTCAGTTGTGCTGTAGTCGATGCCTGTAGGCTGTTCTGCAGCGTAGAACTTATTATATATAATGGTGGAGAGCGGCGCTCCGTTGTTCAGGTCGTCGCCCGAAATTTCCCATACGATGATGCCGCCATAATCGTTGTTCAGCACAAAGTCGCAACGCTCGGCGAGCGATGTTTCGTCTTCGTAGGTGAGGAACTTGCCTTCGCTTGCGTTGTACAGGTAGGGCACTTTTGCGTATTCGTCGGTGTATTTTGTCCATCCTGCTGTTGTTTCCAGTTTTTTGCATTCAAACCACGGATATTGTCCGCCGGGGGTGCTGGTGTAGGGGTCGTCCCATGCGCCTCTTTCGTATCCGGTGGCAGGTTGGAATAGTCCGTCGCCTTTCTGACCGGCCGAAACTCCGCCCCATCCGCGAGAGTACCATGGCGAACCGACAACGATTTTCGATTTCGGGAATCCGTTTGCAGCAAAGAATGCCGCTGCTGCCGAAGCGTTGAATGTTTCACGCTCCAATGCGGTTTCCGACGGGTCGTTAGGGTTGGCGTAGATGGCCCCGTGGTGATTTGTCGTACGCTCGAAGGCGCCGTGCAGGTCGTACGACATCAGGTTGATATAGTCGAGATATTGCGCGTAGTTGCTAGGATTAGCGCCTTGCGCTATCACATTTTGGTTGATGCTTGCCGCAACGGTGAGCAGTTTGTCCTGCATGTTGTTGGCATTGAAAGCTTCGCGCAATTCTTTCAGCAGCGCTACATAGTTGACGGCGTCTTCCGGTCCGCCCGGACATCCTTTGTCGGCAGTGTCGTTAGGATCGGCGGCACGATTCACGCCAGGATATTCCCAGTCGATGTCGATACCGTCAATAAAGGGATACAGTTGCAAAAAGGCGATAACGCTGTTGATGAATGTTGCTCGCCTTTCCTGTGTGAGCGCCATAGCGTGGAAGTTGTGTCCTTTGGTCCATCCGCCCACCGATACCAATAACTTAACTCCCGGATAGAGCTGTTTGTAGTGCTTGTATTCGGCAAAATGCCCGCGCAGTGCTCCGTCTTCCCAGCCTTCGGAGTGTTCGAAAGCTTTGTCGAAGTCAATGAAATTGTCGGTACTCTCGAGCTTGTAGTTGTCTGCCACTTGGAAAAAGGCGTGGTTGATATGCGTCACTTTTTCCCATGGAATCATGCTTACGGTAATGCTGATGTGCGCCGTGTTGTAGTTGCCCCAGTTAGGGAAATAGATGACGAATCGTTTGCCGTTCTCGTAGTCAATGCCAGTGTCTACAGGATCGATGGTGCTTCCGCCCTCGCCGCCTTCTCCGCTGTTGCCTCCGGTGCCGTCGCAGTTGCTCACATAATCCCATTGATTGGTGTTGGTGTCAGGCGACAGTCCGGCAGTAGTCCACCAGACAGAGGATTTCACTTTGTATATTTTGCCTTTGTAAGAAACTTTTTCGCCTGGTGTTTGATAATTTTTTGTCTCGTCCCAAGCCGGTTCGGTACATTCTCCGTAGTCGTCTTCACCGCCGCCTTCGCCTCCTTCACCGCCTTCGCTTCCTGTCGATTCGAGGGTGGTCGTTTGTACCGATGTTTTGCTTGATTTGTTGCCTGCCGCATCGTATGCTTCCACATAGAAAGTATAGGCGGTTTCGGCTGTCAATCCGGTTGCTGTGTATGTGCATGAGGTGGCATAGCCGATTTTCGTGTCGCCTTTATAAATGTTGTAACCTTTCACTCCAATGTTGTCGGTGGCAGCGTCCCATGAGAGAGCGACGGATTTTTCGGCAGGTGTGGCCGCAAGGTTCGAGGGCGCAGTGGGCGCTTCGTTGTCGCTGGTTTCGCCGCAATTCATGACGGGGTTTCCGATTTCGTCAAAGTAGTTGTCAAAAGTGTTGGCAAGTTCATAGTTGTTGGAAGCGTCCCAGTTGACCGACCATGTCATGATGCCTCTGAAATCGGGATAACCATTCGGATTTTTCAGTGTATAGTTCATGCCAGCAGGTTTTACGCCTGTTATCAGATACTGCATGGCTTTCTTGGCGTTTTCCATAGTTACGATACCGCTACCTGCTGCTCCTGTGCACGCTGGAATGCCGATGGCCACTTGGCTTTCGTCCAGTGCGGGAAAGGTTGTTCCGCAGCAGGGGAATCCTTGCAGCAGCATTTCGGTCATTGCCACCAGATAGTCTGCCGTACCTACGGTAGGGCTGTTGCCGTAAAGGTCGTTAGACGAGCCTGTGTTGTATAGTTGCACATGCAGTACGGTGAGTTTGTCGCGCAAACCATAGATAAGCGCAAGGTAAGCGGGCGCTTGCCCTTGATTTATGCCGAATTGCACGTATGCTGTTTCGGGCGCCATGGTCAGCAGAAAGTCGTTGCCGAAATGTTCGCAAATCTCCCGTATGCCGTCAATCATAAGTTGCGCATTGGCATTTGGGTTAATGAACGAAGAACTGTACCCGCCGGCCGAAGTGCCTTCAAAGTCAATGTCAAGTCCGTCGAAACCGTATTTCTCGATGATGGCGATGACAGAGTTGACGAATTTCGTTTTGTCGTTTTCATTCGCCACATGGATGATGCCGTTTTGTCCGCCTAGCGAGAGGTTCACCTTCTTGTCTTGCGCTTGCAGCGCTTGAATGTCCGCTATAAAGGCGGCTTCGGTTTCATAGATGGAGTTGTCGGGTGCAAAGGTGATGACGGCGCGGTCTGAAGCGTCAGTTTCGCCAAACGAAACGTTGATGACATCGTAGGCATTGTTTATCTCGCTGAGTTTCAACCCGTTCATAGTGTTGTTGTTGAAATTGTGCCAATAGCCGATAATCAGATGCTTTTTCAGGCATGATACGGTGTTGTGCTCGTAGTCTGCGCCGGCATTCCCTTGCTCGTTGCCACCGCTTCCTTCGGAGCCGCCTTCGCCGCATGTGCCGATGTAGTTCCATAGATATGACCATGTACTTTCAGGGTGGCAGTTCTCGGGAATGTAGTCATCGCCTACTTCGTAGATTTTATTGTTATAGACTACTTTTTTTCCAGTCTCCTCCAGATATACATTATAGGGTTTGTTCTGGTATTGCTCGTATTCCGAGCAATCGTCGGCGATGGCAAAGTTTACAGTTGCCAGCAGGCAGCATAATGAGCAGATGATTTTTTTCATAGTATGATTTTTTTATGCGACAATAGGCGTTTCGCCTCTTCTGTAATAGTAAATAAGTCCGTATTTTTTGCAGCTTTCCAGGCGCTCGGCGAGCGGTTGCTCAACGAAAGCGTTTTCCACTTGGTTCCAAATGTTCAGCAGAATTTCGTCCACTTGCTCGCGCACTTTGTTCGTTTCCTTTTGGAAACGGTTGACATTGTGCTTTTGTATCTTCAATTCTTCCATGTCCGACTCGAATGGGTCGAAATATGCGCGCACTTTGGCGATGCTCGGATTGTATATCGGTGCGCCGCCGTGCTGTTGCCGCATCATTTCCCCTTTGATGATTTTTCGTCCCCATTCCACCACTCTCTGGTCAGTGGAAAGGTCGGGCACGGTGTTGCTCTCGGTGCCTAATCCGTAATAGGATTTCTGTTCTGCGTTTATTTCGCCTCTGATTACACTCAGGTTCAGCACTTGTATGAAGTGTGAGACATACAGGCGTGCCTTAGGGGCGTGCAGCTGTATTTTTTTGCTGAAAGCCGATTGTTTTGAAGCGGCGTTTTTGTATTCAAACAGCGCTTGTTCGTATTTTTGCAGCAATGTCTGTGCTTCGAATTGTGATTTTTGCGACACGACAGTAGAACGTATTCCGTCTGTGCGTCCTTGCGCAATGACGGTTTTCAATGCTTTCAGTCTTGCGCTGTCTGTTTTGGGTAGTCTTCTGTAAGGCATGTTTTTGGCGTATGTGTTATTTGTTTCTTTTCATTAGTTTTTCTGCCAGTTCTTTCAACGGCGTTTTTTTGTTGTTGTCTACGCTTATCTCGGCAAGATTTTTCAGAGCAAGCGAATAGTATTCGTCCATTTTCTTCTCGCAAATGGCTTTGATGCTCAGTTTGTCGTAGATAGCCGTCACAGCGGCAATTTTTTCTTTGGGGATGTAGTCGTGTGCCGACAGCCATTTCTCCAATTCGTTTTTTACAGCTCCGGTCGCTTGTTTTTGTGCAGCGATGAGCATGAATGTCTTTTTGTTGCACAAAATGTCGCCGCCTGTCTTTTTCCCGAATGTTTCGGGGTCACCGTACACATCCAGCAGATCGTCTTTCAGTTGGAAAGCCATTCCGATGTTGATGCCGAAATTGTATAGAAGTTCGGCGTCATGTTCGGGAGCGTCAGCGAGGGTGGCGCCTATTTTCAAGGCAGAGCCTAACAGTACAGCTGTTTTCAGTCGTATCATGTTCAGGTATTCCTCTGCGCTCACATCGCTGCGCGATTCAAAGTCTATGTCGTATTGCTGTCCTTCGCATATTTCCAAGGCCATTTTTGTGAACAGATGAAGGCATTTTTTCAGATGTCTTTCGGGAATGCGTTCCAGCATTTCGTATGCCTTTATTGTCATGGCGTCGCCGGAGAGGATGGCCGTGTTAGCGTCCCATTTTTTGTGCACGGTGGGTTTGCCGCGTCTCATGTCGGCGTTGTCCATAAGGTCGTCGTGCAGCAATGTGAAATTATGGAATATCTCTACGGCCAATGCGGCAGGCAGGGCTTCTTTTTTGTCGCCGTTCCACAGGTCGCATGCCATCAGCACCAAGGTGGGGCGTATGCGTTTTCCGCCGGCGGCGAGTGTGTAGCCTATAGGCTCATATAGGTTTCTGGGTTCGGTGGTCCAGTCAATCGCAGTTAATGCTTGTTCTATCATTGTCTTTTTCTGGCAGTTTAATTTTTACCGTTGTTCTCGATGATGTCGCTCATTACATCGGCGATGTTTAGACCGGCGGCACGCACTTGTTGAGGAATGAAGCTGGTAGGTGTCATGCCTGGTGTGGTGTTCACTTCCAGCAGGTTTATTTTGTCGCCTTCGGTGATGATGTAATCGACGCGGATGATGCCTTGTGCTCCTACAATGTCGTATATTTGTGAAGTGAGCGCCTGTACGCGTTTCGTCACTTCGTCCGAGAGTCGTGCTGGAGTGATTTCCGACACTTGTCCGTTGTATTTTGCGTCGTAATCGAAGAACTCGTTTTGCGAAACGACTTCGGTGATGGGGAATACGGTGGTTCTCTCTCTTGTTTTGTATATGCCGCAGGTTATTTCTGTTCCTTTCATGAAACTTTCGATAATCACTTCGCAGCCTTCGTCGAAAGCAACACCGATGGCCGGTATCAGTTCTTGCTCCGTTTTCACTTTAGTGGTGCCGAAACTGCTGCCGCCTACATTCGGTTTCACGAAAACAGGCAATCCCAAAGTGTCGATAATCTGTTTTGCGTCAATTTTGTCGCCTTTGCGCAGACGCAGGCTGTTGGCAATGTTTATGCCGAACCCTTTCAGGTATTGGTTGCAGGTGTATTTGTTGAATGTCATGGCAGCGGCCAGCACGCCGCAGCACGAATAGGGCAGCCCTATCAGGTCGAAATATCCTTGCAGAATACCGTTTTCGCCAGGTGTGCCGTGTATGGTGATGTATGCGAAATCGAAAAGTGTTTTTTCGCCGTTTTGCGTGAAACTGAAGTCGTTTTTGTCGATAGGCAGTTTTTCGTTTTCCGAAATTTGCACCTGCCATTCTTTCCCGATGATGGTGACGATGTATTTGTTGTATTTCTCACTGGGGATGAAAGAAAAGAGCCCTTCGGCGCTTTTCAGCGATACGACACATTCGGAAGAGTCGCCGCCTGCAACGATTGCAATGTTTTTTTTCATATCCGAAATTATTCGATTAAAATATCATTTGATTTTTGCTTTTCGCAAAAATCCTCCAAAATTATGAATTTTAATCGGAACTATTTCTAATAATATGCGAATATTTTAAATTTCTGATATAAAAAATTGCTATTCGTATTATTCCCTTTTTTTCTTGATGAGTATCATGATGCGGCATGCGAGGTCGAAAAACACCATTTTTGAATTCACATTTTGCGCGATGTGCTGTTCGGCAAGCGTAAGTTCGTCCATCAGGCCGTACACATTGGTCTCGTGAATGAAAGGTGCGAAACGCACGAGAAACTGGCTTTCTTTCTGCGTTAGGTAGTTCAGTTCTTTTTGGTGGAAGTTGTACATGAAACTTTCGCGAATCATTTTTTGCGCATATTGCAGAAATTGCAGTTGCTCGGGTCTTCCTTTTTTGCATACGAGTTCGGTCCATTCCCGTATTTCGGCGATGCTGCGTTTGTACGTGAGCCGCATGATGTGTACAAAAAGCTCGAAATTCTCGTTGTTTGTATTCTCGTTTTCGATGTTTTCGAGCAGTGCGGTGTAGCTGCCGCCAGATATTCGCACGAGTTCGTCAGCTTCGCTGTCACTTTCAACATTGAATTCTGTGGTCAGCTGTCGCTTCAATTCTTCGTCGCCAATCACGGGAACGGCAATTTGCTGTGTGCGCGAAAGAATGGTGGTAAGCATGAGTTCGGGGTGTTCGCTCACCAGCAGGAAAATTGTGCGTTCGCCTGGTTCTTCCAGTGTTTTCAGGATGCGGTTGGCGCATTCGGTCTGCATTTTCTCTGGTTGCCATATTATCATGATGCGGAAATCGGCGGCGTACGACTTCAGGCTCAGTTTTCGCAGTATCTCGCTTCCCTCCGAGGTGTATATGGTCAATTGCTTGTCGCCCAGCAGATTGCTCCATTGGTCGAAGGTGAAATATCCTTTGTGTCCGATAAAATTTTCTCGCCAAGTTTCCATCAGGGCGTCGCATGTGGCGGCTTTCCCTTTGCTGAACGGGAACACGAAATGGAGGTCGGGGTGCGACAGTTTGGCTATCTGCTGACACGAAGGGCATTTTCCGCAGGCGTCGCCGTTGGTTTTGTGCTGGCAGCACAGGTATTGTGCAAAGGCGATGCAGAGCGGCAGTTTTCCCGTGCCTTCTTTGCCGTGCAGGAGTATGGCGTGTGGTATTCTTCCTGTTTCGACGAACGAGCGGAGCTTGTTTTTTACTTCTTCTTGACCAATGATTTCGGAGAAAAGCATGCTTATGAGTGTTGAATTCGTTTGTAAATTTCTTCTGCAGTGCGTCGTGAGGCGCCTGTCTCGCCCAATATTTTCTGCATTTTGGCATAATTTTTGAGCATCTCGTTTCGATATTCTTCGTCGCGCAGTATCAGGTATAGTTCGCGTTCCAGGTTTTCGGAAGTGAACTCATCTGCAAGAAATTCCTTCACCACCAGTTTGCCCGAGATGAGGTTTACGAGCGACGCCCATTTTACTTTTATCAGCCGTTGGAAAATCCAGCGTGCCAGTTTTCCGCCCATCACATGATAGCCCACCACTTGCGGCACATTGAAAAGCGCTGCTTCGAGCGATGCGGTGCCCGAATTGATGACCGCTGCCGACGAATGCTGCAGCAGGTTGTAGGTCTGTCCGAAAACTATGCCGAAACGCGGATTGCGGTAAAGGTATTTGTCGTACAGCGCGGGGTCGATGCCCGGTGCGCCGGCAATGACGAACTGATAGCGCGTAAACTTCTCCACGGCTTTCATCATGACGGGCAGACATTTCTTTATTTCCTGTTTTCGGCTTCCAGCCAGTATAGCGATGATTTCTTTTCCGGCTAGGTTGTTGCGGCTGGTGAATTCTTCAAAAGTCTCGTCTTTGCACTCGCGGAACGCCACCGAATCGACAGAAGGGTTGCCTACATAAGTCACATCGAGGCGATGCTTCTGGTAGTATGGCACTTCGAACGGAAGGATGCAGAAAACTCTGTCGATGTATTTCCTGATGGCGTGGATGCGGTGTTCTTTCCATGCCCATATCTTGGGCGAGATATAATAGAACACGGGCGTCTTCTTCAGTTTGCGCTTTCTTTTCACATATTGGGCTATCTTCAGGTTGAAACTGGGATAGTCAATCAGTATCACGGCGTCGGGCTTGTATCTTTTGATGTCTTTTTTGCATGCCGACATATTGCCGAGCACTTTTCTCAAATTCAGCAGCACATTGACAAAACCCATGAATGCCATGTCTTTGTAATGTCTCACCAATGTGCCGCCTTGCGCTTGCATCAGGTCGCCGCCGAAAAAGCGGAATTCCGCTTCGGGGTCACATTTTTTCAGTTCCTTTATCAGATTGGAACCATGCAAATCGCCAGACGCTTCGCCTGCTATCAGATAATATTTCATATTATTAGCCCGTTGTGCATTAATTTTTATTCCTAAAAAGTTATTCGTCTCCTGAATGAAAATTCTATTCAGCTGACTGTCAGATGATTAAATTGCAGAATAACTTTACATCAAAGTACGAGAAAATTCTTGACATAATCAAGCAAATGACTGAAAAAGATAAGACGCGGCATAAAAAAAGCTAAAGTTCGTAAGTTGCACCGCCAGCATAAGCGCACCACTTTTTTAACATATATTTATGTGTGTCAATATTTTTTGTACTTTTGCGACAAAAAAATGATAAGGAAATAATGCCCAAAAGAAAACATATGCAAAAAAATAAAGTTAGAATACTGATAATCATGTTATTGTTGATTTCAAGTCCGCTTTCGGCGCAATACAAACATACTGCCATGTTCGGAATAAAAGCCGGCGTTTCGTACGGCATCATATCTGAATTAAGTACAATACTTGTAAGCGAGGGGTATTACAGCAATTATAAATTCAGCAACTCGGAGAAGGCGGCCCCTTCCGCTTCGTTGTTTTTCCACTATCGCCCCACTAAACTATGGTTGGGAATGGAGGCAGTCGTGATGTATTATCAGCAAGGGGCTTCCACCACCTACACAGACATTAACACATTGGGATACACTGTTGATTTCCGATACCATTACGCCGGTTTCGGCGCCTATTTGAAACTTTATCCCTATGCTGGTCTGCATCTCGATTTGGGCGTTCGTGCAGGTTTTTGTTTGACACCCGAGCAAATAACTTATTCTTCGAACCAAGAAGATGATATTTTTGCGCGTTTTCATTACGAAACGGTAGCCGCCACACAAGACGCCTTGCGCGACAAGTTGAAAGGCAAGACGGATATCGGTGTGGGAGGTTCTTTGGGCTATGAATTTTCGGCAGGTGTCAGTGTACAAGTGACCTACCATTACAGTGTGTTGGACTTGATTCGGACTGAATACAATCTGTACAATTGGACGGAAACGACCAATCACGCGCACCAATTCCAATTTTCGGTCGGATACGCATTTAAAGCCTCTCGCCGATGAGAAAGCCGTTTGTTCTTTTTTTGTTCGCTTTCTGTTTCGCGAACGTTTCGGCGCGTTATCATTGCCTATGGGATGACGATAAACGCGGAAGGCTTACGCTCGGTTTTCATGTGGGAGCGGCTTATTCTTCAATAGGAAATCTTACCACAATGCTGGAAAGCAACGATGTACGTCCCGATTACAAATGGGAGAAGAAACCCCATTGGTCGCCTGTCGCCGATTTGTATTTGGAGTATATGCGCGGTCGCGTAGGCGTTACATCCAAGTTCGGATATTATGCGCAAGGAAGTAAACTCATCAAGTCATCGCCTCGTTTGGAGGAAGAATATCGTTTTGTATTCCATTACGCCACATTTGGACTTTATATGAAACTATATTGCTACAAGGGCTTTTATATGGGAGTTGGCGGTCGCTTATCGTACAATCTGACACCTCAAGGCATCGACTACCACTCTAACAAATATGTCAATTATGCTTTTTACGACAAACAAAAGCAAGAGCATTTGCGCGAAACGTTCGAAGGGCGTACGGAAGCGGCACCAGGCATCTTGATAGGGCACGAGTTCGATTTCGGGCTGCAGGTGGAAGCTTTGTATCATTTTGGCGCAAACGACATCATAAAAACACACGATAACAAATACGGTTACACCGAACGTCGTAACAACACGAATATGATAGAGATAAAGATTGGTTATATCATCACCATTTTTAACTACGAAAAAGAAAAAAAATCATGGGAAAGATACAGAAATGCGCCGCGTTGGCATCGCTAATGTTTTGTACGGCACTCTACGCTGCCACTCCGGGAGGTGTTGAAGGCGCGCGAGTGTTGAAAAAAAACGAAAGCGTAACAACAACCGACAAGGGCGTAACAATTTTTTCCGTACATACACCGGCAGCACAAGAACATTTGCTTTGGAGTATGGGCGACTCGTTACTGATGACTTCGAAACGAATGGCCGATTTGAGCGATTGCCGTTATGTGAATTTTATGAATGAGGACAATGCCGCTCCCGTCATCACCGCATACACGCGAAACCGTTCGGATAAGGAGGAACTGCGTCTGACGGAACATAAAAACGATTTGCCCTTGAAAACTGACACGGCAACTCTAAATGAATGCCTATACTTCAACAGAGCCCTTTCTTACGGCGAACGTCAGCGCGTGGAGAGTTATTTGGCCATGAAATACGGCATTACCCTTTCGCAGTTTTATCCGACTTCTTATTTCGCATCGGACGGCACTATAGTGTGGGATGCGGCATCGTTGGCGGAATACTCGCACCGTATAGCCGCAATAGGCAGGGACGACGTTTCGGGACTTTGTCAACACACGGCCAGCAGCGCCTCTGCTCCAACACTTTTTTCGATGACTGACAACGGACATCTTCAAGACATGGATTTTATTCTCTGTGGCGACAACGACGCCCCTCTGACTTTTGAGGAAAAACGCGGTGAAACAAAATACATGAAAAGAAGTTGGATGACATATTCTTCGACCGGCGAATCTGCGCGATACGCCAAAATAAAATTTGACGCCACACAACTGCAACAAATGTATCCGCTTGCCGAAGGCGAAAAATATTGGATAAGGGTGAAATCGAGCGACGACACCTATTATTACAACACACAAGCTGTTGAACATTTAATTTTCGATTCCGTCAAGATAGAAAAAGAAGCGTCGACGATAACCTTGTTGGCGGCTCCCGACTTTTTTGTGGAAGTGGAGAAGAAAGCACCTTCTTGTACAGGCGTTACGGGTGGTGTCGGCATAACTTTTGCTGGAGGAAAAGAGCCATTCGTTCTGCTGCTGAACGGGAAACGGTACACCACCGCCAACAGAAGCTATGCCATAGACGGACTGACGCAAGGCACCTACAGTCTGAACGCCACAGATGCCAATGGCGCGTCATACTCGTTAGATTTTTTACTTGCTAACAAAGAAATGTCTGTCATCCCGACATTCGAGCCAGTTTATAAAACAAAGGACGAAGTGATAGAAATTAGCGCCGATATGCAGAAACCGTCATATACTTACTCGTGGCAATTGCCGGACGGAAGTTTTTCGTGGGGCGCCGACATACAACCGCAATCGGCGGGGGTATATACCCTTACCGTCTGCTCGGCCGACGGTTGTTCTACACAACGGGAGTTGGACGTACGCGAGAAAGCGTCGTCCTTGTTTTTGTATGATTACGCCTATCCAAATCCTACCAAAGACGGGAAGGTGTATTTCAAAGTCCAATTATCAGAAACCGCCGCTATCAAAGTCTGCATTTACGATGCCAACGGAAGAACGCTCAGTCAAACGACTCGAAGCGGCGAATCGTTCTACAATTTTCAATGTTTCGTGCCGCAAGTCGGACTGCATTTTGTAACGTTGCAATGCGGTGACGAACAAAAAACATACAAGATAGTAAGAGAATGACACGGTTACCCCTTATATTGACACTTGTTGCGAGTGCATGTTGCAACTTTGCGGCATGTACAAACAGGCAATCCGAAACGGAACGACGACTGGTACGCCGTGACTCTGTCCTGACCGAGGACGTGTATTACAACCGTGCGTATTGGATAATCAGCGATATGCTGTCGGGCAAAGCGCCGTTAAGTTTGAAAAAAGCGGTGTTTGCGTACGAATGGGCGTACAGCGAGGGAAAACTCAACTACGAAGATTACGACAAAGAAATAACCGAAACGGCGCAAAGACTGCAACGGTTCATCAAGAAAAAAGGCGTTTCGCATCTGAAAACGGCTGGCAATTACGCTCTTTTTGAGTATTTCACCAAACCGTCGGAACTCAACGGAAACAAGGCGTTTGAGTATGATTTTGAAGATCCGCATGGAAAAGAAGACCAGACCAAACAATTTGTCACAAAACTGATGCAAACACATACAGGGCAGTGCCACTCTTTGCCATTGCTGTATAAGATACTTGCCGACGAAATGAAAACAGAAGCATATATAGCATACGCTCCTTTACATTCATACATTAAGCATAGAGATGAAATCGGTGAATGGGTGAATGTGGAACTTACCACAGGGCGTGTGGTGGCTGACGAGTTTTATATTTCCACATACGATGTAACAACAGATGACATACGTAACAGAATCTATATGGATACCATCAGTTTACATAAAACCATAGCCGATTGTCTGGTTTCGATGGCTTTTGGTTACAAGGAGATTTATGGTGTGGAAGACCCGTTTCTTTTAGATTGCTACAATGCAGTGCTGAAACATTATCCCAACGACATAAATGCGCTAAAAGGTGTATATGCCTATACTCGAGCCATTGACAAAAGGTATTATGTGAATCATGACAAAAGGAATTTGGAATATGTGAAAACATTTATTGAAATAGACCGAAAATTAGACAGCATGCACTACAAGGATATGACACCGGAACTATATCAAGAGTTGTCGGATGCTGTGGAAGCGTATCACCGAAGGATATTAAAAGAGAGAAAGGAGACGAAGAAATGAAAAAGGCGATGATGTTTATTTTGCCGCTTTTACTATTGTCATTCACCAAAGACTACGAGCTGCATTATGAGTTTGTTTACGACCCCGAAAGGCCATACTCCATGTTTGGGGAATACACCGAAGTGCAACACAGCACCTACAGCAAAATATGCAAGGCGGAACACGAGCGCATGTTCGCCAAGCGACTCCGCGCAGAAATAAACTGCCGGACTGGGGTTATGCGTGTCATATCTTCGGAAGGGAAGGTTATTCATCGGCAGCAGCTCACACAGGAGCAGATGGCATTTTATGGCATTGACCCGCATACGGAAAATTACCCGTGGAACAGCCCTTATGCCTATTGTAGTGCCAACCCAATAAACAGGAAAGACCCCAATGGAATGGATGATTATGGAGTGGATAGGGAAGGATATACTTTTGTTATCAAAGAAACGGAAGATAAATACGACAGATTAGTGGCTGGTGTTAGAAATAAGATGGGAAAAGATGGAAATTATAAAGGTGTGAGGTTAGATGAGGAAGGCAACTATAAAAACAACACGCTTGAAATTCACAAGAATGTTATGAAAAGTAAATATCAAAATGAATATGGTGATCGGTACACTTTTTTTGATAAACAAGATGCGACAGACTATTTTGAGTTTATGGCCAACAATACAGATGTGGAATGGGCGCAATATGGTTTGGAGAGTATGTCTGGTACTCAGTATAATTATGTTACGACATCACATGAAATATATTCTGAAGTAATGAGTTCTAAAGAACTTCAAAAACAAATATATAACAAAGATTGTATCTTAAATTACCATATACATAGTCATCCTTTTGATTTTTATGCGACTGCAAAACAGAACCAAGATGGATCAGTTCAAGATATTATGTTTAAGAATTCTATCCAAAAAAGAACAAATGGTGGTGTAGAATTTTATACCTATTCAAGATTTAAATATAATCCATATTAAGATGAAAAGAATAATGACATTACTTATTGTAGTCTTTTGCGGTTGTACTGCAACAAAAAAAACAAACATTAATGTTTCTTATTTAGAAAAAAATACAATATCGTGTAAACTTTCAACTCCAATTTATTTTTTATTAGATAAGGCTATTCTTGAATACAACCAATCACATCCAATATTTACAAAATTAAGGTATATTGGTATATGTTCTGATGACAATAATAATTTTATTGTAGACTGTTCTGATAGATTTAATTGTGTTTTTTTTGATGTTTTTCAGGATAACTTAGTATGTTTTTATTATAGAGGTTGTTTGGTTGAGATTTCTTCGAAAGATATTGAAAAATTCATATTGAACGAATTGTCAAACAAGGAAGATACAAGAATGAAAGTCAGATGTATTACAAAGAAGGTTCATGTTCAACGATGTTTATTTGATAATAATTACAAATTTACAAATTCATTCAAATGCAATTACTATTAATTATACATTCCCTTATTATCCTGCATCTGAATTGCAATCAGGTAATTTTAATGACAATTGGTTACCTAGTGAAGATGACTATAAATTTCAAAATGATGTTATGATAAATAATAAAAATTTTCCTTCAGAATTTTATATTTATTGCAATGGTACATATAAAAGATACTAGTAAGTTGTTTGTTATTTTAATCTCCTGTTTGTCGTTGTTTTCTTGTAAATCGGTGAAGTTGGAGGCGGGTCGTTCTTATGTGAATTGGATGGTGGATGTGCCAATATGTGAAATAAATGACACTTCTATTCTGAATAGTATTGATTTATGCATTCATAAATATAAACAATATTGTAAGGGGCAACTAAAATATGTGTTGATAACATCTAATACTATTGGATATAGCATATCTTGTTTTGAATATTTTTCAAAATTTGATGTTTTTGATAATCTGAGAAGCGAAACCGTAAAAAATTGGATGGGGGTATTTGAATATAAGGGTTGTCTTGTTTTTGTCAGAGACGAGGCAATCCCGAGCATAACATTAACAACAGATACAACAGCAGTAGAATTTTGGGGAACTGAAGATTTCTCATTTGATGGTACTTTTTACTTGGAATTTGATAAAAAATGGAATTATATGGCAACGTATGATCTTAATTCAAAACATTTTCTGAAACCATTAGAGCGGTCAGGACATAATAATAAGTAAAATAAGTTTAACGAAATAAATAAAAATGAAAAATAAGATACATATAATTCTCTTTACATTATGTATTTTTTACGCAAATGCAAAAGAAAAAACTTTTGATGGAGAGTATAGTTCTGCTTATGTTTATATTACCACAAATGGAGAGATTAAACATGTTACGGATATTGATAATTTCATAGTAAGATAAAAATATTGGCAAAAAAGAAAAATGACACACAAGTATAAATCTATAATTTTTATTGCGTTAATCGCAGTCGCTAATTTTTCGTGTGAACGGATAAAGGAACATGCAAGCAATGAATTCGACTTGTCTGACAATTCCTTTGTAAGAGTTGCCAATCCTGACGGTGCGGAACTGCCCGACCAGCATTTTCATGGTCGAAAAGCCGTGGCTCATTTGTTCAAGGCTAATGCAATCGACTCTCTGAAGGTGGACGGAGCGGCATTGTATGTGCCGGCGTATAGCATATTGAGCGACAGAACCCTTTCGATAACGCCGCTGGACAGCACTCAATTGCCCAAAATTCCAGGCAATATCCGCAATGTGACCAAGGGCGGAAAAGGATACCGTTTTTTGCCGCACGGCAACCATTTCTGCAAGTTTGCCACAGTTTCCATTCCATACGACAGTCTCCGCATTCCCAAGGGTTACACTGCAAAAGATATTCATACTTATTACTATAACGAACGGACGCATCAATGGACAATGCTTCCGCCCGATACTATCAGACAGGCGGAACAGCTTGCTCTTGCTTACACTACGCACTTCACCGACATGATAAACGGCATATTGCAAGTGCCAGAGTCGCCTACGGCCGACGGCTATGCGCCCACCGTGCTCAACGACATACCCGTCGCCAATCCATTGGCGGGTGTCGTGCAAATGGGAATGCCGCAAGCCAACCCGAATGGCAGCGCAAGTCTGCAACTGCCCATAAATATCCCGACAGGTCGCGCTGGAATGCAGCCAAACATTACGGTGTCGTATTCGAGCGACGGAGGTTCCGGTTGGATGGGCTACGGCTGGAACGTATCGTTCCCCACCATCGACATTGACACCCGTTGGGGTGTTCCGCTGTTCGACGGACTCGCCGAAACGGAAAGTTATCTCTATTGTGGCGAGCAGTTCACCGAGATGGCGCATCGCGACAACACAGTCCGCCGTACGGCTGACAAACGCTTCTATCTGCGTCGCGAGACTGATTTCTCCGAGATAGTGCGCAACGGCGACAGTCCCCTGAATTACACATGGACGGTGAAAAGCAAGGACGGTTCTACAACGGAATACGCCGCCATAGCGCACGACGAGCGCGGAAACATTGTGCAGTGGGGCGTTTCGTCGGTAACTGACATCCACGGGAACAACATGACCTATCGCTACGAAACAGAAGGCGGACTGGCTTATATTTCCGAAATCAATTACACGGGATTCGGAAGTGAAGCGGGAGTTTACAAGGTTCGCTTTATCCGTGCCGCTGACAGCGAAAACAGCCGTTCAGATGTGACGACGAACGCCCGTTTGGGCTTTTTGCAGACCGACAAGGCGCAGTTGAAGTCAATAGAAATTTTCTACAAGGACGAACTTCTACGTTCATACAAATTCAATTATGCGCAGGGAGTGTTCAACAAGACAATGCTGTCTGCTGTGACGGAAACGGACGGAGGACGCAAGGAATTATACACGCACACGTTCGACTATTACGACGACGTGCAAGGGCAATTGTTCGAGAACGGCGCCATTACGGCCAAAACGCCGAAGGTGTTCGACAAAAACAGTTTCTTCCCTACCAAGAAGGACGCCTATAACAGCCAACTCACTATGCTGAACGGCGCTTCGTCAAGTGGCTATTCTGTGGGAGGCGGCTTGAACGTAAGTGTAGGCTTTTCCGCCTTGTCGGCATACGCGGGCGCCTCATACACCTATAGCCAGACGAAAACCAAAGGCAACCTGACACTGACCGACATCAACGGCGACGGACTGCCCGACAAGGTTTATGTGCAGGGAAACGGCATCTATTACTGCCCGAACACATCGAACGGCAACGAAATAACATTCGGCGCGCCCCGAAAAGTGAACGGCGCAAACGAATTTTCGTCGAGCAAAAGCCAGTCGCACACGGTGGGCGTGAATGCGGGCGTGGGCTATTGGGGCGCCTCGGTGGGCGTTGACCACTCCAATTCGTGGGACGAGAGCAAAACCAGCGTCTATTTTCAGGACTTCAACGGTGACGGACTGATAGACATAGCCCGAAACGGAACGGTCTATTTCAACCGCATAGAAAACGGCGTCCCGACATTCTATCCGACCAGTGCCGGCACGCCCAACCCCGTAGCCTCGACCGACCTTTCGTTGCTTGATGGCGCTTTTGTGGTGGACGAAGCTGAGGAACGCAAGAAACAAGAGAATGAGTTTCCGTTGCACGATGTGGTGCGCGTGTGGCGCGCGCCTTTTTACGGTGACATCAACATAAGCGCCCCCATACGGTTGAACAGCGAAAGCGTTGACGGGATTGTTTATACAGTGCAGTGTGAGAAAAAAGAACTGACAAGAGGGACGCTGCAGAAAGGCGAATCTGCCAATATCGCCTTGCGAAACGTAACAGTGAGAGCGGGCGACCGTATCTTTTTCCGTACGCAATCGCTATACAGCGGCACCGATGACGAAGTGACATGGATGCCACGCATCACCTATACCGCCGCCCCGAACGGCATAGAAGAAGATGAGAATGGACTTTCGACAACAGAATATTCCATCGAAGACGATTTTCTGGAAGGCGAAGCCAACAGAATGTTCGTTACAGGCAAGACAAAGATGTCGTTCAGCTGCGAGGTGGAAAAACTCCCGACAACTGACGACGTGATGCTGAGGGTAGTCCGTCGTGATTGGCATACGGGCGACAGTATAGTGTACAAGTCGGTATTTTTGGCTGCTTCGGAAGAAAGGAGCGGGAATTGGGATTTTGAGGATACGCTGAGCCCGACGGATTCTATAGAATACAGCCTGTATATAGAGAGCCGTACCAACATCGACCAGCATGCTGTGAACTGGACGCCAACAATCATCGCTTTTTCGGAAGACGGCACACAAGATACCATCAGCCTCTCGGCATCGCGCAATATGTACAACAACATCCTGTCGATTGCTAATGCGCAGACCATCACAACAACCGATGTGCATTTGACGGGAAAGCAAGCCTACGCCTCCGATACGGTCTTTATGGAACTGCAGGGGATCGACTCATCGTTTGGCTCGCTGCCTGTCATTCCGTTTATAGGAAGACACCATGTGGCGCTCAAAGAAAAAGGAGGTCAGCCCTTGCCGCTGACAAACGACAACGGCGTTTATGCTATAAAGGCGTCGGAACTTGAAGGCAAGACCATCTACAGTTCCTTGTATCTCGAAAAAGAGATACGGCAACGGACTGAACTGTGGCTGAATATGTACCGTATTGTGGCTGACACATTGGAAGACAAAGAGGGTCGCAAGATAGTCACTTACAACAAGCGAAGAATAAATGACCTGCCCCTTAGCGTCTACAGCCGCAACCAGAGCGATGATTTCGGGCATCTGTACCGTGGCTGGGGACAGTTTGCCTACAACGGCAACCACGAATATGCCGACAGCCCTATCGATGTGTCGGTGTTGCAGACCGATGCTGATAAATATGAAGGCATGACCTTCGATGCCAACAACGCTCCTGCTGCCGATGAGATAGACATGACCGCCACCGGCGACCAGCGTTTTTTTGTGATGGGCTACGATGCAAAAGAAAAACGATATATGTCGGTCACGCAATACGCTTACTTGACACGACGTACGCAATGCCCTGCACGTTTGGGCAGCCTCGAGATAGAGGTGGAGGTGCCGGAATATCCCGCCGATGGCGGCGGACTGGCCGCTCCCGTGCTGTTGAGCAAGAGCAAAACGAAATCGACCAGCTTGAGTGCAGGAGTTTCGGTAGCCGGCGCAGGCTATGGTAGCAGCAAATCGACCAGCACGACCGAGACCGCCGTGCTCGACCTGAACGGCGACCGCTACCCAGAATGGCTGGAACGCAACGACAACAGCGTGAAAGCCCGCTACTGCTCCAGCGACGGCGCATTGGGCAACCTGAAGATTGAACACCGCATAACCTTGCCCGAACAGCAGGCCGAAGCCCGACAGATAAGCGGTTCTGTCAGTGCTTCAGCTGGCGGTTCATCGGAAGGAGAGCCTCAAGCAACCACTGTTTCTAAAAGTATAGGGCAACAGATGCGTGATTTCGCCTCTGACGAGAACAAGCATGGCGGCGCGAGCATCAGTGCCAGCGGCAACTATTCGCATAGTGATTCCGAATCGCAAAACGAGTGGTACGACATCAATGGCGATGGGCTTCCCGATATGGTGTATAAAGACGGGAATGTAAGATATAATTTAGGCTATGGTTTCACCGAAAATGTATATTTCGGGCATAAGGCTGTGGGTAAAGCCGCGACTGATTCTCACGGAGCGGGATTGGCTGTCAGTGTCACTTTTTGCGGAAAAGCCAATGCCGGCGGCGGCGTGAATTTCACGCGCAGCGACACGCACACCAGTTACACTTTTGCCGATGTGAACGGCGACGGACTGCCCGATATTTATGACAACGGCAGCATCCGCATGAACAGCGGTACGGGATTTGTTGCCGCAACCATCCCGTGGACAGGCGGCGACTTTTCGCAATCGAGCGCTACGGCATCGTCGGAACATGCGAATGCAGCGTTTGCTATACCGATCATATTTATAAAATTGACTCCCTTTGTCTCTGGTTCTGTATCACAAAGTGTGAGCCGTCTGTTCAACTCGCTTCAGGACATCAACGGCGACGGATTCCCCGACCTGCTGGAGTCGGAGAGCGACGACGAACTGCGTGCGCGTCTGAACCGTACGGGTCGTACCAACCTGCTGAAAACTGTGACGCTGCCGCTCGGAGCGGAGATGACCATCGACTACGAGCGCACCCCATGCAGCTACGAGATGCCGCAAAGCAAATATGTGATGAAAAGCGCAGAGATAAAAGGCGGCGACCAGACGAACGGCGCTACCCGCATGCGGCAGGAATTCGCCTACAGCGGCGGCCTCTACGACCGCTACGAGCGTACCTCCTACGGATTTGCCGAGACCGTCACGAAACAGATTGACACCGAAAACAGCGATGCGGTATATCGCACCGTTATGAGCACCTATCTCAACGACAGCTATGCCACCCGTTCTTTGCCAGTTTCGGAAGTGACTACTGACAGCAACGGCGACAAACTCACCGAAAAACGGACAACCTACGATTTCCGAGAGGTGAACAGCGGCGGTGTCTATCCGGCGGTAATTAAAACAGAAACAACGGTTTACACCGACAACACGGCACAAACCACCACCGAAAACTATACCTACGACGAGATAGGCAACGTGACGCGCTACACCTCCGAAGCGGGCGACGCCGTGAATGTGTCGGTAAGCTACCACACGGGCATAGCGAACCGCCGAGTGCCGAAATCCGTCACCGTGGAAGGCGGCGCCACCCGCACCCGCACCTCCGAGGTAAACGCCAAGGGCGACATCACGCGACTGACGCTCGCCAACGGCGAACAACCGGCGGTGTATGACATGACCTACGACGCATACGGCAACATGACCAGCATCACACGCCCGATGAACGACAACGGCGAGCGTATGCGTTACGACTACACCTACGACCCAGTGCTGCATTGCCTGCCTACAAGCGCCAGAAACAGCTACGGCTACACTTCTGCAACTGCCTACGACTATAAATTCGGCGTGCCCACCGAGACAACCGACATCAACAACGAAAAAATTTCGTACCTTTACGACAATTTAGGCAGAATAGTGCAAGTGACAGCCCCATACGAGAAAGAGCGTGGCACCTACACCTTGCAGATGGAGTACCACCCGACAGAAGGATACGCCCTCACGCGCAGAAACATGACGGAAGGCATAGCCGAGACATACGCATACGCCGACAACCTAGGCCGAGAAACGGGGCAAAAACAGACCGCCGAAGTATATGGGCACGGAAAGTGCTATGTGATGAGCGGTACACCCGTATTTGACGCTTTCGGCAGAACAGTCAGAACAAGTCTGCCATACATAGAAGGCACACGCCCGGCCGGCTATGCCGAAACACGATACGACGCCCTCGACCGCCCCGTGGAAACCACGCTGCCCGACGGCGCCACCGCCAAAACCACATATACCGTGGAGAACAACCGGCTGAAAACCACCGCCACCGACCCCGAGGGGCATGTGACCGACACCTATACCGACCTGCGCGGACGCACCACCCAGACCACACGCCACAGCACAAACGGCGATGTGACGGTGAAATACGGCTACAACCCATTAGGCGAACTGCTGACGGTGACGCACCCTAACGGACACGCCACCACCTACACCTACGACGCACTCGGGCGCAAACTCAGCGTGAACCACCCCGACGCAGGACTGACGGAATACACCTACGACGCAGCCAATAACCTGCTGACCAAAACCACGCCAAATCTGCGCGGCATGAAAGGCGGTAGTATCAAATATCTGTACGACTACGAAAGATTGACAGAAGTGCAGTACCCGAAAAACATCTTCAACCGCGTGCAGTATGAATACGGCGCGCCGGGCGCCGACCACCACCGTGCCGGACGATTGGTGCTGGTGCAAGACGCTTCGGGCGGTACGGAATACTTCTACGACGCCTTGGGCAATGTGACCAAGACCATCCGCACCATTATGCTCACAGCCACCGACGTGCGCACCTATGTGAGCGAAAGCGCCTACGACACATGGGGACGCATCCGCACAATGGTCTATCCCGATGGCGAACGGGTGACCTACGGCTACAACACGGCAGGAAACCTGAACGCCATTACCGCCGAAAAAGACGGCAACGAAACGACCATAATGACCGCCCAAGGCTATGACCATTTCGGCAATGTGGTGTACAGGCGCAACGGCAACGGCACGGAGAACACCTACACCTACGACCCGCTGCGCCAGCGGCTCACCTCGCTGAAAGCCAGCACGGGAGGTGCCGCTTTTATGGATTGCAGTTACTCGTACGACAAGATAGACAATATTCTCTCGATAAAAAACACTGCCAGACCGCAAGGCGGAGATTTGGGCGGCACATTCAGCCATGCGTACACCTACGACGACTTGAGCAGACTCATTTCTGCCAACGGAACTTGCCGCGACACAGTGAATTACACCCTGCAAATGACGTACGACATTATGAGCAACCCGTTGCAGAAAACGCAAACGGTGAAGGGCAGCAGCATAGCCGCGAGCCACGACCTGCGCTTTGTGTATGAGCACAGCAAACCCAACGCCGTGACACAGATAGGTGGCACAAGTTACCAATATGACAAAAATGGCAACCCTACGCTGATAGCCACCGACAGCACCCACCGCGAGATGACTTGGGACGAAGAGAACCGAATGCTCTCGCTAAATGATGATGGGTATGTATCTCGTTACACCTACGACCACACAGGCACACGCACCGTGAAGAGCCACGGCCCGATGGAGGCGGTGTATGTGAACGGCGCACCGCAGGGCATCAGCTACCACGACGAGGAGAACTACACGGTGTACGTTTCGCCCTACATGACCGTGACGGCCGACCGCTACACCAAGCACTACTTTTCGAACTCGCAGCGCATAGCGAGCAAGCTGGGCACGGGCGAGTTTGACAATGTGTACGGCGTGAACAACTTCCACCTGACGGCAGGGCAGAAAGACTATGCCGAGCGCATGGTGCAGATAGAGGAGAGCCGTCAGGAGTACATGAAACAGAACGGCATACCTCCGGGTGTGCCTACGCAGAAAGGGCAGAACATAGAGCCCGAGATAACGGGCGTGGCGCTGCCCAACGCACTGCTGGGCAACTACGATGTGCCCGACGGCTGGCCTACGCCGCCACACTTTAACGAGAAAGGCGATGTCCCAGGTCCACCTTTGCAATGGGAGGAACCCGAAGATATAAGCAACCCCGAAGCTGGCTATGGTTTTGTATCTGATAATGAAGAAGAAAACGATATTTTCTTTTTTCACTCTGACCATTTGGGCAGCACAAGTTACTTGACCGACAAAGATGGAAATGCGTGTGAGTTCGTATGTTATATGCCGTACGGGGAGGCTCTTGTAAATGAAAACAACACAGATTTTGAGAATTTGTACAAATTCTCGGGCATGGAGTTGGATAGGGAAACCGGCTTGTATAATCATGGCGCGCGCTTGCGCAATCCAATAACTGCCAACTGGCTGAAAATTGATCCGTTATACGAGCAATTTCCAGATGTTAGCCCTATGAGCTATTGTCATGCAAATCCAGTGGGAAGAATTGATATGGATGGTAAAGCCGATTTTTATGCTAGAAATGGAACATATTTAGGGAATGACGGAGTGGATAACGGTGACATTTACCTTTTAAATGAAGGGTATAGAGCAAAAACGGAGAATGAATCAATAAATTGGGGTGGTAATTTAGGAAAATATGTACCAATTATTCAGGAACGATCAGAGAAAGTAGACGGATTAATAATTCAAAACAGAATAGAACAAGGGGCTGATTATACAATCAGTGAGTTTCATACTATTGGTTGTCATAATAATACAAATGGTTATATGTTAGAACCAGCAGGACCATCAACGAAGGAGAGTGGAATAGACAAAAGAATACCTGAAGGTGTTTATGATTTAGCACCGCATAATGGAACTAAATATAAGAATACATTTGTGTTATACAATGAAGACGTTCCTAAAAGTAGAGCAATTCTATATCATGTTGGAAATTATGGAAAGAATACAGAAGGTTGCAACTTACCTGGAACAGAAAAAGGGAATGGTGCAGTTTATGGAAGTAGTCAAAAATTTAAAGAACTTCTTATCTTTATAAAATCACAAGAAGGAACAAATATAAAAACAATAATAAACAACAATATCGAAGAATAATGAAAGCAAATATAATATATCTTATTATTCCTTTCTTATTTATAGGGTGTAATGGCAATACCAACAAAAGAAATGAAAGTAATATTGACACTGTTTCTACAACAGAGAGAGATGTTTTGATTAATTCAAAAGACGCTCTTACCAATAAAGCGGATTCGTTGGTTAAATTTTTCAGAGAAAAAGACTACATTAATTTTTTTTACATATTTCCAGATAATTTTGATGATTTTATCGATATTTACGGTTTTTCAGAAGAAAATTCATCTAATTTATATGATGAAGCATATTCACATATAGTATTTCTTTTTGAGGGGGGGGATAATATTGAAAGTCATTTGTTTAAAGAAAAAATATATGGGATAACGCAATTTTCTTCTTGGGATGCTGACGCGTACAATTATTTATGTGATAATACAGAGATTTCAATTGTGTCGGATTTTGATAACTGGATTGAATATTTAAATAAAAAGCCTGATAGTTGTAATTATATGTTTTGGCATTTTATATATGATGGACCAGATATGAATTTTTCTGATAACGAAAAAATGCTTTACGATTTAATTAAAGAAAATTATCCAAATCATGCTAGAATAATAGACGAATCCTTGGATTCTATACGACATGAATGGAAACATGAATAAAGTCATAGCCACCGACAGCACCCACCGCGAGATGGCTTGGGACGAGGAGAACCGTATGCTCTCATTGAACTATGACGGCTACGTGAGCCGCTACACCTACGACCACACAGGCACACACACCGTGAAGAGCCACGGCCCGATGGAAGCGGTGTATGTGAACGGCGCGCCGCAGGGCATTAACTACCACGACGAAGACAACTACACCGTGTACGTATCGCCTTATATGACTGTGACCGCCGACCGCTATACCAAGCACTACTTCTCGAACTCGCAGCGCATAGCTGCCAAACTCGGCACAGGCGAATTTGACAATGTGTACGGCGTGAATAATTTTCACCTGACGGCAGGACAGAAAGACTATGCCGAGCGTATGGTGCAGATAGAGGAAAGCCGACAGGAGTATATGAAGCAGAACGGCATACCGCCGGGCGTGCCTACGCAAAAAGGGCAGAATATAGAGCCCGAGATAACAGGCGCGGCTTTGCCCAACAAGCCCTTAGGCAACTACGACGTGCCCGACGGCTGGCCCACCAAGCCGCACTTTAACGAAAAAGGCGACGTGCCCGGCCCGCCCCTCCAATGGGAAGAACCAGAAGACCTTGGAAATGTAGGGGCAGGCTACGGCTATAAGAGTGATAACGAGGAAGAAAGCGATATTTTCTTCTTTCATTCTGACCATTTAGGAAGTACCTCTTATCTTACAGATAAAGATGGCAATGCTTGCGAGTATGTATGCTATATGCCGTATGGGGAAAGTATTGTGGATGAGAATAATACTGATGACCAAAATATTTTTAAGTTTACAGGTAAAGAGTTAGACAGAGAAACGGGACAATACTACTTTGAACAGCGGTATTATAATCCTTTTGATGCACGGTTTACTACTATAGACCCGCGCTATGAAGAATATCCGTCTCTTTCTCCTTGGAACTATTGCAATAGCAATCCTGTTGGATTTGTTGACCCTACAGGATTGGATGGAGAATGGTGGCGTACTGTTTGGAATGTCATTAAAGATCCCGATGGCTTAGAAGGCAAGGCAGACCCTGCAAATACTGGTGAAGTGACAAAACAAGATATGAAAGTCGGATTTGCAACTATAGGAGGAATGGCTACTGGTGCAGGTATTGTATATGAAGGATTTACATTTATTTCTGGTTTACTATTGGTAAATTGTATCGATGACATGGGAGCAGATAAGAATGCCGAAAGTATTTCACAGCAAATGATACCAAATGAAACAGGGAAAAAAGCAGTTGAATATGTAAAAATTGGAATTGATGCTGCTTCAGTTTACAAAAGTGGAAAAATCATATTAAATACAAATGATGCGGCTATAAAAGCAATAGAAACAACAAACGTTATAAATACAACAACTAGTGAAATAGTGAATAATATAGATAATGATGGACAATAATTATAAATGGAAGATTGTTTCTTACTCAATATGTGTAGAAATGTTGATTGCTTTATTTGTTATCTACAACATATTAAGGCTGTTTGAAAGTAATATTTTTATATACATAGCTATAATATTATTAATATGGATTTTGTTGGCTGCTTTTTTTAATTATACATATGTTTATGAGGATAAAATTGTTTATTTCTATCCATTTAGAATTTGGAAACGGTTGGCTGTTATAAGATATAATCAAATTCTAAATATGTCATATACAGATTTGCGACAATGTTCAGTTAAATGGAGATTCTTTACAATGAAAGTATCTACTGCACAGAGTTCATATTTAAGTTTTCTTGATTTTATGAGAAAACACAAGCAGCAAGAAATGTTTGATTTTTTTGAATCTAAAGGAATAAGAGTGATAAAGAAATAATGCCAAACCTCACCAACATGTCCTCTACGCACTGCCACATCCCCCTTCAGGGGGCTTGGGGGCTAATAGGAGGCGATGTACCCGGCCCACCGCTCCAGTGGGAAGAACCAGAAGACATTTCTAACCCCGAAGCTGGCTATGGTTTTGTATCTGATAATGAAGAAGAAAATGATATTTTCTTCTTCCATACCGACCATTTGGGAAGTACGGCGTATATGACGAACAAAAACGGCGAGACCTGCCAGTTTATCAGCTATATGCCATACGGCGAAGCCATTATAGACGAGCACAACACCGACTACGAAAACCCGTTTAAGTTTACAGGCATGGAACTTGACCCGATAACAGGGCTCTATGACCACGGTGCAAGACAGCGAGACCCCATTCACTTGAATTGGCTGAATCCAGACCCGCTGACGGAGAAGTATCCGATGTATTCGGCGTATAGTTATTGCAACAGCAATCCTATGAGGTTTATTGACCCTACGGGTATGGAGGGAGAATGGTGGCGTACCGTATGGAACACCATAAAAGACCCCGACGGACTGGAAGGCAGAGCCGACCCTGCGAATACTGGCGAAGTGACTAAACAAGATGTGATTGTAGGAACCGCCGTGATAGGTACAATCACAGGAGGAGCCGCTTTGTTGGTGGAAGGGACATCTGTTGTAACAAGTGTCGCTATTGTAAATTCCATTGACGACATTGGTACTAACATGAAAGGTGAAAGTCTAAGTCAGCAGTTGGTGAAAAACGATACAGGAAAAAATGTTATCGGAAAAATAAAAACAGGAATAAATATTTTATCCGTAACAGAAAGTGGAGTTTCAATTTATAGAACAAATGACGCCATAGAAAAGGCTGTTGAAACAACAAACATAATTAATACAATGACTAACGAATTAACAAATCACATTAAAAATGAAGAATAAAGAGATTAAATGGAAAATAAGTTCATATCCAATATATTTAATTGTATTTCCTATTCTTTGGGTAATGTTCGAAATATTAAAAATCATCAATATTTCTCTATTTTATAACATTATTATTATTATAACATATTTTATCATTTTTTCTGTTTGTTTTTTTAATGTTGTGTCAATTTCAGAAAGAGAACTTGAAGATTTTCGACCATTTTGTTTCAAAAAAAAGAATGTAAAAATAGAGGAAGTTAAGAAGATTATCTATAAAACATCAGGAAGAAGATTAGGTAAGATAAGTATATGTACAAGAAATGGGAATATTAGTGCTTATATGGATTTTATGGGGAAAAAATCACTTAATGAAATGTTCGATTTTTTTGAATCTAAAGGAATAAAAGTGATAAGGAAATAATGCCAACCCTAACCAATATATTCTCTACATACTGCCACATCCTAATGCCCACAGCATGAGCAAATTTCCGCCTTGACTGGCGAGCGTTAAAAAATGGAGTTGAGAATCGTAAAAACCGAAAGCCGTTCAAGCGCAGCGCGTTCTTTCGGTTTAGATTCGAGACGAACATTTTTAGTGAGACAGGCTCAGCGGAGAGTTCTTTTTTGTTCGTTTTTCTTGCGGAAAGAAAAATGAACGGCAAAAACAAAATATTAATTTAGAAAAGAACAGTTTTGACATAAAATAACAGGTTCGCATGTTACGGCTACAAACCGACAGTTTGCCGTCAGCTACGATGCAGTGAGGGCGCTACGCCGAATGGGAGGTGGCGAGTGTTCACAAAAACCAGAATGTGAGGATGATGGAGGGCACAACACCGACAAAAGCACCGATGGTGGCTTTCTCTTTTCCGAGTTTCGAGAAAATGAATATCAACGCAAGTCCGGGTAGGCTGCTGGCAAGCAGATCTTTGGTGAGCAATCCTTTTTTCGACAGGTTCCAGATGGCTTCAAAAAGGGGCATTTCTGTCTGATAGCGCGTTTTGAAGATAAGAATCAAGAGCCCTATTGCCAGTCCGAGGGAAAGAACTATTCCGAGCAGAACGCTGTCAAATCCGTTTTCGTTTTTGTTAAAAGTCATAATTCATCTTTTTGTAATTGTTCAGAAAATCATAGTCCGTAAAGTCTATTTTGCAAGGTACGACGGCAATATAATTGTTGGCCACAGCCCATTCGTCAGAATGTTCGTTCTCTGGCTCGTTGTTCTCGTAATGACCGCTCAGCCAATAGTAGTCGTGCTCGGCAGGGTCGGTGCGTTTGATGAACTCTTCCACCCATTTGCCGTCGGTCTGGTGGCATAAGCGAACGCCTTTGGGCAACCTTCCGGGTATGTTGGCGTTGAGGCAAACACCTTTCGGCAAGCCGTTTTCAAGCACTTTTCTTGCCATGCTTTCGGCAAAGGTGGCGGCTTGTTCAAAATCGCTGTCGCATTCGTAGTGGCAAAGCGAGAAACCGATGGACGGTATGTCGTTTATACACCCCTCGAGCGCGGCGCCCATTGTGCCGGAATAGATGACGCTGATGGCGGTGTTTGGCCCGTGGTTGATGCCCGACACCAGCAAGTCGGGGCGCCGGTCCAGAATTTGGTTGATTGACATTTTCACGCAGTCGGTGGGAGTGCCGCTGCAAGCGTATATCTTAACGTTTTCGTATTCTTTACGCAAACTCAGTCTGATGGGCTTGTCGGGCGTTATGGCACTCGATTTGCCTGAACGCGGCCGGTCGGGCGCTACCACCACCACATCGCCGATGCGTGCCATGGCATTGGTGAGGGCGCTGATGCCTGCGGCATTCACGCCGTCGTCGTTTGTTATCAGAATCAAAGGTTTTCTCATCTTTTAATGACAAGTTTGGTTGAATAAATAAAAATAGCGATGACAGAAAGAAAATAAACTACATCACGAATGTCAATTACACCCCGGCTCATGGCTTCGTAGTGCGAATTGATGCCAAGTCCTATAAGAAAAAACTCCTTTCGCGCAGTGCCCGAGATGGATGCGAGCAAGTCGAACCCGTAGTAGAAAAAGAAGCATAAAAACACTGCTATGACGAACGAAACGACTTGATTTTCAGAAATGGCCGAAGCGAAAATGCCAATGGCGGCATAAACGGCGGCAAGAAAAAACAGACCGATGTAAGAACCGAAAATTCCGCCGGTGTCAACATTTCCCACAGGTTGAGCAAAATAATATACTGTAGCGAAATAGAGCAGTGTGGGGAGCAGTGAAAAAAGCACGAGCAGCACGCTGGCGCCATATTTGGCCAAGATGATTTTCAACCCCGAAATCGGGCGGGTGTAGATGAGCTCGATGGTGCCCGTACGCTTCTCTTCCGAGAAACTTTTCATGGTGACGGCCGGAACAAGGAAAAGATAAAGCCATGGGGCCAATACGAATAAACCGTCTATCTGGGCGTACCCCGAGTCGATGATGTTATATTCTCCGGGGAAAATCCAGAGCATGGCGCCTGTCAGAAACAAAAATATGCCGACAATGATGTAACCGCTTGCCGAACTGAAGAAATACAGAAATTCTTTTTTTAACAATACAAACATTTTGACTGCTATTTGATTAAAAATGTTTTTGTATATTTGTGAAATTCTAAAAAGTCGCAATGACCGATTCAACAAAAATACTCTTTTTTACAAAAAAATGAAAATGAGAATCGCAAAAATATCAATCCTTTTTGTCTTGATGTGTTTTTGTACCCTTCACGCTAATGCAAAATCGAGGGTTGTGTATTCGCCTTGCGGTCCCGACGGGTGCCGCAACTCCTTGTTTGGCGGCAACTTGGCGCTTCAGTACAAACTGGAGTATCTGCAGGGCCGTCTTTGGCGTCACAGCCAGGCTATTCGCGGTTTGGATGGCGATTATACCCGAGGAGCGGAGTTCGCCGTAGAATTTCCGCAGCTGGGCGGCACGGGATGGGTTTTCTATTGGAATTTCCCGACGGTGGGGCTGGCGGCCCAATACTTGAATCTGGGCAACAAGGATTATCTTGGCGATGCCTACACCTTCTATCCTTATATTAATTTGCCGATAGCAAAAACCAAAACTTCGCGCATCTTCTCGCTGAATGCTAAACTTGGCGCAGGCGTGTCTTTCTTGACGAAAAAGTATGACAAGAGCCTTGACCCTCAGTTGTGGGAACCTGCTCAGCCGCGCGATTATTCCGCCAATAATTATGCCATCGGCTCTGTGGCCAATGTGTATCTTACCGCTGGCTTGAATTTCGACCTTCGCTTTTCGAAAAAGAATCAAGGGTTCTGGTCGCGCTGGGGTGTGTTGGGCGAATTTGCGTGGAGCCACTACGCCAACGGAAGTGTGCGCAAGTCCGACGAAGGTCTTGATGTGCTGAATGTCGGCGTAGGGTTGCGATACATCCCTTATATGTCGCCATGCCCGATGCGGGCAGGGCTCGACAGATTGCCGCGCCGTTGGTATTTCGAACCGGAACTGACAATTGGCGCCAATCGCAAGCACGAAACCGACGAAAAGCTCTATCCGACTTTCACGCTGCGGGTAGGGGCCTACCGTCCGTTGGCCAATATATATAGGATGGGTCTGTCGGTGGATGCTTTCTACAACATGGCTTTCACCAAAGACAGAACACTGCCTGAATACTATTCTGGCAAGAACTCGCCAGCAGGCGAGAATGCTTCGCCGTTTCGATTGGGCGTATCTTGGGCAAACGAGTTGCTTTTCGGCAAGTTCACGGGCGGTCTGCAAGTAGGACTGTATCTGATGAACAAGCAAACAGCGCACGACGGGCATTGCTATTTGCGGCTGTCGGGCAAATACGATGTATGGAACAATATTTATGTGACAGCGGCGGTGAAAGCGCATAAGACAGAGATGGAATCGCTGGAGGTGGGCGTGGGTTATTCGCTCTATAAAAAAGAGAAAGCGCCTTACAGCTGGCTCCCCGAGAAAAAGAAGAAAACGCCGCGCTCGAAAGTGGAGAGGGAAGAACAAAAAACATCTAAAAAAGATGAAGTGCCGATGGGTAAAAAAGCAAAAAAACTTAGCAAATGATGAAAAAGATAATTTCTCTATTACTGATTGCCGCACTGGGTGCGGGGGCTTACTTTGGATATAGGCAGATTCGGAACCGCACGATACTTTTTTCTGAAACGAACATCCATTCTGTGCTGCCAGCCAACACATTGGCTTTCTTCGAGAGCCGTGACATGAATGAATTTCAGACAATGATGGCCGACACTATGGCGATGTACGACTTTGCGGAAATCGACCGAATTTCGCGTGAAATAGCGTTTTTCAAAAGTTTCGCATCGCTGGCGATGGAACAAAAAAACAAAGACGCTGCCAACGATTACGATTTCGTTTTCGCTTTGCTGACCGACTCGCTTGCCCTGCATCCGCTGGCAGCAACCAAAATGACGAAAAACGAGTGGCTTGATTTGGCGAAAGAACTTGAAAAATCGTCGCCTAAAAATGTGACGAAAAACGGAACTGTGGAGATATGCACTTTCCCCGAAAAAGGCGTTTCTGCCGCCTATTGCGCAGGAATTCTTATTGCCTCTACCGACGTTTCGGCGGTGGTGGAGTCGGTGACTGCCGTGCAGTCTCGCGCTTCGGTTGCCGATGCCGACCCCCTGTTTGTCAAAATGGCCGAGACGGCGGGAAAAAACTCCGTGGCAAATCTTTTCTTGAATATGAAAAATTTGCGCCGGTCGCTGACCTATGCGCTTGACGAAAAATCGGTTGCATACGCTTCTCTTTCCTCGTTCGCGTCGTGGGTGGCGTTCGATGTTTCGCTTTCCGACAGCCAGATTTCGCTCAACGGTTATGCCGACGCTTCCGAGAATTATATCACCGAATTGCTGAACGGGCAGCAACGTGTGCGTACCACGCTCACTTCGCTTATTCCGTCGAATGCGGCTTTGTTTGTGCAATGCGGCTTGAGCGACAATAAAATGTATTTCGAAAAGTTAAAAAAACGCCTTCCGCGCGAGAAATATCCGTCGGCCAGCGGAAATCAGTTCCTGGCTAACTATTTCGCAGGGGAATTTGTGGCTGGTGTGGCGCCGTTGGCAGGCAAGTGGCAAGCCAATGAATTTGTGCTGCTGTCGCTCTCCGATTCTATTATCGTGACAGAAAATCTGGACAAAATAGCGTCGAAAACATCTCGCATATCAGAATACACGGCACGCAATATTTCGGTTTATAAATTGCCCCAAAATATGAATCTGTCGGCAGTGGCAGGAGAATTCTCTGTGACCGAAAAACGTTATGCTTGTCTTGTCGGGCGGGCTTTGCTGCTCACCGAAACCGAACAGGCGGCGCACGAGTTGGCTGGCAGAATCACGGCAGGGTATGTGCTCCCCAAAACGGAGAATGGCGCCTTTGTAACCGAAAATTTCAGTTCGGCGTCTTCGCTTTCTTTCCTGGTGGATTTCTCTGTCATTCAGCGTTTTGCCGATTCGCTCTTCACTGATTCCTGTTCGAAAATGATACGCGAGAATCAGACGTTTTTTGGAAAATTGAAAATTTTGGGCGGTCAAGTGGAACCCGAGTATGGCATGGTATACGGCAGCGCTTTTGTAAAGTTTGGCGAAGCTGAGCCTCTTGCCGAACAACCCGAAGCGCCCAAAAAACTGAATGCCATCGTGTGGCAGACTGAATTCAAGGAAATGCCGGTGTTCGGTCCTGTGATTGTGGTCAATCCGGCCACTTCCGAAAGTGAGATTCTGCTGCAAGCCGAAGACAAAAAACTCTATTGCTATACCAGCGAGGGAAAACTTCAGTGGACTGCCCCGGTCGAAGGAAACATCATGGGAACGGATGTGGCGCAGATTGATTTGTATAAAAACGGAAAATATCAGTTTGTGTTCAATACGGCCAAAGCCATCTATATTATCGACCGAAAGGGCAGAAATGTAGAAAACTATCCGGTGGCGCTGCCGCAGGAGGCTTCGGCGCCGATGTCGGTATTCGATTACGACAACGCCAAAGATTATCGTTTCTTTGTGCCATGCGCCAATCGTAAAATATTATTATTTAATAAGGAAGGAAAACAGATACCTGACTGGAACCTGAAAACAACTGCCGACGTAGTGACATTGCCCATCCAGTATCTTCGCCTTTCTGGCAAAGATTATATTTTAGTGAGCGACGGCGCGTCGCCTTACATCCTTGACCGCAGAGGCAACACGCGTGTGCGGCTCAAGTCGAAAATTGTGATGAGCAAAAACAATCCATTCTTCTTGCTGTACAACAAAACATCCAAGCCCTGCCTGATTACCACCGACGATTCGGGATATCTCAAGCAGATTGACTTTTCAGGCAATGTTACATCGCAAAAACTGCAGGAAAAATTGTCGCCCGAACACTATTTCTTAAGAGTGGGCACGCCGCAGAAACCAGTTTATGTCTTTGTGGACAACGGCAAGTTGTATGCCTACGACCGAAATCTGAAGAAAACTTTTGAGACCGAATTCGAAATCTCGGATTGCTTGCCGCTTGTCAACGATGATTTTGTGATGGTTTACTCGCCGTCGCTCAAGAAAATGGAAGTTTTCGATGCCCGCAAGTCGGCAATGATAGGGCAGGCGTTCCAAAGTGTGGTGCCTCCTTGCGTGGGCCATCTTTCGCCCAAGAAAGGAACTTATCTGTTGGTGGTGAACGAAGAGAAACTGATTTGTTTCCAGATAGAATAAAAGCTTGCCGCGACTGCGTGCAAGGGTAAAATGTAAATTTTCTGCATAAAAATTCATATTTTTTGAATTTTTATGCAGAATTTGTTATTTTTGCATGCTGATTTCTTAAACGCCGTATGAAAGCAAAAGATAAAAGATTCATGGTAATCAAGCGTTTGCTTGCCGAACATACTGTCACGAGCCAGGACGAGCTCCTGTCGTTGATGGAGCAGAACGGCTGTCCGATGACGCAAAGCACCCTTTCGCGCGATTTGAGAGAACTGAATGTCTCGAAAATAGTATTGCAGGGCGGTGTGTATCGGTATGTGTTGCCGCAGTCGCAGCAGAATGTGGCGCAAGCCGACGAGAAAGGCTTTGTGAGCATTGCTTTCTCGGGGAATATAGCAGTGGTGAAAACCCGTCCGGGATATGCAAGCCGCTTGGCGTACGAAATCGACGAGAAAGCCGCCGATGTGGTGATCGGCACTGTGGCAGGCGAAGATACTATATTATTAGTGACTGACGAAAAATCAACAAGGGAGCAAGTGTTGAACTCGCTTTCCGTAATTATAAAACTGAAATGAAAACTTATAACGATTCAATTAAAATCATGGTCGCCGACAAGGACCACTACAAATATGTAGATGAAATCCTTGCTACGATAGCTGCCGCAGCAAAAGTGCGCGGAACTGGCATTGCTAAACGCAATCCCGGATATGTGAAACAAAAAATGAGCGAAGGAAAAGCTGTCATTGCACTCGATGGCGACAAATTCGCAGGTTTCAGCTATATCGAGACTTGGGGCGGCAAGCATTATGTGACCACCTCTGGACTGATTGTGCCCGAAGAATATCGCGGACATGGATTGGCGCGCCGCATCAAACATGTCACTTTCACCTTGGCACGCATGCGCTGGCCGCAGGCAAAAATATTCAGTCTTACTTCGGGTGCAGCTGTCATGAAATTGAATACCGATCACGGATATGTGCCTGTCACTTTTGCGCAACTTACCGACGACGAGACTTTCTGGAAAGGATGCGAAGGTTGCATCAATCATGATGTGCTGGTGCGCACCGGACGCAAATACTGTGTCTGCACAGGCATGCTCTACGACCCAGAGCGCCAGCGCAGCGTGCGCGATGCCGACGAAGAACTGGCAAACGACCCGAATGTGGAAAACATCATTCACGAACGTTTCCCCGACGGATTCCCTGCCGAAGACGGAGCAGAAAATTGAATTATTGCTAAACACAAAACAAGAAATCAACAAACTGAAAGTTATAAAGCGTTCATCTTTTAACTTTCAACTTTTAACTTTCAACTCAAAAACATGGATAAGAAAAAAGTAGTAGTGGCATTCAGTGGCGGACTCGACACATCGTACACCGTGATGTATCTGGCCAAAGAAAAAGGTTATGAAGTTTATGCCGCATGTGCCAACACGGGCGGTTTCAGTGCCGAACAACTCAAGACAAATGAAGAAAACGCTTACAAACTCGGCGCAAAACAATATGTGACGCTCGATGTCACCAAAGAATATTACGAAAAAAGCCTGAAATACATGGTTTACGGAAATGTGCTTCGCAACAACTGTTACCCTATTTCGGTTTCATCTGAGCGTATATTCCAAGCTATCGCCATTGCCCGATACGCTAAAGAAATTGGCGCTTCGGCCATTGCACACGGTTCGACAGGCGCAGGCAACGACCAGATTCGTTTCGACATGACTTTCCTTGTGATGTGCCCTGGTGTGGAAATCATTACCCTGACACGCGACGGAAACCTCAGCCGGCAGGAAGAAGTGGACTACCTCAATAAAAACGGTTATTACGCCGATTTTACAAAACTGAAGTATTCTTACAATGTGGGCATTTGGGGCACCTCTATCTGCGGAGGCGAAATCCTCGATTCTACGCAAGGACTGCCCGAATCGGCATATTTGAAACACCCGACAAAAGAAGGCCCCGAAATTTTGAAACTCGGCTTCGAAAAAGGTGAACTTTGCTCGGTGAACGGAAAAAAATACACCGACAAAATAGCCGCCATTCAAGCAGTGGAAGAAATTGGCGCAGCATACGGCATCGGCCGCGACTGCCATGTGGGCGACACCATCATCGGAATCAAAGGCCGTGTGGGCTTCGAAGCTGCCGCTCCTATGCTGATTATTGGCGCTCACCGCTTCTTGGAGAAATACACCCTCTCTAAATGGCAGCAGTATTGGAAAGACCAAGTGTCTAACTGGTACGGAATGTTCTTGCACGAAAGCCAGTATCTCGAACCTGTCATGCCCGATATCGAAGCAATGCTCACCAGCAGCCAGCGTAACGTGACGGGCGAGGTGACACTCGAACTCCATCCGCTCTGCTTCCAGACGGTTGGCGTAGATTCGCCTAACGACTTGGTGAAGAACAAACTCGGCGAGTATGGCGAAACGGCCAAAGCATGGTCCTCCGACGACGCCAAAGGCTTTATCAAAGTGACATCTACCGCTTTGCGCGCCTACTATCTGGCTCACCCCGACGAAAGAAAATAAAAAAAGATAAATGGAATTTTTATGGGCAGTGCAGACTTTGTCTGTACTGCCTTTTTTTGTCATGTGACAATTTTGATGGTACGCGAAATGTGAAAAATCATTTAACAAATGTAAAAAAACAGAGCGTTACTTTTGCTTGTTACGGAAAGTATGATTACTTTTGCGATAATTGAGAATAAAACTTTTAACTATCAAAATATTTAGTTTATGAGGAAAATTTTTACCTTATTTGCCGCTTTCGCAGTGGCATTCTCGGCAACGGCTCTCAGCCTGCCGGCAACAAAAACAAACAAACAGAAAGTGGCTCCCAAGCATGAGCAGGTTTCCGAGTGGCAGAAAGCTGCCATGTCATGGGGTAACAAAGCAAAGGCTGCAAAAAGCAACTCGCTTTTGCAGGGTGTCGATCTCAGTAACAACACGCTGCCGTCGTTCACAGCGCTCACATTGCCTTCAAGCAGCACCATTACATGGAATCCTGTGGGCACGGTCATAGTCCCGGATTTTGATTATACGTCTTATGCCGCTATGGGTTTCACTTTCACCGTGGCCGAAGGTCGCGGCGTGAACATCGCTTTCTCGGGCGCCAATGTAGCATGTGTCTTGTCGTCATCGCAAGTGCTCACCGGTGAATCGCAGATTAAGGTGCTTACTCCGAAGTCTTCTATGCCGATAAAACTGGAGCCGATGGCTGTCGCTACACCTGCAAATGCCAATTGGACATCGGAAGCATTGTCTGCCGGCACCTACACTTTGTTTGTGGTTTATTATGGCAGCGACACTCCGTCATTCTTGCTCTCGGTGCAGGATGCAGACCCTGTGCAGTTGAAGTCTTATACCGAAATTGACTATTCTGCCGAGCTTAAACCGGGCAAAAAAGTGTATGGCATGTTGGGTGACGGCGAGGGCGAACTGCTCGACCCCGCTTCGTTGGACGGAGCTCCTTTCACTCCCTATGCTAAAGGTTATACCATAGAAGTGGAACAAGGCAAGTTTTACTCTTTGCATTTTGAGAATTACAGCAATAATTACTATGATTATCGTATGCGTGTCGATTACAATCGCATGTTCGCTTATGTGCTGACAGGAGATGATCTTAGCGGCGATTTCTTCCATACAGATATGTTGGTGAGTGATGAAGATATTTTGAATGATGGATTTGTGGCTCCGGTATCGGGCAAAGTGCGCCTGCTGCTGATGTTGCCGCAAGAGGCTAAATCCGTAGTTTATACTATGGAATTGGAGGAAGTGGAAAAGGGAATTGTGAATTTTACGGAATTAGAGATGCTTCCAATGCCAATGTGCTATGAAGTGGTGTCTTTTGCGCACGACAAGAGTTTCTATTTCGATTATGGATGTTACATTGATTATGAATGGGCCAGTGATAAAGGAAGAGCACGTGGATTCAAATTCACATTGGACGGTGAATACAGTTTGGATATTTATGCGCGTAATGAAGAAGAGGATTGGGGACCAAGTAAATGGCTGTATTCGGATGAGGATATGAATGAACTGTTGGCGTATGCAGATTATTCAGGTACTTTGTCGAAAACACTCACAGCAGGTACCTATTATCTTGTTTTGTGTGACGACAATTATGAAGATTATTATGGCGCTAATTATGAAAATTATTTCTGCTATCTGAAAATTAATGTGGATGGTATAACGATCGATGAATGTCAAACATTTGACGAGAAACCTGGACTCAAAGGTGATGGTGTTTGCGACGCGATTTCGCTTGAAGAATTGTTCGACAATGCCACTCCTGTCACTTATATATCCGATTTGATTTATGCGGATGCCGGCACACTTTCGTGCAGCGAAGCATTTTTAGTAGAAGGTTTAAGTGATGGTGATGGTTACTATGAAAAATTCTGTCGTGCGTATAAAGTGTCGCTTAAAGCAAATGACAAACTTTATATCTACAACCACACTTCCAACGATGCATATCTTTATCTTTATGCTTTAGAAGAGGGCGACCCAACTCAAGTGGAATATAATGACGATGGCGGATACGACGTCACAGGCATAGGTCATGACTCTTACATAGAATTCACAGCCGAGACTGCTGGCGACTATTACATTGTACCTACAACATACGATGGTTCAAGTGTAGAAGATTTCTTTGTTGTCATTTCGGCTGTTAATCCTGAAGAACTTGATCTTGAAATCACAGCATTAAACGCATCAGCTAAGTCTATCTATGTAGAAGACGTGAACAACAAGGGTGAAATTCTCGTGAAACTTTCTGAATTGAAAATCAAAGGAACTGTGTTGGGTGCAAATTTATTGCTTGACAACAGCGTTGACAGCTGGCTGCTGAGTGCCGACCGAACAACTGCTACTTTCATTCTGAACGATGAAATGTATGCTTTTGCTGAAGATGTCGAGCCGATTGTCATTACCATCGTGCCGGGCTCGGGTATCTACGATGCCGAAGGCGACGCTAACCTTTCTGTATATGCAGCCAACGGTGTCATCAATATTCTTGGCACTCAAGGCGGCGAGGATGTGGCTGTTTACAATGTGATGGGCAGCAAGATTGCTGCAGTGAAAGCCACTGCAGAAATCACTACAGTGAACATACCTTGCGCTGGCGTATATGTTGTACGCGTAGGCAACAAGTCGTTCAAAGTGATTGGACAATAAGAAATAAAAAAAGGTTAATAAAGAGGGACGGTTCGTGCCATTGGTACGGACCGTCTTTTTTTGCAAGAAGCCGCAACAGCTCGCAGTTATTCTGAAAATTAAATCAATAAAATTTCAAAACAACTTCTAAATTTGTAAATTTGCGGAAACTTTAAATAAAAAATATGAACATTGGAATTCTTGGTGCCGCAGGTTATACGGGCGGCGAGTTGTTGCGAATACTGCTAAACCATCCGCAAGCAAATATCGTATTCGCTAACAGCGAATCGAACGCAGGCAATTATGTATATGAAGTTCACGGAGGCTTGATGGGCGAAACTGACATGAAATTTACAGCCGAGATGCCTTTCGACAAGGTGGATGTGCTGTTTTTTTGCTTCGGTCACGGCAAAAGCGAGGCGTTTCTTAAGGAACACACTGTTCCGGCACATGTCAAAATCATCGACTTGGCGCAAGATTTCCGCATCCGTGACAACCATGATTATGTATATGGCTTGCCCGAAATGCACAAAGAAGATATAAAAAAATGCCAGCATCTGGCCAATCCTGGATGCTTCGCCACTTGCGTGCAGCTCGGATTGCTGCCGTTGGCAAAGGCTGGCTTGCTCAAACACGATGTGGCAGTGAATGCCATCACAGGTTCCACTGGCGCAGGGCAGAAACCGAGCGCAACCACGCATTTCTCATGGCGAAACAACAATATGAGCGTCTATAAAGTGTTCACGCACCAACATCTGCACGAAATTTGCCAGTCGCTCAACGAACTGCGTCCTTCTGGAGCTCCGCAGGTGGTGGATACGCTCGTGGCAAAACCCGCAGGAAACGATATTACCATCGATTTCATTCCTTATCGTGGCGACTTCGCGCGCGGCATTTTCTGCACCGAAGTGGTGAAGTTCGACGGCGAAGAGGGCGCAGCTTCCAATCCTACGGCAGAGCAGTTGGCGGATATGTACAAGACTTTCTACAAAGATGCGGCATTCACTTTCTATTGCGATGCGGATATCGACCTCAAACAAGTGGTGAACACCAACAAAGCATTGGTGCATGTCGCTAAATTCGGCAACAAAGCGGTCATCACCTCGACCATCGACAACCTGCTGAAAGGCGCGGTGGGCCAGGCGGTGCAAAACATGAATCTGATGTTCGGCATCGATGAGCGCGCAGGCCTCGGCCTGAAAGCCAGCGCATTCTGACGCTTTCTTATCGAAGCAAAACGGTAAAAGTCGAGAATCGCAATTCGCGATTCCCGACTTTCTTGTTTAAAAACAGTGTTGTCAATCATGCTAAAAAGAAAATAAAGCAATAAAATTCCTTACTCCTCACTCCTAAATCCTAACTAAAGTTCGTATCTTTGTAGTTTGAAACATCTAAAAACATTTAAGGTATGGATTTGTTTAAGGTATATTCGCTTTTCCCTATCGAAATAGTAAAGGGCAAAGGTTGCCATGTTTGGGACAAGAACGGTGTGGAGTATCTCGACCTTTATGGCGGACATGCAGTCATCTCAGTGGGGCATGCCCATCCGGAATACGTGAAAGCCATCAGTGAGCAAGTGGCAAAATTGGGATTTTATTCTAATTCGGTCATCAACACGCTGCAACAGACGCTGGCCGACAAACTTGGCGCAATGTGCGGCTACAACGATTATTCGCTGTTCCTTATCAACTCGGGTGCCGAGGCTAACGAAAATGCCTTGAAACTGGCTTCGTTCTACAACAACCGCAATAAAGTGCTGTCGTTCAAACACTCGTTTCATGGCCGTACTTCGGCTGCCGTTCGGGTGACCGACATCCCTAAATATATCGCCCCCATTAACGAAGGGCTTGATGTTACATTCGTTGAACTGAACGACATAGAGGCTGTTCGCGCCGAATTGCAGAAAGGCATTTATTCTTCGGTGATTATAGAAGGAATTCAAGGCATTGGCGGAATCCAAGTGCCCGACGACCAGTTTATGCGCGACTTGCGTGAGGAATGTACCAAAACAGATACAGTGCTCATTCTGGACGAGATTCAGTCAGGCTACGGCCGTAGCGGTAAATTCTTCGCTCATCAGTATGCTGGCATCAAAGCCGACATCATCACTGTGGCGAAAGGCATTTGCAACGGTCTGCCTATGGCAGGTGTCATCATCAGTCCGAAATTCACGCCTGTAGTTGGTCAGCTTGGCACTACTTTTGGCGGCAATCATTTGGCTTGCGCTGGCGCATGCGCTGTGCTCGACATCCTCAAAAATGAAAATATGATTGACAATGCGGCGAAAGTGGGCGCATATCTGCTTGATGAACTGAAAAAGATAGACGGCATCAAGGAGGTTCGTGGTCGCGGTTTGATGATTGGTGTCGAGTTCGAGCAGCCAATCAAAGAGATAAGAAACGACAGACTCTTGATGCAACAGCATGTGTTCACTGGCGTGGCAGGCACCAATACCATTCGTCTTTTGCCGCCGCTTTGCTTGTCAATGGACGATGCCAAAGAGTTTGTATGCCGATTCAAAAAATGTATCTAAATTTTTATCAATGAGAAAGATATCGTTGCTGACACTCTGTTTGTTTGCGCTACTGGCGCAAGTGTCTGCACAAGTGCCGGTCGAAAAAGTTGTCGGCGTGTGGGAAACCTACGACGACAAGACAGGCAAGGCCGAATCTGTCGTTAAGATATTTAAGGCAACCAACGGAATGTATTACGGCAAATTGCTCGATATTTACGATGAGAAAGTGCGTGCCTCATACTGCACCAAATGTAAAGGCGACGATAAGGATAAACCTGTGGTAGGCTTGATTTTTATGAGAGAGATGAAAATCGAGGGCGATGTGCTTCGCGGCTACCTGCTCGATCCTTCAAGCGGCAATACATATTATGGCGCAGTGTCGCTGGTGGATGAGAATAAGCTCAAACTGCGCGGTTCGCTCGACCGTAAAGGGGTACTTGGGCGTACGCAATATTGGAAGCGGTCAAAATAAAAGAGTATTCTATGCGTAAACTTCTGTTCGTGCTGTTTTTGTGCTTGTCGCTGCACCCGCTTGGTTTGATGGCCGAACGCCCTAAAGTGGCAGTGGTGCTGTGTGGCGGCGGTGCCAAAGGTGCTGCGCATATCGGCGCGCTGAAGGTGATAGAAGAGGCGGGCGTTCCTGTTGATATGGTGGTAGGCACCAGTATGGGAGCCATCGTTGGCGGATTGTATGCCATCGGTTACACCCCCGAACAGTTGGATAGCATTATTTCCTCACAGAATTGGGAAACACTTCTCTCTGACCAAACTGAGCGACTCGACCGCTCGTTCGTCAAGAAAGAAAAAATGGAGAAGTATATTATTTCGCTGCCGTTCAGCAAGAAAGAGAAAACTCGTTTGGGCGGAGGTATGGTGAAAGGACAGAATGTGCTGAATCTGCTCACGCAACTCACTATCGGCTACCACGACTCCATCGATTTCAATACTCTGCCTATACCTTTCGCTTGCGTGGCCGAAGATATTTATACAGGCAACGAAATAGTATTCCATAACGGCTCGCTTCCGCTTGCCATCCGTTCCAGCATGTCTATTCCAGGTGTGTTCGCTCCTGTTGTCATTGGCGACCATTTGCTTATCGATGGCGGCATGTGCAATAATTTCCCTGTCGATGTGGCACGGGCAATGGGGGCCGATGTGGTGATAGGCGTTGATGTGCAGAACCAACCGAAGATTAAAAAAGAAGAACTTGAAAGCGTGTTTGCCATTATTGGACAGGTGATTAACCTTACGGGAGATGAGCGTTATCGCAAGAATGTGGACGATACGGATATTTATATAAAAGTGAATGTGGAAGGCTATTCTGTCGCAAGTTTCACGCGTGCAGCCATTGATACGCTTATCCAACGAGGTGCCGATGCTGCCGAAAGCAAAAAAGGGGAACTCGTTCGCCTGCATGACGAACTGGTTGCGGCGGGTGGTGTGCGTGAGGTGAAGAATAGTAACAAAGAACTGCCGCAGGAGATTCTTGTGAAGAATATCCGATTTGTAGGATTGGATGAACGCGACCGTAAAACATTGTTGAAACGAACGAAAATGAGCGAAAATGACACGATGTCTATAGCACAGATAAATCAAGCAGTTTCCATGATGCGCTCTGTGTTCAATTATGCGTCGGTCAACTATCAGCTGATTCAGAATGAAGACGGAAATGATTTACAATTCAGCCTGCAAGAGAAAAAAGAAGGAAGCATTAATGTGGGGCTGCGTTTCGATTCGGAAGAGATAGCGGCGGTGGCGATGAGTGTCACGCGCCAGTTCGGGCAGAAATGCCCGACAATACTTTCGGCGTCGGGCCGACTTGGCATGCGTGTGGCAGCAGGCGCCGATTGCAGTATATACCCCTTTGTGTTCTCGGGTTTCAATGTGTCATATAAATTCATGTACAACGATGTGAAACTAAATGACCATGGCAAAAGGTTGAGCAGTTTTGTCTATCGTTGCCACCTCGCCGATGCCAATCTCACGAATCTTCTTTTCTATTTTAAGATGAAACTCTCTCTCGGCATACGGTACGAAAATTACAATTTTGACAATCTTGTCTATAACGGCGATGTCTCCGTGCCTGAAAAATATTCAGGATATGTCAATTATTATGTGCATTTGTTTTACGACTCCTTTAATAAAAGGTCGTTCCCGACCAAAGGAACAAGTTTTTCTGCCGAATATGCGCTGATTACTCAAGCTGGATTGAATTTCAAGGAACTGCAGCCCGTCTCTATGATAATGGCGGATTGGAAAACATGTATTCCGCTCACCAGTCGTTTTGTGGTGAAACCGGCATTCTCAACACGTATTCTGCTCTCCAAAGATGATGTGCCGCTTCCATATAAAAATGCGATGGGAGGGTATGTGCAAGGCAGATATGTCAATCAGCAGCTGCCCTTTGCCGGAATCGGAGCATTTGAACTGGTGGATGATGTATTGTTTATACCGTCACTCACGTTCCGGCAGCGCTTTTGGCAGAGGCATTACGTATCTCTTATCGGAAATGTGGCTTTCCAATCGCACGAAGTGGTCGATTTGTTCGACAAAGCGCCGGAATACGGTGTTTCGCTGGGATATGGGTTCGACTCCTTTTTCGGGCCGCTCGAAGGATACTTCTACTACTCAAACCGCAGCGATAAATTTGGATTTTATGTCAATATCGGATTAATATTCTGACGAGATGAAAAGAATGTACCAGATAATATCTTTCCTGAAATATGTTCTCTTTTCAGGACATTTCCGTGGCGACGGCATCCATTCGCCGTTTTTGTTCCGGCAAATAAATGTTCTTTTTCGCGAACACAAACCATATTACTGCTATGCCAAAATAGAAAAATTGCGTCGAGCTTTGGCGCATGACGACCGCATGGTGTTTGTTGAAGATTATGGAACAGGAAATTCCCGTGAGTGCCGTGTCTCGCAAATAGCGAAATGCTCGTTGCCGCCCAAACACGCTCAGCTTCTCTTCCGATTGGTGAACGACCGAAACCCGAAATACATTCTCGAACTGGGGACTTCACTAGGACTTACGACATCCTATCTGGCGTCGGTCAATTCCGCTTCCGTTTGCCATACAATAGAAGGCGCGCCTAAGCTGGCAGAACTCGCCAAACATAATTTCTCAAAGTTATACATTAATAATATAGAGGCGCATGTCGGCAATATTGACGAAATTCTTCCCGAAGTGCTGAAAACACTCCCCACAATCGATTTCGCATTTTTCGACGCTAACCATACAAAAGAAGCCACTATGCGCTACTTCCATCTGTGCCTCTCTAAAATCAACGGAAAGTCGATGTTCGTGTTCGACGATATCCATTGGTCTGAAGAAATGGCGTCGGCGTGGAACGAAATAAAGAACCACCCTAAAGTCAGAGTGTCGCTCGATGTCTACGAAATGGGAATTCTTTACTTCGACGAAGAGCTCCAAAAAGGTGATTTTGTTGTTCGCTTTTGAAAAAAATCATATTCGAACAATAAAATACAAGGCAAGCCGTTTTTTCTCAATATACATTAAAATATAAGGTCAGTATTTTCTGCAAATATATGCCTGATGCCGTGAAATGCTTTTAAATATAGACTTTTTGCGCAAATGAAGGTCGGAATGGCATAGATTTTTGTATGGATGAAATATAAAAATCAAGTCGGATTTTCAATAAGATTGCAACTAATATTCAAAAAATATGCGTGAATAATTGCAAAAACAAAAAAAGCATATAATTTTGCAGAACTTTTTCGAAAAACAAAAAATTATGTATTGGACATTGGAATTGGCCTCAAAATTGGAAGATGCCCCTTGGCCAGCATCAAAAGATGAACTGATAGATTACGCTATACGCTCTGGTGCACCGTTGGAAGTCATTGAAAATCTGCAAGAAATAGAGGATGAAGGCGAGATTTACGAGTGCATAGAAGACATCTGGCAAGACTATCCGAGCAAGGAAGATTTCTTTTTTAACGAAGAAGAATATTAACTTTTCTGCAAAAAGTTTTAGAAAAGTAGTTGTTTTTCGTAAAAAAATTGTTAATATTGCAAACTGGATTAAAGAAAGGACCTGTTGCGCCATGAGGAAATTGGCATTTGCAATCATAGCTTTATTTTGCATTTATACCCCAGTTTCGGCGCAGTTCGACCCGCAATTCAGTCAAAATTTCAACTGCACGTCGATGCTGAATCCGTCGATGATGTCGTTGGACGGGAACGCCAAAGCGTTGGCGTTGTACCGAAATCAATGGATGGGGTTGGAAGGAAATCCCCAAACTTTCTTCGCCGAAATATACGCGCCGTTCACTTTTGGACAAAACAGGCATGTGTTCGGCTTGAAATTTATGAACGACCAAATAGGTCTGTTTACAAACAACAGTGTGGAGCTGCAGTACGCTTTCAAGAAAAAACTTTGGGGCGGCGAGCTTTCCCTAGGTGCTGAACTGGGCGGTTTGTTCATAGGTTTTGACGGTACGGGCGTTGTAATTCCCGATAAGGGCGATTACCATGTGCAGCCGGGAGAAGATAAGGTGATTCCGACAGGTAAAGATAATAGCGGATTCGGATTCGATTTGACACTTGGTGCTTCCTACAGTGATGAGAGTAAGTATCTTGGTGTCTCTTGTTTGCATTTGACGGGTCCTTCCGCTTCCATTTCCGATTATGCGGAAGTGAAACTGAGACCTTTGATATATGTGGTGGGTGGTTATAATGTTACATTCCCGACATCGCCGCTTCAGCTGAAACCCTCGGTTTGTTTCAAATCGGATTTCGCTTCGTGGCAGTTGGACGCAAATTTCATTTTGCAGTGTAACAAAATATACGGAGGAGTCTCTTATCGTTATCAGGACGCTGTGGTGCTGATACTTGGAGTGAGAAACTTCAAAAAAATGGATATCGGACTCTCGTATGATATAACAACTTCCAAACTGATAACCGTCAGCTCGGGTTCTCTGGAACTCTTTGCAAGCTATAGTTTCAGTCTGGAATTTGAAAAGAAAAAGAAGTATAAAAGTATTAGAATATTATAAACAAGAAATATAACCGAAAAATTTAAAAATGAAAAAGTTACTGTTTATTTCGTTTGCGGCATTGGCCTTCCTTACGGGATGTTCTTCGTCGGGTGGCAATGGCGAGTTGGTTGGTGTTTACACAAAATCGTGGACAGAACCAACACCTTATGGTATGGCCTACATCAAGCGAGGCTCGTTTGTGATGGGAAACAATGATCAAGAGGCTAACTGGTCGATGACCAGCCAGTCGCGTACTGTTTCTATCGACCCGTTTTGGATGGACGATACGGAAATCACCAACGGCGAGTACAAACAATTCGTTTATTGGGTGAGAGACTCTATCGCTCGTGAAAAACTGGCTGACGCTGGCATGGAAGAATACCGTATTACTGAAGACAAAAAAGGAAATCCGGTAGAACCTGCTGTTCTGAACTGGCATGCAAAAATTCCTTGGTCAAAAGCATCAGAAGAGGAATCTGAAGTCATTAAAGGACTTTTCTACTCAGGCGACGAAGCTATCGAAATCGACCCGCAGTTCAACGACCGTCTGCTCAACTATAAATATTTGTGGATTGACTACGATCAGGCTGCTCTCAAAATCAACAAATACAATCCTCTGAAAGGCGGATACGAAAGAAGCATCGAAGGACTCGGAGTTACAAAAGACTCTGCTGATGTGATGATCAAAAAAGACACCGCTTACTATACAGAAGATGGTCAAATCGTAAACAGAACAGTTTACAGAGAATTGAAATCTCGTTCGGAATTTATTTCTTCAAAAATTATCAACATCTATCCTGATACAATGTGCTGGGTTCGCGACTTTACCTATGCTTACAACGAACCTTACATGAAGATGTATTTCTATCATCCGGGTTATGGCGAATATCCTGTTGTTGGTGTTAGCTGGGAACAGGCAAGCGCATTCTGCCACTGGAGAACTTTCTACTACAACTCATACCAATTGGCTAATGGCGGCGTACAAGTACAGGCTTACCGCTTGCCTACTGAAGCTGAATGGGAATATGCAGCCCGCGGCGGTCGCAAATTGGCGATGTATCCTTGGGGCGGCAGCTACATCAGAACAAAAAGAGGCTGCTATCTTGCTAACTTCAAACCACAAAGAGGTAACTATACTGAAGACGGTTATATGATTCCTGCGAAAGTAGGTTCTTATCCTCCGAATGATTTCGGTTTGTATGATATGGCAGGTAATGTTTCTGAATGGACTTCTTCTGCTTATCATGAATCAAACTATAGCTTCGTTCACGATATGAACCCGAACTATCAGTATAACGCAAAAAGCTTTGATGCTGATGTGATGAGAAGAAAAGTGATTCGTGGCGGTTCTTGGAAAGATGTCGCATATTTCTTGCAGTGCGGTACCAGAACTTACGAATATCAGCAGGAAGCTCACTCTTACATCGGTTTCAGATGTGTTCGTAGCGTGATTGGCGCAGAATAATAAACAGTAAACAATAGAATTTTATATAATAATCTTAATAAATAATACATTAAAAAATTACAACTATGGGAAATTATTTTCAAAGTGATGAGTGGAAAAGATTGAATGGTATATTTTATAGCGCAGGTGCTTCTGTCGTTATCGTAGGTGCCTTGTTTAAAATCATGCACTGGCCAGGTGCTTCAATCGTGTTGACTGCAGGTATGTTGACTGAGGCATTCTTGTTCTTGATCGGTGTGACAGAGAAACCACATCCTGAATATCACTGGCAGAATGTTTATCCTGAATTGTTGGATAACGAAGCTGCTGAAGCTATCGAAGGAAACAAAAAAGCTAAAAAAGCTGCTCCTAACTTGGCTAACATGCCTGAAATGCAACAGCAGGATTCTGAAAAATTGGCTGAAAGCATCAAAAAACTTTCTGAAACAGCCGCAGGTCTTGTTAACATCTCTTCAGCCGCTGGTGTAACTGACGAGTATGTAAGAAACGTATCTTCTGCTAACGCAGCAATGACTTCTTTCGCTACTTCTCAGAGAACTTTGGCTGATTCTACAAACAGCTTGGTTGAATCTTACAAAGGTGTAGCTACTAGCATGAACGCTGCTTCTGCTGATTCTAAATCTTTCGCAGAAAAATTGAACTCTTTGAACTCTACTCTTGCTTCTGTAAACGCTTCATACGAATTGCAGTTGAAGAACATGACTTCTGACGCCAGCTCATTCGGTACTTTGAGCGAAAGCTTCAGCAAAATCAAAACTGCTATGGAAGCTTCTGTTCGCGAAAGCGAAGCATTCAAAGAACAAACTGCTAAATTGACTCAACAGGTAAGCAACCTGAACAGCATCTATGGCGGTATGTTGAACGCAATGAACATTGCAAGATAATAAGGTATCTCAATAATTTAAAAAGTTTAGAAGAAAGGTTAAATTATGAGTGGATCAAAGAATTGTCCGGAAACCCCGAGACAGAAGATGATCGGTATGATGTATTTGGTGTTGACGGCTATGTTGGCATTGAATGTGTCTGCTGATATCTTGAATGGATTTTCGATGGTTGACAGAAGCTTGGGCGTGTCAATCGGTGTATCAAAAAGCCAAGGACAGAATGTGTACGGCAGAATTGAATCTGCTAATGCACAGAACCCGACAAAGGTAGGTCCATGGCTCGAAAAAGCAAAAATAGTTCAACAAAGATGTGATAGCGTTTACAACTATCTTGAAGCTTGCAAAGAAGGTATCTGCCGTATAGCTGATGGCAAAGACATCGACTACAAGCCAGGTTACGAACTCGAAGGAAAAGGTAACTTGGATGCTGCTGGTCAGTATGTAGAAATCAGCTCTGGCATGGGAAAAGCAAACGAAATCAAAAAGACTATCGATGATTTCCGTAATTTCGTTGAAGATATATACGGAAAAGATGATACTTTGAAAGTTGCTCAATACGAGAAAATGTTCTCTACTGCTAAACAGAAAAACTCTCATGGCGACCAGGTTGACTGGATTAACGCTAACTTTGAGTCAATGCCTGCTGTAGCTGCTGTAACCATGCTTTCTAAATATCAGAACGACGTTCGTGCCACTGAAGCTGAGTTGTATCAGCACATCTACCAACAGGTGGATGCCGGCGACTTCCGTGTAAACAAAATCGAAGCATTGGTAAAAGCAGAATCAAGCTATGTGGTTCGTGGAGGTACTTACTCTGCAAAAATCATTTTGGCTGCAACCGACTCTACAAAAACTCCGAAAGTGGTTGTTAACGGTAGAGAGATTGAAAACGGCGAATATAAAGTGGCTTGCGGTTCTGTAGGTCAATTCCCGATTAAAGGTACATTGTCATTGCAGAAACCTGACGGTACTTTTGTTGATTACCCAATCAATGATTCTTACACTGTAGGTGAGCCGACTGTTACAATTTCTGCAGACTTGATGAATGTGTTCTATGCTGGTTTCGATAACCCGATCAGTATTTCTGTACCTGGTTTCGCTACACAGAACATTATCGCTACTATGACTGGCGGTACATTGACAAAAACTGCTAAAGGTTGGAGTGCAAAACCTGCAAAAGTGGGTGTACCTTGTAAGATTTCTGTTTCTGTGAAAGATGATAAAGGTAAAGTAATGCCTATGGGTTCAAAAGAGTATCGTGTAAAAGCGTTGCCTGATCCTGTGGCTTATATCGAATATCAAGACCAGAACGGAAACATCGCAAAATACAAAGGTAAAGGTAAATCTATCGGCAAATCTTCTTTGATGAACGCTCCAGGCGTAAAAGCTGAGTTGGATGACGCTGATTTGGATGTTCGTTATAGAGTGTTGAGCTTCAATGTTAACTTCTTCGACTCAATGGGTAATGCCATTAAAGAGTCTTCGAATGGTAACAGATTCTCAGACAAACAGAAATCTCGTTTCAGCAAACTCACCAAAGGTAAAACATTCTTCATCTCGGATGTTAAAGTTGTAGGTCCGGATAAGATTGAAAGAACTTTGAGTGCAATCGAAGTAAATGTTAAATAAAAAAGAAACTATGAAAACAATTAGTCGTTACATTTTTGTACTTATGATGCTTTCTTTCGGCTCGTCAGTATATGCACAAGATTACTACGATGACGAAGAATACTATGATTCGGAAGAAACTGTGGCAACGCCTCAAAAATCTACTTATACTGCACCGACATACGAGGCTGTAGATTATGAGACTGGTAAAATTGAGAGCAACTTGCCTACCAGCGGACCGAAAGAGGATTTGGAGCCTATCGAGTTCCTTAACCCTCGTGCCGATGATATATTTTGGCAGAAAGTGGTTTATCGTATGATAGACTTGAGAGAGAAAATCAATTTCCCTCTGTATTATCCGGAAGATGCTTCTGACGGTCGCGAAAGTCTGTTTGCGTTTATCTTCAACTTGATGCAAGACGGCAAAATAAGCGGTTATGAGTATGATGATGCACGCGAAGTATTTTGTGATGCAACCAAAGTAAGTTTCAAGGATATTCTTAAGAAATACGAAATCTTGTATTCAATAGAAGTTGACCCTGTAACTAACGATACGATATATCATGTTGCAGAAAGTGATATTCCAAATCGTGAAGTGATGAAATTCTATTTGAAAGAAGTATGGTATTTCGACAAACATTCTTCAATTTTCACGGTGAAAACGTTGGCTATTTGCCCGATTCTTTCGCAAGAGACTGAAACTGGTTTGATGAAGTATCCTTTGTTCTGGGTGCCATTCGATATGTTGCGTCCTTATTTTGCACAGCAGGAAGTGTTGCTGAGCGAAAAGAACAATGGTATGCGTCTGTCTTTAGATGATTTGTTTATCAAACGCCGTTATGGCAGCTATATTTATAAAACATCTAATGTTCAGAACCGAAACTTCTTGGAATATTGCACAACATCTGAAGAAGCGAAAAAAGAGCAGGATTTGGTGAAAACTACCTTGCTTAATTTCGAACAAGACTTGTGGGAATATTAATACATAAAAAATAACGACTAAAACAGATAGGGTTGCTTTCATTGAAAGCAACCCTTATTTTTTTTGAAAAAAATATCTTGATTCAAAAAAAATAAGTCAAGAAAAAATTATTTTTGCATAAAAAAATGAAATATGTCATCTCTGAGATTTAAAGTTGTAGAGGAGGCTTTTAAAAAGAAAGCGCGTGAAGTCGTTGCACCTGGGACTTTGACTTCCGAATATTATGGAAAGTATGTCTTCGACCGTAAACAAATGTCAAAATATTTGTCGAAAGATACACTTAAGGCAATCTGTGATGTAGTTGATAAAGGCGAGACGTTGGATCGGGAACTTGCCAATCATGTGGCGGCAGGCATGAAGCTTTGGGCGATAGAAATGGGCGCAACGCACTATACGCATTGGTTTCAGCCATTGACTGAAGGGACCGCCGAGAAGCATGATTCTTTTATTGAGTATGCAGGTGACCCTGGAGGTGACATTATAGAGGAATTTTCGGGGAAAATTCTTGCTCAGCAAGAACCGGATGCGTCGAGTTTTCCGAATGGCGGAATCCGTAATACTTTTGAAGCTCGTGGCTATACTGCATGGGACCCCTCGTCACCTGCTTTTATCGTTGGCGACACCTTGTGTATCCCTACCGTTTTCATTTCCTATACAGGTGAGGCACTTGACTACAAGACGCCTTTGCTGAAAGCCTTGAATACCATCGATAAGGCGGCTACTGATGTTTGCAAGATGTTCGACCCGAAAGTGAAAAAAGTGATTTCTTACTTGGGCTGGGAGCAGGAGTATTTCCTTGTTGACGAAGGATTGTATGCCGCTCGCCCCGACCTTTTGCTTACGGGTAGAACTTTGATGGGACATGAATCGGCAAAGAATCAGCAGCTCGATGACCATTATTTTGGTTCTATTCCAGAGCGTGTGCTAGCCTATATGCGTGATTTGGAGTTTGAAGCATATAAATACAAAATTCCATTGAAAACACGCCATAATGAGGTGGCTCCGAATCAGTTTGAACTGGCTCCCATCTTTGGTGAGATGAACCTTTCGGTGGACCAGAACTTGCTGGTGATGTCGTTGATGAAAAGCATAGCCAGAAAGCACGGATTCCGCGTGTTGCTGCACGAAAAACCTTTCGACGGTGTGAACGGATCTGGTAAACATAACAATTGGTCGCTGGGAACCGACACTGGGGTAGGACTGCTGACACCGGGTAAAACTCCAGAGGAAAATTTACAGTTCATTACTTTTTTGGTGAATGTGCTTATGGCAGTGCATAAGCATAATGGTTTGCTGAAGGCTTCCATTATGACGGCACAAAACGAACATCGTCTTGGAGCTCATGAGGCTCCTCCTGCCATTATATCTGTTTTTTTGGGCAGTCAGATATCTGCTGTGCTGGATAAACTTGAGATGAGCGAGAGCGAGGAGGCTATAGTGCTCGACAGCAAAAAGAAAATGCGCCTTGGTGTTGCTCATATTCCTGAAGTGCTGGTGGATAATACCGATCGCAACAGAACATCGCCGTTTGCGTTCACGGGTAATCGTTTTGAGTTCCGTGCGGTAGGCTCTTCTGCCAATTGTTCGTCGGCTATGATAGCATTGACGTCCGTCGTGGCTGCACAGTTGAAAGAGTTCAAGCAGGAAGTTGATTCACAGATTGCATTCGGTGTTTCGCGCGAGAAAGCCATTTTTAATGTACTGAAACATTATATCAAAGAGTCGAAGCCGATACGATTTGACGGAAACGGATACAGCGAAGATTGGAAAAAAGAGGCGCAGCAGCGTGGGTTGGATTGTGAAACGAGTGTACCGTTGATGTATGACCGCTACACAACGAAAGAGAGCATTGAAATGTTTGCCGGTGTAGGTGTTTTCACCGAGAAAGAACTGCATGCTCGCAACGAAGTGAAATGGGAAACGTATACCAAAAAGATACAGATTGAAGCCCGAGTGCTTGGTGATTTGGCAACGAATCATGTTGTTCCTGTCGCTACGCGATATATGTCATTGCTGCTAGATAATGTATATAAACTTCGTCTTGTTTATGGATTAGAGAAAGCAGAGCAGCTTTCGGCGAATGATGAGGCACTGATAGCGGAACTTTCTGAACGGATCTCACAAATCAGAGTGAATGTGGAGAAGATGGTTGAGGCAAGAAAATGCGCCAATAAATTGCCCGATGAACGCGAAAAGGCAATCGCATATCATGACAATGTACTTCCGTATTTTGATATTGTGCGTGACAATCTTGATCGTCTGGAACTGATTGTCGATGACGAGATGTGGCCGTTGCCTAAATATCGCGAATTGTTGTTTATAAGATAAACAAGGAATAATAAAAAGAGAAACGCCGGAGCGATAAACTCTGGCGTTTTTTATTTTCTTCGTTTTTTATCCGTTTTCTTTTCTTCTCTTACCGGAGGCGTGGTGCGTCTGTAAATGTCGTCTTTTGATTTAGGACGCACATCTTCGTGCCAGACAAATTGCGGAAAAAACATGTCTTCGTGTACAAGATTGGCTAACGGCGAGAGGGTGCCTGATGGCGAGGGATAAATCAATACGCGGTCCAGTTTGTTGTCTTTTAAGTAGATTGTCATGTAGTCGCTTGCTGTTTTGTTCATGCCGATAAAAAGACTGTCTTTGTCGCGTGGAAAGAATCGGCTTTCGGCATTTCCCTTTACATCAATCCTGTAGAGTTTGTTTTTCTCAAGAAAACCAGTGACTTCTCTGCCTAAAAGCTGATTGAAGTGCAAAGTGTCTTCTTGCATAGCAACTAATGCGTTTTCTTGTATTTTAATTCTGTCAATGGAACTGCTGTCGATGTGCATTTGTATTCTAGAACCTGAAATTTGGCTGTTTTCGTGCCACAATACGGGTGCGAAATACATTGTGATGAGCGAGTCGCGGCCGGTGTATGCCACTGAATCGCATTTCCCTTGCAAGTCAGTTCTGTATATACGAACATTATGGTAGGCATACACATTGTTGAAAGCAGAGTCTTTGGCACAATAGATAGTGTCGGCATGCATGAAAAGCGAGTCTGCATCGGCATAATTGATGACGGTGGCAGAGTCGGTCAGCAGAGCGAACGAGGTGTTGGCATTGCCGACATTCCCTTTTAGGATTATTTTTTGAACGGAGTCAATCATGACAGCATTGCTCCTTATGCGACAGTCGCCCGTAATCTGATTGTAGAAAATGGTGTCGGCTACAATGGATTTTCCATCTTTCTGTGTGACGATGGAGCGATTGTAGAGTGTGCTGTTTTTTAGTTCAGTGTTGTATCTGCCTTTCTCAGAGTATATGTGCGCCTCGTCTTTGTAATAGATATTTGAAGGTCCTTCTATGTTGGCCTCTTTGCTATGGAGGTTGTATTTAAGTGTGTCGGAAAAGATATGAAAATCAGGATTGGTGAGTACCACTGAGTCTTTAAATTCTGACAAGTGCGCATTGGCCATGTAATATCCTCTTTTCGAAATCAGGGTGTTTGTCTCGTCATATAACTTGCCGCCGTTAAAGTAGTAAGCGGTGTTGCTCACCCTGTTGTAGTCGAGCGTTTCGGTCTCGAGTGTCATGTTTCGGTTGATGAGTCGCACATTGCCTCTTAACGAAAGCAGTTGTTTGTTTCCGTCATATTTCAAGGTATTGCCGTAGGCGAAAAGCGTGTCGCCTTGTTCCATTTTTACGTGCCCGAAAGCATCGAAAGAGTTGTCGTTGGTGTAGAAGTAAGCGCTGTCGCAAAAAAGCAGCGCGCCTTCGTGTCGGAAACGCACATTGCCTTTCAACACTTGGCAGTCGGCTTTCTGTTTCTTGTCGAAGCTGAGCGTTTCAGCATGCTCGAGCACCACATTGCTCTTGGCGGCGACTCCCCAAAATGAAGCCGTCGACAAGATGAAAAGCAATATTTTCAGCGATATTTCCTTCACGCGTGTTTTATTTCAGTCTGGCGTTGAGCAACTCCAACACTTCGTTTGTGATGTCAGTCGAAGGGTCTGCTTGCAGAATGGTAGGGTCGGCTACCGTGTTGCTGAAAATCATTTTATAGCGGCCGTCAGCATTGAATACTTTCAGCGCTGCATTGAGAGAATCGCGCAACTGATGGTTGATTTTGTCGTTTTCTTCAAGCAGTTCCTGTGTGAGTTTCGCTTCGAGGGCCTCTAGTTCCTGCTGTTGTTTGAGTATGCGGTTCTGCTCTTGTTCGGCGCGTTCGCGGGTCGCGTAAATGCCGTTTTGTAGTTTCTTCATCACATCTTCGTAGTCTTTTTGCAGTTTCTGTCCTTTTTGTGTGAGCGTCAGACGCGAGTTCTCCTGTTTGCGTTGCAATTCGTCGTTTTTCTGCTTTGCGAACTCGTATTTGGCGAGTAGCGTGTCGGTGTTGACATAAGCGATAGGGAAGAAAGCGACGGTTGTAGTGTCGTTTTCGTTAGGGGTGTAAACAGGAGCTGTGCTGCATTTCTCGTTTTTTTTGCAGGCGGTCAGAGCAATGAGCAGTCCGGCTGCGAAGATAAGTGCTTTTTTCATGTGTGTATCGTTAAAATTTTTTTAATGTCTTTTTTTGTGCGTCAGCGTCTTGCGCTTGCAGGCATTTGATGCCTCTTTTAGCCATGGCTTTGTTGCCGCCAACATGCGTATTGGGAAATTTTCCGTTGGGCAATAGCAGAATCTTGATGCAGAGCAGCGCAATGCAAATAGCGACAATGGTTAATGTGACAAGCAAAAGTTTCAGCATGACAAACATCTAATTTTCTGCAAAGATACAAGATTTTTGTGAAATATTGGCAGCGGGAGAATAATCTCTCCGTTCCGTTTGTCCATCGTGTCTATTCTTTTGTATCTTTGTGAAAATAAAAACGAAGGATATGAAAGAAAAATTGTATGAAGAGACATTGAATTTCTTCAGAGAAATAAGCAAAGTTCCGCGCCCCTCGGGCAAGGAGGAGAAAATGATCGCGTATCTGACCGATTTTGCGGAAAAGCGTCATTTGGCATACAAAAAAGACGCAGCTCGCAATGTATTGATTCAGAAACCGGCATCTCCAGGATATGAAAATCATAAAACCGTAGCGTTGCAAGCGCATATCGATATGGTGTGCGAGAAGAACGCCGATGTGCAACATGATTTTCTCAACGACCCTATCCGCATAGTGGAAGACGGCGATTGGTGGCGTGCCGATGGCACGACACTTGGCGGAGATGACGGCATAGGTGTGGCTGCCATGCTTGCTGTGTTGGCCGACGACACGTTGAAACACGGTCCGCTGGAATGTTTGTTCACGGTGGAGGAAGAAACGGGGTTGAGCGGTGCGCTAGGCGTCGCTTCCGATATGCTTAGCGCAGAAGTGCTGCTGAATCTCGACAGTGAAGACGAGCACGAGTTCATCATAGGTTGTGCTGGAGGCATTGATACATTGGCGCATTTTGCGTTGCAGCAAGAACCCGTAAAGCTAGGATATTATTATTTTACGGTCAAGGTAGGCGGACTGCAAGGCGGGCACTCGGGCGAAAACATCAACGACCGTCGGGCGAATGCCAATAAAGTGCTTGCGCAATATTTGTGGCAGTTGAGCAAAGATACGGAGGTGCGCCTTTGTGCCATTTCGGGCGGAAATCTGCGTAATGCCATTGCGCGAGAGGCTTCGGCTACAGTGGCTGTGCCTTTTGCCGAGAAAGAGCATGTCCGTGTAGCATTGAATCATTTCATTGCCCAGTTTGAGGAGGATTGGCTGGCGTATGACCCCAACTTTTTTATGGAACTTGAGAGCGAAACTGAACAGCGTCAGTGGTTCTTGAAATCGCTTTCCGAAAATCTGTTGAATGCGCTTTACGCTTGTCCGCACGGTGTGTTGGCGATGAGTGCCGAAATCAGCGGATTGGTGGAAACTTCAACGAATCTGGCCTCGGTGAAAATGATAGGCGACGAGATTGTGGTGAGCACCAGTCAGCGCAGTTCGATTGAGTCGCAGAAGAAGAATGCTTGCCAGATGGTGGAGAGCGTGTTTTTGTTGGCGGGCGCCAAAGTTACCCACAGCGACGGTTATCCCGGATGGAAACCCAATATGAAGTCGGCTTTGTTGTCGCTGATGGAAAAGGCGTACGAAGATTTGCTGGGTGAAAAACCTAAGGTGAAAGTGATTCATGCCGGTTTGGAGTGCGGTTTGTTTTTGACAAAATTCCCTTCTCTGGATATGGTGTCGTTCGGCCCTACCATTTTAGACATCCATTCGCCAGCCGAGCGCATGAATATTCCTTCGGTGAAGAAGTTTGCATCGCTGCTGGGCGAAGTGCTGGAAAAATTGTAAAAAAATGCAGCGATATAAGTGTTTAAATGACAAAATATACCTAACTTTACAGAAATTTAATTTACTTATTTAATCATTATGGAAAAAAATAAAATCGATCAATTCATGTTGATGAATTCAGGTAATTTCAACGAGTCAGATGTGCCTTCTGTTATTGCAGCATTGGAAGGAATTCCTGATGACAAATCAACAATGTTGCTTGCTGCTGAATTCAAGAAACCTGTTGTGGCATTGATAATCTCGTTTTTAGGTGGCAGCTTGGGCATTGACCGTTTCTATCTTGGACAGGTTGGTCTCGGTGTCGCTAAGTTGTTGACTTGTGGAGGCTTTGGTATTTGGGCAATAATCGACTTGTTCTTGATTATGGGAAAAACAAGAGAATGTAATGCTCAAAAGCTTATATCTTTGGTAAATACATTATCTTGATATAGATAATAGATAATAGATAAGAAGGGTCGTGCATTCTTTCAAAAATAAAAATCAATTTTTGTTTTTTATGTGGGGAATGTTGACTCTTTCTTGTTTATGGATACTTTATAATGTTTTTCAATCGGAAGAGGAAGGTGTTGTACTATGCCTTTTCCGTAGAGTAACGAACTTGCCTTGTCCTGCATGTGGATTGACTCGTGCTGTGTTGCTGGCAATCAAAGGGGAGGTGCTTGCTGCTATTCAAGCTAATCTGTTGGTAATGGTTGTAGTGCCTGCGCTTGTTATAATCCCTTTCGGCTTAATACTTTTTCCCCATCACACTTATTTGTTGTGGTGTAAAATGGAGAAAAAATTATGTAATAAATCCTATTTTGTCGGTTTCTTGTTTTTGATTCTTCTTGCTTGGTTCTATAATTTGTTTTGCAAATGAAAACGGACTTAAATTCTAATGAGAAGGAGTTGGTGATAAATGGCTATCTGATGTCATTGGCTGTTTTTGTTACAACGATGCCTATACCAATTATAAACCTTCTTGCAAATTTATATTATTGTATTTCATACAGGAAAAGTGAATATGTTGTACGCTGGCATGCCTATAATTCTTTTTTGTCGCAAGTCCCACTGTTCTTTATTAATAGTTTTACTTGGTGTGTCGTTTGGAAAGTGTTATGGAGTGAATGGACATTGTCATTGTGGATTATTTCTTATTTGGTGATTGCCTTTTTACTGAATGCAGGTGAGATAATATCCTCTGTAATATGTTGCATCCGAGTGTCAAGAAACAAAGAGGTGAAGGTGCCCTTTATTTCTCCGCTGACAGATGTGCTTGTCGAAAAAAAATCATGGAATAGATGGAAAAACGGTTGGGAGGATGTGTCTCAATTGCATGAAGAAAATGCCGTAGCGTCTCAAAATAAAATTCTAAATGATTTTGCATGGTGCACTTTCTTTATATCTGTAATTTTCATTTTAATTTTGGGGATAGGAACAAAACAGCAATGGAACATTCCGAAATTTTCAATTGAGTCGCTTCTCGAAAAGTTAATGATTCAGGATATTGAAAGTAAGCAAATAACTGATGAACAGTGTATTGAACCGTTGAAAAATATGGCGGCTACTATTTGCGAGAAGAATGGCTTGGATTCAGTGAATATTTATTTGGTTAAAAATGAAGAAGTCAATGCGTATGCTTTTTCGGGCAGGAATGTGGTTGTTTATACGGGATTGATCAAAGACTGTGAGAAAGAAAACGAATTGATGGCTGTACTTGGTCATGAAATTGCTCATGTGGAGAAAAAGCATGTTATAAAATCAATCAAAAGAAATGTAGGAATTCGTGTGCTCTTATCTGCGTTTCTCGGTAATTATGCGGATATAACGACTATGCTTTCAATGAATTATCTTAGCAAGGAAAATGAGATAGAGGCGGACTTGCTGTCAGTAGAATATATGAGTAATGCAGGTTTTGATCCGTCAGGACTTGTTGATTTCTTAAAGAGAACTTCTGATGAGAAGTTGGATAAAATGAATATTTTGTCCGATCATCCAACAACCCAAAAGCGCATCACAAAATTGAACGAAAAGATTAAGCATGTCGGACAGAAGCAATACGGGACACTTCTGTCGTCTGAAGAATGGGTAAATTTCAAGAATAAGGTGAAGGATTTGCCGTATTGAATGCAATGATGAAATAGTTATCGCTAAATACATTTATAAAAATCGTAATTATGCAAGTTTGCTATTACTGCAAATTTGCATAATTTTGTATATCCCAAAATGAGAAGAATATGAAAGAAAGAAATCCGTGGGCGTGGGTGCCTACACTGTATTTCACCGAAGGATTGCCGTATGTGTTGGTGATGATTGTGTCGGTGATTATGTACAAGAATCTTGGCGTTTCGAATGCAGAAATCGCATTTTATACCAGTTGGCTGTACCTTCCGTGGGTGATAAAACCGTTTTGGAGCCCTTTTGTCGATTTGCTGAAGACTAAGCGCTGGTGGATTGTCATGATGCAGTTTCTGCTTGCTGTTGGCTTGGCGGGTGTGGCGTTCCTTGTTCCCACTTCGTTTTTCTTTCAGTCAACCTTAGCGGTGTTTTGGCTGCTGGCATTTGCTTCGGCCACGCATGACATAGCGGCTGACGGATTTTATATGCTCTCGCTGTCAGAAGAAAAGCAGTCGCTCTTTGTGGGCATACGCAATATTTTCTATCGTGTGGCGATGATTTCAGGACAGGGACTTTTTGTGATGTGCGCCGGCTGGCTCAGCAAGTCGTACGGTTTCCCGATGGCATGGAGCATTGTTTTCATTGCTGTGGCGGCCCTGCTTTTGGCTTTGTCGCTTTATCATCGTTTTGTGCTGCCTAAGCCTGCCGAGGATTCAGAGAAGTCAATTGGCAAAATAGGGCATCTTTTTGCGAGTTTCTTCACAAAGAAAAATATCGTTGTGGCGATGCTTTTCATTTTGCTCTATCGTCTTGGCGAGGCGCAACTGGCGAAAATTGCATCGCCTTTTCTGCTCGACGATGTGTCGCAGGGCGGTCTCGGCCTTTCTACCGAGCGAGTAGGATTTATATACGGTACGATAGGTGTGCTTTTTCTTCTTTTGGGTGGCATATTAGGTGGCGTGGTGGCCTCTGTCGGCGGTCTGAAGAAGTGGATTTGGCCGATGGTATTAGCCATGAACGTGCCCAATTTGGTGTATGTCTATTTTGCGCTGGTGCAACCCGCTGATTTTTGGATTGTCTGTTCGGGAGTAGCGCTGGAGCAGTTGGGCTATGGCTTTGGTTTCACTGCTTTTACGCTTTATCTGATATATTTCTCGCAAGGCGAATACAAAACAGCGCATTACGCCATCTGCACGGGATTCATGGCACTCGGTATGATGTTGCCGGGCATGGTGTCGGGATGGATACAGGAGACAATCGGCTATCAGCATTTCTTCATTTGGGTGTGCCTATGTACGATTCCTGGCTTCCTGCTGATTAAATTTTTGAATATTCCCGAAGATTTCGGGCGAAAGTGAAAATGCTGTATCATAAGGTGTTACAATCAAAAATGGTCGTTCTGAGTAATCTATGGATTAAACCTTCTCTATGAATGTGGTGTCAAATAGACGTGAATTGAAATTACGAATGTTTGACTTAAAACTCAGAAAAGATGAAAAAGATTTTTTTGACAATAGCATTAGGCCTGTGTGCATGTGCCATGATGGCCGTTCCGCCTTCGAAAAAAGGCGCTGTGTCGGTAAGAACAGTTAGAAGCGAAAGAGTAGTTCCGCCACCTCCTCCGGTGCATCCCCAACATGTAAGGATTGCTACGCCGCAGCAAGTGAATGAGATGGTGAGAGTGCTGAAAAAGCTTTCGTTTGACGATAATCGTATGGAAGTTGCAAAACTTTGTGTAATGCTTTGCCCTATAGCAACAGCCGATCTGGCAAAAATGGCAAGCACCTTTACATTCGATTCCAATCGCTTGGCTTTTTATAAATTCGCTTACGATTATTGTCCAGACAAAGAAAGGTATTTGATGTTGAAAGATTCATTCAAATTTTCTTCTGACAGCAGAGAATTCGTGAATTTTGTAGCGAAAATGCAACAGTAGGCTGATATCTTAAAACGTTACTAAAGAAACGGTCTTTCCTTTATGGAGAGACCGTTTTTTAGTATAGAAATTCTTAAAGTTGTTCTCTTTCGCGGAAAATGAAAGAAAATACAAGTTGTAAAATGTGTTTTCTATTTATGTGATATTTGCGTTTCTTTTAGATTTTCAGCTAATGATTACCACTATTCTGTCAAAATATTTACAGAAATCGTCTGCCAAACAATAAAATTCCATAATTTTGTCTTTGTAAGCATACGATAAAAGTTTTTTTTAGCGTTATAAAAATAATATTTATTTCTAATTGTCAAATAATCAATGGATTAAGTTCTTTTTATTCGTTTTAAATTAAGAAAAAATGAAAAAAGTATTATTAGCATTGCAATTGTTGTTCTCATTAAGTGCCTATACTCAAGATTGGGTGGTTTATTTTGATGAAAATGAATATGAAACGACAAAACAATCTGCAAAAATTAAGGTGGAGGTATTTTCGAATGGTGATGGGAGTTATGTGGAAAAAATACAATTTGCCAATGGTGAAAAAGTGAAAAATAAGATTACACTTTTGAATGATACTATATACCAAATGAATATGGCAAATGGTAATGTTGCTAGGGTAATTTATCACAAACAACAGGATGGAATGTATTTGTTGGAGATGTTTGAAGATGGTTATTTTGCTACAGGAAAAAGTCGTTATTTGTTCCCTGTTGTGAAAGAGGGAATATGGGATTTTTATGATCTAAATATCTATGAAAAGGTTCGTTCTTATGAATATCAATCTAACAGACTGGAGAGAATCCTATTAAAGGAGTTACCTGCTGATATTGTAATAGGAAATTCTGATTCAATAAAAATTCAATATGACCAATTGCCCATGCGCAATGACGAGATGTTTATGTATGGATTAATGTTTTATATTCCTCGTAATATAAGATATCCAGCAAAGATGTTAGAGCAATCTAAAAGTGGTGTGGTTTATGTTCAAATTATTATTAAAGCATCAAGTGAGGTGGAAATAAATATTAAACGATCCGTAACTCCAGAATTTGATAATGAAGCATTGCGTGTAATAACTAATTATTTTAAGGATGCAGAGATTATTCCTGCTAAATTCAATGATAAGTATATTGATACAGATTTTATTGTTCCTGTTAGATTTCGTTTGATAGAAAATCATTCTACAAATTCACAATCAGAATCAAAATCAAAAGAATCGGATCTTAATATTAGGAACGCAAATACTTGGAATCAATATCCACAACCAGGGAAAAGTGCTATTCGAAAGTGGGGAGGAATTGATTATTAAAATACAAAAAAATGAAAAAAATAATCTCAACTACGAATGCGCCTGCGGCTATCGGACCATATAGTCAGGCGGTGAAAGTGAACGGAACTTTGTATATTTCGGGACAGATTCCTTTGGTGCCGGCTACGGGCAAATTGGCCGAAGGTGATATTGCGGCACAGACGCATCAGGTTTTTGCCAACATCAAGGCGATTCTTGCCGAAGCAGGCTATACGCTCGGTGATGTAGTGAAAACGACGGTATTTATGGCCGACATGAACGACTTTGCTGCAATGAACGAGGTGTATGGCTCTTATTTTACGGAAAATTGCCCTGCTCGTTCGGCTGTGGCAGTAAAAACGCTGCCCAAGGGGGCGCTGCTCGAGATAGAGACTGTAGCGGTTAGAAGCGAGGAAATGTAATAAATTTCTGATTTGAAGATTTGACAGTTTGAAGATTCAGTCAGCGTCTGAGTCTGCGTCAAAGTCTTCTCGCTTCTTGTTTCTGATTATATCGTTTCTTTTATGATTGATTCTCATTCGCATATTTTTCTCGAGGAGTTTGACGACGACCGTGCCGATGTGGTGCTTCGCGCCAAAGAGGCAGGGGTGGAGCGGATTGTGCTGCCTAATGTAGATGTGGCAACGATAAGCCGTTTGTACGAAACGGCAGCGGCTTTCCCCGATATTTGCGTGATGGCAATGGGGTTGCATCCCACCAGCGTGACCGAAAATTATCTTCATGATTTGGAAATTGTCGAGCATAGTCTGGATGCGGGGCGTTTTGTGGCGATAGGCGAGGTGGGAATGGATTTGTATTGGGATAAAACCTTTGCTGAACAGCAAAAAGATGCTTTGCGCCGGCAGGTGCAGTGGGCGATAGACCGCAATATGCCGCTCATTTTACATGTGCGTGATGCTTTTGCCGAAACAGTGGAAGTGTTGCGCGAATTTCCGTCTGAACGGTTGCGCGGTGTTTTCCATAGTTTCACTGGTACACCCGACGAGGCGGCGGTCATTTCCTCGTTAGGCGATTTCAAGCTGGGCATCAATGGTGTCGTCACTTTCAAAAAGTCCGACTGGCGTGAGGCGTTGCCTTTTATTGGACTCGAAAATCTGTTGCTCGAAACAGATTGCCCCTATCTTACGCCGGTTCCGTATCGAGGACGGCGCAACGAGTCGGCGTATGTGGCGTATGTTTGCCAGAAGCTGGCTGAGATTTTCGGCGTCTCTGTGGATGAGGTGGACAGGCTGACAACCGAGAATGCCAAGCGTCTGTTCGGGTTGTAAATCCGTTCTCAGATAATAAGAGATAAAAATCGGGAACGGCTTTTAATAAAAAAGTTTTCTCAAATCATTTTTGCTTTTCACAAGGTTGAGGTCGGTGTCGTGATTGATGCCGTGCACTGTGCCGTATTGCGAGAATTGCCATGCCACATAGTCTTCTTTCGGGTCGTAGTCGTAACTGGCAATCCAGAAATCGTATTTCTCGAATTCGGGAGCTTTGAACAGCGATTTGTAGATGGAGTGGCAGGTGTAGATGATAGGGCGGCATCCGTAGTGTTTTTCGATGATTTCCAACCATATCAGCGCTCTTCTGCGCAGTTCTTTTTTGCCATGAAAGAGCGAAGTGACCTCAAAGTCGAGCACAGGGCGTAAGTCGCCTTTCTTCAGCGTTACATTCTTGATGAAAAATTCGGCTTGCTTGTCGGCTGGCGATTGCATGCTGAAAAAATGGTATGCGCCGGTCGGGATGCCGGATTTTTCTGCCTTGTTGCGATTTTTGTTGTATTGTTTGTCGGCAATTGTGATGCCCTCTGTGGCTTTCAGGTAGGCGAATGCTACAGGCAGTTTCTTGTCGGGACCCACTTCTATGGCCACCTTTCCCCAATCGATGTCTTTCTGGTAGTTCGACACGTCGATGCCGTAGTAATAATTGGAGTTCAGCGGTATTTCCATCTTGATGTAGCCGTTGCCATTGCCAGAGAAAAAACGGCCGACGGCAACTCTTGCCTGCAGGTAGCGCGAGTAGCACCAGTCGCTGATGCTGTTTCTGGCCGACGGCATCGTAAAGAATATAGTGGTGAATGCAACCACTACTATAGCGGCTGCAATGCACAAAAACTTAATCGCTTTCCAAATGGAAAACGATTGTTTTTTCTTCCGTTTCTGCTTACGGTTTTTCAATGGAAGTCCGTTTTTTTTCGTTCTATGGCAATACTACGCCTCGCGCGGCAACCAGTATTCTGGCCCATTGCTCGATGCTCATGTCGATGTCGAGCGCAGCGATGGCGCTTTTGATGCGTTCAATTTTCCCGCTTCCGTTGATAGGGATGATGCCGGCAGGGTGTTTAAACAGCCATGCGTATATCACTTTATCGATGCTGTCGGCATTCAGCTCTTCGGCTATTTCGCGTAGTGTTTTGGATGCTCTTTCGGCTTTTGCGTCGGTGGGCTGTTCAAAACGGCCGCCAGCCATCGGGCAGTATGCCATGGGGTGCACTCTGCGCTCTTGCAGAAAATCGAGGTTCATGTTCTCAAAATGCTCAATGCAGTACGGCGAAATCTCAATCTGGTTGGTCACCAGTTTCTCGTCGGTGTACGATTGCAGCATCGAGAACTGCTCTTTCAGAAAATTCGATACGCCGAAATACCTCACTTTGCCGTCTTTTTTCAGCTTGTCGAAGGCTTTAGCCACTTCTTCGGGGTTCAGCAGGTCCGACGGACGGTGCAGCAGCAGTACGTCAATGTGGTCGGTGCGGAAGTTGCGCAACGAGTTTTCCACTTCTTGCATGATGTATTCGTAGCGGTAGTCGTAATGCTGAATTTTTCGCTCGGGGAATTTGTCTGATTTTATCTTTATGCCGCATTTGGTGATGATGGTCATCTTGTTTCTTACGCTTGGATTCAGTGCCAAAGCGTCGCCCACGAGTTTTTCGCAGGTGTAGTTTCCGTAAATGTCGGCATTGTCAAAAGTGTCAATGCCCATATCCATCAGTTCTTCCATGTATTTCAGCAAGGCGGCGCTGTCCATGCCCCATGCGGGGATGCGCATCTGTCCGCTGACGATTCTGGAGAACGAGAGTCCTTCGGCTAATTGTATTTTTTGCATGATTTTTGATTTTATTCTTCGCAATCTTCGTTTTCGTTAATGTCAAGGTCGTAGAGCGGAATCTGCCGCTTGAAGGCTTCTCTGAACGAAATGAGCGTCTCGGTGCTGGCAATGCCGTTGATTTTTTGGAATTTGTTATGTATAATGCTCAGCAGGTGCGTGTTGTTCTTTGCGTATATTTTCAAGAACATCGCATATTTTCCTGTAGTGTAATGGCATTCCACCACTTCGGGAATTTGGTGAAGGGCATCCACAACATTCTTGAACTCGTTGGCGTCTTTCAGCAGCACACCGATGAAGGCGCATGTCTGATAACCGAGTTTGTCGGAGTCGAGCACAAACTCCGAACCTTTGATAATGCCTATGTTCGTGAGTTTCTGTATGCGTTGATGGATGGCCGCTCCAGAGACATTGCACTCGCGCGCCACTTCCAAAAAAGCGATTCTGGCGTTGTTGGCGATAAGTTGCAGAATCTTTTCGTCTAGTTTGTCTAACTGGTGTTGTTTCATGTTCGTTTTATTTATTCAAAAATACGAATAAAATTCTGAAAAATTAAAAGATTTGTAAAAAATCAATACGAAATGCTTTATTTTTGTAACGCAAAACGGATAAGTATATTATGAACTTGTTTACAAAAATAATAATCCTTATGTCTGTCATTACAGCTACCTCTTGTGCACGAAAAGACGATGCACGCAATTTTGATTATAAAGTGGACGCATTTGCCGATTTGGAGATTCTTCGTTATCAAGTGCCTGATTTTGAAAATCTTAGCTTGTGTCAGAAAACCTATATTTATTATTTGTCGCAGGCGGCCTTGTGCGGGCGCGATATTCTCTTCGACCAGAATAATGCGCACAACCTGAAGATTCGCCGCACATTGGAGGCGGTTTACGAACATTATCAAGGCGACCGTACCTCCGATGAATTCAAAGCATTGGAGGTTTATCTCAAACGGGTGTGGTTTTCCAACGGCATCCACCACCATTATTCGATGGATAAGTTCGTGCCGGCGTTCTCGCAGGCGTATTTCCTCGAAGCGCTTAGCAGCATCGACACGCAAAAACTGCCCTTGTCGGATGGCGAGAGCTTGCAGTCGCTCACAGACGAAATCCTGCCGGTGATGTTCGACAGGCAAGTGGACAGCTGCCGCGTGAATCTGGATTCATCCAAGGATGTCATCGCCACTTCGGCAAATAATTATTATCAAGGCGCTACACAGTCCGAAGTGGAGGCGTTCTATGGCGCCATGAAAGCGAAAGGCGGCGACCGTCCCGTGTCGTTCGGACTAAACAGCACGCTCGTGAAGAAAGACGGAAAACTGACGGAAGATGTATGGCGCATCGGCGGAAAATATTCTGCCGCCATCGAGCAAATTGTGTTCTGGCTTGAGCAGGCGAAAACGGTGGCTGAAAACGACAAGCAAAAAGAAGTGATAGCAAAATTGGTGGACTACTATACCACTGGCGACTTGAAAACATTCGACGATTACAGCATCGCTTGGGTGGAGGATTCGCTTTCGCGTGTCGATTTCGTGAACGGGTTCATCGAAACTTACGGCGACCCGCTCGGACTGAAGGCCAGCTGGGAGTCGGTGGTGAACTTCAAGAATATGGAGGCTACCAAACGGACTGATATTATCAGCGAAAACGCCCAGTGGTTCGAAGACCATTCGCCCATCGACGACCGTTTCCGCAAAGAGCGCGTGCGCGGCGTTTCAGCCAAAGTGATAACGGTGGCGATGCTCGGCGGCGACTGCTATCCTGCCACACCTATCGGCATCAATCTGCCTAACTCCAACTGGATTCGCGCGGAGCATGGCTCAAAATCGGTTACGATAGAGAATATCACCGATGCTTACGACGAAGCGGCCAAGGGGAATGGCTTTCTCGAAGAGTTTGTTTACGACAAGCACGACTTGGAACTTATTAGGCGTTTCGGAAGCATGACCGACAACCTCCATACTGATTTGCACGAGTGCCTTGGACACGGTTCGGGCAAACTGCTGCCTGGCGTCGATCCTGATGCGCTCAAGTCTTATGGCGCTACCATAGAGGAGACACGTGCCGACCTTTTCGGATTGTATTATATGGCCGACCCAAAAATGCTGGAATTGGGACTGCTGCCCGACAAAGAGGCGTATAAGGCGCAGTATTACAAGTATATGATGAACGGACTGATGACCCAAACCGTGCGCATTAATCTGGGCGACGACATCCAAGAGTCGCACATGCGCAATCGACAGCTTATAGCAAAATGGGTGATGGAAAAAGGCGCAGACGAGAAGGTGGTGGAGCTGCGCCAGAAAGATGGCAAGACTTACCTCGTTGTCAACGACTACGAAAAACTGCGCACACTCTTCGGACAACTGCTGGCCGAAATACAGCGCGTGAAGTCGGAAGGCGATTTTGAGGGCGCAAAACACTTGGTGGAAACCTATGCCGTGAAGATTGATTTGGATTTGCATCGCGAGATAAAGGCGCGTTACGAAAAATTGCATATTGCTCCATACAAAGGCTTCGTGAATCCCCGCTATGAATTGGTGCGCGGCAAAGGTGGTGAAATTCAGGATGTTAAGGTGTTTTATGACGAAACATTCGAGCAGCAGATGATGCGTTATTCCAAAGAATTTTCATTTCTTTGAAAAAAAAATGCGTTTTTCTTTGCAGAATAAAAATTTACCTCTATCTTTGCAATGTTTTTGAGAGAAAACAAGGGCGTTTAGCTCAGCTGGTTTAGAGCATCTGCCTTACAAGCAGAGGGTCGGCGGTTCGAATCCGTCAACGCCCACGAAAATCACTGAAAAGTGGTTTTTCTTTTAATAACGGTTTTGGTGTGGTAGTTCAGCTGGTTAGAATACATGCCTGTCACGCATGGGGTCGCGGGTTCGAGTCCCGTCCATACCGCAAAAGCTTCGACTGATAAAGTCGAAGTTTTTTTTGTGCCTTTCCGAAAGCCCTCTGCCAGTACAGATAATACAACAGCAGCTTTGATGATTTTCATCAAAGCTGCTGCATCGTTCAGATTGTCAAATATTTACCAACCGCTAATGACAATATTATCAACTCCGTTCCCTTTTAAATAAGAATAAAACGTCTTATTGTCAAAGGAATATTCCCAATTATAAACATAATCAGGAAAACCAACTGTAGCCCTTAATTTAAACATGTCATTTGACGGGAAAGATGTGTTCTCCAGACTGCCATTCTCAGTACATTGATTGTCAAAATCTTCCACTTCCAATTTTTCGGGTTGAGCCGTATATTTAATATGAAAACCTAGAGTGTAATTAGTGAATGTTATGTTTACAATAGTGTCTTTTGAAAGATGTTCGTATAATGTAAAATTTTTTCCCAAAGCCTCTTTCTGAATAGGCGTGCAACTATTCCTTTCATTGAAAACATATATTTTTTAAAATCCGAAATTGAGATAGAAGGCGGGAAAACCAAGAGAGTTGTCAAAAATAATTTCGCGGTTTATATAATTAACACCCATATATAGTCTGTTAAGATAAAGGGCAATATCTTGTTTGTCAATTCGGATATTCCCTTTTGCATTGTTAGTAGCCGATAGAAGTTGAATTTTTAGATAAGTTTTTCCTTCTTCTTGGGCATATAGACAAGATAAGGTGAATGTTAAAAAATAATATAATAGAAAAAGTACTTTTTCATACTACATATGTAAATGTTATTTGATAATCTCAATTATATCGTCTCCACCATATACATAACGAACAATTTGACATTTCTCTAATTTGGGAAGTTTTGAGATGTCCACAATTTCTGCTATACTTTTCTTTTCATGAAATGTGCACAACTCTAAATTTATAAGGGCATAAAGACCATATAGTTCAATTTTTGACAAAGTCTCAATTTTAAGTGTTTCTAAAGATGGCAAGTCTTTAATGATTATTGAATAGTCATTATGATTATCAAATTCGTATGTGGAAATGTATAGAAATTTTAGATGATTAATTCCATTAATCATAATATCGCAATCCTTTCTGTATTCATCGAACCAAATGTACAGAGACTCTAAATTAATAAAGAAAGGGAGGAGTTTTGTATTAAAGTTATAGAAAAAATAATAGTTAGGACCTGTATAATCAGGACGGTTAGAGTAGTCTGTGGTTGTAAGATCTAATTCAGTTATAGAGGATGCTTCTTCTGTCGATAATAGACCGTCGCCATTAGTATCGCAACCATATTTATAAAGAATCCATTCTAAAGTTGTTTTGTCTAAAGGAATTATATTGTTCACAATAATATGACAACTCCATTCATTGTTATGATACTTTGCTGTAATATCTGTTTCTCCATAGTTTATACCAGTTACATTTCCTTCAGAGTCGACGGTAGCTATGTTTTCGTCTGCACTTTCCCATAGGATATCATTTTCTAGCAATCCATTTGTCGTTGTATAATCTAATTTTATTGTAAAATCTTTTAGAACATCAACAGTGCTGTCTGTAAAAGAGAGTTGTCCTGTATATATGATTTTTTCTTTCTCCTCTTTCTCGCATCCCATTATTATACATGCGCATGCTACGCACAGCAAAAGTCTAAAAAAGTTTTTCATCGTTTTTCTGATATTTTTATTGTTAATTTTTCCTCTTTAGAAATTGTAATTATATGATAATGTGGTGTTTGCGTTGCAAGTGCCACATTTTTTCTTTTCTGTCTTGGTATTGGCAGATTCCAGAGAGTGCAAAGGTATGCTTTTTTGCCAAAATATAACTGATGCCGAGGCGAGAATTTGTCAGTCTGCAGTATTCTCAGTTGCTTTTTTCTTTTGAAGAATGGCTGCAATAGCAGAGATGATGATGTAAAGCAGTATGATAATATGGAATACTGAGATTTTGTACAGCAGAAGGAGAATGGCGGAGAGCGCAATGAAAGCGTATCTCAGCTCGTTGCCTTTCCATCCGTAATGTTTGAATTTCAGTGCAAACATCGGAAATTCTGCCACCATCAGAAATGCGAAAAACAAAATCAGAAGTATCAGCATATATCCGTGATGAACAAAAAAGCAGGGCTGTTTGGCTGCCAGCGAAGCGAAGAAAATGGTGCATGCCGGCGTAGGAAGTCCGATAAACGAGGTCGTTTGCCGGGTGTCGATGTTGAATTTAGCAAGTCGCAGCGCCGAAAAGACGGGGATGACAAATGCCACGATGGCGATATAGGGCTGGTAGTTGCTGGCAAAACCGGGCATGGTCACATTCTGTAGCCACGAATACAGGATGAATCCCGGCGCCACGCCGAAACTCACGCAGTCGGCCAGCGAGTCGAGGTCTTTGCCTATGGGCGATTTTTCGTTCAGCAGCCGTGCTGCAAAACCGTCGAAAAAGTCACATATCGCTGCGGTATAGATGAAATAGGAGGCAAGGATGTAGTTGTACTTGAATGCGGCAACGCAAGCCATACATCCGAAAAACAGGTTCAGACAAGTGATAGTGTTCGGAATATATGATTTTATTTTTTTCATGACCTTATGATTTTAATCGTGCGATAGGGGTCTTGTTGCCTCTCGTCTTTTGCTTGAGCGAAACCAGAATTTCGCTGTCTAATGGCAGGTACACGTCCATCCGTGAGCCGAATTTGATGAAACCGATTTCGTCGTTGGTCGTGTAGCTTTGTCCTATGTTGGCGTAGGTGACAATGCGTTGCGCCAAGGCGCCGGCAATTTGTCGCACGAGTATTCGGGTGTTGCTCTCTGTTTCCACAATGATGCTTGAGCGTTCGTTCTCGGTGCTCGATTTGGGCAGGTGTGCCGACATGAAACGGCCGTTTTGGTGCGTGTAGTATGTCACTTTTCCTGAAACGGGATACCAGTTGGCGTGCACATCGAAGATGCTCATGAAGATAGATATTTGTATTCTCTTTTCGTGCAGCACTTCGTTCTCTTCCGTCGGCTCTATCACTACCACTTTGCCGTCGCACGGCGCAATGATGAGGTTAGGGTCGGTGATGTCCATGTATCTTTTGGGACGGCGGAAGAAGTTCACGAAGAACAGGAAAATGACGACAGAAAGGATGGCAAACGCTTCGGCCCCTTGTCTGTATATGGCAAAAACAAACAGGTTGAGGGCTAGGAGCGTCAAAAACATTTTGAACAGAAAAATTCGTCCTTCCTTGTGAATCGTCATTCTTTGAAAAATTTATTCGTGCAAAAATAATAAAATTTATTAATTTATTGTCCTAAATGTGCCACTAAAGTATTACATAATATATAGATATGTAAATGAAGATGGCAGGGGCGGCAAACATGAAACTGTCGAAACGGTCGAGTATGCCGCCGTGTCCGGGCAGTATGTTGCCCGAGTCTTTCACGCCTACGCTGCGCTTGATGAGCGATTCTATCAAGTCGCCCAAAGTGCCGAAAACCACGGCGATAAGTGTAAACAGCAGCCAGAATATCTGTCCTTTGCCAAAAAGGTGAGGGAATACAAATGCACCGGCAAGTATGGCAAGCAATGCTCCGCCGGCAAAACCTTCCCAAGTCTTTTTGGGCGAGATGCGCTCGAAAAATTTATGTTTTCCCAGCGTGCAGCCGCACAGATAAGCTCCCGTGTCGTTCAGCCAAATGGTGAAAAACAGGGCGTAAAGAATATTGTGGTCGAATGAAGCGTTGTAGTTGAAAAACGGCAATATGGCGGCTATGCACCACGGAAGCGCAAAGAACATTTGCCCCATGATGAGGTATGCCCAGTTTTTCAACGCATTCCCTTTGTTTCTGAATAATTCAAAAATCAATAACGCGAACCATAGCGCGATGTAGATGAGTACGTTAAAAAACAGAAACGCGTTCAGGTAGTGTATGTTCTCTTCTGATGTCGCAGCATTGAACATGGCAAAGACGGCAGGCACGCCGGTCATCAGCGTTGCGGCCAGCAACATTCCGCCGAATTTGTTCACGTGGCTGTCGTTGTCGTTGCGCGTAATGCTGTAAAATTCATATACAGACAGAACAGCAAGCATGCTGAATAATATGACGCACGAAACGGGATGCCATATTGCGGCAAGCAGTACGATGACGAATATCACGGCAGTGGCGGTTCTTTTCCAGAAGTTGTTCATTGTAGTCAGTTCTTTTTCAAAAGTTTTTGCGTTTTCTATTCGTTCAAGTTCACAAACACCCAAATGTCTTTCGGTCCGTGTGCGCCCAGCACCAAGGTTTTTTCGATGTCGGAGGTGCGGCTGGGACCGGTGATGTTTGTGATGGCCGACGGCAAAGTGTCGTAACGCTGGCGCATGCCGTTCAGCGCATCCGTCACATAAGGGACGATTTGCGATTTTTTTGCCAACACGATGTGTGTAGGCGGGAAAATGTTCATTTTTCTTCCCGAAGGCGATGCGGCTGAGACCATGACGCTTCCGGTGCGTGCCACCAGAAATTCGCAGCGTGTGATGCCCAGTTCCATGTCGGTGAAATCGGCTTCGGCGTTTGTGTGCGCAATGTTGTGACTGTCGAGTTGCTCGGCTATGGAGACGTCTTTGCAGAAGATGCGCGTCTGGCCCTTCTCTGCCATCAATGCTTTTATTTTGTCGAAAACATCACTTTCGTTTTCGCATAGCACACAGTTTCCGCTCACTTTCTTCAGCTCGTCGGCGAAGCACTCTTCCAGCGAGGGCTCTATTTCCTTATAAATGTTTTTCTGCCAGTCTGGTTCGGGATAGCTCAGCGTTCTGCCTTCTCGTGCCGCTGCTATTCTTGCGAGTATCTCTTTTTTCGATTTCTCACTTTTCTGTCTTAGGTTCTCCATCGTTTTCTGGTTTTTCGTTTATCGCATTTTCTGTATTTGCCGATTCGTCGGATGGTTGTTCTTCATTTGCCTTTTCTTTTTCCTGCTCTTGCTGTGCATCGTTCTCTTTGCGCAGTTCGTCGGCTCGCGATGTCCACGGGCGTTTGCCGAATATGTTTTCGAGATCGTCGGCAAAAATCACTTCGCGTTCAATGAGCAGTTCTGCCAGTTTGTTGTGCCCTTCGGCAAACTCTTTCAGCAGATTCTTGGCGCGTTCGTATTGTTCGCTGATGATTTTTTGTACTTCGGAGTCAATCATTTCAGCTGTTTTTTCGCTGTATGGTTTGGCGAATCCGTAGTCGTAGGCGCCTGTCGAGTCGAAATAGCTAACATTGGTGAGTTTGTCGCTCATGCCGTAGTAGGCCACGATGGCTTGCGCCTGTTTCGTCACGCGTTCGAGGTCGTTGAGCGCGCCGGTCGACACTTCGCCGAAAAATACTTCTTCGGCTGCGCGTCCGCCAAGGGTGGAGCACATCTCGTCGAGCATCTGTTCTTTGGTGGTCAGCTGGCGCTCTTCGGGCAGATACCATGCCGCTCCGAGGGCTTTCCCTCTTGGCACGATGGTCACTTTCACCAGCGGGTTGGCGTATTGCAGTTTCCAACTTATGGTGGCGTGTCCTGCTTCGTGGTAGGCGATGGCCTTTTTCTCTTTTTCAGTGATGATTTTAGTCTTTTTCTCCAGTCCGCCGATGATTCTGTCCACAGCGTCAAGAAAATCATCTTTTTGCACGGCCTTTTTGCTCTTTCGGGCTGCTATCAGTGCGGCTTCGTTGCACACATTGGCGATGTCGGCGCCCGAGAATCCCGGTGTCTGTTTGGCAAGGAAGTCGATGTTCACGGTGTCGTCAATCTTCACATTTTTCAGGTGCACCTTGAATATGTCTTCGCGTTCGTGCACATCGGGGAGTTCCACCTGTATCTGTCGGTCGAAGCGGCCGGCGCGCAAAAGCGCTTTGTCCAGAATGTCGGCACGGTTGGTGGCGGCGAGTATGATAATGCCGCTGTTGGTGCTGAATCCGTCCATTTCGGTGAGCAGTTGGTTGAGGGTGTTTTCTCGCTCGTCGTTGCCGCCCATGTTCGGGTTGCGTCCGCGGGCGCGTCCCACGGCGTCAATCTCGTCAATGAAGATGATGCACGGCGATTTCTCTTTGGCTTGGCGGAACAAGTCGCGTACGCGAGAGGCGCCTACGCCGACAAACATTTCGACGAAATCGGAGCCCGACATTGAGAAGAACGGTACATCGGCTTCGCCAGCCACAGCTTTGGCGAGCAGTGTCTTTCCTGTTCCCGGAGGGCCTACCAACAAAGCGCCTTTGGGTATTTTTCCTCCAAGTTCGGTGTATTTCTGAGGGTTTTTCAAGAAAGATACGATTTCTTCAACTTCTTGTTTGGCGCCAGCCAGTCCGGCTACATCCTTAAAGGTGACTTTGTTTTTCTGGTCGCCTTTTTCCTGTACGGTGGCTTTCGACTTGCCAACGCTGAATATGCCGCCAGGGCCTCCGCCGCCGCTGCCCGACATACGGTTCATGAGGAATATCCATAGCCCGATAAAGAAGATGAAGGGCAGGATGTTCCAAAGCAGATTTCCCAAATAGTCTTTGCTCTCTTCGTAGCGTACATCGCCGTTGAAGATGTTCTCTTTTTTTACCGTTTGTATGTATTCGTCAAATTTGTCGGTCGATGGTATGTGCGATTCGATGTACGGATTGTCGGCGTGCAAGTCGGCTTTGTCGCCATACACAGCTGCCAGCGAATCCTTTTTGACGAATCCTTTCACGATGTCTTTGTTGGAAATGACGACTATTTTCTCGATATAGCCCTTGCGCATATATTGGTCGAACTCAGAATAGCTCACCTCTTTCGCATTGTTCGATGGCGAAAGGAAATACATTCCCAGCAGTACGATAGCAATGATGCCGTAGAGCCATTCTATGTTAATGTTGACTTTTTTCGGGTTCTTCTTATTGTCACTCATAGTGTGCTGTATGTTTTTTGTTTTTTAATCTAAATCTGGAATCTCGGTAATCTTAGCATCCGACCATAGCGTTTCCAGGCTGTAGAAGTTGCGTGCTTCGCGCTGGAAAATGTGCACCATGATGTTGCCGTAATCGAAAACAATCCACTGGGCATTTTCGAATCCATCGGAAGCCAGCGGTTTCACGCGTATTTTGTCAATCAGATAGTCTTCGACGGAGTCGGCGATAGACGACACATGGATGTTGGAGTCACCTTCGCAAATAACGAAATAGTCGTATAACACGCCGTCTATTTTCGAAAGGTCGATGCAAAAGATGCGTTTCCCTTTTCGTTCCTGTATGCCTTCGATGATTGTTTTTAACAATTCTTTGTCGCTGATGTTCTTTTTCATGTTTTTTATATTAAGTTGCAAATATAATAAAAAGAAACGACATTGAGAGGCTGTGAAAGAAAATTGATTGCAAGTTGAATCGGGTTGCTGACAGAAAGGGGTTGTTTTTTGCGTCTTTTTCTTTACCTTTGTGGAGTAAGAATGAAAAAAAGGATGAGTAAAGCGAAGAAAAAACATACGGTGGAATGCGGTTCGAGACCGGCTTTGGTGAGAAACAACCGTGTGGCATTCATGCTCAATGACGAAGAAATGAAGGCGGTGAACCGTTTTGTGGCCAAATACAAAATTCAAAACAAGTCAAAATGGATGCGCGAAACATTGATGTCATCCATTTTCCGACAGCTTTCGGAAGATTATCCTACATTGTTTGCGGAGTATGAAATGAAAAGATGACGACTGACTGGCGAGGCGTATGTTGTATTATGTGTTGATATTACTTTTGGGAATGGCGGTGGGCGCAGCATTGCTGTTTTTCCTTATGACTCGGAGGCTGTCGGAGAATGACAGGCTCTTGGCTTTGTCGCGCTCGGAGAACGAACATCTCGGCAGTCGGACGGCGACGCTCGAAACAGAGTTGCAGGCGGCGCGTTCCGAGTTGCAGGCAAAGCGCGAAGAATCGGCAGCGCTGCATAATGAGGTTCGAAACTTGAATGAAAAAATCAGTGTGCAGAAAGAAGATGCTGAACTTTTGCAAAAGCGTCTGACTGTAGAATTTGAGAATATAGCCAACAAAATACTGAAAGAGCGCTCGGACGAGTTTTCTCAAACCAACGAAAAACGGATTGGCGAGATATTGAATCCGCTGCGCGAGAAAATAGCCGATTTCGAAAAACAGGTGAGCGAATCGTACGACAAGGAGATGCGCGACAAGGCCGATTTGCGTGCCGAAGTGCGTAAATTGGCGGAGTTGAACACGAAAGTGAGCGAAGAGGCGAACAGCCTGACACGGGCGTTGAAGGGCGATGTGAAGAAGCAGGGGAATTGGGGCGAAATCATCCTTGAACGGGTGCTCGAAATGTCGGGTTTGCATGAAGGACGGGAGTTTGAACGCGAAGTGGTCAACGCCGACGATAACGGTAAGGTATATCGTCCTGACGTGATAGTCCGTTTGCCCGATAACAAACAGATAATCATAGACTCTAAAGTGTCGTTGGTTGCGTATGAACGTTTGGTTTCTGCTGTGGATGCAGTGGAAAAAGAGTCGGCGCTGAAAGAACACCTTTCGTCATTGAAGAAACATGTGCAGGAGTTGGCCGAAAAGAATTATCAGAATCTGCTAGGGGTCAATTCCCCTGATTTTGTGTTGATGTTCGTTCCGATAGAGGCTTCATTCTCTGTTGCCGTCGAGGCCGATCAGAATCTGTTCAATTACGCTTGGGAGAAAAAAATAGTGATTGTAAGTCCGACCACATTGTTGGCAACATTGCGCACCATCGCGTCTATTTGGAAACAAGAGAACCAGGCCAAAAACGCATTCGAAATCGCCCGTCTGAGCGGTACGCTCTACGACAAATTGGTCGGTTTCCTGGACGACATGCAGAAAATCCGCCGTGCTATTGATGGCGCAGGGAAGGCCTACGACGACGCATACAATAAATTGAGTGACGGCAAGGGAAATGTGATAACCACTGCCGAAAAAATAAAGGAGTTGGGGGCGAAAGCGAATAAGAAGATAGACAAAAGTTAAAAGTCTAAAGTTAAAAGTTAAAAGAGAATAGTCAATAGTGATTATTTCATTTTCCGGAGTTCTTCAAAAAGCGCTTTTTCGCCTTTTTCGGCATATAGTTTCAGTAAAAATTCAAATTTCCGGTCGGTGTTGGGGTGCAAGGGCAGTTTTGTTTTTTCCTTGTGATAATAATCAAGTGCCATGTGCGGTTCGAAATTTTTCCAATTGTAGTTTTTCGATGCGGCAATTCTGTCACAAATGCTTTCAGCGATATATTTGTCGGGCATGTCTACGGGTTCGTACTGCAGCGATTTCAGGTTGATGTCCACCCAATATTCGGCATGGTGCTTGTTGCGCCCTTTGTGGTGCATCCATGCTTCGGAGTAACCTTTCTCTTGCCGTTCGAGGTGGTGCGGCGACTTGGTGCCGAGATAGTATTTGGCGCCCAGCCAGAATTCGGTGAAACCGTATTTCGACAGGTCGTGTGTCAGTCCTTGCCAGTACAGCCCGCATTTGAAGCAGTTTCTCATGACGAGGTGCCGGTGTCTGGTGATGGTCAGAAAATGTTTGAACGGATGCATAATTGTACTTTTAGCGATTTCTGGTCCTTATTCGGGTGTCAAAAATACATTTTTTATTTCTTTAAAGGATGCGTTTTGCAAAAAACTTTCATAAAAAAAGCGGGTAAATTTTGCAGAATAGAATTTATAGTTTACCTTTGCAAACTCAAAATGAAACAAAATAATTAAATTATAAAGCGATGAAAAGAACATTTCAACCCTCTAACAGAAAAAGAGTGAACAAACACGGTTTCCGCGAAAGAATGTCGACAGCTAACGGTCGTCGTGTCTTGGCTTCACGCCGTGCTCACGGAAGAAAGAAATTGACAGTTTCCAGCGAATTTCACGGAAAGAAATAATTTCTTCTGACAGAAAGTAAATACAAAAAGGTGGAGATTTCATTCGGAAATCTTTGCCTTTTTTTGTGTGTAAGCATAAAATGCTTAATTTTGAGGAAAATTATAGAATATGAAGAATTTCTTGAAATTTCTGATCAGCAAAACGTTTTGGATAAATGTCCTGATAGCGGTGGTGCTTCTGGTAGTTATATCGATAATAGCCTTCAACCGTTTGGACAAATACACCTTTCATGACGAGTTTGTCGTTGTCCCCGATTTGAAGGGAGCAACAATCGGCGAGGCTGAAATAACATTGGAGTATAACAATCTGAAGTGCGAAGTGATAGATTCCGTTTTCGCTACCGATTTGCAGCCTGGCGCAGTGGTCGAACAGATACCGGTGGCGGGCTCAAAGGTGAAGAAAAGCCGAAAACTGTATCTCGTTATCAATTCTTTGCACAAGAAAAAAGTGTCGCTGCCCGATGTGCGTGATATGTCGTTAAGACAAGCCCGTAACATTATAGAGAGCATAGGACTGAAGGTGGATTCTATTATATATGTGCCGTCAGAATATGTCGATTTGGTGCAGCAGGTGCAGATCGGAGAACGTGTGCTGCAGCCGGGTGAAATGCTTACAGTGAACACATCGGTTGACCTGACGGTGGGAAGAGGGCTCTCTGACGAGAAAGTGCATGTGCCGAGCCTGCGTGAAAAGAGCAAAGAAGAAGCAATGGCCGTTTTGGCCGAAGCGTCGTTGAATATCGGTTCAGTGCTTTACGACGAAAAACCGACAGATGATGCAGATGCGTCTAAATATTTTGTTTACAAGCAGAAACCGGCAACGGGCACAGAAGTGAACATCGGCAAGGCTGTCGATATATGGCTTACAAAGTCAAAATCGCAACTCTCCGAACCTGAAGAGGTGGTTCTGAGCAAAGATTACGACATCGAAAACTTTTTTGAATAAACTTCCCTATTTCTCCGATGGACTTGCTGAATGAAGAAATAGAGGAAGAAAGCACCCTTTTTGAACATCACCGTTTTGTGGTGGAGAAAGGGCATTCCATGATTCGCATAGACAAATATCTTGTGAATGTGATGCCGAATGTGTCGCGCAATCGCATTCAGGATGCTGCCGATGCGAAATCTATTGTGGTGAACGGGAAACCAGTGAAATCAAACTACAAGGTGAAACCGCTAGACGAAATCAGCATTATGCTGAATTATCCGCCTTCACAGTTCGAAATCATTCCGCAAGATATTCCCATAAACATAGTGTACGAAGACGATGACATCCTGCTGGTGAATAAGCAGCCAGGACTCGTAGTGCACCCCGGATTCGGCAATTTTGAAGGTACTTTACTCAACGCGGTGGCGTGGCATCTGCGCGACAATCCGTCGTTTGACGCCAACGATCCGCGCATCGGGTTGGTGCATCGTATAGACAAAGACACTTCGGGCTTGCTCTTGCTGGCCAAGAACGAAGATGCCAAAACGAAATTAGGCCGGCAGTTTTTCGAAAAAACGACCAAGAGATGCTATAATGCATTGGTTTGGGGCAATGTGAAAGACGACGAGGGCACCATAGATGGTGATTTGGGGCGCGATCCGCGCGACCGTATGTTGTTCACGGTGTTCCCTAATGG
>SUXD01000022.1 GCA_015061145.1 Bacteroidales bacterium | reverse complement strand
TGTCGATACCGACTACATAAGATTTTTCCATAATTTGAATATAAAGTTTAAAGTATAAAATTTAAAAGCGACAAGTAGTCGACAAGTTTTAATTATCAAACATCAGTTAATCCGTAGGAATATCTTTATTCACATTCTTGCTGCCAACAAGAGCATAGAAAAGGATGTACGCAAAGCTAATCAGCACAAGCATGTAACTGCCAAGATAGCCTATTGCATCAGCCAAAGCGCCTTGAACAAACGACAATGCGCCACCGCAAACCATCACCATATATATACCTGATGCCATCGGAACATACTTGCCCAAACCCTCAGTCGAGAGATTAAAGATACATCCCCACATTACTGAGGTGCAAAGACCGCAAAGCACCATGCATATCATGTTGAGTGGAATTTCACCCATATCGCCAATGTTTATCTTTATATCCGAAGGTATCAACATTACGCCCAATATCAAGCAAATGGCAACAGATGAAACTGCTGACAGCATTACTTTGGATGATACTTTTCCACCGATAGCACCGCCAATGAAACGGCCACACATCATCAAGAACCAATAGCATCCCACCAAAGTTCCTGCAAGCGCAGGCGCAAGTCCTACACCTCCATCTTCTACCGAAGCCTTCATATACAAATCACCTACGAATGGTATGCCCACCTCGGCGCCTACATAGAAGAATATAGCCAAGGCACCCAGCATAAAGTGACGGAAGGAAAAAGGTCCATGCGCGTCCTTCTGTCCTTTACCTGCCAACCGAGCCGCTTTTTCTTCGGGTGTTTCCATGTGCGGTTCAGGGATTTTTGTAAACGCAATCACCAAAAAGGCCAAGGCAAAGATTGCCATTGCGGCAATCATGGCAGGCGCAGCATTCGGCACTTTTGCGTCCTCTATAGCAATACCTCCGAGCAAATATCCCAGCAATACCGGCGCAATAGTACCACCTATAGAATTGAAGGCACCACCGAACAAGTTCAATTGATTGCCTCTGTTTCCACCACCACCTAAAGTGTTAAGCATTGGATTGACAACCACATTAAGCATACACATGGAAAATCCAGCCACAAACGCGCCTACAATATAAACAGCAAAAGATTCTGCTGGTCCGGAAATCCATTGGATGGCCACTCCCACCAAACCGACCAACACGGCACACAACGATGTGAACTTATAGCCTTTGCGTTTCAGAATCATTCCTGCCGGAATACCCATAAAAGCATACGCAATAAAATTTACTGCAAGACCCAACAATGCAAGTGCATTGCTTACACCAAACTGGTTTTTGACGATTGACCCCATTGAACCAGCAAAATTCGTGACAAATGCTATCATAAAATACAGCAAAAACATCACGATAATTGGCAATGTGTAATTGTTTTTCTTGTTGTCTGACATAATTATTTGTTTTTAGAATTACTTGTCCAAACCATCAATTATTTCTCTTGCCTCGGCTGTACGCAAAGCTGCCATCAGCGCAGACGCTCTGTCAAGTTCAGCTTGTTTTTCAGCACTTGCCGCATATTTCACGCGAGCTTGATACAAGTCGAAACAAAGTTTAAGGTCGTCTTCGTTCAGATTCTGCACTCCAAGCATTTTCTGCAATGTAGCCAAGAAAGTGAATCCAAATTCAACAGTCGGCTCAAACATGGTACCTTCACCATAATCGTTCCATGTTGCCAATTGGATGATGTCTAAATTGCTGTTCAAAGCTTCAGACAGCGTTTCAACCAAAGTTGTATCGCCACGGTGAGGGATATTCCAGCCTATGCCGTCGCCCCAGCCGCCATCTTTATAGAAATCTACAAAGCCAGGATACGCCGAAGCCATCTTCAAACCATCGTATTCGTATGTATTGTAGAAATGCTTCAATCCCGCAACATGGTCTTTCCATATCCAAGAGTACTCCCCTTGTGCATTTTTTCCGCAAGGTTTGCTCTGATACCACAAGGTGAAGAACACCGGTTTAATGGGAAACACAGAGAATATCGTGTCCCATTCGGCTTCGCTGTAGAATGTCTGCGGTCCGAAATCGAGCAGCAAAGGATCTCCATCTATATGGATATAGTTCGGTTGCGACATATATCTGTCACGAATGTGCTCCATATCCAGACGGGCACGCTCCACCTTTGAGCACGGATTCTTTTCGTTATCGGTCACCTCGTTGCGGTTAGCTGCATCACGAATATGCTGATCTTCGTACAGAATGCAGAAATCAAGTCCGATTTTCTGCGTCTGGCTCTCTATTGAATCGGTATTTCTAATCAGCATCGGGAAATCCCATGCTGGATTCAAGGTCGTATAGTCGAAAATAATACCATCCACGCCGGCCAGTTTCATCAGCAGCAACTGATATTCTATGATATTTTTGTCACCTGAATAATAGGCACCTGTAAGCGGATGATAATAGGAAGCAATGTTTTGCAGCCCGTTTGCGTCTATACTATCTGGATTGCAAGTATCCATGGTCCAATGGCACCCCCATTTACCCACATATTTCGGATCAGGATGCTGATTGGTTTCTTTCGTTTCGAACCAAGTCATCATGTGCATATAGACTTTCTTATCTGACGCCTTTTGCACCGCAACCGGCTCGATTTTTTCTTCTGGCTTTTGTTTGGGAGCACAAGCAAAGAGCGTAACACCCAACAAAGCAAAAGCGACATTCTTTAAGTTCATTTTTCTACTCTTTTATAAAAAAATCCCAGTCGGAACACTTTGCAAGCAAAGAATTCTGACTGAGATTAATGTTTTGTTTTATTTCTTCAGTTCAGGAGTAGCAGTTTCCCCTTTGTCTGTAACAAACACAACAGAAATTGCTGCGCAAATCATGAATACGCCTGATACCACAAGCATAATCACATTGTTACCTTCGGTACCGACAAAAGCATCGAACAAGAAACCTCCGAACAATGCAAAAACAATCTGCGGGAAAACAATGGCAAGGTTGAATATACCCATATAAACACCCATTTTCTGTGCAGGGATATTGGCGCTAACAATGGCAAACGGTATTCCGTTGAACACTGCGGTAGCAATACCCAAGCAAGCCATAGAAAGGAACAGCACATATTTGTCGTGAATGAAGAAGATTGAAATCAATCCGACCGCGCCAATCAGCAATGCGGCAGAATACACAATCTTACGACCATATTTGTTAGCCAGATTCGCCCAATAGAAAGAGAAAATTAAGGCACAAACACTCAATACCGCATTGGCGATACCCCACCAGTTTTGAGCAGCCACAAAATCAGCTGAATTAGTGTCAATCACACCATTCACGCGCTCGAGTCCGAAGCAATTTTGTGCCACGCCGTTCAAACCGTAGTTCCACATGCAGAACAAGCCCATCCATACAAAGAATTGCACAATTGCCAATTGGAACATCACTTTCGGAGTCGTTTTCAGAATTGTCCAGAAAGAATCCTTGTCTTTAGCGTCATCTTCCGACAATCCATTATACATTGCAAACTCCTTCGGCGGATACTCTTTCACGCGAATGGTGCTCCAAAGTACGCTAAACAAAAGTATGGCTGCGCCGATATAAAACGACCATGACATTGAAATATTGATGCCACCTATCTTTTCGTTTTCCCAGCCCAAGGCGTTCAATGCCCATGCAATAACGAACGGAAGTGCGAATCCTACAATAGCACCAATATTCAGCAGCACCATCTGGATAGCGAAACCTTTGTTACGCTGTTCGTCATTTACCATGTCGCCCATCAAAGAACGAAGCGGTTGCATGCTAAGATTGAACGAGCAATCCATAAACAAGAAAAAGATAGCAGCCAAGAGCACTGCAGAAATCCAACCGCCAGCTATGAATTTAGAATTGACGATGAGCACCATCATCAAAGCGGCAAGAATACCACCCGCCAAAAGGAACGGGATACGACGTCCAAGTCCCTTTATCCAAGTGCGGTCGCTTGCAAAACCGATGATCGGCTGCACAATGATACCTGCTAACGGCCCGCCCAGCCACAATAACGGCAAAATGCGGTCATCAGCGCCAAGGCTCGAATAGATTCCACTCATTTGGCCTTGCAAAGAATAACCGAGCTGAATGCCGATATAAGCAAAACTCAAGTTCCACAACTGCCAGAATGTGAGGTTTGGTTTTTGTATTTTTTCCATAGAAACAATGTTTTAGAAACAAGAAGCGAGAAATAAGACACAAGATTAGAGAAAACCCTTCTCTATTTACTTTCAATCTTTCTTAATTCTTTATCCTGTTTTTTTATTCTTAATTAAAGATTAATCATTTGTTGTACTGACACCATTGACAAATCAGCGGCAGCCAAGTCGGCACGTTTATCAGTGATAGCGGAGCCAACAGCCAACGCTTTCATGCCACCAGCTTTTGCTGCAGAGATACCAGCTTCGGCATCTTCCACAACCAAACAATCCTTAGGATCAAGGCCTATGAATTGAGCGGCTTTCAAGAACACTTCTGGATCTGGTTTGCTGTTAGTAATATTATTGCCGTCAGAAACTGCATCGAATTTCTTATCCAAACCGATTTGTTTCAAGATTGTAGGAGTATTCTTGCTTGAAGAACCGATGGCAATCTTTACGCCGGCAGCTTTCAATCCATCCAACACATTCATTACACCAGGAAGGATATCCTTTGAGCTCAAACGAGTTGAAAGCAATTGTTTGTAATAGTCGTTTTTCAAAGTTGCCAAAGCCACTTTCTGTTCGTCAGTATAAGTTTTTGTAGCCTTTTCGAGAATGATATCCAGACTAGCCATACGGCTTACACCACGAAGGCGTTCGTTAATCTCTCTGTCGAAGTAGATTCCTTCTGAATCTGCCATGTGTTTCCATCCTAAATAGTGAAGTTCGTCAGTTGATACAATCACTCCATCCAAGTCAAAAATTACTCCTTTTACCATGATTTAATACTTTATTTATTAATTATTTAATTTTCAATTGTTTATTTCGTATAATTAAGGAAAGAACCTTGAAAAAATCAAGATTCTTTCCAAAGATACAATTTATTTTGCAATATAAAAATCAGGGATTGCAATTTCAACGCCATTTCCGTCAATAGAATACTCTTTTCCGTAAATTTTGGCGGTGATTGCCTTTCCATCAGTTTTGAAAGTTGTTGTCTTCTTATCAACAACCACGCTCAAAATAGCACCTTGGTAAAGCACCTTAAACGAGAGCTTTTTCCAAGTTTTCGGCATCGACGGGCTGAACGCCAACATCTTGCGGTCGGTGCGCATGCCTCCGAATCCGTACACGATGTTAGTCCACGCCGCAGAGATAGAGGTAGTGTGCAAACCTTGATATGTGTTATTGTTGTAATCATCAAGGTCGAGACGCGTAGCGAATCCGAAGAAACTTGCAGCTTCGTCGTGTTTGCCAATTTCTGCCGCTATCACAGAGTGGATAGAAGGAGAAAGCGACGACTCGTGCATACAAATTGGTTCGTAATATTCATAGTTGGCTTTGATTACCTCGCGGCTGAAATCTTGTGCATACATAAACAAGAACATCAGCACATCAGGCTGTTTCACCATATCGGTACGATAAATGCGGTCGTAAGCCCAGAAATCGTACAGCGGCAGTTCGCTCTTCTTGATGCTCTTCAAATCGATATGAGGCAAGTTGAAGAATCCGTCGTGCTGTTCGAACACGCCGTCTTCACGCTGCAACATTTTCATGTGACCTGCAACTTCTGCAAATTTCTTGAGTTCGCTGTCTTGGAGATTGATTTTTTTAACCAATGCGTTCCATTTTTCAGGTGCGTTCTGTTTCATTTCATCAGCCACCTTCAATGCAAAATCGATTGATTTCTTAGCCAAGTAGTTCACAAAACAGTTGTTGTTGGTCATCACATGGAACTCGTCCACACCCATCACACCATAGAAACCATATTCAGCTGTATGAGGATCCTGTTGCGCACGGCTGACATAGAAACGGGCAATTTCCATCAACATTTCAGCACCATGTCCATACAAGAAATCTTTGTCGCCAATCAGGTTGTCATACTCTTCGATACCGAATGCCACAGAACCACTTACATGAATCTGCAAACTAGCATGTTGCCACAACTCGCAGTTTTCCCATCCGTCGATTGTTGCAATCGGATAGCATGCGCCAGCGCAATCGAGCACACGAGCACGGATACGAGCCTGCTCCAATGTTGAATAACGGAATTCGAGCAAATTCTTAGCAGCTTCGGGATTGTTGAAGATATAGAATGCCAAGCAATAAGCCTCTGTATCCCAGAAAGCCTTGCCGCCATACGCATCACCCGTAAGACCTTTGGCACCGATATTCAGCGTAGGATCACTTCCGTGGTATGTCTGGTGCAGTTGGAAGATACAATAACGAATACCCTGTTGGTTTTCGTCATCGCCTTCGATTACAATGTCCAATTTATCCCAAACATTCGCCCAGAATGCTTTGTGAGCAGCGATTTCTGAATCGTATGTAGTCTTTTTGCCGGCAAGCTCGATACCTTTATTCCAAACAACATCTGCTGTTTCGTTGATGTCTTTAGGAGCATCCGTTTTCTCTATCTTCACGGCCTTGCTTACCTTGAAAGTCTTTGTCCATGCGTCAGGAGCATTTCCAAGCACTTTGCCTGCATAGTTCACAGACAATTTGCGGAACGATGTTGCCTTGCCTTGTTGCAACGAGAGTGTAAATTCTGTGCCAGCAAACAATTCATCCTGAATCAACGGAAGGTTAGCGGGAGCTGTACCGTCGAACTCTAAACGGAATGTTGCGCACAAATAGCGTTTTCCGATTTTTGTTTCACCAAGAATGGCAAACACATCACCCACTTTCTCTTTACGAGGAGCATTCCAGTTGTTCGGTTTTTCATCTGCATGAATAGAAAAGTCCATGCCTGAAACGACTTTCACATCGCCACTGAAGTTCAACGGTTCGAATGTGATTTTCTGTCCGCCAAGGTGTGTGTTGACAAGGCTGGTGAAACGCTCAAAAGTCAGTTTTACCTTTTTACCGCTTTTGGTTTCCCAAACGAAAGTACGAGTCAGCACGCCAGTCTTCAAGTCGAGCACACGACGGAAATCAGAGAACTTTGAAGTAGCCAAATCCAGCACTTCGCCGTCAATTTCCAAACGGGTATAAAGCCAATCAACGGTGTTGGTCATATCGGCACCCGTAAGCACAAAGCCATTGTATGCCACTGGATGCTTGAAATTCAACGATTCGTAGAAACCGTTGAAATAGCTTCCCACATGTTTCGGTCCAGAGTAACCTTCGTCAAAATGACCGCGAACACCCATATATTCATTACCCAACGAGAAAATAGACTCAGCCACTTTCCCGTGTTTGGGGTCAAATCCCTCTTCAATAACCGCCCACGGGTCGAGTTTGAAATATTTATCTGCTATATGTCCCATATTTATCTTTAATTAGTAGTTAAAAACCTCTTCTTTTCCTGCAGCAACATTTGCTTTCTTACCGCAAATCACAACATCAAGATTAGCATTGCTGTTGTTCTTGATTACCACTTTGCCTGCTTCGAGCGTAATTTTCAATGCCTGTCCTTTCCAAATGAATGGGAATGACACTTTCTTCCACTGTTTCGGCATGTGCGGGTTCATTGTGAACACTTCAGACTGCAAAGCATTGAGGATGCCTGCCACGCCAAACACAACCATTTGCCAGTTCATACCGCAACCAGCGATGTGGATACCTTCGGCCGCACCTCCGTTTTCCACATTAAGGTCTTGTCCTTTGCAACCTTGGAACATTTCCCAAGCCTCTTTGTCCAAACCAATCTTGTTGGCCAACACAGCGTGAGCGCCACGAGAAAGTGACGAATCATGAGTGGTATATTGCAAATAATAATCCCAAGCCGCTTTGATTTCTGCATCGGTGAATTCGTTGATGAACAAGTAAAGCAACATCAGCACATCAGCCTGTTTCAAGCATTTAGAGCGATAAAGTCTTTCTTGCGAAGCAAAGATAGCAAAGTGTTTCTTGCGATCTTTCCATATTTTGTCGAATTGCGGTTCAGCAAAGCTGTCGAATTCTTCGCATTGCATAATCAAATCGGGGTTCTTTTTAGAACGAACAATCGGCAATTTAGCTGCCACTTCTTTGAATTGAGCGATTTCCTCGTCGGTTGCACCACCGAATTTACCGTATTTAGCGGCAACGTTCAACGCAAATTTCACCATCCAGTTGGTATATGCGTTATTGCTTGTAAGTGCAGTATATTCGTCAGGTCCCATCACGCCGAGCAAACTAGGATAGTCGTCGCCTTGACGCCAGTCGATACGGTCGAGCCAGTAGCGAGCGGTTTCAACCACAGTTTCGGCTGTTTTCGGGTCTTTCAAGTAAGAGTCGCCTGTATTAGCTGCATAGTGAGCGAAAGCGTAAACTACATCCGCTGTGATATGCACTTCATGGTCGCGATACTGCCAGTTCATTGCAGGACAGCAGTCGTTACCTTTGTGATCAGATTCCCATGGGAAACGGGCACCGCGATAACCCAATTTTTGGGCGTTTTTGCGAGCTCCTTCCAATGTTTGAATACGGAAATCCACCAAAGTTTTTGCTCTTTCGGGGTCGGTATAAAGGAAGAACGGCACCAAATAAACTTCTGTATCCCAGAAGAATCGACCGTAATACAAGTCGCCGGCAGTTCCTTTGGCATCGATAGCCACACGAGAATCACCAGTCACATGGCAACGCAACAAGTGGAAGATTGAGGCACGAATAGCCTGCAAAGAATCATCATCGCCTTCGATTTCAACATCTGATTTTGCCCAACGCATAGCCCAATAAGCTTTATGTTCGTCGAACAATTGGTCGTACGAAAGTTTTTGAGCATCAGCCAACACTTGTTCTGGAGTTGTTTTCACCAAATCGCGCGAAGTGGTTACTGCCGAACGTTTTTCTACAACCAACGACTGACCTGCTGCCAATTTGAATTCAGACACGAAGAAACCACGACGAGGCTCTTCCACATATTTCCAGTTTGCACCGGCTGCATTTGTCTGCGCTACTGTATATATAGTATCACCGCCAGTATTCAACACTCTGTTGATATTGGTAGTCACAATGCTCTTCACTTCGCATGCCGAAATCTGTTTCACTTCGCACTGCAATTTTCCGCCTTCGAGCGAACCGAATTCGATGAAATGATCTTCACCGTTTGTGCGGACGTCGGCATCAATACCCGACTTAATTGTGATAGTCACTGGTTTGTCGAGCGCAGTAAATTTTGCTTTCTGTACGCTCAAATTGGTACGAACGCCACTAATAAAACGTTCAAACTCCACTTTCACATCACCTTCCTTCGAATGCCAAACCAATTCGCGCTCGATTGAAGCATATTTCATATTCAAGTTACGGCAATAACCTGAGGTTTTGCTTGTGAGCATATCCAGTTTTTCGCCAGCAATAGTAGGAGCGATTCCCAAGAAATAAGGGAGGTTCACGATTTCCTCGTTCATATATGGGTGACGACCGAATACACCAGGCACATAAGTTCCCCAATGTGAGACCACCACGGTTGCAGCATGGTCGAAGTTAGAAGCATTAGCTACCGGTTGTTTGGGAGCAGTTATATTTTGGGGGTCATTGCCTACATTCTCCTCCAATGAGCCACGAGTGTGCAGATAGCCGCTTCCCAAAGTAAACAAGCCTTCGTATGCCAGCGCAGTCTTCGCCTTAAATTCTTTTTCTTGTAAAATCCACTGTTTGTCCATAAAGTACTTATTTTAAAATTTATATAATTTATTATTTCTTTACAATTCTTATCGCTTGTCCGCCACCGGGCGCCAATTTTATTTTCAACACCGTTTTAGCGGTAACATTCTTCTCATAATAAACATTATCCATCGGATTGGTACGATAATCAGCTTTGGCACCATCGGCATATATCTGCGCCACATATTTGGCTTTCGCGTCAAGAAAATCAAGTGGGATAGACAACTCGCGCGCATGCTCGTCAGTCACACTTCCGACATACCAATTTTCGGAGTTTCTGTCCTTACGCGCAATAGTCACATAATCGCCAAGTTCAGCATTCAAGACCTTAGATTCCTCCCAGTCCACCGGCACATCCTTTATAAAGTCAAAAGCTTTAAAACCTTCGTAATTCTCGGGCAAATCGCATGCCATCTGCAACGGACTGTAAAGCACCACATACAATGCCAACTGATTTACCAGCGTCGATTGCGGACGGGCGCGCTGATCTTTACGCGGATATTTGAAATTGAATACGCCTGGCGTATAATCCAACGGGCCTGCCAACAAACGGGTGAATGGCAGAATCGTCACATGCGAAGGCGGATTTCCGCCATCTGCCGACCATGCGTTGAACTCCTGTCCCCGTGCACCTTCTTGCGACATCAGATTAGGATATGTTCTTCTGATTCCTGTTTCTTTTATCGGTTCGTGCACATCAAGCGTCAATTGATATTCGGCAGCCTTCTCGAGTGCATAGCGATAGTGGCGCACACCATATTGTCCGTCATGCCATTCCGTTTTGTCAAATTTCGGCTTCACATACCCGCTTTTCAGCGCATGCATGCCATTCTGCTGATACAATTTGTACCCTTCTTCCATTTGTGCTTCGTAATTTCGCACACCGCCGTATGTCTCATGATGTCCGATAAGCTGAACTCCCTTAGAAGCGCCATAGCGACAAATCTCTGCCAGATCAAAATCCGGATAAGGTGTCACAAAGTTGAACCAGTTTCCGTCGTAATACGGGCATTCCCAACCATAGTTCCACCCTTCGGCCAGCACACCGCCGAAACCGTTTTTAGCTGCGAAATCCATATACATTTTCATATTTTCGGTCGTCGCGCCATGATGCGGTCCCATGTACCATGTGTACTTTCCGATATGCATGCCCCACCAGATTCCGATATACTTCATCGGTTTAATCCATGAGGTATCTTCTATCTTGCAAGGTTCGTTCAAGTTCAATTCCAGACGCGACTCGGCCAAATCGCCAAGTTTATCGCCAATAATTATTGTACGCCAGGGAGAAACAAACGGAGTGCATGCATACACTTTCACGCCGCTAGCCCAAGGCACCAGTTCACACTTCAAGACAGTTGATGAAGCAGGCAATAATGTCATTGAGGCATAATCGGTAAGATTCGCTTCATGAATGGCGATATATCTGCCATCTTCCAGCGCAACGGTGAAAGGTGTAGCTGCATTACTATTTATTTCTGCTATTTTGGTATTACGATAGAGCGATTCGTAATAACTGCCTTCGGCATGAGAAGGTATCCACCATGCACTGCGGGCATTTGCTATATTGAATTCTGTTTTTTCGTCTTGTATGATGAAATAATTCAGCGAATCCTGCTGGGGAAATTCGTAACGGAATCCCACTCCATCATCAAAAGCCCGAAAACACACTTTGAATTTTCGATGTAATTGATTGTTTTCCTGCAACAAAATGGTCATTTCGTTGTAGTGATTGCGAACAAAACGGCTTTCGCCCCAAGGTTGTTCCCAAGTCTCGTCGAATGACGAATATTTCACATCCACGATTCTCAGATCGCGGCAAAGCATTGAATCGGCCCCTACCAGCTGAAAGCCAAGGGACGATTGGTTAATGATTGATTTATTTTGTTTAGATATATAATAAATAGGATTACCATTGGCGGTAACGCCAACGGTAATCTCTATTTTTTTATCAGGAGAGAACAGTGAATAACTGCTCTCTCCCGCATTACACATTAAAGAAATGAAGCAAAATATGAATATTGCAAGTTTCTTCATGAAAGTTCCTGTTTTTTTAGTATCCCGGATTTTGTTTCAACTCTGGATTATCAGACAACATCTTAGCCGGTATTGGGAAGATCAATTTGTTCGGATCTTGGGTAGCTGTAAGGTGACCGCCCCATGTTCCGTTCAAGAATTTGCCCATACGAATCATATCGGTACGACGATGATTTTCCCAAATGAATTCACGACGCAACTCCTGATCCATAAATTCCAAATCAGGTTCAGCAGGAATAATATCCGTCAAAGATGTCGGTTTCAACCAGCGTTTTGACATCAAAGCACATGCCCAAGTAGCGTCTTTGCCTTCATCTTTAGTATAATCGTATTTAACTTTCTTTCCATCAAGAGTTACAGCATCATTTTCAATATTGTCATAGTCGTATCCACGATGTTGCAACACCTCCTCAAACAAAGGAACTGCTTCGCCATTACGTCCTAAGCGAATCAAAGCCTCGGCTTTCATATAAAGCACTTCAGCATAACGCATCACAACCATATCCACACCTGATTCATAATCTCCTGGATTTGCTTCAAGTTCAAACTTAATGATACGCGCACCATCGCCATTGAAAGCACAGTTTTTCAGACCTTCGTTACCTGCGATTTTTGCGCTTTCATCCATTCCTCTATCAAAGAATGTCGTATAATTAATTGGAGGATTGTTTACAATGTTTCCTTCTTTATCGAGCATACGACCATCTTCTAAAATTTTTTCGCCAGTTATCTTATTATACTGTTGTCCCCAAAGGATTGACAAACGACGGTTGTCTCTCTTGTCAAAAATATTGAATGTTGCATCTGGATCGTCCGCTGTTTTACCCGGATTCAACTTCCAGCCACCAGTTGTATGTTGATACATTTCTGCACCAAACACTAAATCCTGTTTTTTGTAATACGAAGTCATCTGCGTACGGTTACCGAGCGTAGAACCATCGTTGTTGTATTGAATTACAAAAATATTCTCTGGTGAAGATGTAGGTCCATTGTCATAATAGAAATTCGAATAAATATTCGGTGCTATCTGATAACCTAAAACTTTCACCGCATCACATTCCTCTATACATTTTTCCAAATAGGCTTTATACTCATCTGAATCATCCTCTAATCCTAAGAACACTTTTGAGTTCAGATACAAACGTGCTTTTAAGGTATGCAATACACCTTTGTCCATTTTTGCGAACTGTTTGTCTTTCAAATTATCCATAATTGGATCATTAAGTTCACTTTCAATGAATTCAAAAACGGCTTTTCTTGAAGAATTTTCAGGAATTGCACCAGAGCAACCGTCATCTTCGCAAATAATGGGCACATTTCCAAACAAGTCCATCAAATTATAATATGCATACGCACGAAGCAAACGTGCCTCAGCTATATACTGATCTTGGATACCATATTCGTCTTTGTTAGCCAAGATTGAATTAGCGGCAGATGCCAATTTGTAATAATATGACCAACAAGATTCAAATATTACATTATCAGCATTCCAATTATGCTGCATCATCTGAATATAAATACCCTGATCCAACCAGTTTCTCTGCTGACCGCAAGCCGGAATAGCCAATTCATCAGTAGACGCTTGAATCGTATAAACATACAACCAAAACGGGCAATAACGAGGCGAAGCCCCAAAATCACCATAAAGAGATGGATACATTGTAGATGCCAACACTCCAGCATCCACTTTATGAGGATCCACTTCTGAATAATATGTTTCATCCAAATCGGTGCAACTCCAAAAAGCAACGGAGCACAACAACGAAATGGCAATTAAAAATTTATTTTTCATAATATACTTTATTTTTTATTTCTAATTAAAATTTCAAATTCACTCCAATCATGTATGTTCTTGCTTTCGGGAAGTTGTTATAGTTGTCAATGCCCGGGAATCTTTTTTTAGCCTCATCCAATTCCGTTACATTCATATCCAAAGAAACCTCAGGATCTGCGCCAGAATAATTTGTGAACACAAACAAGTTGTCCACTGTAGCATAGATACGCAAAGAATTCATCTTGAGTTTCTTCAAGTCGATGGTATAACCAAGCGTTACACTCTGGATACGGAAGAACGAAGCTTTTTCCAACCAATAATCTGAAGCAACTTTCAAATCTGTTTCTTTTCCCATAGCATCTGAAAGTGTATTCAAATGCGTTTGAGCAGCACTATAATATGATAATTGCTGTGCGGTAGCATTGTAAACTTTCTGGCCGAACATACCATTACCATTGATTGACGCATCCCAATGTTTGCAGAAATTAAAGTTGAAACCAATACCCATTGTTACTTTAGGCATTGCATTTCCTAAATATTCGTCAGAATTTACTACATAATTACCATCTGCATCTTTTTGCAACGGATCAGCTGTCGTTGTTCCATCTTTACAAACATACAGAAGTTTTCCTTCTTCATCGAATCCTGCAGTTTTAGCACCAAAGAATGAACCGATAGAATAACCTTCTTTTAATTTTTGCGTATAGATTGTACCGCTTGAAGGCAAATCCTGCAATGTTCCCGAGTTGAAATCTGCACTTTTAAAACGATCACTTGTCAATTTGGTCACTTCATTGTGATTGTGCGCAATATTGAAGTTTACGTCCCAAGAGAAGTTCTCTTTGTTGAAAATATTGTAATTCAATGTCACTTCTATACCATTGTTTTTCATATTACCAACATTCAACAATTGATATGGAATCAACGAACAAGTTGTCTCAATTTTGTAGTAATACAACAAATCCCAAGTGCGTTTGTCATAGTACTCGATGGTACCGCTCAGTTTATTGAACAAAGAAAAGTCCAAACCAACATTGAATTGACCTGTAGTTTCCCATCTCAAATCTGGATTATAAGCTCTTGTCAACTCCAATTGAGCAACTTCTCTTCCTTCATCATTTACCTCAACAACACCATTTCCTTTAGGTTTGTATGTTACCAATGATGTATATGGAGAGATACCACCTTGGTTACCTGTAATACCATAACCTGCACGGAGTTTCAAGTTGTCCAGCCAGTTAGATGAGTTCTGCATAAATTGTTCATCGGTGATACGCCATGCCAATGAACCTGAAGGGAAACAACCCCATTTGTTGTTTGCACCAAATTTAGAGGAGCCGTCACCACGCACTGTAGCTGTCAACATATATTTTCCTGCATACGAATAATTCACACGACCAAAGAATGAAACCAATGTATTATCAGTTTTACTTGACCATATATAATTTGTTTTAGCTGAAGCATCGATACAATTATAACCGAAATCATCTAACACAAACTGGCTTGCACCCAAACCAAAGCCTTCATAACCAGCTTTAGAATAAGAATATCCCGCCATTACATTCAATTTGTGCGTACTATTGAATGTCTTGTCGTAATTCAAATAGAACTCCAATTGCTTTTCATCATTATTACCATAATTTCTAATTGCCAAACCATTATTCATGCTTTGAGTAGCCTGCGAATAACTTGGAGTGTAGAAACGATCGTGATTTGATGTTGATTTATAAGACAGGTTCAATGTGGCTTTCAATTCATTTTTGATAATGTCCAAATCTGTCTTGAAATATCCCATGAAACGTTCTTTAGTAACATGCGAATCATTATCTTCCAACAAACTCAATGGGTTGGTCTGTTCGCCTGATGAACGTCCTGGAAATTCCGAAAAGTTGCCATTTTCGTCATATACCGGCTGAGTTGGGTTCGCTGTATATGCACTTTGGAATACAGTTTTGTATTTTATAGCAGCACCATCACCCATAAAATCAGTATAGTCGTCTTTGTTCTTATTCAAGCCTACCTCAAAACGCAAACGATCATCCACCAAAGTTGTCCAACCTGTAAGGCTTGCGCCCAAGCGCTTCAATTCAGAAGTTCTAACAATACCTTGAGAATTCAGATAAGAAACAGAACCTTTCACACCTGACTTATCATTAGATGCATTGAATGTCAAAGCATGTGACTGCGAAACTGCATTATGCATGATTTCATCCTGCCAGTCGGTGTCAGCTCCCAAATCTTCTTCCATTGGTTTTTGTTCACGCCATTGTTTGGCATCCAACAAATCCAACTTTCCTTGACTAGTAGGGGTTGCTACACCAACATAGCCATTGTACTGCGCTGAAACATTGTTCTTGTTAGCGCGATTGGTCGTGATGATGATAACACCATTGGCACCACGCGAACCATAGATAGCAGATGCAGATGCATCTTTCAACACATCAATAGAAACGATGTCGGAAGATTGCACTGTGTTCATATCCACATCAGCCACACCGTCAACAACTACCAACGGGGCATTATTACCAGACAACGAAGAACCACCACGAAGGCGCATCACTGCACCAGCGGCAGGGTCACCAGAACCTTGCACAACAGAAAGACCAGCGATTTTACCTTGCAGCAACTGTTCTGATGAAGTTACGACACCTTGTTTCATGTCGCCGGCAGATACAGACTCGATGGCACCCGTCAAGTCGGATTTACGCATCGTACCATAACCCACACCTACAACTTCTACTGTAGCCAACTCGGTAACATCTTCTTGAAGGGTCACCTTCATTGAAGGAGAAGCGGTCAGCACTTGTGTTTTGTAACCGATGTACGAAATTTCGAGTTTTGAACCTGCAGGGCAAGTCAGCTCAAAATTACCGTCGAAGTCGGTAATTGTTCCGTTGTTGGTTCCTTGAACCACAACATTCACACCAATCAAAGGTTCTTTCGATGCATCAACAATCACACCAGCTGCTGTGATTTGAGATTGAGCGAAAGCACTTTGACCCATACCCAAAGCCAGCGCAAACAAGGCTACTTTGGAGAAAATCATTCGTTTAATTCTTTTCACGATTCTCATTTTTAGTTAATACTATTGTTAATTGAATTTAGGCAATAAGAAAGTGGAGTGACAAACAGCGTTTGTCCCCCATCACATAAACAATCGAATACAGGAAAGGAATAAATTTGTGTTCCTCTCATAAATCAGATTTTAAAGTCAACTTTAATATTACAAATATAGCTATTTTTATTATTCAAAAACAAGATATAGAAAAATATATGAATTTTTAAATCGCCATTTCTATTTATTTCACACTAAATCAATTAAATAAGATTTATAGAAATAAAAACAATATCAAAACACAAAAGGATTAAACCGCTTTTATTTTCATGATTTTTTTCTCGAATTCGTCGTTGTCGACAATCGATTTGTTTTTAATCCTCGTTTTATATGTGTATATGGTATTGACCGAAAAGCCCAAGAATTCGGCAATGTCCACATTGTCCTTAATACCAAGACGAATTAGGGCAAATATTCTCAAGTCGGTATCCAGTGTGTCGGCTGCCAAGAGACTCACACGGTCTTTCTCGGCAAACAAGGCATTGTATTCCTCTACGAATGTGGGGAATATCTTCAAAAACATCTTGTCGAAGTTCTTATACAAATCGGCACGCTGTTCTTTCAAATCATCCTCGGAAACGACATTTTTTAACTTTTCAAAATCTTTGTTATTCAACAGTTTAGTAACGCGTTTTTGCAAAGCCTCCTGCTTTTGTATAAAATCGGAATTCATTCGGAAGAAATAGCCGATATACTCTTCTTTAATTTTATTGCTCTCTTGCAGTTTGTTATTGGTACGCTGCAAATCTTGATTATTCTTCAATATCAAATCTTTGGTTTCGTTCAACTTGCGATATTGTTTAACAATAATCACCAGCAATACAGCCGCTATAATCACCATCAAGAACATGACAATGAAGAACCGGATGTAGTTGTTGCGCTGTTCCTCAATAAGTTTCATACGCTCCTGCTGTATATCCGTATAAACATTCCCAATTTCGGCCATACGCTGACGGGCATTGTAGAATTTCGCGTCTTCATCGGCAATGCGAATATAATCGTTGGCGCGGTCGAGTTCATCGTAGTTTCTCAATTTGTTCGCCAGATTACGCAGCGCTACAGTTTCTTTTGTAACTGTTTTTATGTCGCAAAGCGAAGCTTTTACCAACATTCGGACCGCTTCCATATCATTCCCCTTATTGGAATACAGATAACCAAGGCAAGAGGTGACTAACGCCACATCCTTGTCTGAAATTTCCGGATTGGAAAGAGCTTTCTCAAAATAACCGATGGCTAAATCGGCATTTCCGCTGCGCATCTCCTTTTGTCCAATCACAATATCCTTTTGGTTAGGATCTTTTTGATACTTCACGACTGAATCCTGCATCGCCACACCTTCTTTTTCGTAATATTCAGAGAAATATTCATCCTTTACATAGTCGCGCAAATCAAAATTCAAACGAGTCATGTTGGCATAGTACTCCAATTTTTGTTCTTCGGTGCACTCGTTCACATTAATGGTTGTCAGAAGCGATTTGGCCTCTGTATACAAACCAGAGGATATAAGCACAAACGACATCTTCAGCTTGGCCTCAATACGATAGCTCTCGATGGCTATAGAGTCAGCCATCTGGTACATTTTACGGGTATATATCCAGGCTGAGTCGTACACAAACGAGCCATACTCATCGGAAAGCTGTTTCAAACATTCATATTTCTGAGTCTGATTTGTACATTCCGACAATAAATTTTTGAGCGAATCTATCGTATTTTGCTTTTGATTTTGATAATAATCACGTTTTGCGATTTCTGCGTCGAGCGGTTTCAGCAAATTATCAATTTCAGGATTCTGAATCTTCGCAAACAAAGGGGATTCAAGAAAACAAAATATAAAAATCAGCATAAATAATACTGCGTTTTTTCTTTTTCTCATCATTGTTTTTTCAGTTTTAAATTCGCTACAAACTTAATACAATAATTTATATTTTCTTAATTTTCGGCTATCAATTTTCAATTATTGTCTACCTTTGCATATAAAACACAAGATATGGGAACACAAAATTTTCTGACAGACGACGAAGACATCATTTTTATACAGAAGTACATTTCGGACAATTTTCAATTGAATTACGACAGTAACGACATAAACTATATCGTTGACCTAATATACGAATTCTACGAAAAAATCGGGATGTTCAACGAAAACGCCGGCGCTTCGAAAGACATCACCATCGACGAAGACGAAGTGGCCGATTTTGTAATGAAATGCCTGAAAGAAGACGGCATGAACCACATTACCAAAGAGATGACTGAACAAGTTATCGAAGCGGAATTTGCCTATTGTGAATCTATCGGAATATTCGAATAGCGAATGATTATCATTTATTATCTGACATATCTCGTTTTATGGACAGCCGCATGGCTGCCACTACGCGTCTTGTACTTATTTTCGGATTTCACCTATCTCATCCTCTATTATTTTATCGGATACAGGAGAAAAGTGGTACGTCAGAACATTGCTAACAGTTTTCCGCAGATGAGCGAAAATGAGCGAAAGAAAATAGAGAAAAGATTCTACCGCCATTTCTGCGACATTTTCGCCGAGACAATTCATCTGATGCACATTTCCGAAAAGGAAATGATGAGTCGAATGAAATTCACCAACATCGAATTATTCAAGCAATACTCCGAACAAGGCAGAAACGCTATATGGATGCTGGGACATTACGGCAACTGGGAATACATGGTTTGTTCCAGCTTGTACATCAACAACCGAGACATCACGCTGGCCGGCGTTTACAGGAAACAGAAAAACAAATTCATCAACAGTTTCTTCCTGAAACTCCGCACAAAATTCAACACCACAGAAATCGAAAAAAATCAACTGTTCAGGGAAGTGTACAAATACCAAAAGGCCGGCAAGCACATTTCTTTCGCTATGATGGCCGACCAAACGCCCTCCAAAAGAAACTTGCACTACTGGAGCAATTTTCTGAACCAGGACACTCCTGTATTGGTGGGCGGCGAAAGAATCGCACGAAAATTAGATTTTGTGCTGATTTATGTGGACATAAAAAAAATAAAACGAGGATATTACGAAGCCACACTGAAACTGATTGACGATCATGTGGGAGAATCAGCGGAATACGAAGATACAGAGAAATACATCCGCATGATGGAAGATACAATTCTGCATGATCCCGCCTATTGGTTGTGGACACACAAAAGATGGAAACACAAGAGAGAACTGTCATGACAAAGACTGCAATCGTACTACTGAACTATAACGGCGAGAAAATACTGCCTACGTTTCTGCCTTCGGTCGTTGAACACACGCCCTCGGCAGATGCCGACATTTTTGTCATCGACAACGCTTCGACCGACAACTCCCTAAAACTGCTGAAAGAGAAATTTCCGAACGTACGTATCATCCAATTAGACCAAAACTACGGATTTGCTGGCGGATACAACAAAGGGCTATCCGAAATCGACGCCAAATACTATGTATTGCTGAACACTGACGTGGAAGTGACCGAAAACTGGCTCCAACCGCTTGTCGACTATCTGGACATGCACGAAGACACCGCAGCTGTACAGCCAAAGATTCTGGCATACACAAACAAAACACATTTTGAACACGCCGGCGCATGCGGAGGCTTTATCGACAAATGGGGATACCCGTTATGCAGAGGACGCGTGATGAACATTACCGAACGCGACAACGGCCAATATGATGAGACTCGAGACATATTCTGGGCTACAGGCGCTTGTCTGTGCATCAGGAAAAGCGATTTTGAAAATGCCGGCGGATTCGACTCCGTTTTTTTTGCCCACATGGAAGAGATTGACCTTTGCTGGAGACTGAAAGCGAGAGGGCAAAAAATCGCTTGCATACCGCAATCAACAGTCTATCACCTTGGCGGCGGCACACTTAATGTGGAGAATCCAAGGAAAACTTACTTGAATTTCCGCAACAATTTGTTGATGCTGTATAAAAATCTGCCAAACGACAGGCTGAAGAAAGTGTTTTTCGCAAGATTCGTGTTAGACAATGCGGCGATGGCAAAATATCTGCTCACATTTGACCTAAAGAATGCGAAAGCCATACTGAAAGCAAGAAAAGACTTCAGAAAAATTAAAAAAAGTTTTGCTGACAAACGAAAAGAAAATCAAGCCAAAGCGACATGCACTTCTTTTGCAGAAATGACAGAGAAAAGCGTTGTATTCAACTTTTTCTTCAAAGGGAAGAAACGATTCTGTGACTATTTCTAACCGTTCTTCAACGCTTCAAGCTCTTCGGTAAGAATCTCCCACTCGTACATTTTCTGTTCCAATTCTCTTTTCACTTTATTGTATTGCGCCAACAGCTCCTCCAAATTGCCGCCATCGTTCATTTTCGTTTCCAATTCAGTTTGGCGTTCTTCCAACTCCGCAACACATTTTTCGGCTTCTTCTACCGCACGCTCGGCCTTGCGCACTTTTTTATTAAGTTCTTTGCGCTCCTCGTACGAAAGTTTGTTCTCCGACGGCGCTTTACTTTCCTTTTCTTCGCTTTTCTGTGGCACGCGCATCTCCAACTGCTGCAACGACTGCAACTTTTTAGCTTTCAAGAAATCGAAAATGCCGCCCAAATTCTCTTTCACACGTTTGTTGCCGAATTCATAAACTTTCGTCACCAACCCATCCAGAAACTCCCTGTCATGCGAAACAATAATTGCCGTCCCGTCGAATGCCAAAATAGCTTCTTTCAGCACATCTTTCGAACGCATGTCGAGGTGATTGGTGGGCTCGTCGAGTATCAACAGATTGACCGGCTCGAGCAGCAAACGAATCATCGCCAAACGGCTCCGTTCGCCGCCAGAAAGAACTTTCACCTTTTTATCCGATGCTTCGCCGCCAAACATAAACGCACCAAGGATATCCCTGATTTTAGTACGAATGTCGCCGACTGCCACATAATCTATCGTTTCGAATACGGTGCGGTTCTCGTCGAGCAACGAAGCCTGATTTTGAGCAAAATAACCGATTTTCACATTGTGTCCAAGCCGCAATTTGCCAGTATAATCAGTTATTTCGTTCATTATACACTTTACAAGGGTTGACTTTCCTTCGCCGTTCTTGCCCACAAAGGCAACCTTCTCTCCTCGCTTTATCATCAACGAAACATCGGAGAACACCACCTCATCATACTTTTTCTCCAATCCGTCGATTTCGACAACGATGTCGCCAGAACGAGGCGCAGGCGGGAATTTCAAATGCAAAGAGGCATTGTCTTCCATATCCACCTCAATGCGCTCCAGCTTTTCCAACTGCTTGATGCGCGACTGCACCTGTACCGACTTTGTAGCCTTGTAGCGAAAACGCTCAATGAAATCTTCGGTATCCTGAATCTGCTTTTGCTGGTTCTTGTAAGCGCGAATCTGCTGTTCACGCCGTTCTTTGCGAAGCTCCACATATTTAGAATATGACACCCTATAGTCGTATATTTTCCCTAACGATATTTCTATTGTACGATTGGTAACGGCATCGATAAAAGCACGGTCATGCGAGATGAGAATAACAGCGCAGCCGCTGGTGGCAAGAAAATTTTCCAACCACTGAATAGACTCTATGTCAAGGTGGTTGGTGGGCTCGTCGAGCAAAAGTACATCAGGACGTCGCATGAGTATTTTTGCCAATTCGATGCGCATGCGCCAACCGCCGCTGAACTCAGAGGTATCGCGGCCAAAATCGCTCCGTTCGAAACCTAAACCTATCAACGTTTTCTCCACTTCTGCCCTAAAATTCCCCAGTCCAAGCGTCTGCATCTGTTCGTTCTTGACCGTAAGACGCTCTATCAGTTCTGCATATTCCGCCGAGTCGTAATCTGTGCGCTCCGAAAGTTCCGTCGTCAAATGCTCAATTTCCGCCTGCATTTCCTTCACATGCTCAAAAGCCGTTTCGGCTTCCTGCAACACAGTTTTCCCGTCAGCGTGAATCATGTGCTGAGGCAAATAGCCAATCGTCACATCTTTCGGGATAACCACATTGCCGCCAGTAGGAGCCTGCAACCCAGCAAATATCTTGAGCATCGTGCTCTTGCCTGCGCCGTTTTTTCCGACAAGCGCAATTTTATCCTTTGGATTTACAACAAAGGAAATATTATCGAACAGCGTAAAAGAACCGAACGCGACTGACAAATTATCAACGGAAATCATTATTAGATGTTTATTGGAACTGATTTATTTTGCAAAAATACAACATTAAGGGCAAAATCCACGAGCAATGCCAATTTATATTCGTATCTTTGTTGAAAGATTTATCACAATGGACCATTTACCACAAGACCCCGCTATCCTCGTGTCGAGCATCAACATGCTGCTGCGCGACGAGGAATTCGACTCACTGGAATCGCTCTGCTGCTATTTCGACAGAGACACCGACGAAATAAAAGGTTATCTGTTGGAAAACGGATTTGTATATAGCGAGGAACAGAAACAAATGAGACCTGTCGGATTCGACGCTTAGCCATGATAACAAAAGACAGTGTCGAAACAGCATATTGTTTTTTTCACCAAAAGCACAGAATCTATCAACATTCTACGCTCGATTGGCAAAAAGACGACATTGAGTTCGCCATCGGCGAATACACCGACTGCATGTCTGCAGAACTTTACGAGAAACTTTCAGCCGGTCGCCATGATTTTCTGCGGAATCACAAAACTTTTTTCGACGATTTATCAGCCGCCGTCAACGATTTAGAAGATTTGCTGAATTGTTTTTAAACGGATTTTCTTATCTTTGTAACAAAAGCGAAACACTATGCTACCACCCTTGGCCGAACGCATGAGACCCAAGAATCTGTCGGAATATGCAGGGCAGAAACACTTGGTGGGCGAAAATGCCGGATTGAGAAAAATGCTCAACTCCGGCCATATATCCTCTTTTATACTCTGGGGACCTCCCGGGATTGGGAAAACCACACTCGCGCGAATCATTTCAAACGAATTGAATGTGCCATTCTATACCTTGAGCGCCATCAGTTCGGGTGTGAAAGATGTACGGGATGTGATAGAGAAAGCACGCAACAGCGGATTTTTCGGCACAAGCACTCCCATTCTTTTCATCGACGAGATACACCGTTTCAGCAAGGCGCAGCAAGACTCTTTGCTCGGAGCGGTAGAAAACGGCACCGTCACTTTGATTGGCGCCACCACGGAGAATCCATCGTTCGAAGTCATCACGCCCCTGCTCTCGCGCTGCCAAGTGTATGTGTTGAAACCGCTTGACGAGGACGACATGATGCAAATCATCAACCGGGCGACAACGACAGACACCATTCTGAAAAACAAGAAAATCACATTCAAAGAATATAACGCCCTGTTTCGATTTGCCGGCGGCGATGCACGAAAATTGCTAAACATACTCGACCTGATCGCCGGCGATGATAACACCGACAGCGTAGAGGTTACCGATGAACTTGTAACAGAACGGTTGCAAGAAAATCCGCTTGCCTACGACAAAAACGGCGAAATGCACTACGACATCATTTCCGCATTCATCAAAAGCATCAGAGGAAGCGACCCTGACGCCGCCATTTATTGGCTGGCACGCATGGTTGAAGGCGGCGAAGACCCAAAGTTTATCGCCCGACGGCTTGTCATTTCGGCTGCAGAAGACATAGGACTGGCGAACCCGAACGCACTGCTGCTGGCCAACAACTGCTTTGACGCACTGCAGAAAATCGGATGGCCCGAAGGACGCATCATTCTTGCCGAAACAACGATTTACCTGGCTTCAAGCCCCAAGAGCAACTCGGCATACCTAGCCATCGATTCAGCCTTGGCCACCGTACGCGAAACAGGGAACCTGCCCGTGCCGCTACACTTGCGCAATGCGCCCACTAAGCTGATGAAAAACTTGAATTATGGCAAGGATTACAAATATGCACACGATTTCGACAATCACTTTGTGAAACAAGAATACATGCCCAAAGAAGTGAAAAACAAACGCTGGTGGCTGCCGCAGAACAACCTTGCCGAAAACAAACTTACAGAATGGCTGAAAAAACTTTGGGGCAACCGATACGAATAACAACCTTAAATTCCATATAATGTTGTAAATTCAAGAGAAATTTACGAAATTTGTAAACTCAAGAGATAAACTTTTTTATTCATATTAATTCATTTAACACAATGACAACAAAAAGTGCATTACAAATCGCAAGAGCGGCTTACCAGCCGAAATTGCCTGCAGCACTGAAAGGCAATGTGGCCATCAAAGAAGGAAAAGCCACAGAATCTGTAGCTGATCAGGCTGAAATCAAAAAATTGTTTCCTAACACTTACGGCATGCCCGTTGTAACATTCGAGCCGTCAAACGCAAAAGTTACCCTCCCTGCATTCAATGTGGGCGTCATCCTCTCTGGTGGACAAGCACCTGGAGGTCACAATGTAATTTCTGGTATTTTCGACGGACTGAAATCGCTCAACAAAGATTGCAAACTTTATGGTTTTCTGGGCGGTCCGAGCGGACTTATCGACCACAAATACATCGAACTGACATCTGACATCATCGACGAATATCGCAACACCGGCGGTTTCGACATCATCGGTTCCGGACGTACCAAATTGGAAGAAACTTCTCAATTCGACAGCGGTATCGAAATCTGCAACAAATTAGGCATTAAAGCATTGATCATCATCGGCGGTGACGACTCTAACACCAACGCTTGTGTTTTGGCTGAATACTATTTGCAGAAAAACACTGGCATTCAGGTAATCGGATGCCCGAAAACAATCGACGGCGACTTGAAAAACAGCCAGATTGAAACATCATTCGGTTTCGACACTGCATGCAAAGTGTACTCTGAAGTTATTGGAAACATCATGCGCGACGCCAATTCGGCAAAAAAATACTGGCACTTCATCAAACTGATGGGTCGTTCGGCTTCTCACATCGCATTGGAATGCGGTTTGCAGACACAACCTAACATCTGCATCGTTTCAGAAGAAGTAGAAGCAAAGAAAATGACCTTGTCACAAATTGTCAACAACATTGCTGACACTGTGGCTGCCCGTGCTGCAAAAGGCAACAATTTCGGCGTCATCCTCATCCCTGAAGGATTGATCGAATTCATTCCAGAAATGAAAGTGCTGATCAAAGAATTGAACGACCTTTTGGCTGAAACTAACGGTGATGTTGCTGCTGCTGTCAAGAAACTTTCTGCTAACTCAGCATCTGTTTACGCATCACTCCCTGATTTTGTACAAAAGCAATTGACACTTGAGCGTGACCCACACGGAAATGTACAGGTTTCGTTGATTGAAACAGAGAAATTGCTTATCGAAATGGTGAAAACTGAGTTGTCGAAGAGAAAAGCCGCTGGTTCATACACTGGCAAATTCTCCGGACTCGGACACTTCTTCGGATACGAAGGCCGATGCGCCGCTCCGTCAAATTTCGACGCAGACTACTGCTACTCTCTCGGATTCAATGCTGCACAACTTATCGCTGCAGGAAAAACCGGATACATGTCATTGATTAAGAACACCACAAAATCAGCAGACAAATGGATTGCTGCCGGTGTACCTATCACTATGATGATGAACATGGAAAAACGCCACGGCGCAATGAAACCCGTTATCCGCAAAGCATTGGTTGAACTGGACGGCGCTCCGTTCAAAAAATTGGCTGAGAACCGCGACAAATGGGCTATCGAGACAAGTTATGTATATCCTGGTCCTATCCAATACTTCGGACCAAGCGAAGTTTGCGACCAACCTACCAAAACATTGGCATTGGAACAAGCTTAATACATACCATACATCAACAAAAAAGCCTTCGGCATGCCGAAGGCTTTTTTGTTGATTATATTTTCATTATTATCACATCATCACTTTCAAGGTTTCGCCATTCACGCTTACCAAGCAAACGCCACGAACCGGGAGATACACTTGCAATGTATCCGCATTCGCTACGCCCTTTGCATATACATGTCCATTGATGTCAGAAATGCAATATACATCACCATCGCTCAAATTGCTCAAGGTCAAACAACCGTCGTGCGCCGAAACAGAAACATGTTCACCCTCCACTTCGGTTATGTCAGTAGTCTCATCCATTCCATTACCCATCAGCAATCGAGGGAAACTGATGTTTTGCTCATTAAACACTGCCGACAATTGAATTTCGTCTTGAGGAGCAACATCATAAAGCACGTATTCCGTTTCTTCTACCAAATACTCTGCATCCTTCGTATTGTTCCTCAACTGATAATATGCAGCTCTGTCCACCTCATCCCAAGCCAAAGACAAGGCATCGTCAAATCTTTCTACTATTCTGAAATTGTCAGGAGTAGAGATTCTAATCACATTAGCCCTCAACGACACTGAAGACTGCGCTCCGTTATCCAATTTAAGAGTTGCTTCACTTACACCTAACGACTTTGGAGTAAATGTCACCTTCACGGTCTGGTATCCATGATTGCATACATTCACATCCTGCACCTCAACAGAAAATTGTTCATCATCCAACGATGCTTGCAATTCTGAAAGATTGACATATCCCAATTGAAATGTTTTCTCCACCGTTTCGCCAAGCAACACATTGCCAAAATCAAGCACATCCACCGAAGGCTCATTTGCCGCTATTTTATAAACATACAAATCCTTCACAAAACGTTGCAACGTAGCACCCACATTGGTTGTGAACTCAATCTTGCGCACACCCGCCGGCAGTTCCACAGAAAATGTCTTATAACTAGTGGTCATGCCTGCCGCTTGAGAGTCCCAAATATAACCGTCTTGCCATGTCCATGATCCATCTTCGTTTGCTATTGCTACACGAAGATACATGTCTGGCGTATAACAGATACTAGCAAGCTGTTTTCTCGCCTTAAATTCCAAACGCGTGGGGAAAGGTATCGACTCATCGAACACATAAGAACAAATAAACCCTGGAGTATAAGCCGATTTCTCTTGGGTATAACTGTACAAAACACAATCATTGGCATAAGGTTGAGACATGCTCAAAAACACTGCAGCCACTAACGCAAAAATTTTCTTCATTTACTTTTGATTTTTCTTTTTAAAAATTCTTGCAAAGATACAAATCTTGTGCCGTAAAACATAAATTAAAGCCAAATTTTCTTTTTAAAATATTTTTAACTAACTTCGCTGTACATAAAAAATCAAAACTATGAAAAACGCTATCATCCGTGTATTATTTGCGATGGCTGTGGGATTGACACTCATTCTTTGGCCCGACGAAGCAACGCGCTATCTTGTCATCGCTACAGGCATATTGTTTATCCTGCCCAGTGTCATCAGTTTTCTGATATATTTGTTCAGCAGAAACAAGCGTTTCCCTTTTGATGGCATTGGCAGTCTGCTGTTAGGAGTATGGTTCATTGCCATGCCTGACATGTTTGCCAACCTACTGATGTACATCCTTGGAGGAATACTAATAATAGCCGGGGCCCATCAAACTATTTCTTTGCTGATTGCTAGAAAATGGACTCCTGTATCCTTGTTTTTCTACATTACACCAATACTGATACTTGCTGCTGGAATTATCGTGGTGTGCAATCCCGAAAGTATAAGAAATTTCGTATTTCTCATCATCGGAATCCTTTGCTTGATATATGCGGCATCAGAATTGCTGAATGCCATTCTTTTTCTACGCAAGAAACCAAGTCCCAAAACGCATATAGACAAGAGCAACATCGAAGATGCTGAAGTGATAGAAGAATAACAGAAAAGACATGGCTTGAAGATTATCAAGCCATTCTTTTTTTACAGAAAAAATCCCAAATAACGATTCCCGCTGTTATACTCACATTCAAGGAATGTTTAGTGCCATACTGAGGTATTTCAAGACTTGCATCGCACAAATCCACAACTTCTTGCTGCACCCCTTTCACTTCGTTGCCGAATACTACGGCATATTTCCCGTCTGATTCAGGCTCGAAGTCTGGAAGTTTCAAACTGTTTTCCACTTGTTCGACAGCAAAAACGAAATACCCTTCCTCTTTCAATCTGCGCACAACCTCGGCGGTGCTCGATACATACTCCCAATCCACGCTGTATTCGGCACCTAGGGCTGTTTTATGTATATCTGCATTCGGAGGTGTTGAAGTGATGCCGCAAAGAAAAATCTTCTGCACCAAAAATGCATCAGAAGTGCGAAATACTGACCCGACATTATTCTGACTTCTTACATTGTCGAGCACTAGCACCAACGGCATTTTTTCGGTTGCCTTAAACTCCTCTACCGAAATTCGGTTCAATTCCTCTACTTTCAGTTTTCTCATCATCTCAATTTTTCAAAACCACAGATTTTTCTGTCACCGCCAATTTGCATCTTACACCCATCAGCAACGGATAATTTTGAGGCACATGACCCGCCGGGAAATCGAAGCACACAGGATAATCATAATCCGCCACAGCATCTGCTATTATTTCGTAAACGTTCTTCATCCGGTCATCTGGAGTCATATCCGTGAACTGTCCTACAACCAAACCAGATATTTGCTTAAGTATACCGCCAAGCCGCAAATTATTCATCATACGATCGACATGATAAGGCGCTTCCGACAAATCTTCAATAAAAAGGATTTTCCCTTTCGGGCGAATATCGTACGGCGTGCCACGAAGTCCGTAAAGCGCCGAAAGGTTCCCGCCTGTCAGCACTCCTTTTGCCACTCCCTGGCGATTCAACGGATGAGGCGGCACTTCGTATTTCATTACTTTCCCGCCTAGTATTCCTAGCAGTTTTTGCTGAGGCTCTTCTTGAGGATATTCCGTCATGTATTTAGCCATCGAGGCGTGAACAGAAGGGATTTTCATATTTGTCAATGCCGAATGGAAAACAGTTATATCACTAAACCCTATCAGATATTTAGGATTGGTTTTCAGACTCGAGAAATCCAATTTATCTACAATTTGCACCGCGCCATACCCGCCTCGGCTACAAAGAACCGCTTTCACGCTGGCATCATCTATTGCTCGCTGCATATCGGCTATCCGTTCATCAGGCGTACCGGCAAATCTTCCACACGAAGCCAAAGCCGAATCCCCTACCACTGGTTCGAATCCCGAATCGTGCAAAAACTTTACTGCACCTGAAACATATTCTGGTTTTATCACTCCAGACGGAGATACTATCATTATTTTATCCCCTTTTTTCAATTTTATTTTTGCCATAATAAAACAATCTTTTTTTATACACCACCCCTGCATATTTCATGACTCCATATATCGAACACAGTATAACCGCAAACGACAGCAATGAAATCAGCGATAAATTGTCAGCTGCCATGAACGGAGCAGTAAAAGGCATTATCATCAAAAAACGATTCTGCGACACAAAATCAGGAGCAAAATAAGACAAAACACACAATGCCGTCAAAAAAAGCATCACGCCTTGCATCTCGGCATGACGCTCAGCCCACGATGCCGCCAAAGCAAACAGCGACATATAAAAGCAAAAACCTGCTACAAGCATCGAAAAACGCCCTAACTGCAGCAACACGAGCGGCAACACCGATTCGCAATGCGGAGCCACCACCGCAAACGCTACGATTTCCATCAGCAACAGGTGAACGACACACAAAACTGAATATGCAAGGACTTTTCCGTAGAGCAACACCTCTGGCGACAAAAACGACAGATAAAATTCGGACAAGCGTGACTCTCTTTCTGCATTCACACTACGAAACAACGACACTGAGTAATTCAACACGAAAAACAAAAAGAACATTGAAAATACCGAAGACGAGAAAAGCAACTGCGGAAAATCCGAGTGCAAACGCAATGCACATTCCCATGCTGCATTCTTTGTAAGCCCTAACAAACTGACAATCGAGCATACTGACAACAGCAGCATCATTATCAAGAAAAAATGCTGACGAAAAATCCGCCGCAATTCATATCCTGCCACCAATCGTATTTCTCTACATCCCATCATCGATTTTTGCTTATTTTCACACAATCGCCAAGCGATATTCTTCGCACTGAAAACGACATCAAGTCATTTTCGGACAATATATCCGACAGCAGCTTATTCGTTTCTGATGCATCATCAGATGCCTTCAGCCACGTTTCCACTTTATCCGGATAACGGCATGTCATCACCACCTCGGTCTGCGCTGAAGGGTGCAAATCCTTCGCTGTTTCCAGCACTAGCACATTTCGATGCAAGTAACGCTGCATCAATCCATGCAGTTCTCCATCAGAAACAATTTTCCCATTCTCTAAAAAAAGAAAATCATCGCATATATCTTCCAGCGCATCCATATCGTGCGACGAAACCATCACCGAGGCTCCTTTCTCCCGAATTTTTGTAATCTCACTCTTCAAAAGTTCTTTATTTGTTTCGTCAATCCCCGAAAACGGTTCATCAAGCAAGAATAATGAGGCGTCAGAAACAAGAACCGACAGAAACTGCACTTTCTGCTGCATTCCTTTAGAAAGGTTGCCTATTCTATAATCTGCATAATCGCTCAAACCAAAATCGTCCAGCAACGCCAACGCCCTTTTCTGCGCGCTGTTTTTCGTCATTCCGTGCAGCCTTCCTATATATGTCAGGAAGAAACAGGGTGTCTCTTCCATGTCAAGCCCACGTTCTTCTGGCAGATAAACCACTTTTGAAGGACGCATCACATTACCAGAATTGAGTTCATATATGCCCGAAATAAGTCTGAACAAAGTCGTTTTGCCCTGACCATTGCCGCCAACGACGCCAACGACAGACGCCTCAGCAACGCAGAAACTGACATCATCAAGCACCGCCTTTTCGGCAAACTTTTTTGATATGTGATCTACACGCAACATCCGAAATATTTTTCATTAAACAAAAATACATCTAAAAAAAGACAGATTCAAATGTTAATTTATATTTTTGCATAGTAAAAAACAGACAAGTGGGGCTATTATGCAAAAACAAAGAATTGGTTTCATCATAAATCCCATCTCTGGAACAAACAAAAAAAAACACATTCCAGATTTGATTGAGGAAAACTTGAGTAAGGAACTTTTCCTCAAGCCTGACATTTTATTCACCGAGCATAAGGGACACGCCATAGAAATCGCTCGCAAACTGGCGCAGCAAAAATACGACATTGTTGTAGCCGTAGGCGGCGACGGAACAGTAAATGAAGTTGCCCAAGGACTCTTGCACACCGAAACCGTATTAGGCATCATCCCCGTCGGCTCGGGAAACGGATTGGCGCGCCATTTAGGAATTCCTATGAATTCCACCCATGCTATTGAAGTCATCAACATGCTGCAAACCGCTACCATCGACTATGGGAAAGCCAACGAGCAGTTCTTTTTCTGCACTTGCGGCACTGGATTCGACGCCAATGTAAGCTGGGACTTCGCAAAATCGCATAAAAGAGGATTGAACTCCTACATAGAACTGGCCTTGAAGAATTACATCAACTTCACGCCACAACATTACATCCTGACAAACGACAAAATACAGATTGAACAGAGCGCATTTCTCATCACGTTTGCCAATGCAGCCCAATACGGCAACAATATTTACATTGCCCCTCAAGCTTCCATCCTTGACGGGATGATGGACATTGCCATATTCAGTGAATTCCCTGTCACTGCTCTGCCAGAAATCACCTTGAAACTTCTCACAAGACAAATTGACAAGAGCATCTATCTCAACTATCTGCAAACAGACAAGATTACGCTCAATTGCCCTGAAAAATCCTTACAATTCCACATTGACGGAGAAGCTGTCATGATGGAAACGCCAATTGACATTTGCATTATCCCTGCAGGACTGAAAGTTATCTGCAAAAACAAAAGAAAGTCTAACAACGAACAAAACATCTTCGTCAAAGGACTTGAATCAATGAAAAAAAGTTTGAAATCCATATAAACAAGTCAAGAAAAAAAGGGAAATGCATGCATTTCCCTTTTTTTCTTGACTTATACTTGAACCTGGAATTATTCTTGGTTCAATGTGATTCTCTGGAATCCAACAGGAGTAATGCCCGCTTTCTTGAGCACATCCTTTACTGTTTCTTTAGTTTCTGACATCACATAAGCCTGCTCCATCAGCGTATTCTCTTTCAAGAATTTTGCCAAACGGCCTTGTGCAATCATCTCTACTTTCTTTGCAGGAATATTCTCTGCAGCTTCAGCCGAAACTTTGGCGATTATCTCGCGAGCCTGAGCAGCCTGTTCTGAAGTAATCCATCCTTTCGCTGTGTTAGATTCGATATGTTCTTCGCTATCAACATGAGCAGGATTGATGCCAGCTTTTTTAAGAGCTACCTCAACAGCTTTTTTCACTTCGTCAGTTTTAGTTTTTTCTATTGCCATCTGCAATTCGTGGTCTTTTGCCTCTTGCGAAACGCTGTCAGCGTCAATTGCAATAGGGTTCATTGCAGCCACCTGCATTGCTACGCCGTGTGCTGTTTCTTTATCTGCGCCAGCTTCAGCAAAGGCAACAACTGTAGCCAACTTATTACCAAGATGATTATAAGCGTCAACTGTCGCACCCTTGATAAATGCATAATCAGACAATTCCATCTTTTCACCAGTAACGCCCGAACGCTCAGTAATCAGCGCTTCAACAGTGAAGCCATCCAACTGAAGAGCTTTCAGTTCATCCAAAGATGCGGGTTTATTTGCAATTGCTACATCCAAAATCTTTTTGGTCAAAGCAACGAAATCTGCATTTTTAGCCACAAAGTCAGTTTCGCATTTCAAAGCAACGATAGCGCCAAAATCGCCTTCCGCCTTTGCCAAAACACAACCTTCAGAAGCTTCTCTGTCTGAGCGTTTCGCTGCAATAGCCTGACCACGCTTGCGAAGCAAATCTTTTGCTGCGTCAAAATCTCCGTTAGCCTCTTCCAAGGCTTTTTTCACGTCCATCATACCTGCGCCGGTAATATCGCGCAATTTCTTAATATCAGCAAGTGTTACTGCCATAATTGTTTTTCCTTTCAATATAAAAATAAAGAGTTATAAATAAACAAGATAAAATTAAACCTTGTATTATTCATAACTCAATATTACGGTTAATAAAAAATTTATTCTTTATCTTCTTCTACAAATTTAGCTGCGACATTGTTGTTCAACGCCTCGTCATCTTCTTTCTGAGTGCGATTTTTTCTTGTTGTACGGATTTTACGTTCTTTTTTCTCCGAACCTTCTTCTGCTACAGCTTCATTTTCTGTTTTCTCCATTTTGCGTTCCTGAAGTCCTTCTTCGATAGCTGCAATAATTGTATTCAATACAATTTCGATTGATTTTGTAGCATCGTCGTTAGCAGGAATCACATAATCGATATTAGTAGGGTCAGAGTTGGTGTCAACCATTGCGAAAACAGGAATACCAAGACGATTTGCCTCACGAACTGCAATTTGTTCTTTCATAACATCCACAACAAAAAGAGCAGCAGGAAGACGATTCAAATCAGCGATGCTTCCGAGCACTTTGTCGAGTTTTTCACGCTGACGAGAGATCTGAAGCTTTTCTCTTTTAGAAAGATTGTCGAAAGTTCCGTCCTTTATCATTTTATCGATATTGGTCATTTTCTTCACAGCCTTACGGATTGTCGGGAAGTTGGTAAGCATACCGCCAGCCCAACGCTCAGTAACATAAGGCATTCCTACTTTCGATACTTTTTCAGCTACAATGTCTTTCGCCTGTTTTTTTGTTGCTACGAACAAAACGCGACGACCTGATTTCACGATCTGCTTCATTGCTTCTGCAGCCTCTTCCAATTTCACTGCAGTCTTATGCAAATCTATGATATGAATTCCGTTACGCTCCATAAAAATATAAGGAGCCATAGCGGGGTTCCACTTTCTCTTAAGGTGTCCGAAATGAACACCAGCTTCTAATAAATCTTCAAATTTAACTTGTGACATTTTTTATTTTGTTTACTTTCTGTTTTACCAATCTCCGAGTAGTTGTCTTACAACAAATCTCAGGAATTTAGATACTAAACTCTTATTAAAGCAACCGCATAAAATATTAACGTTTGCTGAACTGGAATCTCTTACGAGCTTTAGGACGACCTGGTTTCTTACGTTCAACCTCACGCGGGTCGCGAGTCATGAAACCTTCGGCTTTCAATGCTGTTTTAGATTCCGCGTCAATTTTCACCAACGCTCTTGCTATCGCCAAACGCAAAGCTTCAGCCTGTCCTTTGAAACCACCACCGTCAAGATTTACCTGAATATCATATTTGTCTGCTACACCAAGTGTCATCAACGGCTGTTTTACTATATATTGAAGAATGCCAGAAGGGAAATAGGTCTCCAATGCAACTTTGTTGATTGTTATTTTTCCCTCACCCTCTTTTACAAAGACACGGGCAACTGCGGCCTTTCTTCTTCCGATTGCATTTACTACTGCTTCCATAATTATTTAAGTGTGTTTAAATCAATTTGTTTTGGTTGTTGTGCCTCGTGTTTATGTTCTGTACCTGCATACACATAAAGATTTGACAAAAGTTGCGCACCCAGTTTGTTTTTAGGAAGCATGCCTTTCACCACTTTCTTTATCAGTTTTTCAGGGCTTTTCTGCAAAAGTTTTTCAGGAGTAATCTCTCTCTGACCGCCAGGATAACCTGTATGGCTCAAATAAATGCGGTCGGTCCATTTCAGACCAGTCATTTTCACTTTGTCAGCATTGATGACAATTACATAATCACCACAATCTACATGTGGAGTGTAAGTCGGTTTGTTTTTGCCACGCAAAAGTTTTGCAACTTTTGATGCCATACGACCTAATACTAAGTCTTGCGCGTCAACTACAACCCATTCTTTTTGTGCTGTTTCTTTGTTAATCGAAACAGTTTTGTAACTTAATGTATCCATTAATATAAAATTAAATTGTTAAAAAATCCATCGCCCCTCACAACCGAAATGGGCATTTATCCGATTGGCAGACACGATGTTAATATTTCGTTTGCACGAAATGGATAATAATCGGGCGCAAAGATACACACTTTTAATTTTTCAGCAAAACTTTTGCCGAATAATTTTTCTTGTTTTACCTCAGCACTAGTCCTGCACTGAGCAGCAAACCTAAGAAAAAGAGATTGAGCGACGTTTGAGCCAACAATTTGTTCAGCGCTTCGCCTTCTTCGGTCAACTTTAGGCGCCGCCACAAACAAAAATGAGGGATGAGGTACATTGACGGCAAAAGCGCAACATACCCGCCACCAATAGCATACGCACTCAACACACATGCCAGCAAACCGTTCATCAGATAAAAGCAAGCGCCGAACTTCCGGCCAAAAAGCACTATGGTCGTCCTCTTCCCAGCCTTTTTGTCATTCTCATAGTCACGATAATTGTTCACGACCAGGATGTTTGTTGCCGACAATCCTACGGCAACTCCGCATACAAATGATTCATACAGAAACTCTCCCGTCTGGACATAACAAGAAAAGACAACTGCCACTATGCCAAAAAACACCAGCACGAACAAATCGCCCAACGCATTATACGACAACGGATAAGGACCTGCAGAATAGGCCAGCAACGCGACCACACACAATGCCCCGACGGCTATCAATTGCCATCCGCCGTAATAAACAAGCCCCATACCAAAAGCACATGCCAGAAATATGGTGAAAAAGGTGGCTCGAAACATTTTTTCAGGAGAAATCCACCCCGATGCGACAGCTCGGGCCGGACCAACACGAGACTCATCGTCCGTTTTTTTCACAAAGTCATAGTAATCGTTCCCGAAATTTGACGCTATTTGCGACAACAGAGAGAACATCAGACACAAAAAGGCCGCCACGGGTACAAATGCACCAAAGCGATACGCCAAAGCTGTACCCACCATCACTGGCACAACGCCCGCCAGCAATGTCTTGGGACGAGCCGCCAGGAACCAATATCTAACCAACATATTAAATGATTTTTTTCGTCAACCCGCTACACAACAGCACCATCGCCGTCTGCTGCCGCAGTATTCAAGACGATTTCGTTGCGTTCTGAATCCAAGAAGCGGTACTGCAAAAACGAGAAACTCTGAATCGGCATCACTTGCAACCGCCAAGAATATTTCATGCGCCAGCGCCATTTGAGAGAATAAAAGCCTTTGGTAATATAGGCATAGACATACGGATGGACTTGCAAATGCAGACGCTTCAGGCCTCTTCGATTCACAAGAAAATCTATCTTATCTTCCAACGACTCTGCGAAAAGAATCGACGGCTGACTTTTCCCTGTCCCCATACATGTCGGGCACATTTCTTCCGTTTCGACATGCACAACAGGGCGCACACGGTGACGGGTTATCTGCATCAATCCGAATTTGCTTAACGGCAAAATGTTGTGACGCGCACGATCTGGAGCCATCAGTTCCTCCATCCTATCGAACAGCGCTTTTCTGTTCGCCGCCTTATTCATGTCAATAAAGTCAACGATAATTATGCCACCGATATCCCGCAAACGGAGCTGACGAGCTATTTCTTCCGCCGCCAGCATATTCACTTCCAGCGCTACAGCCTCTTGTCCTTCTTCTAGTTTGAATCGATTGCCACTGTTCACGTCAATCACATGCAACGCTTCGGTATGTTCGATTACCAGATAAGCTCCATTTTTCACCGAAACGACACGCCCCATCGACGATTTAAGCTGTTTCGTCACATTAAATGTGTCGAAAATCGGGAGTTCCGAATCGTAATATTTCACAATATCCTTTTGGTCGGGAGATATCAACGAAACATAATCGTAAATCTCCTTATAGGTATCCCTGTCGTTCACATGAATCGCATGATAATCGGGCGAGAAAAGGTCTCTCACTATACTGACTGACCGGTCAAGTTCGCCCAACAGCAGTTTCGGAGATGAATTTCGCGCTATTTTAGACAACGCCTCATTCCATCTGCGCAGCAAAACGCGCAACTCACCATCCAATTCTGCCACCATCTTGCCTTCGGCCACAGTACGGATTATCAAGCCGAAATTAGCCGGCTTGACGCTCAACAAGAGCTGACGCAAACGGTTGCGCTCTGCTTTCGACTTTATTTTCTGCGAGACAGAAATCGAATTGGAGAATGGGATGAGCACCAAATAACGGCCCGCAATAGATATTTCGGAGGTAAGTCGGGGACCTTTGGTCGAAATGGGCTCTTTCACTATCTGGACAAGCACTTCCTGACCAACTGTAAGATAATCAGACACCTGACCATCTTTTGGCAGTTCGTTGCTTTTGTTGAACTCGCTGATGTCGGGTATGCGTTTTTCATTCAGAATTACATTCGTGAATTTTGTCAGCGCAGAGAAATTGCGTCCCAAATCCAAATAATGCATAAAGGCGTCTTTATCTGAACCGACATTCACGAATGCGGCATTCAACCCCGGCATTATTTTTCGGACTTTTCCCAAATAGATATCACCAACGCCAAAGGCAAAATCCTTGTCTGTACGGTTAAACTCGACAAGTCTTTTATCGGCCAATAGCGCAATAGAGACATCCTGTTCCTTTACATCAACTACTATTTCGTTATTCACAAATGTAATATCTAAAAAAAAAGCAAACTCAAAGTTATCTCCGAGTCTGCTCTTAAAAATTCGTCATTCACCATCCTACTTTAATGGCAAATTTCAATGAGCATTGATTTTCTTATGACCAAAAATCGAAAGAAACCACAAACTCAAAATCTCACAAAAGAAGTTATTTCTTCTTATGACGGTTCTTTCTCAGTCTTTTCTTTCTTTTGTGAGTAGACATTTTATGTCTTTTACGTTTTTTTCCGCTTGGCATAGCTCTATTTATTTAATGGTTAAAGTTTTATTATTTTTTCATTGCTTCAGCAAAAACCTTTGCTGGTTTGAAAGTCGGAACTTTGTGAGCCGGAACTACAATTGTTGTATTTTTAAGAATATTTCTCGCTGTTTTTTCCGCTCTTGTTTTCACAACAAAGCTTCCAAAACCTCTCAAAAATACATCTTTATCTGCTATCATCGCTTTCTTTACTTCTTCCATAAACGACTCGACAGTCATCGCAACAGCCACTTTGTCTATACCCGTTTTTTTTGAAATCTCATTTACAAGATCTGCTTTTGTCATTTCCTTAAAGTTTTAATTTTCTACTTTCTTTAGTTTCGGGTTGCAAATTTATAAAATTATTTTCAATACAAAAACAAAAAGTGTTTTTTTAAACATAAAGAATTATCTTTGTTGAAAATATATTGCATCACAAAATGTCTGGCATCACCACGGAAAACAACTTTTTCTCCCAAACTCTGCACTCTTGGTACAGGGCAAACGGGCGAGACTTGCCGTGGCGAAGCACCAACGACCCTTACGCCATTTGGATATCTGAAATCATCCTGCAGCAAACAAGAGTAGAACAAGGATTGGATTATTACCTCCGCTTTATGCAAAGATTTCCTGACGCAAACACGCTGGCCGACGCAGACGAAATCGACATCCTGAAACTTTGGCAGGGGCTCGGATACTACAGCCGCGCCAGGAACCTACACTTTGCCGCAAAACAAATCAAAAACGACTTTGGAGGAACATTTCCCTCTACCTACCAAGAAGTGCGTTCGCTGAAAGGCATAGGCGACTACACGGCTGCAGCCGTTTGTTCTTTCGCATACGGACAGCCGTATGCAGTACTCGACGGGAATGTATATCGAGTTCTCGCCCGTTTTTTCGGCATCCACACTCCCATCGACACAGCCAAAGCGAAAAAGGAGTTCTCCGAACTGGCTCAGCACTTGCTCGACAAAAAGAACCCGAGTCTGTACAATCAGTCCATCATGGATTTCGGCGCATTACAATGCACGCCCGCCTCGCCCCGATGCGACAGTTGCCCGCTAGCTGAAAAATGCGCAGCGCTAAGTCAAAACGAGCAGAGCGTATTGCCGCTGAAATCAAAAAAGACAATAAGCCGAAAACGATTTTTCAATTATTTCTACATACTAAACGGCGGCAAAACTTATTTGCACAAAAGGACAGGAAACGACATTTGGAAGAATCTGTACGAATTTCCGTTAATAGAAACAGCAGAAGAAACGCCCTTGCAAGATCTTGTCCACATGGGGTTTCTTCACGAAATTGACATCAATGCATGCCGCATTACAAAAAAAATGTCATTAAAACACATATTGACACACCAAACAATTTTTGCGAAATTCTACATTATTGATTTTTGTGAACAACATACAAAAAATATCAGTAACTTTATCGAAATAAAAGAAAGCGACATCGACAGCTACCCTATAGCACGATTAAGCGAAATTTTTCTTGAACAAAAAGACACTAACAGAAAATGAACATGATAAAAATTATTTGCAAAAGTATCTTGATTTCAGCGGCATTTGCACTCACGGCTACTGCCACAAACAACGAATCAAAGAATTTCTCATTCTCTAAGAATCTTGAATTGTTCAACTCTCTTTTCAGAGAACTTGACATATATTATGTGGACACCATCAATACCGAAAAGCTCATACAGACAGCTACCGACGAGATGCTTTCCACCCTCGACCCCTACACCACATTCATTCCGAAAGAGGAATCGGAAGATTTCATGTATATGACCACGGGCGAATATGGAGGCATTGGCGCCATCATAAGGGCACTGGGCAACGACACCATCGTCATTTCTGAACCGTACGAAGGCAAACCCGCCGACAAAGCAGGATTGAAGGCCGGCGATATCCTCATCGAAATTGACGGCGAAAAATGCAAAGGGAAAAGCGTGAGCGATGTCAGCGAAATGCTAAGAGGGCAGCCCAACGAAATTGTAAAAATAAAATTTTTGAGACCCGGCGAAGACAAATGCACCACAAAGAATATCACACGCGAGAAAATCATCGTCAATCCCGTTGATTATTATGGCGTTTATGACAACATCGCCTACCTGCACCTGACCAGTTTCACCGACAAGGCTTCGGCCGAAACGAAAAAAGCCTTGCAGAAAATGGAAACGGAAAACAAGCAGCTTGAAGGGTTCATCCTTGACCTTCGCGGGAATCCTGGCGGACTGATTGACGAGGCTATATCCATCTGCAATCTTTTCTTGCCAAAAGACAAGGTGATTGTTTCTACAAAAGGGAAAAACACGCAATGGGATCAGACATACAAAACAACACGCGAACCCATTGACGAGAAAATACCGATGGCAATACTCGTGGACGGTTCTTCCGCTTCAGCTGCTGAAATTGTTTCTGGAGCAATGCAAGACATGGACAGAGCTGTGATTATTGGCGAACAAACTTACGGCAAAGGACTTGTACAAACCACTCGGCCAATAGGATACGACAGTTACCTGAAAGTGACCACCGCTAAATATTACACTCCCAGCGGACGCTGCATACAAGCCAGAGAATACGACAGCGAGGGCAACGCGCGAAAAATACCCGACAGCCTCACATCCGAGTTCAAGACACAACACGGCAGAATAGTGAGAGACGGTGGCGGCATCAAACCCGACATTGAACTGAAAGACAGCGCCCAATTCAGCACGCTTGTCTATAAGCTGTATACTGAAAATTATATATTCAACTATGTAACAGAATATTGCCAAAAGCATAAAAAACCGACATCTGTTGACGACATTACATTTGACGACAAAGATTTCGATGACTTCAAAGCATTTCTGACAAGCAAAAACTTCTCTTATCAGTTGAAAAGCGAAAAAGTGTTCAACGACCTGAAAGAATTCCTGAAATTTGAGGGGTACGACGAAATACTTTCTGATGTGGTAAAAAAGATGGACGAAGGTATAAAGCCCAATCTAGAACAAGATTTAGAGCACTTCAAAGAAGACATCATCCAAACTATCCGAACAGAAATAGCGTTACGCTACTTCTACCAATGGGGCTCTGTTAAAGAAACACTGAAATACGACGACGGAATAAAGAAAGCGATAGAAACATTAAAAGACACCGATTTATACAACAAAACGCTGCATCTCAAATGATGCAGCGTTTTGCTTTTTCTTCGACTTCAATTTCTTATTTACGCAAAGCCAAGTCTATCACCTCTTTCACATTCGTCACATATTTGAAATCAACGCCCTTCAGATAGTCCGCCTTGATTTCTTCGATATCTTTCCTGTTTTTCTCGCACAGAATTATCGTTTTAATGCCCGCGCGCTTTGCGGCAAGAATTTTTTCCTTTATACCTCCAACAGGAAGCACCCGCCCCTGAAGGGTAACCTCTCCCGTCATGGCTATATTTTTCTTCACCTTGCGTCCTGTGAACGACGACACTAAAGCGGTTGTCATCGTTATGCCGGCCGACGGGCCATCCTTAGGTATAGCGCCTTCGGGCACATGCACATGCACATTGCGTGTATCAAATAGTTCCGGATTTATGCCCAAATCATCGGCATGCGACTTGATGTATTCCATCGCCAAGACTGCCGATTCTTTCATCACATCGCCCAAATTACCGGTAAGCGAAAGCTTTCCGCCCGATTTAACCTTGTTCATAGCCGTTTCGATAACCAAGACCTCGCCACCTACTGCCGTCCACGCCAAGCCGTTCACTACTCCACAAACTTCGTTCGACTCACACGAATCTCTAAAATACTCCTCACTTCCCAAGAAATCCTTCAAATGCTCTGGTTTGATTGTCTTGGGCACCGGCTCATCTGACGCTATACGTCTAACTGCCCGGCGCATCAGCTTAGCTATTTTCCGGTCCAACTCACGCACACCCGACTCACGGGTATATGATTCTACTATTTTGTTTATCGCAGCCTTAGAGATGGTGAACGACTTCTTCGGCACACCATGATTCTCCATCTGTTTGGGTATCAGATGCCGCGACGCAATCTCCACTTTCTCTTCCTGTATGTACCCTGTCACTTCTATCAGTTCCATTCTGTCCAACAAAGGACGTGGAATAGAAGATATATTGTTGGCGGTAGCAATAAACAGGACTTTAGACAAATCGTAATCTACATCCAGGTAATTGTCATGGAATGCACTGTTCTGTTCGGGATCAAGCACTTCCAAAAGGGCGGATGACGGATCACCGTGAAAATCAGAATTTATCTTGTCTATCTCGTCAAGCACAAAAACAGGATTTGACGACTGCGCCTTCTGTATGCTCTGAATCACACGCCCCGGCATTGCGCCAATGTATGTACGGCGATGGCCCCTAATCTCGGCCTCGTCGTGCATGCCACCCAACGACATACGCACATACTTGCGGTTCAGGCTCTCGGCAATCGACTTGCCCAATGATGTTTTACCCACACCCGGAGGACCATACAGACACAGAATCGGCGATTTCATATCGCCTTTCATCTTCAACACTGACAAATACTCCAATATTCTTTCTTTCACCACCTCTATGCCAAAATGGTCTCTGTCTAAAATTTTTCTTGCTGCCTTTATGTCCAGCTTATCTTTGGTGTACTCGTTCCACGGCAATTTCAGCAGGCATTCCAGATATGAAAGCTGCACAGAATAATCGGGAGATGAAGGATTCAGCCTTTCCAGTTTTGACAACTCCTCTTTAAAGAAAGCTGCGGTTTTCTTATCCCATTTCTTGTGCTTTGCAGCCGACTTCAGTTTTTCGATATGCAAATCATCGTCATCACCCAATTCGCCTTTTATAGCCTTCATCTGCTGATGCAAGAAATACTCTTTCTGCTGCTGGTCTATTTCCAAGCGCGCCTTCGACTGAATCATATTCTTTATATCCAGCAGTTGCAACTCCTCCGATAACAGTTTCAACAACGAATACGCACGTTTTTCCACATCCTCCATCTCCAACAGACGTTGCTTGGCCGGAACCTTTAACGGGAAATTGGAGCATACAAAATGCAGCAAATGCAAAAATGTTTCTGAATTTTTGATTTCAAACACCATTTCATTAGGTAGCACACTGGAATTGTTGATCACCTGCACCGCCATATCTCTAACCGCCTCTTTCAAGGCCTTGTTTTCGCGCGTATTTTCATCAAACTCCTCATCGGCAAGCAACTGCACCTTGCCCACCAGGAAGGGCATTTCCTCAGTCAACTCGAGCAAGCTGAAACGCTTTCTGGCCTCAATAATGGCAGTCACACTGCTATCAGGCATTTCCAATATGCGAATGACACGCACAAAGGTACCCGTGCAAAACAAATCATCTTGACGAGGGTCCTCCACGCTGTCTTTACGTTGCGTGACAACACCCATCAGCTTGTCCTTTGCATACACATCCCGTATAAGGCGAATAGATTTCTCCCTCTTGACCGAAACCGGCATTACCACATTCGGAAACACCACCATGTTACGCAATGGCAGTATCGGCAACCGGTCAATATCTTCATTCACTTCTTTCATGTTGAAATCGGTGATAAAAGAGGTAAATCCCATCTGTTCTTCTTCGTCTCTCATATAATAATTGATTCTTTATGTGACATATTTTGTTTGCTGCTGACAAAATGTCAGCAAACGGCATTCCAATGAAATTCTTAACTTCATTGTTGCCTTCGATTATATATGATACAAATGTTATGCCAAAAAAAGGAAGGTGAAAAACAATCGTTCTTCACCTTCCTTTTAAAATTATGGTATAATCAATTATACTTCTTCGTTTTCTGCATTTTCTTGCATCAGCATTTCATCCATCGGACCGACGATAAGTTTATCAAACTCTCTTTGTCCTGTTCCTGCTGGAATCAAATGTCCGCAAATCACATTCTCTTTCAAACCTTCAAGTCTGTCCACTTTTCCATTGATAGCTGCCTCGTTCAACACTTTGGTAGTTTCCTGGAATGATGCAGCAGACATAAAGCTGCTGGTTTGAAGAGCCGCGCGTGTGATACCTTGAAGCACTTGGCTTGATGTAGCTGGGATTGTATCTCTCACTACGACCGGACGCAAGTCTTTTCTCTTCAACACGCTGTTCTCGTCGCGAAGCTTACGCATTGTGACAATCTGACCATTCTTCAGTGTTTCAGAATCACCTGCATCAACGACAACCTTCTTCTCCCAGATACGGTCATTTTCTTCGGTAAATTCAAGTTTGTCAACCAATTGTTTTTCCAAGAACTTAGTGTCTCCCGGATCTTCAATCTGCACTTTGCGCATCATCTGACGAACAATCACTTCAAAGTGTTTGTCGTTAATCTTAACACCTTGCAGACGGTACACATCTTGAACCTCGTTTACGATATACTCTTGAACAGCGGTAGGTCCTTTGATAGCCAAAATATCCGATGGAGTAATAGCGCCATCCGACAATGCCGTACCTGCACGCACATAGTCATTCTCCTGTACCAGAATTTGTTTCGACAGCGGAACAAGGTACTTCTTCACTTCACCAGTTCTGGAAGTGATAGAAATCTCACGGTTACCGCGTTTAATCTTGCCAAGGTTCACTTCACCGTCAATTTCGGCTACTACAGCAGGGTTA
>SUXD01000021.1 GCA_015061145.1 Bacteroidales bacterium | reverse complement strand
TTCTTGTATCTTGTTTCTGATTTCTCACTCTCCTAATTGATTAACGTAAAGTGTCCCGTGTAACGCTTGCCGGTCTCCTCGATGTGGAGAAGGTACCAGTAGTCCGTGCTCGGCAGACGCTTGCCCAAATAAAGGCCGTCCCAGCCCTCGAGAGGGTCGTGCGTGCGGAACACTTCCTTGCCGAAGCGGTCGTAGATCACAAGCTCAACGCGCTCGAAAATGTCGATGTTCTTCGGGTTCCATACGTCGTTCAGGCCGTCGCCGTTAGGCGTGAAGTACATCGGGAACTCGACTGGAAGCGCCTCCGTCTCGAACACGTAGGACGTCCGGCAGCCGTTCTCATCCTTCACGTAAGCCGTGTGACGGCCCAGCTTCACGCCGTTGAATATCGCGCCGGTCTGATAGTCGGACGGACCGTCGCCGTCTATCGCGTAGTCGTATGGGCTCGTGCCGCCGCTAGGAAGGATCTCTACCATCTTCGGATTGTCCACTGTCACCACCGTGTCTATTGATGGCACCGGCCACATCGTCACATAGACTTCCACTTTATTTTCACAACCTTTATTACTCAAAGTTGCCGTATAAACTGTATTTTGCTGCGGTTTATCGGTAACCTTTACGCCACTGCCAATTGTTCTTGTGCCATCGCTGTCTGTTTTAGTCCAATTGATTTTCGCAGAAGCTTCAGCCGGTTTAAGCGACACTACCGCTTCGTCACCGGGGCATACAGAGAAGTCATCGGAAACCTCAACCGACACGTTCGTCTCGAGAACCGTCACATGTGCGCTCTCGTATGTACAATAGCCGTTTGACATCACCACATAGAACTCGGTATCACCTTCAGGATAAGTTTGCAATGACGACGAAGACGAAGCAGACGCTGCGCCATTCTCGTACCATTTGTATGTGAATACACTTCCTGAAGTTCCAGTTTCATTTACATTGACGCCAAGATTCACCTCATCGCCTGGACAGTAGGTTCTTGGGGCATCGAAATTCCATGTAAAATCGCTCACGTCGTAAACAAACTGATATTTGCTGTTTGTTTCGCTTTGCGTGTCGCAATAACCGTCAGCCGAACCGACCACAATAACCTTCTGCGCCGATTTGGCCGCTGTAGCCGGCAAGCGGAACACGTCACCCGTTGCCACCTCGCGACCATTCATCTGCCATGAGTAATGTGCATTTAAAGGCACGGCATTTTCTACACTGATGGTCTTGCCTTCTTTGTTATCCTTACATATTGCAGTGATTCCGTTGTCGTTGATATCCAGTTCTACATACGGGCGAACTGTCACTACAAATTCTTGAGTTGCATAACATACGCCTTTGGTTGCAGTGAAAATATATGTCGTCTGTTCGTTAGGCGTAGTAGCCGTTTGCGGTGGCAACACAAGTCGTTTGGCTGTTCCCCAGTCTTTGCCGTTGCTGTCTTTCCAACTGAATGTAGTATTTGCATCCGCATTATCGGCACGGCCTTCCAACGAAATGTTCTGACCTGCACAAATCGGGTCTGGCGTCTGCCGTTCACCCATTTTCAGTTCCACCGCTGTAATGTTCAACGTATTCGAACGCACTTCGCAAACCGCATTGCCTGCTGCATCCTGCGTAGCCACTAACGCATAATAATTTCCGGCTTGACTCACCGTGAATGTGCTGCCGCTCTCGCCAACTACCGGCACATCATTTCTATACCACGTGATATTCTCTGACAAACCAGCAGCATTGGTTACAATAAGATTTATCGCCGTTTCAGCACCATCAGTCCCTTCGCTGTCGGTACAGATATAAGCGCGGTTTGTTGCGATATTCGCCGACAAATCGGTAACAAAGACTTTCACCTCAGCACTGGTAGCCGGACAATAGTTGTCGGCAGCAGCTGTAACAGAAATAACCGTATTGCCTACCGAAGCCGTGTTCAAGCGATATTTGCCGTTCATTGCCGTGCCAGCTTGCCCTGTCACATTCCATACATATCTTTCGTTCTCCGCTCCTTCGATTGCAGAGGCTTGCAACTGCACATCGTCATTCAGGCATACATAGTATTCTTCTGGAGCGTCAATCGTCACTTGATAATCAGGATTGCGTTTAATGGTAAATGTTTGTACAGCCCTGTTGCTCATTGCATCTTCAAATGAAAGTGTAATCACCTTCTCTCCTTCAAAATCAGCAGGAACAACATAGATTTTATTAGAAACGCATGTTCCATTGCTGATTGTTGCAGGATTGAATGAAGCCTCGGACCATGTAGCTGAAGTCACATTTTCGGCATAGCCTTCAAGCGTCACATTGTCACCTGGACAAACGAAGAAGGTCTTGTCATCGCCTTTAACAATTGATGTCATTTCAACACAATGCTTTTCTATCGTAGAACCGCTACATAAAGTATTCGTGCCGTCTGTAATGGTAGCTGTCACCTGATAGCATGCCGATTCGGTGAAAGTCTCGGAATAAGACGGACTGTTCTCGCCCACATTAGTCCATGTGGCACCATCGTCGGTAGATTTCTGCCACTGATATACCACACTATAACCTTCGGGGATGTAAGTATTAGCAGTCACCGTCTTGGTATTCAATGTCAAAATGCCATTTTCTACCACGCTGGCAGGCCAAGTGTTCTGCTCTGCAATCTCCACATTCGCCACTTCATACTCAAAATACAAGTTCTGACCACAATAGCGATGCGGCGCAGTAGTGGGATCGTCATCACCTGACACGCGCACTGTTCTTTTCCCGACTCTGTCGGTCGGTACGAAATGATCCAACGGGAATTCGTCACCATTTTTTATGTCATATTGCGTCCAATTGCCATAATCATTGTCAATGTTATAGTTTTGCGAATCGCCTCGCAAACCATCATTATGCAAAGTTATCTTCAGGTCGTGTGCTCCTTTGCAGGTAAGTGTTCCATAAGTGTCCATCTCAAAAACGATGAACCAGCGTTGTATCTTGAATGTCTGCACTGCCGTCTCACCTGCCGCATTCACACCTGTAAGCGTCACATATTGTATCAACTCATTCTCTGTCTGGAACGGAGGTACATATTTATATGTAAATGTACCTTCATATTCACCCGTCGCCGAGCAATCAATTTCTTCGCCCACCGTTCCATCGTAATTGGTCCAATACACCTTTACTACATTTTTAGCCGAACCTTGCAACGGAACCTCGTCGCCACCGCACATGCCCTGTTTGTAACCGTCAGGTCCCATTATGATAGGTTCCTGCGGCGCTTCGTTGACCGTAATATTTATCGTCACACTACAATTGTTTACTGTATAAGTAGCGGTTGTGGTATTTACAGATTTGCCTGTCAAAGTGTTATCTACAATCTCGGCAATACTTTCATCATCAACTGTCCATGTGCCACCTGCAACTGAAGGCGTGAGTACCTGCGTTCCGTTCTCAGTCAACGAAACCGATGTAACCACATTGCCTGAAACTGATACTGTCGGCACAGCGTTCACGGTGATTTTGCCTGTCAAGGGCGCTATCGTGCCATATAGCGGCGTGGGCGTTACCGTGAAGTCGAACTCGCCCGACGCTGTCGGTGTACCGCTGATGGTCAGCGTGTTGTTGGCGAACTCATAATCCACGCCGGCGGGAAGACCCGTCACTGCCGCATCCGAAACATTGGATGCCGTGTAAACGATGTCCGCCAACGATTCGCCTTGGCAGAAGGTCTGCGTGGCGTTGCCGCTCGTCAAGTCGAAAGAAGACTCGTCTGGAGCAGAAACTACAATAGTTACCGTTTTGCTACAATCGTTTATCGTATAAGTCGCTGTTGTCGAACCTGCTTTTTTACCAGTCACCACGCCGTCGGCGGAAATCTCGGCGACAGTTTCATCGGCTACTGTCCATGTGCCGTTCACGTTATAGTCCTGCACAAGGCGAACGGATTGACCTTTATAAATCCGACCGTCGCCGTAACCAAAATATCCTTTTCGAGAGAAGAAATAAAAGCCTGTCGGATTAGATCCTGAATATGACGACGACCAATAAAGCGCATTTTCTCCAAACGAGCCGCTGTTTGTATTTTGTCGATTTCCTGCAGCCGGCAGGAACAGTGCGCCTTTAGCTTCCATCACCTGCCATTGTTCAAGCGTATAATTGTTCACCGTTTGGAAATACTGGCTACCCAAACCGTCCGCCCCGCCCGAATTGAACGTTAAGCCATCGGGAAGTGTCCAATCGTCGGGCAGGAATATCAAACCGTTCACATCATTCACCCTCGCCACGCCATACAGATCGTCGGCATTTTCTCTTCCTTCGAAAATATACATCCATTCGTCCATCGTCGGTGTGCGCCATGTACCAGCGGGTTCGTCTCCTATCTGGTTGTAAACGCCCCAATCGTAATTGCTACCGCCAATGTCACCTCTATAATAATCATTGCCCGAAGTACTTGTCATATACGGATATTTATTATTGTAACCGCTTGTGCCATAAGCCAAAAGGTCTATCCAACCCGTATAAGAGGAAGATATATTCGCATTATCGCCGCCAACCATATCCCACTGATGCTCGGCAAAACGCCATGTACCCTGCTGTGTAGTTCCGTCAGCGCATTGGTGCGTACCTGCGGTGGTATATTGCAGGTTGCCCGGCGAGAACAACACCTGCAGTGAGGATGAAACCGAGAATCTACCTGTCAAAGCGGATGAAGTAGTCGCCATCAAGGTTATCGTACCGTCTTTTTCCACCTCAAAAGATGTACCTTCTACGCCTTCGTGACTTATGACGGGCATTGCGTTCACCGTAATTTTGCCAGTTAAAGGCTCAATCGTACCATAAAGCGGCGTGGGCGTTACCGTGAAGTTGAACTCGCCCGACTCTGTAGGCGTACCGCTGATGGTCAGCGTGTTATTCGCAAAATTCGAGGTCACACCGACGGGGAGACCTGTCACCTCGACATCCGAAACATTGGATGCTGAGTAAACAATATCCACCAGTTTCTCGCCTTGGCAGAAAGTTTGCGTTGCATTATTGCTTGTCAACTCGAATGTGGAGACATTCGGAGCGGTGACGGTGATGTTCACCGTCACATCGCAACCATTTACCGAATAAGTGGCGGTGGTTGAACCGACTTTTTTGCCCGTAACCACGCCTTCGGCCGAAATCTCGGCAACATTCGTGTTATCCACATTCCATGCACCGCCTGCAACTGAAGGTGTGAGCGTCAATGTTTCGTTTTGTGCCACAGAGAAGGCTGTTGCCGTATTGCCACCTGCCGAAACCGTCGGAACGGCGTTCACCGTGATTTTTCCCGTCAAAGGCGCTATCGTGCCATATAGCGGCGTGGGCGTTACCGTAAAGTTGAACTCGCCCAACGCTGTAGGCGTACCACTGATGGTCAGCGTATTATTCTCAAATGTATAATTTACGCCGGTAGGAAGTCCTGTCACCTCAACATCCGATACATTGGATGCCGCGTAAACGATATCCTCCAAAGCTGGACCTGCGCAGAAGGTCTGCGTTGCATTGTCGCTTGTCAACTCGAATGTGGAGACATTCGGAGCGGTGACGGTGATATTCACCGTCACATCGCAACCGTTTACCGAATAGGTGGCGGTGGTAGTGCCTACGGATTTGCCTGTCAATACATTACCCGAAATTTCGACAACATTCGTGTTATCCACATTCCATGCACCGCCTGCAACTGAAGGTGTGAGCGTCAATGTTTCGTTTTGTGCCACAGAGAAGGCTGTTGCCGTATTGCCACCTGCCGAAACCGTCGGAACGGCGTTCACCGTGATTTTTCCCGTCAAAGGCGCTATCGTGCCATATAGCGGCGTGGGCGTTACCGTAAAGTTGAACTCGCCCAACGCTGTAGGCGTACCACTGATGGTCAGCGTATTATTCTCAAATGTATAATTTACGCCGGTAGGAAGTCCTGTCACCTCAACATCCGACACATTGGATGCGGCATAAACTATATCCTCCAAAGCTGGACCTGCGCAGAAGGTCTGCGATGCATTGTCGCTTGTCAACTCGAATGTGGAAACATTCGGAGCGGTAACGGTGATGTTTATCGTCACACTACAACCGTTCACTGTATAAGTCGCCGTGGTTGAGTTTACGGATTTGCCTGTCACAACGCCTGCTGCCGATATTTCGGCAACATTCGTGTTATCCACATTCCATGTGCCGCCAGCGATTGATGGCGTGAGCGTCAAAGTCTCGTTTTGCGCCACAGAGAAAGTTGTTGCCACATTGCCACCTGCCGAAATGGTCGGAATGGCATTCACTGTGATTTTGCCTGCTGCTGACGCTGTACCGCAACCGCCTTGTGGCGTAATAACATAAGTGAATTCGCCGATTTCAGACGGAGTTCCCTCTATTGTCACCGTACCACCGGCATAACTGTCGGAAACGCCTGCAGGTTTGCGTGGCGTCCATACCACATCGGCACCCGTTGCATTCGATACATTATATTTTATCGTGCCCATCTGCGCGTTAACGCAAACTTGCTGATTGTCGTCGCCCGAAGTTTTAGCAATGGCCATATTGTCCTTGAGCGCCACCGTAACTTTGGTTCGTGACGATTCGCAACCATTCTTTGTTGCCGACACATAAAAATCGGTATTCGAAGTGATGGCCGGCGTTGTAAAGGAATTACCTTCGCCCGAAGCTATTCCACCCGTAGCCGCAGTGTACCATTTATATGTATCCGAGCCCGTCACAGTCAAAGTGGCCTTTTGTCCGCTGCATACCGAAGTTCCCGAAACCGAGGGCGCTGAAGGTGCAGCATTTACCGTCACCTCCGCCTCATCATAATCGCTATAGCCATTGCTTTCCACAAGGAAATAATAAGTTCCTGCGTTGGCTGTAGTGGCATTAGTAATATTCAGTGTGGAACCTGTACCCACATTGGTAGCGGAAGCATAATTGCCCGTAGCGGAGAATTTCCATGTGTAAGCAGGCGAAGAAGCACCCGTTTGCGAGCCACTCAACGTGATTGTTTCTCCTTCACAAACAGGTGAGTTATTGGAAGTTATTGTTGCTTCTATATCTTCTACCGTCACACAAGAGGCAAAGGTGGAAGTACTCATATTGTTCCATTTGCTGCCGTAAGCGGCAATCTTCTCGCCCTCCACATCCGTTATCTTAATCGTTCCGCTATTGTCTGTGTTGTATGTACCATGCGAACAATTATTCATGGTAGGATTGTCAATAAATCGGAAACCGCAAGCATTGCCCCAACCCGCATTGTTGGTATAATTGCGTTTGCTGGTGCCATTGATGGTGATGCCGTCAATCTGCACATTCTGTATAGAGTTTCCATTTTCGTTACGGAACTGGAACGCATCCGAATTGGAATCGATAATGTCGATACACGAGAGTTTCACATTTTTCACGACTCCATTGCACGCATAATTTGATTGAGTAACTTCCACCGCACCTTCCACTAAGCCATAAACACTGTTCCATGTACCGCAACCAATCACATCTATGTTGTTCATTTCGTTGGCTGCGCCATCGCCAAAGCAAGCACCAGCAAAGGTTGAAGCTATACGGATACCCACTTCGTAATTATCCTTCACTACGATGTATTGCCACTTGTTGCCATAACCGCCATACAAAGCACACGAAGAGGCGCGCCAGCAGTTTTCGGCCGTATTGTATTGAAAAGTGTTGTTATAACATTGTTGCCCGTCGGCAGGCCAAACCGCCATATCGTCATCGCCATTGTTACGGAAACTGCAATGCTCCACCACGCAGTTGTGCGACCCCTTGCATAGATTCACACCATCGGCATAATTGTTGCGCAAGCGGCAATGACGAATCGTCAGACCGCTGGCAGTCGGGTTTCCCCATCCTGTATTGTAATTGGCAATCCATGCACCGCACTCAAAGTGATCGACAAACACATTCTCAATAACCGAAGTCGGTCCCCACGAACCGTTGATACCTTTGTAGGCATTGCTTCGGGAACTTTGGCTCGTTGTCAGCGAAAAGTCGCTTGCACGTGCGTCAAAATTTGACCATAACCCACCTTGATTGGCATCTTTTCTGGTGAAATTTATTGTAGTGTACCACGGACCTGCACCGCGCAGCACCTTATCATCAGCATTCAGTTCCAAAGTGCGACCGATATTAAATGTGCCAGCCGGGATGTAGCAATTGGCATGCGAATCCACAAAGTTTTGCAAATCGCTGCCATTGCCGCTGTATTCAGTAAATCCTGCAGGGCAGCCGATGGCATCGGGCACATTCTCCACTTCGATGAAATCAAAATACACGCCGCTGCCCTTGGCTTCGAGTTTTATTGTGATAGGTCCATTGTAAGAATTGTCCACACGATAGCGTATCTCATCGAAACGCATACGGTAGTTCTGGTTAGTAATTCCATTGTTATTACCATTGCCATTATCCCAAAGATGCTCCCAACTCCACTGCGAATGCAAGGTGAGCGTTGTAACATAAGTGCCGTTGATGCTCAAATCGACATTTCGCGTCACATCGCCATCACGATTGTTGACGCCGTCGGCAATAGCAAAACGGAGCGTGATACCCACTTTGTTGAAATTGCCAGCTACATTATTCCATGTCACGCTGCCGCCGTTGTTGGCGAGCACACTGGTGCGGTCTGAAGCCTCAAATGTTATCTGGTCTTGATTATACGACGATTGCACCGTAGCGCCACCGCCCAGCGTAGCTGCATCAGCCTCGTAACGAACATAAGGAGCGTCATAATAACCACGTTGCTGAGCCTGCAACGAAAACGCCAAGACACTCAACAAAAAAAGAATTATATTTTTCTTCATAAAGAGATTCTTTGATGTCAATAACTGAAATTAACGAGTAAAGATAATTTCTTTTGCAAAAACTTGCAAGAAGTCGCCCCAAAAACATGCAGCAAAAAAACAAAATGCGAACACTGGGGGGATGAGCAAACCTTGTTTCTGATGTTTTTTATATCTTTGCACAAAAACAAGCAAACAGTATTGAACCCGAAACTTGTCATATCAAAACTGATTTCGTCCGAACTGGTCAAAAACTCTTCCAAACTGCTCAGCGCGAATATTTTGGCACAGGCAATCGCATTGATTGTCTATCCAGTCTTGGCCAGGATGTATTCGCCAAACGATTTCGGACTGATGAATCTGTTTCTCAGCATTGGCGGCATACTCGGGCTCATTTCCACCGCAGAATACCAATATGCCATTCTGCTGCCCAAATCAGAGCAAAAAGCGACAGCATGCCTGCAAGCGGGGTTCGTCTGTTGCGCCATTGTTTCGGCAGCAAGTCTGCTTTCCGTTTGCTTTTCAGTGCCCATCGCCGCATTGTTCGATGCGCCTAACTTGGCAAAATGGTATTGGCTGATGCCGCTGTATGTTTTTTCGACAGGCTGCTGGTCGTTGCTGAACTATTGGTACACACGCCACAAAAGATTTGGCGCCATCAGCACTTATCAGATTTCGCAAAATTTGCTCTCGTCCGGGACAAAAGTAGGATTCGGCGCTATGGGAATGCTCTCGGGCGGACTTATACTGTCATCAGTCTTGGCACCTGTTTTCGCCATCGGCATAAGCATAAAGCATACATATCGGAACACCATCCGCCCTTTGTTTCTTTTCAGAAAAAATCAAGTGAAAACATGCGCCGAAGAATATGTCAAATTTCCCAAATATTCATTGCCGAGAACTCTTGTCAACAATTTCAGCGGAAACCTGCCAATTCTGCTGCTTTCGCCATTCTTCGGCATGAGCGAAATCGGATTTTTCGGCATGGCGATGACATTGGCTTTCCGTCCGATGAACATGATATCCACATCATTGTACCAAGTGTTTTTTCAGCGTACGGCCGAGCGGGTGCAACAGAAAGAGAGCATCAAGCCGTTTTTCGTGAAATTCATCCGCAACACGCTGTTGATTGCCGTTCCGTCATTCGCTTTGCTGTATTTCATATTGCCGTGGCTGGCCACATTTTTCCTCGGCAGCGGATGGGATTCCACAGCCACCTACATCAGAATGATGCTGCCGTGGCTGGCCTTATTCTGCATTTTGTCGCCTATCAGCTATATTGCCGACATTTTCCAAAAACAGAACACTTACCTTTTGTTCGACATCGTATTGTTTATCATCAGAAGCCTTGCGCTATCCATTGGAATATTCATGCAGAATATTCACCTCGCTATTCTCGGCTATTTCATCGGCGGCACAATTATAAACGCCGTTCAGTTACTATGGTTTCTGAATATCGTGAATAAATACGAAAAAGAGAGGCTACAAACGATTCACTAATTCAACAAGACGCCCACTCACGCTCTCCCAGTTATATTTGCTATCAAACAGCCGAAAAGCCGCAGAGCAGCAGGCGTTGTACTCCGTAACATCTTCTATCAGATGCAGAACACGCACTGCCACATCATCCACATTGACGGGATTCACCAGAATAGCAAAACTGTCAATTTCAGGCACGCCCTTTCTTATCGCTTTCAGGTTGCTATATACAACAGGTCTTCCGCAAGCCATATAATAAAATAATTTTATCGGCATGCATCTTGTCGTTTCCGAGTCTATCTTGCGCAAATCAAAAAAGATGTCCGCCACTTTCAGGGTCTTACAAAATTCAGGATACGCTTGATATCCTATACAATCAATTTTAAGATTGTTGCGATGCGAATAATAATGCAAATCTGCGCCAGACATGACCTTTAACACAAATTCTTTCTCTGGTCTCATCTCCGCACATTTCTCCGCAACTGCAATCACTTTCTCTATGCCTTTGTCCTTTGCTAGACTTCCAGAATACATCATGGTAAGGGCATTCTTCTCCTGCGGGCACTCAAATTTAGCGTCCATATATTTTTTTGACGCATAATACGGCAGCATAACACTTCTTTTCTTTCCAAAAAACAACTGGAACGGCCGAGCCTTGTCCTCTTCACCAAAAATAAACGCATCTGCAAGTATCCCAGCAAGAAATGAGGCAAACAACAAAAGAAGAAAACGAATAGGTTTCTGATAAAAAGGGACATGAGAGAGATTTTTGACCGACGGATACCATTCGGTGATATCATAACAAATTTTCACCGATTTTGAGGAACGACGCTTCACCCTCCATGCCGAAAATACAGATAGCGGAGTATCAGAAATGATGATATCGGCGTTTGTTTTTGTGACTTCCGTCGCCAAATAAGAAATTTTCTGCCTCACGGAATTGAGTTTTTCCTTGGCGTCCAATATCGAAACAATGGATACCACAAAACCGCTTTCGCGCAAGATTTCTGCCTCTTGATAATACACGCGCTCATCTTTTGAAGGATGAATATACAGGGCGAATGCGATATTTTTATCTTGCTTATCCATTTCTATTCTACATTTCATGCTGGCAAAAACAGTACATTCATTTCCGTTGCCACCGTTTATACATTTTCCACAAAAATCCGAACAACGGATTGTAACATTTCTCTATCTTATAATAGCTGTATTGTTCCGAGCCGAACTGCCGATAGTTCTTCGCAATACGACCTATCATACTTCCTTCAAAATCAAATATTTGAGAATGCGACTGCGCAAATTTTATCGCCTCGAATGTCAGCCATGCCGAAGCGCCCGTTTTCGCAAAATCAGGGTCGAATGTCGGCACAAGATAATAACAGAATTGTTCGTCCCAAACCAAGAATACCGCAGCCAGCAAATCACCCTGAGAACTTCGTGCCGCTAGCACCCTGCCCTGTCCATGCGCAACCGCCGCCTCGCATAAAGCACAAAACAACGTACGCGAATAGAAGATTTCGGAACCGCGTTTCTTCAAACATTGTTTATGAAAATCATACATCTCGGTTGCTGAAAGCGTATCAAGCCTCAAGTCTAATTTTTTCGCTTTTTCTATCTGTCTTTTTTTATTGAGCGAAAAACGGGCATACACCGCATCCATGTCCGACAGGTCAGTAATCCTATAAGTGAAACGGTTCTTCACTACAAAACCGTTCCGCTTCAACAGTTCCGCCATGCTCTCGTCATAAGAGATATGCTGGAAGAAAAAGGTCAATCGCTCATCATCTATCAAAGAAGGCAAATCATTGGCATATTCAGCATTGATAAGTTGCGTAAACTGCAGCGGCATGCCCAGTTTGACGCCATACTTTTTTCGGTACAAGTACGGCAATGCGCCCACAATATTTTCGTTTTCTTTAGACAGGAGCACCCTCCACTCTTTCCCTTCCACACAAACGGCATCTAGCCACCATGGTTGCATAAAGAGCGGCACTTCGTGCGTCTGACAATATGACAAATACGCTTCTTTCGAATTCATTTCTCCTATCCTTTATCTTCTTTCGTTTTCTTGCTTGTTTTTATCGGCAATCGTTTCCAAAGAAAATCCGGTATCAATTTCCAGAAAAATGTCAGCACTGCATATCTCCAGTCTATCACTTTGCAGCGTTTTCTCCGTTCAACAGCACACACTATTTCACGCGCCACAAACTCGGAGGATAACAGCAGCGGATACTTCTCGTCATCGTTCAGCAAAGCCGTATCAACAAAACCCGGACGAATATCCGTGAATGAGATGTTCAGTTTCTGCAAATGCGCCAATTGCTCCAACGCATCGATATAAATATTCTGAAACCGTTTAGTAGCCGAATATGCCGGAGCAACCCCCAGTCCCTTTGTACCGGCGATGGAACTCACCGCCGCAATTTGACCGCCTCCGTTGTCCTTAAAATACTTAAATGCATAATCAACCATACGCGTAAAACCTACCACATTCGTTTCTGCCGTTTTCACTTCGACAGTTGCTTCCAAATTCACATTCTGAAAACCTATGCCCGAGACATGAAGATACAAATCCATGCCTCCCAATTTATCTATCAGTTTTTGCAGATTAGCCGTCGCATCTTCGCCGGTGATGTCAATTTGCTGAATTGCCACTGAAGGATTTTCCCGGCAAAAATCCTCCAGCAGTTGCAACCGCCTGCCGGCAACGCCTACTTGCCAGCCTTTGCGCAACAATTCCTTTGCCACTTCGCGCCCGATGCCCGATGTAGCGCCCACAACTATCGCTTTTTTCGCTATGTTCATAACCTTTACGCTATCCTTTTATCACACTATCCATTTTGATGTCCCACGGCTCACATGGCAATTGCTCTTGAATCTGCTCGGCAAAACAAACGCCTATTTTCACAGCTTTCAGTTTAGGCAAGAAACGGTCGTAATAGCCTTTCCCTCTGCCCATACGACAACCATCCTCGGTAAAAGCCACCCCTGGCACTATCGCCAGATCTATCTCATCATAATCCACAAACTCCTCTCCGCTTGGCTCTAGTATGCCGAATGCGCCTTCACGCATCAAAGCACGTCCTTCGTATTTGCGCAAAACCATATCAGACCCGACAACAACAGGCAGAAGAAATGTTTTCTCCTTGCTCCATTCCTCCAAAAAATCATGCGTAAACACCTCGTCGGGCAACGACCAGAAGAGCAACACGGTCTTTGCACTTGCAAATGCCGCCGTTGCCACTAGCGCGCCAAACAATCGCCCTGAACGTTCACGCTTCTCATCCGCCGACAGCAAACGCAGTTCAGCGCGGACTTTGCGCCGTATGTTCATTTTCTGTTGATTACTCATATTGCAAATTTAATTTATTAAGCGTAAATTCGTGAAATTTTTCAGGAAAAAAGATGATAGACAAAGCAACCATTGAACGAATTATCGACGCCGCCAAGATAGAGGAAGTGGTGTCAGACTTTGTCGCACTGAAAAAGAAAGGCGCAAACTATTGGGGAAACTGCCCTTTTCACAACGAAAAAACCCCTTCGTTCAGCGTATCGCCTAGCAAAGGCATATACAAATGCTTCGGATGCGGCAAAGCGGGCAATTCTGTGAAATTCATCATGGAACACGAATCGCTTTCCTACACCGACGCACTACGCTACCTGGCGCAAAAATACCACATTGAAATAAAAGAGAGGGAACTTACAGCGGAAGAATTGGCCATTCAGTCGGAAAAAGAGAGCCTGCTGGCGCTCAACGCCTATGCCAAGGAATATTTCTCCTCAATTCTCCACAATCATATTGACGGGAAGAGCATCGGATTGTCATATTTTCGTGAAAGAGGTTTCAGAGACGACATCATCCTGAAATTTGAACTCGGGTACTCACTCAACCAAAAAGACGCCTTTGTAAAAGACGCACTCGCCAAAGGCTACAAAACGGAATATCTTTACAAAACCGGACTAGCCATCGAACACGAGAACCAGCCACCCATTGACCGTTTTCGCGGACGCGTGATGTTCCCTTGGATTTCACTCAGCGGCAAAGTGCTGGGATTCGGCGGCCGTGTGCTTGACGCACGCACCAAAGGGGTGGATGTGAAATACATGAACTCTCCCGAATCCGAAATATTCAGCAAGCGAAACGAACTTTACGGCATCTACCAAGCCAAGCAAGCCATCGTGAAAGCCGACTGCTGCTATCTGGTCGAGGGATACACGGATGTCATCTCCATGCACCAAAGCGGCGTGGAAAATGTTGTTTCATCGTCAGGTACATCGCTTACCAGCGGACAGATTAGGCTCATCAAACGATTCACCAGCAACATCGTCATCCTTTACGACGGCGATGAGGCCGGCATCAAAGCCTCCTTACGAGGCATCGACCTGTTCCTGGCCGAAGGCATGAATGTCAAAGTGCTGCTGTTTCCCGACGGCGACGACCCCGACTCTTTCGCCCGCAAGAACAACGCTAACGATTTCGTTGATTTCATCGAGAAGAACAACACAGACTTCATTCAGTTCAAAACCGCACTTTTGATGAAGGAAGCGGCCAACGATCCCATCAAACGCTCAACGCTCATACGCGACATCGTGCAAAGCATTGCCGTCATACCCGACAACATCACACGCTCCGTCTATATTCGCGAATGCGCTAAAACACTCGAAACCGACGAACAAATCATCTCGAGCGAGGTGGCAAAAATAAACCAACGGAAAAATTTCGAAAACAGGCAGAAAGCAATCGGCGAACTATACCACAAAGAACACTTGGCAGCAGCCGAAAATGCCGGCATTGTCATACCACAACAGAAGAAAGCTGTCGAAAACGCCACTCCTGACAGCAAACGGGCCGAACTCGAATGCAACATATTGCGCTGCCTATTGCGCTACGGCATGCGAAAAATGGGAATTTGCGACGAAAATGGCGAGGAAATTTATGCCGGAGAGTTCATCATCAACCAACTGGCAATGGACGACCTAACTTTCAGCACTCCTGTCTGCCAAAAGATTTACGAAAACTATTGCCTGCATTTTAAAGACAAAAAAGACGACACCGTAATCGAGATCAAGGAATACAGCGGCCCTGCATTGCAAGAAGGGGAAACTGAAGACGAGAAATACATCTCCTACAAAAAAACAAACAAGACCGCACAGAAAATAGAGCACTATTTCTTCAACCATCCCGACGAAGAAATCAGCAATTTCGCTATACAACTGCTTACAAACGAATACGAAAAAAGCCGAATGTGGGAAAAACGTGACCGTGAGAGCAACCGTAACGACTACGAGGACATACTGAACGAAGCCAAACGCGTCATATTCGACTATAAAATGCTGCTAGTGCAAATCCGAATCAACCACATCAAACAGCAGATAGACATTGCTTGCAAGGAAAATGACAGCGAGAAAGCCGATGCGCTGCTGAAAGAATTCAGCGAGGAACAAAAAACCAAAACGCTGTTGTCTAAGGAGCTTGGCGACCGTGTGGTCACACCTTAATCACAACAGGCGGAATGTCATTCTGTGCCATTCCGAAGGACCGTATTCAGCTATCGCCTGACGATGTTTCTTTGTCGGATAACCCTTATTCACATCCCATGCATATTGCGGAAACTTTTCATGCAACTGCATCATATAATCGTCACGATAGGTTTTTGCCAGAATCGAAGCCGCAGCAATAGACATATACTTGCCGTCACCCTTCACAACTGTATCATGCGGAATATCCTTGTACTTCTTGAAGCGGTTGCCGTCTATTATCAAATGCTCAGGGCGCACCGTGAGTTTCTCCACCGCACGATGCATCGCCAGTATTGATGCGTTGAGTATATTGATTTCGTCAATCTCGCCAGCCGAGACTGTGGCCACAGCCCAAGCCACAGCCGATTGTTCTATAATCGGGCGCAAAGCATACCGCTGTTTCTCTGTCAGCTGCTTTGAGTCGTTCAGCAGATCATTACTGAAATCGGCAGGCAGAACAACCGCTGCCGCAAATACCGGACCAGCCAGACAACCTCTTCCAGCCTCATCGCAGCCTGCTTCAATGATATTGGGAGTAAAAAAAGGAAGTAACATTGCAATTCTTATTGTTCGTAAACCACCGCCATCAGCGTCTGCCCTACAGCTTTCAGCGTGTTTTTATCGATATTGCGCATATCATCACGCTGGGTATGCCAATGGGCGGGAAATCCCGATTCTGAAAAATTTATGATATCTGCAGAAGGAATTCCAAGTATCTCATTCACAGGCAGATGGTCATCTGTTATATACCCTGATTGACGGGAAACAAAAAAGTCGGCATAACCTAGTTCCGAGGCCTTTCGCCATATTTTTTCGACTACACCCTTGGCATACATCATCGAAAATCCTTCCTTGCAGAATGTAGCACCTTTCGCGCCCACCATATCGAGCAAAACACCGAACTTAGCCCTATAATTCAATTGGTGAGGATGCTGCGCCCAATATTGCGAACCCAAGCACCAACTTTCCGAATCTCCTCCCGACGGATTGCCATAGTCTTCGCAATCGAAAAACACGATATCCACACCTACTGACGGCGCATTTTCGCCTATATGTCGAGCCATTTCAAGCAATACCCCCACACCGCTTGCGCCATCGTCCACACCAAGAATCGGCTTATTATGGTTAGCACGGTCCTCATCTTGATCGGAAAACGGACGAGAATCCCAATGAGCCATCAGCAATACACGATTCTTGGCCTCTTTGTTGAACACGCCTATAATATTGCTTGCTTTGAGCGCCGTACCGTCATACGCTGTCAGTTCCGCCGTTTGCCGCTGGACTGACGCCCCAAAACGCCGCAATTCGTTTTCCAAATATGCAGCACAACGCTCGTGCGCAACAGTATTCGGCACACGCGGCCCGAAATCGGCTTGACGCTGAATATAACTATATGCAGAATCGGCATCGAAAGAGGGGGTGCCAACACCCTTCACCGGCATAGTTTCGTCACCCTTCCGCTCACTGCCATTCCCGCTAGCGCACGACAAAATCGACAGAAGGAATGATACATATATCGCTTTTCTAAAAATCATATACATAAGAAAGTCCCAATGAGAATGTATTCTGTCTGTTTTTCACTTGGATATCATTGTCCATACGCAAATATGCGCCTATCGACGAACGCCTTGTGAGTATGTAATCGCATCCGACCGCCGAACGCAAAGCATCCACACGATTACGTTGCGCATCGTTCAACGAAAGGAAAAATTCAAACGAAACATACGGCGAACACTTGGAGTTACGAAGCTTATAAGCCGCCGTCAAACGATTGCGCCAATAGATTTTCGGGTTGCGCTTATATTCGCCTGTGGCTTCATTCTCGAATGTAGATTGCAGTTTCGAACGCCAACTCAGTTTCACATGCCCGAACTGTTCGCGCAAAACAAACTGCGCATATATGCGGTGACGGTTATCGTAATACGAGTATTTCTTCTCTTTGTTGATAAAGGCATATCCCACTGACGCTTTTACATATTTTCGGGCAAAAGTGTAATTCAAGGCCGCACCCGTTTCCGAACGCGAATAGTTTGTCATGTTCCTGTTGAACCTCAACTCTTCCGACAAGGTTATTTCCCAATTTCGGGCGAAACTCTTATTCATCTCGGCCGAAAAATGCCCTTCAAAATCATTATCAGCAGCCTGCATGTCAAGCGAGAAGAGCCCCATAAGCAATATAAGAAGGACTTGGGACCATCTCACACGGAAAATCCCACACCCTTCTGATATGTAACGCCTCAACTGCACGCTATACAACCTTATTCCTGTGTATATTCTTTCTCTTTTGTAATCTGGTCAATGTCATTAGTCAACCCATCCTTGGGCGAATAAACGACTTTAATATACGCCACATCGCGCAAGAAATCGATATGACCGACTTGTACTTTTCTGATATCCAGTCCTGTACGCTTTTTCAAATCTTCAATAAGCTCTTTTTCCTTTTCCGGCACTATCAAATCAATCTTTTCATACAACACCAGTTTGGTAGCATATTGTTTGAAGAAAAATCTGCTTTCAAGCGCCCATATCACCAGCACAAAAAAGGCGTTGGATATAATCAGTTCTGTATAACTTGCAGTCGTAGCCAGACCATTTATAACCGAAAGACCCATTATGACAAACAGATAAGTCATCTCGCGAATGGATATCTGTTCCGTCCTGTACCTGATGATACCAAATATAGCAAACAAACCCAGCACCAGACCGATTTGCATCTTGACGCTTCCCAAAAGATATATCAGCAAAAAGATAGTCACACTGAAAAGCATGAATGTGAAATAAAAATCGCGCCGTTTCCCTTTGGGATAATAGAAAAACTGTATAATTATAAATGACACCAAAAAGTTGAACGCGAAACGCAACAAAAGCATATAAAGACTTTGGGTGTCAATGAGCGGAACACCCAGAAAAGTATCTGACAGTCCTGCTGGTTGCATATTGCCGAACTCTTCGGCAATACTCGGATCAAAATCCATGAATTCTTCTTCCATATATTAGTTATTTAAGATTTTATTAGTCAATCTGCGAAATTTATTGTTGAATCGATTCCGTTTCACCTTGTCGTTGGTCAGCACCGTACCTATGCAATATTTGCTGATTCCCATCGGCTTGATGCGGAATTCGCGCAACAACTCCCTCAAATACGAGTAATAACTGCCGTCTTGCTTAAGTTCTATTATCATCAGGTTGGGCATTTCACTCTCAACACCCGTCTGCCGATTTTGAAACTTAATGTCGAAATCTATCGTTATTCGTTCCTTAAAATTATTATCCACTAACGATATACGCTTAAAATCATTCGCCACTTGAGGCAAAAGAGTTGTATAATCCACCCAAACCTTCTCTTTCAAGAACGGCACATTCCGTTCGTCCTCCGTCACCCGTTCAAAAAAATCAGGGTCTATATCTATCCTTTTCTTCTTCGTGCGCCCTTTGTTGGTCTTGTTCTTTATTTCGAGCACATACTGCCCAGTGAGAAAATAATGCCTTACACGCACTTTCTGGCGACAAAGTTTGCGGTTGTGGTGCTGCACATACATTTGCACATCTTCCGTGTCATAGTAGAGCGTGGCATAATGGTTCACCACCTCTTCGCCTACCACCTGCACACGGTAACGCGACTTCATGCGCTCCAAAAGCAATGGCAACATCCGAACGCTTGCCGTAAATTTTGTGTCAATACGGTTCATCAGACGAACGCCGTCCATCTCTTCGAGCGTCACGGGACGCATCTCTTTCAATATCTGCAAATAATCAGCCAACCGAATGTTTGAACAATATTATCAATTGAATCAGTTTTTAATCCTCTCGTAGGTTTTCACCGAAAAAAGCTTGCCGTTAGGCAGATAATTGTATTGTTTCTTTTTCGTTCCGTCGGGATTATATTCATATTTTCGAATGCGGCTCACGCGGTTGCGGTCATCATACACCACCTCTTGGATGCATTTGCCCGTTGCGTCGTACTTGAAAGTAACGCGCTCCTTCTGGCCATATACCGCATATTCAATCTCCTCCAGCTTATAGCCTTCGTCATCATACACGGTCAGATGGTCGAGCCAGCGACGTTTGCCTTCCACATTCCACTCCTTCACTGTCAGGCTTTTTCTTCGTTCCAGCTTTGCCTGTTTCTCTGCCGACACTTGCGCCGAAAGCAATTCGGCTATCATCGCAAGCACTATCGTGAAAATCAATTTTATTCTCATTGCTTATTCTTTATTTAATTTCTATGATTTTTATCGTTCCTGTTTCATATACCTTGCCTATTTCATCAATGGTGACATCCACCGTTTTAGCCTCCTGAATGTTCTCGTCGTACAATTGCCACATCCGCTCACTTGCGCTATACACGCAAACCGTATATTCACCTTTGGGCAAGCGTTGAAACGCAAAAGTGCCGTCAAACGACGTCCGCACATCATCCAGCACGACATTCTCGCCTTTGCGCATAATTGAAACACGCACATCTCCTGCCGGATAATCCACAGCTTTTCCTTCTGTATCACGGATATAATCGCCGTCTATTTTCAAGAAATAATTAACTGTCACTTTGCCTTTTATCACCGAAGTGCCGTAGGCCTTGCCTTCGTGCACATAAATGATTCCGACCGACGCATCCTCGCCACGCGAAACATTCACTTCGCGCATCTCCGCCTCTTTCAGCCCCGAATCGTAAGTGGAATAAGCGAACACTTTGTATTTTCCTTTGGTAAGATAATTGAATTTGAAATAGCCGTCAGGACCAGTTTCCACATCATTGCCCACAGCCTTGTCGTTTCCGTAATAAATGAAAACATCATGCTTTGCGGCAGGCACCGTATCGACCGACAGCGAGTAATCGTCGCTCGCATGGACTACCTTATATATATATCCGCTTACAGAAGCGGTGCCGCCTTCGCCTTCGTCTTTGTTGCACGAAACCAACGCACACAATATGCATGCGAAAAACACAATCAGTGATTTTTTCATTTTTCTAAATTTAAAGTTAACTGTTCGAATCGGAGACAACGAAACAAAGGATGCAGAAAAAACTCCTCACTCCTAATTCCTCACTCCTCACTCAACCTCCTCAAAATCCACATACTCGCCCTCATCCTTGGAAAAAATCTTCTTCCGCGAAGAATATGCGCTGCCACCCTTGTCATTTTTTGTCCGCGCTTCGCTCCGTTTGCCGAACAAGGAAAAAATCTTTCCTAAAACGCCCAGCAAAAAGACAGGGACAAACAGAATGACAAAGAAAAGCATTCCAAGCAAGAAAAACAATAGTATATGCATTTTTCTTCTCCTTTCAATACACTTTTTCCGCTATCTGCTTTACGCTGTTCACGGCATTCATCGAGTAAAAATGTATGCTCGGCACACCCGCCGACTTCAGTTCGCGCGCCTGCGCCACACACCATTCTACGCCCAACTGACGCGCCTCGTCTTTCGTCGCGCACTTGCGCAATTCGGTAGCCAAAGCTTCGGGCAAGTCGATATGAAAAACGCGCGGCAGCACCGTAAGCTGCGTCTGCGAAGTGATTGGTTTCAAGCCCGGGATGATAGGCACTGTGATTCCCGCCTCGCGACAACGTTTCACAAAAGAAAAATATTTTTCGTTGTCGAAAAACATCTGCGTCACCACATAATCAGCACCCGCTTTCACTTTCTCCTTCAGCCAATATATGTCTGAATCGGTGTTGGGCGACTCCTCGTGTTTCTCCGGATAACCGGCTACGCCATACGAAAAAGGCACCGACGGCGCTTCAAATTCCGATCCGTCGATAAAACGCCCTTTGTTGAAGTCGTTCACCTGAACTTGCAAATCCGAGGCATGAGCATGCCCGTCTTCCATCGCTGCAAAATTTTTCTCATTCTTAGCCCTGTCGCCACGCAAAAGCAGCAGATTAGTGATGCCCAAATAATGCAAATCTATCAGCGCATACTCCGTTTCCGATTTTGTGAATCCCGAACAAATAACATGGGGCACCACCGGCACCTTGTATTTGTTCTGAATGGCAGCGGCAATAGCCACTGTCCCCGGACGATGACGCACCGACACTTTTTCGAAAAGGCCGTTAGGCAAAGTCCGATATTCCACCTCGCTGCGATGAGATGTTACATTTATATATTTAGGAGAAAACTCCAGCAACGTTTCTATGTCACGAAACAATTTATAGGAATCTGCCCCCTTCAGCGGCGGAAGTATTTCAAACGAAAAAGCGGTCTCCTTTTCCTTGTTTATCAATTCTGCAACATTCATTGTTCTTCAAAAATTTTTCAAAGTTAGACTTTTTATCGCAAAATACAACCTTTAAAAACGGAAAACAACAATTATTTTACATAAATTTTACATAAATTTTACATAAATTTTACATAAATTTTACACAAAAATACACGAAATGTGCAAAAATATCTTATTTTTTATCCTACGACCTGACTTTTTCTTAAAAAAAATAGTACTTTTGCAAATCGTAAACAAAAAAAACAAAATATCATGAAATTATTAGAAGGAAAAGTGGCCATCATCACGGGAGCTGCCCGCGGAATAGGCAAAGCTATCGCCATCAAAATGGCTTCGGAAGGCGCCAACATCGCATTCACCGACCTCAACATCGACGACAACGCCAAAGCGACTGAAAAAGAAATTGCCGCGCTGGGCGTGAAAGTGAAAGGATACGCATCAAACGCCGCGAACTTCGACGAGACACACGAAGTAGTAAATCAGATAGTAGCAGACTTCGGCCGCGTGGACATTCTCGTAAACAACGCCGGCATCACCAAAGACGGACTGATGATGCGCATGAGCGAAGCGCAATGGGACGCTGTTATTAACGTAAACCTGAAGTCAGCCTTCAATTTCATACACGCCTGCACCCCCATCATGATGAAACAACGCAGCGGAAACATCATCAACATGGCATCGGTAGTGGGTGTACACGGCAACGCCGGACAATGCAACTACGCTTCGTCGAAAGCCGGACTGGTGGCACTTGCCAAATCTATCGCACAAGAGCTAGGCTCGCGCGGCATACGCGCCAACGCCATCGCTCCGGGATTCATCATCACCGACATGACGGCAAAACTCTCTGAAGAAGTGCGCGAAGAATGGTGCAAACGCATCCCGCTGCGCCGTGGCGGTACGCCCGAGGATATAGCCAATGTGGCCACATTCCTCGCTTCCGACATGTCATCCTACATCTCGGGCCAGGTATTCCAAGTGGACGGCGGCATGAACATGTAATCTTAAATGATAATCTACAATAAAAATGGACAATTGACAGCTATCAGTTGTCCATTTTTTTTGCACGCCGACATTGCTACAAACATATAATACAAAATAATTCTGCTTTTTTTTCATCTCTAAAATATTGATTTTAGGCAGAATAGTGAAAAAAACGCAAAAAAACTTATTTTTTATGCTCAAAACATTTGCACACACAAAAAAAAGTGCATACATTTGCTACAATCAAATTTGCGTAAAAGCGGTTTGAGCAAAATAGACATCATTAATTAACTTATTTATTAACTAAATTTTTTATTTTATGAAAAAATTAACTTTATTGGTTGCAGGTTTGGCTATGGGATTAGCTTCTGCATTTGCAGCTTCTGCACCTTGCGCAACTGCAAACTCAATTGAAGGTGTTTTCACTTCTGAAAACCTTGATGCATTTGGAACAGAATGGCAAGGCGGTGGAGCTCACCGTTGGGGTGATGTAACTTTTGATGGTTACACTGCTGATTACAACTGGTTTAAAGTAGTTCTTGCTGGCGACCCAGAATGTCTTCGTATTGATGACAGTGGTGTAGCTGCTTTCTGGAATGCTGCTAACAGCTTGGGTGGATCTCTCATCCTGGCAGATTTTTCTGATGAATTGGTAAAAGACGGAACTGAAGTTACTTTGTGGTATGACATCAATGCCGCAGGTCTTTCTGCAGCTTTCGAAAATGGTGCTATCACTATCGCATTCGGAGACTGGGGAGATGGTACTGCTGTAACTGTTAAGAGCATGGCTGTATACGACAAAGATCCTAACTGCCAAAGCGAACAAGGCGAAGCTCAACCACAATGGGAAAGCCAGGATGGTTCTGTAAAAATCTTCAAACTCAACGTTGATGGTAACATCATGGATGACCTTTCATACCCTAACCCAATTTATTGGTATGACACTTACGCAAACGCTTGGAAAGAAGAATATCCTGCAGTTAACCAAAACTTCACTTTTGCTATCGAAGCTAAAGACGACCAAGCTAAAGCATTCTGCGACTATGCTGGCGCTGGCGAAGCTATCCCTACTTTCGGTATCCACACTTGGGACTTGAACGGTGGTTTGGCTAATGAGCAATCAGGTGATTTCCGCGCACAAAGAATTGATGACTATGTTTATGGTGCTGACATGAACGCTTCTGCAATGAAAGGTGCACAAGGCGGTGCTTACACAATTGGCGTATGCGGTGCTGACGAGTCATTGGCAGAATTCTGGTTCAATGTAACTATCGCATTCATTGGCGACGAAGTTGCTGCAGGCGAAACTGAAGCATGGTGGTCAGCTACTACAACTACTAAAAACCTCAACTTCAAAGCTGCTATGCCTACTGCAGATGTAATGCCTGCTATCGACGCTGATTGGGCAGAATTGGTAGGATGCTCTTTGACAGCTGGTGTTAACGCATTCGGAACTACTACTGGCATCGAAGATGTAATTGCTGACTCTATCGAATCAGGAAAAGCTATCAAAGCTATCATCGATGGTAATGTAGTTATCGTTAAAGGTGACGAAATTTTCAGCATCCTTGGTGCTAAAATCAAATAATTCACATACTGAATTATAAACAAAAAAACCACCGCATTGCGGTGGTTTTTTTGTTTATATCAACTGAATTAACATCCCATTTTCTTTTGCCCTTTCAGGGCGTTATTGTTATCGATCCTTACATATTGCATGGCGTCGCTTCGCTTGCCATGCGCTCCATTACTTCTGCCTCTTCGAGGCGCTCACTCCTAACTCCTTTTCGAGGCGCTGCTTCCGAATAACACTATCGGGCTGAAAGCCCAACACACACAAACTCAAAGCAAAATGAAATGGCGCTTTGGGCATAACACTCGTCTAGCACCCGCGCCCTGAAAGGGCAACACTCATAACACCGATTAACAACATAAAGCATGACATACTGACATTTCGCATATTGGGGACATCTCACGATTTAACCTGCGGGCTGAAAGCCCAAACATACAAACCCAAAGCAAATGAAATGACGCTTTGGGGTGCACTCATATCACATCTCAGCGCCCTGAAAGGGCAACACTTCAATCCGAGAACACATACTTCTCGTCGTATTCAATACCATACGATTTCAGAAAACTAACATACTCATCCTCAAAACGGACTTTCTTATGATGCTCTTTCTGATTGGCAATATACTTTTTTGTCGTCTCTACAACTGACTGACTTACCGAAAACGCACCATATCCACCTTGCCATGAAAAGTTCTTGTAATACGGAGATATAGTTTTTATCCATCTGCTGCTATTACGTTTCATCTCCTCCACCAAATGCGAAATCGTTTCTATACGGGAAAGTTGGCACAACACATGCACATGATTATTTACTCCACCTGTACAACATACTTGACATCCTGTCACCTTGACCATCTGCGAAATATATGCAAAAACCCGTTCCAAATCTTTGTCTAATATCACTGGAGATGTGCATTTCACATGGAAAACCACATGCAAATACACTTTACATAACGATTGAGCCATAATTTTATTTCTTTTGCCCTTTCAGGGCGTTATTGTTATCGATCCTTACATATTGCATGGCGTCGCTTCGCTTGCCATGCGCTCCTTTACTTTTGCCTCTTCGAGGCGCTCACTCCTAACTCCTTTTCGAGGCGCTGCTTCCGAATAACACTATCGGGCTGAAAGCCCAACACACACAAACTCAAAGCAAAATGAAATGGCGCTTTGGGGTACACTCATATCACATCCCCGCGCCCTGAAAGGGCAACACCCCTCACTCCTAACTACTAACTTCTCCTTCTTTCTGAAACAATAAGCAAAGCCTCGTCTTTCAAATACTGGGGCAATTTGATATTGCGCAACTGCAAACTGCAAAGCCACCCAGCCACATCACTCTCACGAAGTGTATAAAACACATCTTCTATCATTTTCAGTTCTTCTGAGGTGTAATCTTCTGAGTTTTTCCCAGCCAAAACGTCCAATTCTTCGTCATCAAAATACACCACCTCTTGCTGCATGGTGAGAAGACGGTCTTTTTCGCATACGGCATGGGCGCCACAGCACTCGCTGTCCACCGGACGCGAAGGCGATTTCTGTTCGGGTTCACGCCCAGACTTTTTCAAATAATAAGCAAATGCACCCAACAACGACAACGCCACTATTGATACCAAAGAAACATAAAGCATAATTCGTGTTTTTTCTTTCAACAACAATCTATCAAGCAATAATATTGCAAATTTATCGTTTTTTTATTGCACAAAAAAATTGTAATTTTGTCATTTTGAAAACTGTCGCTTCAAAGCGGCAATTTATTCACCGAAATTTTTAGTTGTTTTGAGAAATAAATATTCATATATCGCCCTTTTCTTAGGCCTGACGCTGACGTTCATAGGATGCTCGACAAAGAAAAACACATGGCTTTCGCGCAACTACCAAGCGCTGAATGTGAACTACAACATATACTTCAACGCCAACGAAAGCTACAAGCAAGGGCTGGAACGCATCCGCCAGAATAATGTGGACGACTACTCGGAAGTGCTGAACATGTACCCCATCAGCAATCACGACAATGCCTCAGTCGCATCAGGCGATATGGAACGCGCCATCAAAAAGACACAAACAGCCATCAAGAAACGCTCTATCAGAAAACGACCGAAAAAGAATGCACAAAAAGCGCGCAACAACGAAAAATACAAAGAATGGCTGACGCAAGAGGAATTCAATCCCGCCATGTATAAAGCATGGATGCTGCTAGGCAAAGCGCAATTTCATTCTACCGACTTTCTGGCTGCTGTCGCCACTTTCTCATACATAATCAAACATTTTGACGAGAATGCAGATGCCGTAGCCGAAGCAAAACTTTGGATGGCACGCAGCTATGCCGAGATGGGTTGGCTTTACGAAGCCGAGAATGTGCTAAACAAAATTGACCCCGAAACGATGCCTTACAAACAGGAAGGCTACTGCGCTGCCGTGAACGCCGACCTGCTGCTGAAAGAAAAAAGACACAAAGACGCCATATCACACCTGCAGGTAGCCATTGAAAACGAAAAAAACAAAAAACAGCGCACCAGATTCAAATACATTCTGGCACAACTGTATCAAGAGACGGGCGACAACGAAAAAGCATACGCTCTTTATAAAGAAGTGCTGAAATCGAGCGACTCGTTCGACATGCAGTTCAACGCGCAGATACACCTGACAGAAAGTTATGTAGGCGGCAACAAAGAAGAAATGCTGCGCATTTTGCGAAAAATGACGAAAGCATCACGAAACAGTGACTATCTCGACCAAATATATACCGCCATCGGAAATATATACCTCGCCGACGCCGACACCACACAAGCTATCGACAACTATAAGAAAGCTGTGGAAAAAAGCACACGCGGCGGATACGAGAAAGCTACAGCGCTCATTATACTGGCCGACCTTTATTACCAAAAGGAGGAATACCGCACAGCAGAACCCTATTACAGCGAAGCGGTGATGATAATGAACGCACAAAGCGCTGACTTCAGAAGAGTGAGCGAGCGTTCGGAAACGCTGAACGACCTGATACGCAATCTGTCGGAAGTGGAGCTGCAAGACAGCGTACAAACACTCTCTAAACTGCCAGAGAAAGAGCAACTGGAACAGATAAAAAAACTGATAGAACAAGTGATTGCAGAAGAGAAAGCTGCTAAAGAAGCTGAAGAAGAAGCCCGAAGACTTGCCGAAAGCTCTTTCGGAGCAGGCAATGCGTCATCTTTCTCGGCCACCTCAAACATTGCCATGCAGATGGGCGGAGGGAACAACGCTTTCTATTTCTATAATGTACAACTCATCGCAGCGGGCAAAACCGATTTCCAAAAGAAATGGGGCACTCGACGACTGGAAGACAACTGGCGACGACAAGTGAAATCAACAATGGCCTACGACTTTTTTGCCGACAACGAAGAAGACGAGGAAGATGAGGAGGACGCAGAAGAAGCCAAAGACAGCATCAACAACAAGATGCCAGAATTCTATTTGAGACAACTCTACAAAACACCTGAACAGTTTGATGAGTCAGACAAGCAAATAAAGGAGAGTCTATACAACGCCGGATTCATTTACGGCGAAAACCTCGACAACATACCGAAAGCCATCGAGACTTTCGACGAACTCGCACGCCGTTTCCCCGACTACGACAAACTTCCTGAAGCATATTTCTTTCTGTATCAGACAAGCAAGAAACAGGAAGACGAGCCCAACGCACTCGCCTACCGGCAGAAACTGATAACAGAATTTCCAGAAAGCAGATATGCCAAAATTCTCTCGCAGCCCGACTACGAACAACGCATGATACATATGGCGCGCACACAAGACTCCATGTATGAACAAGCCTATTTCGCATACATGGAAAGCGATTACGAAAAGGTGTTCGAAACCTATGATTACATGGAAAAGAACTACCCCGCTTCCAAACTCATGCCGAAACTGATGTTCTTGAAATCGCTGAGCGAAGCGCGCTCCACTTCACAAGAAGATTTTACCAGTTCGTTGCAACAGATTCTCGACGAGTACCCCGAAAGCGACGTGGCTTCGATGTCGAAAGAGCTTTTGGCCATGATGGCGCAAGGCCGCGAATCGCAGAAAGGGAAAAGCCAGGGAGACTTGCGCGCACTGCGTGAGGAAGAACTGAGCGAAGAGGCACAGGAAACGAAAGAAAAGCAATTCACCTACAATCCCGACGAGAAACACCTCTTTGTCATTGTCATTCCTAACGAAACATCCAACGGAAACAAATGGCAGTTTGACATTGCTGCCTACAATTTCTCGAAATTCCTTATAAAGGACTACGACCTCGAGAAAAGGAACTACGACAAAGAACACGAACTGATGACTGTCAAGAACTTCGAAAACGAAACGGAAGCGCTCTGGTATCTGAACGGACTGGTGAATGACAAATACTTTGCCAAAAAACTTGCCGCCGAGCAGCTTACCTATTTCGTCATTTCCGAATCGAACTACAAACTGATGTTCTATCCGTTCTCTATTGAAGAATATTTGGCATTTGACAAAAAAGCCGACAAGAAAATATCCGTCCCTAAACCTTCGACCGTTCCAACAAAAGAGACAGAAAAGACAGAGGTGACACCTGCGCCACAACCACAAACATCAGAAGAACAGAAAGCTGAAACTGCTACGGTTCAAACTGCAGCAGAGCAAAAAGCCGAGCCTAAACCCGCCGAAAAGGCTACAACAGCAGAACCAGCAGTAACAGCTGTTGAAAAGTCGGCAGAAGAAAGCAAAAACGCAACGAAAGAAGATACCGCCAAAGCAAATGTCGAACAGCAGAGTGCCACACAAACCAAGGTTCCTGCCGCCATCGCCACACGCGACATTCCTCTGGAGAAAAAAGAGCTGCCACGCTACAAAGGGCTTTACACGCTAGACCCGCAAGCAAAATATTATTTCGCACTGTATGTAATCAAGGGCGACTTTAACGCCACTGCCATAAAGAACAATATCGACAAGCACAATACGGAGAATTACGCCATCATGAATCTGCAAACGGAATTACAGGAAACTCCGACTGCAAAAATCGTCGCCGTAAGCCTATTCCCCGACCTTGTATCGGCAAGAACCTACTTCTTCAACATTGTGAAAAAACGCGACACACTTTTTGCGCCGATGAATGGCGTGCAATATCGTACCATTATCATATCAGAAGATAACCTGGAAGAGTTGAAACGCTCACGAAACATTTCAGCTTATGTAGAATTTCTGACAGTGAAAAAGATATTGAAATAATAAAAAAACTGAAAGCATGGACAATTTAGGAAAAATACTCTGGGTGGACGATGAAGTGGACTTGCTGCAAGCCCATGTAATGTTCCTCAAGGGAAAAGGATACGAAGTGAAACTCATCAACAATGGCCAAGACGCCATAGAACTGTGCAAAACCGAGAACTTCGACATTATTTTCCTGGACGAAAACATGCCCGGATTGAGCGGTCTCGAAACGCTGGAAAAGATAAAATTCATCAATTCGTCCATTCCTGTCGTGATGATAACCAAAAGCGAAGAGGAAAACATCATGGACATGGCCATCGGCAGCCAAATAGCCGACTACTTGATTAAACCGGTGAATCCGAACCAGATACTGCTGACGATAAAGAAAAATGTACACAAGCATAACATCGTACAAGAACAAACCACCAACAACTATCGTACAGAGTTCAACGAGATCGGCATGCTCATAAACGACGCCCGCACTTTTGACGACTGGAGAGAAGTGTATAGAAAAATCGTCTATTGGGAACTGGAGCTCACAGCCACCGAGAATGATATGAACGAGATGCTGAAGATGCAAAAGAACGACGCCAACCGCGGCTTCTCAAAATTCATCAGACAGAATTACATCTCATGGATCGAAGACAGCGAAAACCGTCCTATCCTAAGTACCGACATTTTCAAGAAAAAGATTTTCCCCCTGCTCGACGCCGGCGAAAAGGTATTCTACATCGTCATCGACAATTTTCGCCTCGACCAATGGAAGATGATCAAGAAAATGCTCAGCAATCTGTATGTTTTCGACGACGAAGATATTTATTCCAGCATTCTGCCTACCGCTACGCAATACGCCCGCAACGCCATGTTTTCAGGATTGCTCCCATTGCAGCTGAAAAAGATGTTCCCGCAATATTGGGTGGACGAAGAAGGCGAAGACGCAAAGAATCAGTTTGAGAAAGAACTGCTGCAAACACAGATTGACCGTTTCCGCAAAAAATACACCATTTCGTATCACAAAGTGAACGAGGCGCAATACGGAGAGAAACTCGTTGCGCAAGCAGCGCAACTCGACGCATACCAGCTGAATGTCATCGTGTACAATTTCGTTGACATGCTTTCGCACATGCGCACCGAGTCGAAAATGATAAAGGAACTCGCCGGCACCGAAGCAGCCTATCGTTCGCTCACCTTATCGTGGTTTCAGCATTCAAGCCTATACGAAATGCTCAAAATATTGGCACAGAAAGAAGTGACGGTTGTCATCACTACCGACCACGGAACCGTAAGTGCCGAAAATCCGGTGAAAGTCATTGGCGACAAGGTTTCGACCAATGTAAACCTGCGATACAAAGTGGGACGAATGCTCTCGTACAACCCCAAGGAAGTGTTCGAAATCACACAACCGAGCAAAATCGGGCTTAACGCACCTAATCTTACATCGACATACATTTTTGCCACGAACCACGATTATCTGGTGTATCCCAACAACTACAATCAGTTTGCGAACTACTATAAAGACACATTCCAGCACGGCGGCATATCAATGGAAGAGATGATGATACCACTGGTGACACTGCGACCGAAACGAAGAAAATAAACAAAAAGCATTGAAAAATGAAATTCTCCCTTGACGAAATAGATAGAATTGCCGAGAAGGTCGTAGCAGAAATGCTGCAGTCAGACATCAAAGTTTACCTGTTCGACGGCGAAATGGGAGCCGGGAAAACCACCTTCATCAAAGCCCTTTGCAAAGCGCTAGGTACAGAAGAAGTGGTAAACAGCCCGACATTCTCCATCGTGAACGAATACGAAACCCGTGGAGGAAACACCATTTTTCATTTCGACTTCTATCGCGTAAACAGCGCCGAGGAAGCGCAAAATTTCGGCTGCGAAGAATATTTCTACAGCGGCAGCTTCTGCTTTGTGGAATGGCCGGATATCGTTGCGCCGCTCCTGCCCGACAACTGCCGCACCATCCGCATCCGTAAAAATGACGACCTGACAAGAACCGTCGAAATAATCTGAAGATTCATTTTATAGAGAACAGCGGCGACTTCTGCCTCTATTTTCTGAAAGATTGCGCAAAAACTCACTCCATTTTTGCGAATTTGGCAACGAAACACTATCTTTGCGTGTTATTTGCGAAAAAATACAAAAATTAAATAATTAAAATCTCTAACAAAAATGCAAAACAAAGGATTTGTAAAGTTTTTTGCAATTATGTTGGCGCTTATCTGCGTTTACTATCTGTCGTTTAGCTTCGCTACACGCTATCAGATGAACAAAGCGGAAAAACTGGCCACTGATGCAAACAACGTAGTGAACACAGAGGTGTACAACCAGTACCTCGATTCCATTGCAACGGAAAAGATTTGGCTTGGAAACACCTACAAAGAATGTCAGGAACGCGAAATCGCACTCGGACTTGACCTGAAGGGCGGTATGAATGTCATTCTCGAAATCTCTATCCCTGATGTGCTGAAAGCGTTGTCTAATAACAACACCGACGCAAACTTCAACAAAGCCATCGAAATGGCCAAAGTGCGTCAGCAAGAGCAAAACACACAGAAGGATTTCTTGACGCTTTTCGAAGAAGCTTACAAAGAATTGGACCCTAACGCTCAACTGGCAGCTATCTTCAGCACATACGAGCTGAAAGAACGCATCCCGACCAGCGCTTCGAACAACGAGGTGATGAATGTATTGCGCGACGAAGTAAACAGCGCTATGGACAACTCTTTCAATGTGCTCCGTCAGCGTATCGACCGCTTTGGTGTGGTACAACCTAACATACAGCGCCTCGACATGGGACGCATTCTGGTTGAACTCCCTGGCATCAAAGAGCAAGAGCGTGTCCGCAAACTGTTGCAAGGAACTGCTAACCTCGAATTCTTTGAAACTTTCGAATTCTCTGAAATCGCTTCAAGCCTGACAGCTGCAAACAACATCATCCGCAACTTGCAGAATACCGACAGCGAAGAAGTTGCAGTCGATTCTACTGCTACTGCCGAAGTAGTCAAAGACAGCATTTCTGAAGACATCAAGAACGACTTGTTGAGCGACCTCAACGCACAATCTGCAACAGCAAAAGACTCTTTGGCCAACGCAGATGAAGAGCGTGCTAAATGGGAAAAAGAGAATCCGTTGTTCTCGCTGCTCATCCCTTCGCAATACGGCGCTGGTCCTGTAATGGGATACGCTTTGGCACGCGACACCTCAAAAATCAATGCCATGCTGGCAATGAAACAGGTGAAAGAAATTCTGCCTCGCAACCTGAGTCCGAAATGGAGCGTGAAAGCATTTGACGAAAAAGGATTGTATTTCGAATTGGTTGCTATCAAGATAACCAACCGCGACGGCAAAGCGCCGCTCGACGGAAGCGTCATAACTGACGCAAAAAGCGACAACAGCCAATACTCGGCATCCAACTACGAAGTTTCAATGACAATGGATGTAGAAGGCTCTAAAACTTGGGCCCGCTTGACCAAAGAAAACATCGGACGCAGCATTGCTATCGTATTGGACGGATATGTATATTCATTCCCGCGCGTAAACGGTGAAATTACTGGCGGACGCTCGTCTATCACAGGAAACTTTACCCCAGAAGAAGCTAAAGACTTGGCTAACGTATTGAAATCGGGTACAATGCCTGCGCCAATGCACATTGTACAAGAAGACATTGTAGGTCCGTCACTTGGACAGGAAGCTATCAACAGCGGTCTGATTTCGTTCATCATCGCATTCTGCGTCGTATTGCTCTACATGATATTCTACTACGGTCTAGTTCCTGGTTTGGTTGCAGACTTCGCTTTGCTCACCAACTTGTTCTTCCTTGTAGGAATATTGGTAGCATGGCGCGCCACACTGACATTGCCTGGTATCGCCGGTATTGTGCTCACCATGGGTATGGCTGTTGACTCAAACGTACTTATCTATGAACGTATTCGCGAAAATCTGCGTGCAGGACTGAATGTCCGCAAGGCAGTTTCTGAAGGTTTCAGCTCGGCTCTTTCGGCCATCCTCGACTCTAACATCACTACATTGCTGACTGGTATCATCCTTGCATACTTCGGTACAGGACCTATCCGCGGCTTTGCCACTACATTGATTATAGGTATCCTTACCTCTGTGTTCACAGCGGTATTCGTAACCCGACTGATTTTGGGCTGGCTCTCTGAAAAAGGAAAACTCGATAATACTTTCTTCATCAGCAACATTACGAAAAACTGGTTCCAGAATGTGCATTTCGACTTTATCGGCGCACGCAAGAAATTCTATATTCTTTCTGGAATTCTGATGGTTGTCATTATCGTTTCGTTGTGCACAAGAGGAATGAGCCTTGGCATTGATTTCTCTGGCGGACGCAACTATATCGTACGCTTCGAGGAAAAGGTAAGCACTGAAGATGTTCAAAAAGCTTTGTATGCAGGATTTGGAGAAAACATGATGGTAACTACCATTGGTGCTGAAAACCAAATCCGTATTTCTACCAACTACAAGATTGACGATAACTCCGAAAATCTTTCGGACGAGATAGAAAGTCTGTTGTACGAAAGCCTGAAAGGTTTCTACAAACACGACATTACAAAAGAAATGTTCTGCAAAGGATTCATAATAGATAACGGCGCAGCACAGTTGTCGGTTGACAAAGAGTCGTCGTTTGGTATCCAGACTTCGCAGAAAGTGGGCGCTACCATTGCAAACGACATCAAGATTTCCGCTATCTGGTCGGTCTTGTTCTCGCTGCTCATGATCGGATTATACATCTTGTGGCGTTTCCGCAACATTTCATTCAGTATTGGAGCTATATGCTCATTGATACACGACACTATGATTATTCTCGGTATCTACTCGTTGCTCTACAGCATCGTGCCGTTCTCGTTGGAAGTTGACCAGCAGTTCATCGCCGCTGTGCTCACCATCATCGGTTACTCTATCAACGATACTGTGGTTGTGTTCGACCGTGTACGCGAAATCATCGGTTTGTACCCGAAACGCGACCGTGCACAAGTAACCAACGAAGCTATCAACCTTACTTTGAACCGTACATTCAACACTTCTATCACTACGGCTCTCGTATTGCTGATTATCTTCTTCTTCGGTGGCGAAGTAATCCGCGGTTTCGTATTCGCATTGCTCTGCGGTGTAATAGCAGGTACTTACTCAACCTTGTTCGTGGCTGTGCCTATCTCATTCGATATATTCAAAAAACTGAACAAGAACAAAGAAATAGAAAAATAAGTTTTCTGAATAAATACGATCAAATGTCAAAAAAGGGAGCGAATGCTCCCTTTTTTGTTTGGAAATGAACTTTGAGGAACATATATTTGTGTGAATTTAATGAACAAGGTTAACACAAAAAATAATTAAAGATATATTGACAAAATGAGAGTTCAGTTTCTGAACGATTAGTAACATTTATTCAAAAAACATAGTTATGAACAAACAAGAAAAACAATTATTGTGGGGGTTGGCTGCAATAGGAATACTTGCTCTTCTCGCCCGCAATTCGGCGAAAAAAAATGAAAATGAAAAAGAGCCACGTATTGAAGGGCTTCCAAATGGATTTAGAAAAGTAGGTGAAATTACTCCCGAAATAGCAAAAATAATGAATGAAAGCAAGTTGCTCTCTTTTAAAGCAAAACCAGGACCAATTATTACAACAGAGTTGTTTTATCAGCACATAAAGAAAGAGCATACCGAGGAGAAAAAATTTCACTCATATCGTGAATTAGACCTTTATGTTAAAAATGTCATAAACAATTTTAACCAAATATGGACAGGATCCGATGATTCTATTCTATTGGTTACCGATGGATGTTCCAAGCATAATAAACATATTTACGAAATAGTAGCGTTGCAGATGTTTGAAACTATAGATGATGGGGGAAAGGCATGCTGGAATGTTCATACGGCGCAAAGTAGAGAAAGACAATCTAATAACAGAATCACTATATGGAAGAAGTAATCCCTCAGGGATACATAGATCTTTCCTGGTTGCCAAGTGAGTTCCTTACATTACAAGGATTGGATATCAAGACTGTATTGGCAAAGAAAACATATATTTCAAGCCTCATAAACGGTGCCATTGGAAACGAACTTGTCCGCATGGGATATGAGCGAAATTGGATTGAAATGGAATTGTTCGAAAGCATAGTGGAGAATCCAAGACAGATTCGTGATGGAGGTGCTAATGCATTGCTTCTAATTCGTCGTGGCGGAGGCTATTGGGTCTCTGCCGACACATATTTTGACGTAAGATACTATGCCATGCGTATTGTTCCTTTCGTTGACAAAGACGGAAACAAATTCTGGGAGTTCATCGATTTCGATTTCGATTATAATATAAATAGGCAAGATACGGTTTTGTGGAAATCGGAAGAACCATAGCAAACAATTATTATACTACAGAACCAGTTTTTTTTATAAATTTGCACAAATATAAATATAATTATATAGAAACAGAAAATTTGAATTAACATACATATTAACAAAGCATTAGCTATTATTTCGCGTTCGACGAAGTCTCGCAAACAAACATTGAACCACAGAAATAATGCATGAGGTGTCGCATAGATACCCACGTCAAGAATAATGTACTAATGCTCGCGCTCATAGGGCGTGAGTGTACTTATTTGGCGTGGGGGTTTGCGAGACACCTGTCGAACGGATAAGAACCTCCGCCCTTCTTTTTTTGTCCGTTCCCGTGGATTGATAGCGTTGCACAAATACGATCAATCCCCATGGCAAACAAGAATTTGGCAAAGGCGAAAACTGCCAAGAACGACGAGTTTTACACGCAGTACTCCGATATTCAAATCGAAATGAATGCATATTTGGAATACAATCCAGACGTATTCCGAGATAGGACTATTTTGCTTCCGTGCGACGACCCGGAGTGGAGCAACTTCACCAAATTTTTTGCGCAAAACTTTGAGAATTTCGGCCTCAAGAAGTTGATTTCGACCAGCTATGCCGCCGAAAGCAAAAAGATAAAGTCGTGGCAACCCACACTTTTTGAGACCGAAAATCCCAACTACGACGCCGACAAAAGCCGCACCAACGGCAAGATTTTTGTATTGGACCACGATACCAACCAGAATGGACGTATCGACATCAACGACCTGCAATGGGATTACCTCGAAGGCGATGGCGATTTTCGTAGCGAAGAAGTACGAAAATTACGCAATGAGGCCGATATAGTTGTCACGAATCCTCCATTTTCTCTATTTACAGATTTTTTAATGTGGATCATTGAAAACAAAAAGAAATTTCTTATTTTAGGAAATATGAATGCTATTGCATATAAAGAGATATTTCCAATGATTATGGAGAATAAAATATGGTTAGGGACCGTTAGTGGAGCAAAAGAGTATTTAAGACCAGACGGTGGCATTCAGAAAATGGGAAATACATATTGGTTTACGAATCTTGAGCATGGTCGTCGGCATCAATTTTTATCGTTGATGACAATGGAAGACAATATTAAATTTAGTAAACATAAGGAATTAAAAGGGAAACGATACTATCAATATGAAAACTTTAATGCAATAGAAATACCATTTACGGATTCTATTCCGTCTGATTATACGGGAATAATGGGCGTTCCTATTTCTTTTCTGGACAAGTATTGCCCTGAACAATTTGAAATTATGGGTATTGCAAATGGAGGTGATTTAGGTGTTTCTTATGGAGTTAGTTCAAATCTCTCTAAAGAAGATTGTATTCGTTTATTCAAGGAAGATAAAGGTTTTAGACGTGGCAAACTTTGTTATAGAGATGAAAATAACAAATTAATAAGTTGTTTTGCCAAGATTCTCATCCGTAAAAAACAATAAAGTCTTAATACTATGAAAACAACACTGAAAACATATACAGTAAAGGAAATCTGCAACGGATTCGTATATAACCAACTGGAAGGCAAAGGACTGTTCGGATTGTCGGGCAAACTGACCATCCAGCCAGAATACCAGCGCAACTACATCTACGCCGACGGCAAAAAAGATGTAGCTGTCATCGAATCCATGCTCAAAGGTTATCCGCTCGGACTGATTTACTTCAACAAGGTAAGCGACGATAAACTCGAGGTGCTCGACGGACAGCAGCGCATCACCTCTATCGGACGTTTCGTGACAGGAAAATTCGCAATCAAAGACACCAACAACATTGAACAATATTTCTCAGGGCTTGCATCAAACCTAAAAGATTTGATTTTTAACACACAACTGCTTGTTTATGAATGCGAAGGAGATGAAAACGAAATAAAGGAGTGGTTCAAGACCATCAATATTGTAGGCGTGCCACTCAACAAGCAGGAACAGCACAACGCTATATTTTCAGGACCATTCATAACAAAGGCAAAGGAGGAATTTTCCAATTCGCAGAACGCCAACGTGCAGAAATGGAGCGCCTACATTTCTGGCAACGTAAACCGACAAGATTTCCTGCACACCGCACTCAAATGGGTCAGCAAGGACTATGAAAACGACGACAAGGAAATAGAGAGATACATGAGCCAGCACCGCTACGACGAGAACATCAACGAGCTGAAGACTTATTTCACATCTGTTATTGACTGGATTTCATCGGTGTTTACTGATGTAGAGAACGAAATGCGCGGATTGGAATGGGGACGACTGTACGAAGAACATCATTCAAAATCGTATAATCCACAAGAGGTTTCCGCCAAAGTGCAAGAACTCTACGCCGACCCTTACGTGAAAAACCGCAAAGGCATTTTCGAGTATGTGCTGGGCGGATGCACCGACAAAAAACTGCTTGACATTCGCATTTTCGACGAGGCAACCAAAAGAGCCGTTTACAAGCAGCAAACTCTTGCCGCAAGAGCAGACGGTGTTTCCAACTGCCCTCTTTGTGCAATCGGTCACGATGCCAACCACGCGAAAATATGGGACCAGAAGGACATGGATGCCGACCATGTGACAGCATGGAGCAACGGCGGCGCGACATCTATAGAAAACTGCCAAATGCTCTGCAAAACGCACAACAGAGCGAAAGGCAATCGGTAGTCCTAAGAGCGACAAGCCTTTTTAGAACACCAAGCCGTCGAGCAACCGAACATAAGTTTCGATGCCTTGCGCTATCTCATCGAGTTCGATGTATTCATCAGCGCTATGCGAACGCGACGATTGTCCCGGTCCTACCTTTATACTCGTATATGGAATACGCATCTGGTCAGACGAAGTAGGCGACCCGAAACACGTCAAGCCCAAAGCCTGTCCGCATTTGACAAACGGATGGTCGAGCGGAATGGACGAAGAGTTCTTGTCGGTGGAGCGAGGTGTTATATCGCACGAAACATGCTTGCGTATTTCGTCAAGCACCTGCATATTCGTATAGCATTCGTTCACACGCACATCAACGGTAAATGTGCATTTGTCGGGCACCACATTGTGCAATGTACCGGCATTCACTATCGTCACGCTCATTTTTACAGGTCCAGTCAGCTCCGACACCTTGGAGAATTGGTATGTTCTGAACCATTCCATATCTTTCAGCGCATGATAGATAGCATTGTCGCCCTCATTGCGAGCAGCATGTCCTGATACGCCATGAGCAGTGCAATCGAGCACCAGCAGACCTTTCTCAGCCACAGCCAGCTGCATACCAGTAGGTTCGCCCACTACGGCTAAGTCTATTTTTGGCAATTCTTCCATCATTGCAGAGCAACCGTTTTTTCCGCTCACCTCCTCTTCTGCCGAGCATGAGAATATCAGGTTATATGGCTGCTCTTTTTCTTTCAGTATCATAAAAGTCTGCAGCAGGCTCACCAGCGAAGCGCCGGCATCGTTGCTGCCAAGTCCGTACAAACGTCCGCTCTCTATCTGAGGAGTGAAAGGGTCACGAGTCCAGGAGGAAACGGGTTTCACCGTATCGATATGCGAATTGAGAAGCACCGTCTTTTTCTGTTTGTCGATATCGCCGGCATACGCCCAGATATTATTTCCTTTGCGACAGGTTTTTACACCCATAGCCTCGATGTGCTGCTGAAAAAAGTCGGCCGCATCCTTTTCTTCGCGACTGAACGAAGGGATGGCGATTAACGACCGAAGCAAAGATATAGAAGATTCGTATTTCATAGCGCGCAAATAGGTGCATTCCTACGGAATGCCGTTCATTCTTCTATCAACCGACAATTGTGGTGCCAGAATTTTTGCCAATTTCGTCAGAACGAGTGATGATTACCTCTTTCACTCCAGACTGTAAGGCGTCGAAGGCGTTTTCCAATTTTGGTATCATGCCGCCCTGCACCGTGCCGTCGGCAACATATTTCTCGAAATCTGCTTTAGTGATAAGCGGAATGACACTCTCCTCATCGTTGGCATCACGCAACACGCCTTTTTTCTCAAAACAAAACATCAGCGTGACATCGAAATGCATTGCCAAAGCCTTGGCTGCTTCGCCAGCGATAGTGTCGGCATTGGTATTGAGCATATTGCCTTTCCCGTCATGAGTAAGCGGCGCTAATACTGGCACAATGCCTTTTGATATAAGGTCGGCCAAAAGGTCGGAATTCACTTTTTTCACATCGCCAACAAAACCATAATCCACTTCTTTCACGGGGCGCTTGTCGCTGCGCATATAGTTCATGTCGGCACCAGTCAGCCCCAACGCATTTACGCCCAATGACTGAAGTCCGGCAACAATTTTTTTATTCACCAGACCGCCATACACCATGGTTACAACATCAAGCATTGGCGCATCCGTCACACGGCGACCGTTGACCATTTTGCTTTCAATGCCCAATTGTGAAGCAATGCGCGTAGCAGCTCGTCCCCCGCCATGCACCAACACCTTGCAGCCTTCAATTTTAGAGAAATCTGCAAGCAGTGCTTTCAGGGTTTCGGGCTCTTCCACAATCTGTCCGCCGACTTTTATCAGCGTGAGTTTTTTCTTCATGACTGTATCGGGATTAAGCCTAGTTTTTCATGAATTTATATGTCAAAATGCCTTTGTCGGTAAAGACTTTCAACAGATAAAAACCATTCGGAAGATCTGATATCACAATCTCATTGCTGTCGCTGCGCTGTTCGAGCACTTTACCGCCCAGCAAGGTATATACAGACATTTGTCTGATCTGCTTGCTAGTGGTGAATGTCAACACCGATTCTTCGACACTGATATAGTCGTTATCGAGAGTGGCAGCAGACACACCCAACGAGAAAACACATGCAAAAAGGAGTATAATTATCTTTTTCATAGGCTTTCCAACATTCTTTTGATTACTACTTGTGCTGAAATTTCTCTGTTCCCGGCTTCGGGTATAACCAACGACTGAGCACTTTCTATCACATCGTCAGTTACAATCATATTTCGACGCACCGGCAGGCAATGCATAAAGTATGCATTGTTTGTCAATGCCATTTTTTTCGTATCTACCGTCCACGACATATCCTTGCTCAGAATCTGCCCGTAGTTCGGGTCCTTGTATGCCGACCAGTTTTTGGCGTACACGAAATCAGCGCCTTCCAATGCCTCGTCCTGATTGTAAGTAACTTTGGCATTACGCACAAATTTTTCATCCAGTTCATAACCTTTAGGCTGTGCGATGACAAAATCCACATCCGCCTCGTTCATGAAATCGGCGAATGAATTGGGAACCGCCTGCGGCAATGCTTTGGGATGCGGCGCCCATGTCATCACCACCTTCGGTCGCTTGGTTTTCTTATACTCCTCAATAGTAATCAAATCGGCGAATGCCTGCAAAGGATGCACCGTAGCCGACTCCATGCTGAACACCGGACGACCGGAATATTTTATAAACTGATTAAGGATTGTTTCTTCGTAGTCGAATTTCTTGCTCTCGAAGCGTGCGAACGAGCGAACGCCAATAATATCGCAGAACTGTCCCATCACGGGGATAGCCTCAAGCAAATGCTCTGATTTGTCGCCGTCCATAATCACGCCACGTTCCGTTTCAAGTTTCCATGCGCCTTGATTCACATCAAGCACAATAGTGTTCATGCCAAGGTTCATGGCTGCCTTTTGCGTACTCAAGCGGGTACGGAGACTATTGTTGAAAAAAACCATCAGACAGGTCTTGTTCTCACCGAGATGCTTGAAAGCGAAACGATTTCTCTTTATAGACAAGGCCTCTTGAACCGCCTGTTCAAGATTTCCCAAATCCTTTGCTGTCGTATATGTTCTCATTTTGCGATATATTTTTACAAAAATACGAAATTTAGACTGATTTTTTCACTAAAAGTCAAAAGATTAACAATATTTTTTTTCGAAACACACAGGCAGTCTATTTCCGTAAGCGCAAAACGCAATGATTTATGCGATTAATTCTATATTTTTGCAAAAACAAAGAAAACCATGGCCGACAATTATTTGGAAAAAAGATACGACGATTTCAAAAACGCCCGAAACAACGCAAAAAAGAAAACAGTCTCATTCGACACGCTGCTTGCCAAGAACAGAAGTTATCGCGGTTACGACAAAAGTTTCGTCGTTCAGCGCTCCATGCTTGAACGCATAGTAGGCGTGAATACAAAAATCCCGTCGGCACGCAACCAGCAGGTCCTGCGTTTTCGCATAGTGACAAAAGGGGAACAAGCCGACTGCATTCTCGGAAACATAAAACTCGGAGCCTCTTTGCCCGACTTGAAGCTGCCGGTAAAAGGTTGCGAACCTGAAGCTTTTATTGTCATTTGCAGCACCGTTCCCGAATCAAAATATGTGCATATCGACCTGGGCATTTCCATACAAAGCATGTTGCTGAAAGCCACCGAAATGGGTCTGAACGGCATCTGCATCTGCGCTTTCAACGCCGAAATTATATGCCACACGCTGAGCCTGCCGTACACACCGCTGGCCATCCTCGCTATCGGCAAGGGCGCCGAGAAAATTGAGACTACACTCATATCCGAAAAAGAAAGCCACGCCTACTACCGAGAAAACGGCATCCATTATGTTCCCAAAGTAAGAACTGAAGATCTCATCATATAAAAAAAGCTCCGCTTTTTTTCAGAGCGGAGCTTTAGATTTATTTTTGCGATACGAATCAAGGACGCGTTTGACCATTGCCGTTTATCAGCCATTTATAACTGGTAAGTTCGGGCAACGCCATAGGGCCACGGGCATGCAATTTTTGAGTGCTAATGCCGATTTCGGCTCCCATGCCGAACTGTCCTCCGTCGGTGAAACTTGTCGGAGCATTGACATAAACACATGCCGCATCCACCTGCTTCTGGAACATATCCGCATTGTTCTCATCTTCGGTGATAATGCTCTCGCTATGCCCCGAACCATACTTATTGATATGCGCCACCGCTTCCTCTACAGAAGAAACAGTTTTAACGCTCATTCTATAGGATTGGAATTCCGTGCCAAAACTTTTCTCGTCCGCTTTCTGCAATAGTCTTTCAGGATATTTTCCCGCCAAGAAAGTGTAAGATTTCACATCCGCCTCTATCACTACATTTTTAGCAGCCATTCTTTGGCACAACGCAGGCAAGTCAGCCAAGCGCCTTTCGTTTATGACAAGACAATCCATTGCATTGCAGACACTTACGCGACGAGTTTTGGCATTTGTCACAATAGCTTCCCCTTTGCTCAAATCGCCGAACTCATCAAAATAAGCATGCACCACACCCGCTCCAGTTTCTATCACAGGCACACGGCTGTTGTCGCGCACAAATTTTATCAATCCGCTTCCGCCACGTGGAATAATCAAATCCACATAATCCACTGCATTGAGCAGTTCGCCCGTCGCTTCGCGACCAGCCTGCATCAGATGCACCATGTGTTCGTCCAAGCCAAAAGCGCGCAACACATTCTTAATAAGATTCACAATGCACAAATTGGAATTATATGCATCCGTACCGCCTTTCAGCACACAGACATTGCCGCTTTTGAAGCAAAGCGAAAACACATCGAAACTCACATTCGGGCGCGCCTCATAGATAATGCCAATAACACCGAAAGGCACACTCACCTTTTTCAGTTTCAAACCGTTGGGAAGCGTACGCTGTTCCAGCACACGGTCGAGCGGCGTAGGAAGCGAAGCCACTTTACGCATATCAGACGCTATGCCGGCAATGCGTTCTTCGGTGAGCAGCAGACGGTCATACATCGGATTTTCTTTGTCCATCGCATCCAGATCTTTCTGATTAGCGGCAAGAATTTCCGCCGTTTTGCTCTCAGCCTCATCAGCCACAGCCCAAAGCACTTTATTTTTTTCTTCGTCCGAAAGCAGATTCAGTTTTCGTGACGCAACAAGGGCCAACTCGCCCCATGTATTATTTTGTTCCATAATTATTTCAATCTAAATACAAATAATCATAATGCACCAACGGGCGCACACCTTTTTTGCCTATCAGCGTACGCGCCTTCTCGCTGTCGTACTGCGCACGCCCGACACCCAGTTCATTCCCGTCCTCATCAAATATCTTCACAATATCATCTTTCTCAAAATCGCCTTTTATATCCGTCACCCCGACAAACAACAAAGAAGATGCTTTTTGAGCCAGCGCTTCCGCCGCGCCACGGTTTATATGCACTTCGCCTTTGGCAAATCCTTCGCTGTGGGCAATCCATTTTTTCACGCTTGACGTGGCATTGTCCGACGGCACAAATTTTGTGGAAACCGTCTGTTCCGGATTTTGCAGCAGCTCTATCAAGATATTGTTTTTCTTTCCGTTAGCGATAAACACAGGAATGCCCTCCTCTGCCACCTTGCGCGCGATATTGCATTTGGTCAGCATTCCGCCGCGACCGAACGAAGATTTCCCGCTCTGAATGTATTGCGACAGATTTTTCTCCTGACGCACCTCACGAATCACCTTTGAAGACGAATCGGCAGGATTTCCGTCGTATATGCCGTCGATATTGCTCAATATTATCAACGCTTCGGCGTTCATCATGGTCGCTATCAACCCCGAAAGTTCGTCATTGTCGGTAAACATCAGTTCTGTAACGGAAATCGTATCGTTCTCGTTGACAATCGGAATCACGCCGCACGCCAGCATTTCGGTCATGCAATTCTTCTGATTGAGATAATGACGCCGTGTACCGAAATTTTCTTTCATGGTAAGCACCTGTCCGCAAAACATTTTGTGTTCGGCGAACAACTCATAATAACGGTTAATGAGCTTTGCTTGTCCTACCGCGGAAAACACTTGACGCGCCGAAACGGGGTCCAGTTTCTTGTTCAGATTGAGCGCGCTTCGTCCCGAAGCCACAGCCCCCGACGATACCAAAACGACTTCGACGCCTTTGGCATGAAGCACCGCCACTTGATCGACAAGCGACTTCATTCTGTCGAAATCGAGCGTACCGTCGGCAAGCGTCAGCACATTGCTTCCCACCTTTACTACAATTCTTTTATATTGAAAACCTTTCATAATCTTTTTCAAATTCAATAAAACTACAGCATACCTTTATCCACAAAACTGAAATACTCGTTCCCGGTTACTATCAAGTGATCGAGAAAACGGATATCCATCAAGGCGCATGCATTTTTTATTTTCTGCGTCACCGCTATATCCTGCTTGCTCGGCGTGAGCGAGCCAGATGGATGATTATGGCAGACAGCTATCGCCGAAGCGGAATTTTCCAACGCTATTTTTATCAGCATACGCACATCCACCGCAGTGGAGTCAAATCCGCCCTGCCCAACTCTTTGAGAAGACACGACACGATTGGATTTATTCAGCATCGCCACCCAAAACTCTTCGTGCAGCAGGTCGGCTATCGGAGCAAAGAAGTCATACAAATCGGCGCTGCTCTGTATTGGCTTCATTTTGCGCACCGGCACGCCTTGTCTCCGTCGCCCCAATTCGAGTGCAGCCACAATGCTTACCGCTTTTGCCTCGCCTATCCCATTGAAGGCTGATATCAGTTCCTTGGTCGTGGCACGCGCCAAGAGATTCAGGTCGTTTTCGTATCGCAGCAAGATTTTCTGCGAGAGCGTCACCGCCGATTCCTTCGAATTTCCCGACCCGATAAGTACCGCCAGCAATTCCGCATCAGAAAGAACGTTTGCACCTTTCATTATCAGCTTTTCGCGCGGGCGGTCTTCTTCAGCCCACGACTTGATTCCCATCAAGCCGTTCTTCTCATTTCTTTTCACTATGCAAATATAAGCAAAAAAGCACCCTTTTTACAAAAGGGCGCTTTAAAGACTATGATAAAAAAACTCTATCAATTAATTCAAGGCATTCACATGCAACGCAAGACTTGATTTCAAGTTTCCTGCTTTGTTTTTGTGAATAACATTTTTCTTCGCCAACTTGTCGAGCATAGAAGATACTTTGCTCAACATTTCTGTAGCTTCTTTTTTATCTGTAGATGCATAAACTTTTCTCATTGCGTTACGAGCAGTTTTTGCATAATATCTGTTAGCCAGTTTTTTTGTTTTAGTTTGTCTGATTCTTTTTACAGACGATTTGTGATTTGCCATCTTAATCTATTTTTCTTTGTTAGTAGTCCCTAGGAGAGTCGAACTCCTCTTTAGAGAATGAAAATCTCTCGTCCTAACCGATAGACGAAGGGACCATTGATTTGAAATCGGATGCAAAGATATATGGTTATTTTGTTTCTGCCAAACTTTTACGCATTTTTTTTAAATTTATTTCTTACTAAAAGTCATAAACCACTAAAAAACAACAATTTAAAAACAAAAACACTCGATTGTTGCGTCTTTCTTGATATTTTGTGTCATTTATTTTCATATTTTTGTTACCCAAATTCACCGCACATGGTCATACACATCATTTCATATATCATTGCCATGCTGTACATTTGTTATATATTCAGATTATGGCGCGCATGGAAAAAGGCCGAACGTTTCTCTTTTCAGACTGGGCTGTCAAGTCAGAAGGAACTGGTTTCGATTGTCGTTGCTTTCAGAAACGAGGAGCAACATCTTGCCAAACTGCAGAACGCATTGGCAAAACAAACTTACAAAAACTATGAACTGATATTGGTGAACGACCATTCCACCGACAATTTCAAATCAAAAATATCGCAAGAGAGGCGGATACGGCTATTGAACGCCACCGAGGAAGGGAAAAAACGCGCTTTGCTCGAAGGCGTGAACGCCGCAAAAGGCGACATTGTGCTCTGCACAGATGCCGACTGTCTGCCCTGCCCCACTTGGATTGAAAGCATCGTAAGCTTTTTCGGCACCAATCAAACCGACATGGTCATCGCCCCGGTGGTGATGATTCCCGAAAAAAAAGCTTTTGAGCGGATACAGACCTTGGAGTTCGCCAGCCTGCAAGCCGCCACCGCTGGTTCGGCATGTGCGGGCGACCCGATTATGTGCAACGGCGCAAACATGGCGTTCAAGAAAAAA
>SUXD01000020.1 GCA_015061145.1 Bacteroidales bacterium | reverse complement strand
TTAATCTCTAACTCCAATAGTCCATGGCTTTCAAATCAAAAAACAATTAATATATAATGAATTACGGACTTTACATAAAGAAGAAGTTAAAAGAAGAATCTGATTGTAAATACAAAGATTTTTCTGCAAAACTCACACCTACAAACCAAATAATCATAGGCGCAAGAATTCCTTATGTTAAAAGTCTGGCAAAAGAGACCGCCAAACGCGAAGACTGGCTTGACTGCCTGAAAAGCATAGAAACAACATCGCTGGAAGAAACCATTATTTACGGTTGCATTGCCGGATATGCCAAAACAGACGACCAAACACGTTTCGACATTCTGCGCGAATTCATTCCCAAAATAGATAATTGGGCCAGTTGCGACACCGTTGTTTCAACACTGAAATTCATGAAACGAAACCAGACGGAATCGTGGAATTTTCTGCGTCCGTACTTTGAATCGCCGAAAGAATTTGAAGTTCGATTCGCCTTTGTATCGGCATTATGCCATTTCATCAACAAAGATTATCTGAAAAAAATCTTTGACGAAATCAACACCTTCAGCAATGACGGATATTATGCGAAAATGGCTGTTGCATGGACAATAGCTACAGCCATGGCAAAATACAAAGAAGAAACATTGGATTTTTTGCGACAGGCGGCCCTTACCCCTGAATTGAGAAAGATGACTTGTCGGAAAATAACTGATTCATTCAGAATTGACAACGAAACAAAAGACATCATAAAAAACTTGAAATGAGAATCTTGGTAGCGGGAGCATCGGGTGCCCTCGGCACTGCATTGTCATTGCGACTGATAATGAATGGAGTTGATGTTGTAGGAATTGACGAAACTTCAGCCGGCAACGACTTTCCGATGAAAAAAGCGCGACTGCAACGACTTGGCATTCAGTGTGACACTCCCGACGAACTCCCCTACGACAAAGCAATGAGCAGTGCGGCATTCTCCAACTTTGTTTTTATACGCACCGATATAGCAAAAGAAAAAACGCTGAAAAAGATTTTCAAAACCTTCAAAATCAACAAAGTCGCGTATCTTGACAACGAAACTTTAGACTTACAGTCGCCGCTTGCGGCTATTCAAAGAGATTATATCGGTTTTTTGAATATTTTGGAGAACTGCCGTTTACACAACATTCGTCACATCGTTTACAACTCGTCGATAGCCGTATATGGCAAGTGCGACATTGTTCCCACCCCCGAATCAGCCGTTTCCGACAAACCGTCTGACCTATTTGGGGCTGCCAAGAAAGCTAACGAACTGTCGGCGTACGCATACAGCAAGGAATATGGCATATCTACAGCAGGAATGCGGTTCTCGTACATTTACGGACCTTATGTCAATTCTGATTCGGCAGTCATGCTTTATCCCGACATTGTTCCTTTCGACACCGAATCTATGCTCGACTTCATACATATCGATGATGCAGCAGAAGCCATTATACTTGCGCTGAACAAAGTCATCATTGAACATAACCAGAACATAAAACAGATTCCGGCCAAGACATACAATGTAGGGAGCGGTGTACCCGTAAAATTTTCAACATTCATGTCTGTTGCCCAAAAATTTGGACTAACGCCGAACTGTAACGACCAGCAGCCAGAGCACATTCACTTGTATGCCGACATGAGCAAAATAAGGCAGGAATTGCAATTCTCTCCCTCCATCTCCTTTGATGACGGCATGAATGATTTTTTTGAATGGCGCAACTCCAGCAAAAACCCCTTGAACAGACCATGAAATTCGTATCGACTAGAATGAAGAAAGTATTTTCGGGCGGAGAATTGCGCGTGCGTCTGAAAAATGTCGCTATGCCCATATTCTTGGAGACGCTGCTGGTGATGATGCTCGGAGCGACAGACACCTTCATGCTCAGCCGATACAGCGACAACAGTGTGGCAGCAGTCGGTTTTGTCAATCAGATAGTCAATCTGGCATTCCTTGTTTTTCAAGTGGTAGCATTAGGTACATCGGTACTTTGCGCACAATACTTAGGAGCCAAAGAAGGAAAAAAGGAAGTGCAGGTGGTGGGCATTTCCATTGCTTTGAGCACCGTCATCGGTCTATTGGTAAGCGTAGCGCTGTATTCTGGAGGGCACGCCATCCTCAGCATCATGGGACTGCGGCCTGATTTGATGGCAGACGGATTGCCATATATGAAGATAGTGGGGGCTTTCGCTTTTCTGCAAGCCATTTCTATGACACTTTCGGCATCGCTAAGGGCTGCCGACAAGGCATACTATCCTATGGTTGTGACGCTTGTAGTGAATGTGATAAACCTTTTCGGCAACTACATACTCATTTTCGGAGCATTCGGCATGCCGCGTCTGGGGGCCGAAGGAGCCGCCATTTCCACCTCATTCAGCCGTGGCGTCGCTGTAGTGCTGCTATTCCTGTTTCTCAAGAAAAAACATATACCCCGTTTCCCTTTGCAATGGTTTCTGCCATTTCCTAAAAAAGAGCTGGGCAACCTGCTCAAGATAGGACTTCCTTCTGCAGGCGAACAGATATCCTACAGTCTTTCGCAAGTTGTCATCACCTATTTCATTAATATGCTGGGCAACGAGGCGCTCACTGCACGCGCCTATTGCATGAACCTAGTGATGTTTTCATATCTGCTCTCTCTTGCCATTGGACAAGGAGGAGCCATTGTCATCGGGCACCTGGTGGGCGAAAGACACAGCAACGCCGCCTTTGTATTCGGCAAATACGGCATCAAGCTTTCCATATTCTGCACATTTGTAATCTCCATACTGTTGGCGCTTTCTGGCGAGTTCATATTCCCATTCCTCACGCATAACAAAGAAATCATAGCCATGGGCATTGTCATTCTTTGGATTGATGTACTGTTGGAAAACGGTCGCGCCATCAACATCTTTTTCGTGAATTCGCTCCGTTCGGCCGGCGACATATATTTCTGCACCATAGTCGGAATAATTGTCATGTGGAGCGTTTCGGTAGGATTGAGTTATTATTTCGGCCTATCACTCGGTTGGGGACTTGCAGGCATGTGGTTTGCCTTCTTGCTCGACGAGAATATACGAGGCATAATTTTTGTCAAACGCTGGTGGGGCAAAAAATGGATGTCGAAAGCATTTGTATGACACGGCAAAAGTTTCTCAAAATAAGTGTTATTTACATTACGCTCTATTATATAAATTTGTAAATTTGCGACACTAAAAATAAAATAGTTAAAATTATGTCTGCAGTAAAACAAGACGACAAAAGAAAAGTCACCGTTCATCGCTTGAAAGAGATGAAAGACAGAGGCGAGAAAATCACGATGTTAACATCTTACGACTATACCATGGCCTCTATTGTAGATGGCGCTGGCATTGACGCTATCCTTGTAGGAGATTCGGCTTCCAATGTGATGTGCGGAAATCAGACTACCCTGCCTATTTCGCTCGACCAGATGATTTATCACGGCAAAGCGGTGGCCCATGCCACTAAACGCGCTTTGGTAGTTGTTGACATGCCTTTCGGCTATTGTGTTGGCAATCCGCTGCAATCGCTTGATGCTGCAGTGCGTATCATGAAAGAGACAGGTGCCGACGCCCTGAAGATCGAAGGCGGCGAAGAACTCGCTCCTGACATTAAGAAAATTATCGATGCCGGCATACCTGTCATTGGTCATCTCGGACTGATGCCGCAATCCATCAACAAATATGGCACCTACACCGTACGCGCACAAGAAAATGCTGAAGCTGAGAAACTGAAACGCGACGCACTGTTGCTGCAAGAAATCGGCTGCAGCGCCATTGTGCTTGAGAAGATTCCTGCCGCCTTGGCTACAGAAGTCACACAATCATTGCGCATTCCTACCATCGGAATCGGAGCTGGAAGCGGCACCGACGGACAAGTGCTTGTCATTCACGACATGTTAGGCATGAACCAAGGCTTCTCGCCCAGATTTTTGCGCAGATATGCCAACCTGCATGCAGTAATGACTGAAGCCATCACCCAATACATCACTGATGTGAAAGAAGTGACATTCCCAAACAAAGAAGAGGAATATTGATAGAGAATGGATATACAAGCAAAAAAGCGGCCCTAAAGGTCGCTTTTTGCATTTCATAACTCCACATCCTCTTTCAATTCCCGTTTGAATAATCGACGGACAGTACGCCACTTGGGATGGATTGCTGTTGGCCTTAACGAACTCTTGTAAAACAAGAATGCGATAACCAAAAATATACTACATATTGTAAGCAAACCATATATTTCCTTTATCGTAACCGCCAAGGCATGTTTGTTCAACGCTCCGAATATTTCCTCAAAACTCATTCCCTGCGCGCATCCGTTCAATCTGTCTATTGATTCACCCATCCATTGCATATTCCGATGAAAAACCCTTTCAAATATTTCGCCAAGCACGGCACTACCTACCACACCGCCAAGCACGGCGCCACCAAAGCCATGCAATGTAAGTCCTTGAGCAAAATTAGGGAAAGGCAATCCCGCCTGTGATATAGAAGTCAACAAAGTGATGGCGCATAACACATAAGCGAAACCACGACAAAACAGCGGAAAATAAAATGCAGATTTTGATACATTATAATCGGCAATAAAATAAAATACCATCAAATAGACAGTTACCGAAATGAATGACAATATTATCATTGTACGATAACGCCACTGTAGTCTTGCAAAAGTAACATATGTGAATACACTGCCTACTATCACGCCAAGCAATATCCACCAGTTGAGTGATGCTATATTCAACGAATCGTAACACAGAATATTCTCGAAATAAGCGTGTTCGAATACATGTTCCGGCGCCAGAAGAAAATCCAACAGAATATACAATGCAAACATTTTCCACACTGCACCGCATCGTAAGGTAAGGAAATCAATATATGGATGCCTGATAAAAGACGCGCGCCATAAATTAAGACACAAAGCTACAATTCCTATGATTGTGGCCAGCCATATCCAAACAGACAGATACCAATCATAATAATTGCCATACACACACACGAACACCACACACATCATGAAACCTCCCCAAAGGAATCCGCCAAACCAATCGATACCAAAGAGCGGAAGCCGCATCATTGAGTGGTAATGACGATAACACAGTATCACTGTAAGTACGACAGCCAACAGCAAACCTACAATGAACCAATGCATAAACTCCCACTTGGCCCAAAAAGCAATGTAAGCCGTAAACAAGGCATTCAACTGCAAGGCGCCTTGCACTTGCAAATAAATGAAACAGAACCACACCGACATCACACGCTTTGGAGTTACCCATAATTGAATCGTGGTATTGCAGAAAAATATAGCCCACATACGAAAAAGACCAGCCACAAAACATGTTGCTACCAAAACCGGCACACAGATTGTCTGCATACAAATGAGATTACAAACTATCAGCACAAAGGCACAAACGAGCAATCCTGTTTTAATCGGGAAACGGAATTTCAAACGAAACATGATGCAGAAAGTAAGCGACATCCCCACCAAGGACGCGTATCCAGCCATCATCACATCTTCCTGCATCAATGCTGTAGAGCCTACCATTTCTGTCACTGCGGCCAAATATACTCCTCCCGATATTTGAAATATCAGTACAAAAAGCACAACCAGCCATGGTTTTAGTTTTTCAGGTACAAAATCCCTTATGTCGGGTACTACAGAATTTTCCATCGGCAACAGAAATAACAGGGGGCTACTTCTTTTTCTGTTTGTAAATCACCTCACACTCCACATTCATTCCGGCACGCAAACGCCGCATCTGTTCCGTATCGTTATCGCTCGTAAATGCAATACGCACCGGAATTCGCTGTTCCACTTTCACAAAGTTACCAGCCGAGTTGTCTTGCGGTATCATTGAAAAACTTGCGCCTGTGGCACGCGATATGCTTTGCACCTCACCATGAAACACAACATCAGGCACTGCATCAACCATTATATCTACCGGCATACCTTCTGCTATGTTAGCCGTTTGCGTCTCTTTGTAATTGGCAATAATCCAAATTTCTTGCATGTCAACCACATCTACGAGCGTCTGTCCTGGTTGTATCAACTGCCCTTCTTGGATATTCTTCCGTCCAACCACGCCAGAGCAAGGCGCCACAATGACCGTATAAGAAAGATTCAGTTTAGCCAAGTCAACAGCAGCCTGCGCCAATTTGATGCCTGCTGTAGTCTGGTCCAAACGCTGTGTCTGTTCCTCCTTCACTAACGCTGTAGTCTGTTTTTGGCGCACCAGCAGTTCATAACGGGCCTGAGATGCCTCATATTCCGTTTTCATCGCGTCATACTGCTGCTTGGTTACAGCATCCTGTTCATACAGATTTTTATAGCGTAAAAATTCACGTCCAGCATTTTCCATGCGTATTTTTGCTTCCTGAATACCAGCATCCGACACCGCCATATTGTTTTGTGTTGTTGTAATGCTTGTCTTCATTGCCGACTTGCCTGATGTGGCATTTTGAAAATCGGCTTCGGCTTGAGCCAAACGAAAACGATATTCTGTATCTTCCAGCAATACGAGTGTATCACCTTTCTTAACCTCCTGATACTCTTCGAAATATATCTTCTTAATAAAACCCTGTACTCGAGAGTTCACAGGAACTATCTGCTGTTTCACCTGCGCATTGTCAGTAAACTCTACGTTCCCGATATGTACAAAACGGGCGCATACCCAAACTATCGCCACTAATACCAATGCGCCTACGGCAACATTGTAAATCAATTTCTTTTTCTTCTGTTTCATCTTTTATAGTTATAATATTCCTGCCGCTTTTTGCAATTGATAATAGTTATACAATATATTGATTCGGGCATTCTCCAGCTGCAACTCTGCATTAAGTTTTGAATTGCTGGCGTCGAGCATATCTGTTATCAAAGCCAAATCGTTGAGATAACGTTTGTTGACCACATCGTAATTCATTATGGCCAATTCGAGACTTTTTACCTGCGTTTCATAAATAGTAAATGACTCCGCAAAACGCGTGTAAGCACTTTTCACCTCTATGCTCACATTTTCTTGTTGCAAACGATGCTCCTCTGCAGCATGTTGCGTCGATAGTTTGGCGGTTCTCATTTTCTTGTTGTTGGTATATAGCGAACCTATATTGTACTTCATTCCCAATCCGACATACCAATAATTTAGATTCTTGTCTATTGTCGGAATTTCAAATGTAAGCGGACCATCCAGTTTGTCACCAGCAAAAAGCACAAAAGACGGCATATAATCAGACTTGACAATCTTCTCGTGCTGCTCTTTCCGTTCTATATTCAGTTGCGACAGTTTCAACAAAGGTGATTCTATCGAAGCCAAATCCTGCCATTGTTCCTCTGAGGAATATACAGGCAAATGCTCCAACATCGAAGAATCTGGTATGATATTCGTATTTTCAGACAGATGCAATGTTGTGACTAATCTGTTGTTCAGTATCACGATGCCGTTTTCAATCTGGGTAAGTTCAAGTTCCAATGACTTTAGTTGCAATTCATAACGTGTTATATCATTACGAAGAGCCAGTCCTTCTTTCTGTTTCGCCCCCATATCTTTCAGCAGCACCTTGGTTTGCTCAATGTTCTTAAGATACACTTCCTTCTGATTGTACAACTTATATAATTCCAAATAATTGCCTATCAGCAAAAAGCGTACATTCTGACGATTCTGCTCATAAGCCACATGTGCCGACTCCATTTGCAAGTTTGCCATCTTAACCCCATGCTGTACAGCACCGCCGGCATAAACAACATAACTCGCTTCCAAGGCAAAATTGTTACCTATATTAGCATTCCCTGGCATTCTTTCAATATGTCCTCCGCTAAAATTTCGTTCCGCAATCCATACATCGCCTAAATAACTTGCCGAAGCAGACAAAGTTAATGACGGAAGACGGTCATTTTTCACTACCCTGACAGACTCCTCCGCCATTTTTCCTGCCAATTCATACGCCTTTACACTACTGCTGTACTGATCGGCCAAGTCAAACATCCGCTTCACTGTAAGCGGGTAGTCCAAAGGCTCTTCCGCACAAACAGCAGTGGGCACAAACGCTGTAAAAACAATCAACGAAACAAATTTAATTAATCCCATAGAACATTAATATTCAACTTCTTAAAACAAACATTACTCTGCTGTAAATCATTTGCAAAGTTCCTTAAAAAATATCGTTAGCGAAAGGTCAAAATCGTATTAAATTAGTTTAATTTGAACATTTTTCAAAAAAGAAAAAATCACAATTACAATACAAAACATTATCTTTGCTGTACGAATACAGAAATATGAGCAATTCAAATATCCACATACAGAATATAAATTCACTTATAATAAAAGAAATTCAAAGGAACGACACTTCAAGTGTAAAAATCATGGAGTTGAACTGTTTACCTGTGAATCGACTGCTGAATACTCCAAGCCATTTCGACGGAAATATCACAATTTTAGTTTTATCTGGACATTCTAGAATCAGCATAAACTTCCAGGAGTATGAATTAAGCGCCAACACAGTCGTTCTGTTATCACCTTCTCACATCTTTCGATTCACTGAGTCGAGCGATGATTTCAGATGTTTATGGCTGGCTGTTGAAAAATCGTTTATGAACGAAATGGACCCGACAGAAATCATTTACGTTCGTACAAAATATGGTGTAAGTCTATTCAATCAACCTGTTGTACAACTCACCGAAAACGAAACAAAACGTTTAACTTCGCATACTGACGCCATAAACAATGCCATTGCTAACAATGCGCATTATTATTACAAAAGCATGGTTTTCTATACTATCATGCCGTTTTTTCTCGACTTAAGCGATATTATAGAAAAGAAGAATTTGGTGGACAACCACGAAAAAATGAGCAGATGCCAAAGCATCACCAAAACTTTCATAGAATTGCTCACCACCAATTATCAGCAAGAACATTCTGTGAATTTTTATGCTGAAGCGATGCACCTCACGCCACATCATCTCACCCTCACTGTAAAGAAAACTACGGGACAGACCGTATGCGGATTTATTTACGAGATGCTATACAGCGAAGCGCGTTCAATGCTTACGCAGTCGAAACTTTCAGTACAAGAGATTGCATCGTCACTTAATTTCTCAGACCAATCGGCTTTCGGAAAGTTTTTTAAACGCAAGTCTGGCATTTCGCCACTGGAATATCGAAAAAGAAGTTAATTACTGAACGCAACAAAAAAAGGACGATGTTTTCACATCGTCCTCTTTTTACTTGTACAATTACCGAATTATTTGGTAATCTTGATATTTACAGGAATCACAAGTGTCGGAGTTCTGTAAGAGTTGGTAATGAATGTCACTTTTGAATATGTATCATATTTGATACCCTCTGTAGTGATGTCGATTTTCACGACAGCCGATTGTCCCGGAGCAATAGTTTTCTTGCTGCAAGTAGCTTTTGCGATACCAGCCTTGTCGGCAATCATCTTGTGTACTATCAGGTTGCTTTTTCCTGTGTTTTTCAGTTCAAAAGTCACCGTCCGTTTCGAATCGGCAGGAATTTCTACTTTTACCAGTCTTAGTTCTGGTTCTACTATCGGCGACTTCTCTTTCTGTTCGCTGGTGTAATTTCTAAAATCCTCTCTGATATTTGAACTGATAGTTATTTTGTTCTCTTCGCCCATTTTCTTGCTGATGCCGTTCTGGATATATGCATAATCCACTCTGTCGCCGTAATCCTCAATGCTTTTAGAATTGAACGTGATGAGAATGTTACCTGTTTCGCCAGCTTTTACAACAGCAGGATTCGATTCGATGGCAATATGCTTTGGAGCACCGATGAATGTCAGTTTCACATCTTTGTCTGAGATGTTTTTGAACTGGATTTTCTCTGTACGGCTTTCTCCTTTGAACACCTCAATTTTTGGTGCGATCTGTGATTTCAAACGAATGTCGCCCATCAACACAGGGTATTCTTCTTCCACCGATTTTGGTTTTGGTTTCACTGATCCGCTGATAGTCAGTTGAGTGGTTCCTTCCGACGAATTGCTCTTTACAGTAATTGTTTTGCGGAACGGACCTGGACGACCAACCACATTATATGTAACCTTTATGCTTCCAGTATCGCCTGGTTTGATCGGTTCTTTAGGCCATGACGGAGTGGTGCATCCGCAAGATGCAGTAACACTGTTAAGCACAAGTGGAAGTTGTCCCGTATTCTTGAATTCAAAGAATGTAGAAACCGGACCGTTTTCTTCTTTTACTTCTCCAAAATCATACGACTTTGTTTCAAATGCGATTTCAGCTTTCTGTGCAAATGCCGAAATACCAAGCATCAGCATGATGCTCAAGAAAAAAGTTTTTTTCATATCAACTATAAATTTAAGTTTTATCTATTTCTCAAAACGAATAACAAAGATATAAATTGTTTTTCCTTATCTTCAATTTTTTTCTAAAAACTTCTGTTTTGACTTCTATTTAACAACAAAGTTTAATGTTTATTAAATTTTGATGTTAAATTTCTTTGCCAGCATTTCCATATCCTCTACTACTGCTGGAAGCAAATCAATACCGTTCTTTGAGCGTTCTTCTGTCAGCATTCTCTCTGGATCGCCAGGCACCAGCACACGGTCATGTCCTTCAGTGGGCACTGCATCATGAAATGTCTGAATCCATTTGTCCATATTGGCTTTAAATTCATCTGCTGGACGGAAGGCATCCACTCGCATAGCACCCAAAAAATGACCGATTCCCTCGCCCACTTTCTCGCTTTCTGCATCCAGAAATGCAACAAATGGCGGAACCCAAGGTCCATAATTAGCTCCAGAGAGCACTCCTGTGAATATATCAACCAGAGCTCCGAGGCAATATCCTTTATGATTGCCCGTTTCGCCGCCCAACGGAAGCATTGCGCCGCCGTTTTTCAAGGCATAAGCCGAATTGGTTGGCTTGCCGTCTTTGTCCACTGCCCAGCCGTATGGAATATCGACGCCTTTGCGTGCCGCCACTTCCAGTTTTCCGTTTGCCACGGTCGTCGTGGCCATGTCAATGACAACTGGATGCTCTTTGCCGGCGGGAATTGCCACCGAAATTGGGTTTGTCCCCAGATATTTGCTCTTCGACCAGGTAGGCACCACCAAAGGACTGGCATTCGTCATGCTCCAGCCTATCATGTCATGTTCCAGCGCCAGCATCGAATGTGCGGCCGCTATTCCGTAATGATTGGAATTTTTTACCGCCACCCAACCTGTGCCGGCCACTTTAGCTTTTTCTATGGCTATCTGCATTGCCTTGGGGGCAACCATCAAACCGGCACCAGCATCGCCATCAACAATGGCAGTGGAAGGGGTTTCGTATGTAATCTTGATTTTCGGATTGGCGTTCAAGCGTTTCTGTTCCCACAAACGCACATATCCTTTCAGACGAGCGATACCATGCGAATCGACGCCTCGCAAATCGGCCAAGCAAAGCACTTTTGCCGCCAAACGGGCATCTGCTTCCTCGCTGCCCATCGACACAAAAACATTTGTGATAAAATCAAACAGTTGTTCTACTTTGAAATTCATCTCTATATGGTTTTTTAATGCACTTTTTTAATCTTCTTATATAAATCCGACGCAAACACGAAATCGTTCAGTTCCTGACATTCGGCATCAAAAAGTTGTTCCTTGCTGCCCTGCCATGCCTTGTCTCCCTTATAAATGAAAACAATGTTCTCTCCTATTTCCATCACGGAGTTCATGTCGTGGGTGTTCACTATGGTTGTAATGTTATACTCTTTGGTGATTTCGCTGATAAGTTTATCGATGACCAGCGACGTTTTAGGGTCGAGTCCGGAGTTCGGTTCGTCGCAAAACAAATATTTCGGATTCAGCGCAATGGCACGCGCCACCGCCGCACGTTTCTGCATACCGCCGCTTATCTCAGATGGATAAAGATCGAAAGCGCGGGTAAGCTCCACTCTTTCAAGACAAAAGCGGGCTCTGTCCACTATTTCTTCTTTGCTTTTTCCCGAGAACATTTCCAACGGATACATCACATTTTCGCCTACCGTCATCGAATCGAAGAGCGCCGAGCCTTGAAAAAGCATGCCCATTTCACGGCGCAGCAGTTTCAGTTCACGGCTTCGCATGTCTGGCACATTTCGTCCGTCGTAAAGTATTCTGCCCTGATCGACACGATGCAGTGCAATGATGCTCTTCATGAGTACGGTCTTACCTGAACCGCTCTGACCGATTATCAGGTTTGTTTTGCCTGTTTCGAACACTGCAGAAATGCCATGCAGCACTTCTACGCCATTAAAGGATTTTGATATATTCTGTACTTCTATCATCTCTTTTTTTTCTTTACATCAAAAGCAAATCTGTCAGTATCACATTGAACAATAGCACAAAAATGCTGCTTTTCACTACAGCGTCAGTACTTGCCTTGCCTACTTCCAATGCGCCGCCTTTCACAAAATATCCGTAAAAGGCAGATATAGACGATATGAGATATGCAAAAACCACACTCTTTATCAGCGAATAGGTTATGTAATACGAATTGAACGCATACTGAATGCCATATACATAATCTTCGACGGATATGATGCTGGTAAACCTGGCCATGGCATAACCTCCCCAAATTCCGAAAAACATACTGAACAGCACCAGAAACGGAACAACAGAAACAAACGCAGCAATTCTGGGAAGTATTAAATAATTAGCTGAATTAACACCCATAATATCCAATGCGTCAATCTGTTCCGTTATTCGCATCGTACCTATCTCCGAAGCAATATTTGACCCGACTTTACCAGCCAGTATCAGACAAAGGATAGTAGATGAAAATTCGAGCAATATTGTTTCACGCGTTGTCAAACCCGTCACATATTTTGGCAGCAATGGACTATCCGTATTCAGCACCATCTGCATAGTAATGGCCGAACCGATAAAAATAGATATGATAATCGTTATGGAAAGCGACCCGATGCCCTGTTTCTCCATCTCGCGAATATACTGCCGAAAAAACATTTTCCACGAATCCGGCTTCGTGAAAGTCTTGAACATCAGATAACCATATTGCCCTATTAATTGGATTGCTTTCATATATTTCAGCTTTTAAATGCAAATATAACTAAAAATTTCCGTTTTATGCACCACAAACAACCTGGCAGAACGACGACGGCTGAAAATATTTCTGCGCAAGGCGCTGCATTTCTTCCGGCGTGGCTGCACTCACCGCATCCCATGATTGGCGGAAAGATGAAGCATCGAGCCCGTTACGCAAAAAGAACTCGAACTGCCCCATTGCAGAAAAAAGTCCGTCAACATTGCGCAACATTTCACCATGCAGATATTTCTTCAACTTCTCAAGTTCCGATTTCGACATTTTACGCTCAATCAGTTTTTGCATTTCTGCATAACAATCCGCTATCAGACTATCGGTATATTCCGTTGCTGTTTGCGCTGATATTCCAAATGTCGAATACTCCCGGCTAGACTGAACAACAGAAGTAATGTCGTATGTATATCCTTTCTTCTCCCTTATCTCAGTCATCAGCCGACTGCCGAAATAACCGCCCAAAGCGGCATTCAACACCTCAAAAGAATCGTAGTCTTCGTCAGAAAAAGATGGGGCTGGCTTTCCTATAATGACTGCAGACTGCACGGCTCCTTCTTTCTTAATATAATCGCGAGAAACATACTCCTTGCATTTTACGAATGGATATTTTACACTTTCAAAAACATTCCGTTCGCTATTATTCAGAAAGGATTCCAATTCTTTTATAACATTTGCTGTGACTTTACCAGCCACAACGACAGCACAGTTATTCAGATTATAATATTTTTTAAAATGAGACTTCAGGTCGTCTATTGAGACGCGCTCTACATCCTCAACTGTACGAATATGACCGATAGAACTTTGATTGCCGAACAAATTATTATAAAACCGACGGCGAGCCCAATAAGAAACTCTTTCTTCGCGCAGTCTGATACTCTGTTTCAGCGTATGCTGCATCAACTGAAATTCGTGCTCGGGGAAGGCCGGACAGGAAAGCACCTCGCAGAAAAGCGGCCACAATGTATCAAAGGATTTGTTTGTGAGTGTTAAAGAAACGAATGCGCAATTCTGCATATTCCGCACATCAAGCAAAGCGCCGCAGTAATCCAACTGCTCTGCTATTTCTTCTGAATTATGCTTTGCTGTCCCCTCTTTGAGCATCTGCAAAGTCATAGATGACTGAAGCGGCTTTTCCTGCGAAAATGCTCCCGCCTTAAACAGGAAGTCTATACGCAAAACCTCCGCATTGTCATCCTTAATGATATAGACAGGAGTTCCGTTGGACGTCAGCACTTTGTCAAATGCCAAAAACTGCGGACAAGTGATTTTCCTTAATCGGGGGATTAGCATGCGTGCTGTTTGAGAAATTTTATTGCCTTTTCCATATCGGCAGGCGTATCAATGCCTATCGTCTGCTGATGTGTTATGCCCACTTTTATCTTATATCCGTTTTCGAGCCATCGCAACTGCTCCAGACTTTCGGCCAATTCCAAAGGCGACTGCGGCAATTTTGTGATTTCGGAAAGCACCGGCACTTTATACGCATACATACCGATATGCTTGTAATAAACATGTGTCTTGAGCCACTCCATCCTGTCAGTCCCCCGCTTGTAAGGAATGACGGAACGGCTGAAATACATGGCTTCCATTCTGCGGTTTATCACCACTTTTGGAGTGTTAGCATTCGCCAAATCATCCCAAAATCCATCGTAAGGAAATGGCATCACCAATGTCGCTATGTCCGTAGCAGGATCCATGAAACATTTTTTCAATTCCTCTATCTGCTCTGGCTGCACAAACGGTTCATCGCCCTGAATGTTAATCACAACATCAAACGCACCGCCTATTTTAGCAGCCGCTTCGAAGCAGCGGTCGGTTCCGCTTTTATGATTCACGCTGGTCATCACCGCATTTCCGCCAAACGACTGCACTGCATTGTAAATGCGTTCGTCGTCGGTAGCCACATACACATCATCCACGGCTTTTTTCACCTGTTCGTAAACACGTTGAATCATCGGTTTACCTAACATGTCAGCCAACGGCTTTCCTGGAAAGCGGGTTGATGCGTATCGTGCTGGAATTATTGCAAGAAATCTCATATTTCTAAATTAATTATCGTTCTAAATATCCCAAAACTCCTCATTCCTAAGTAAACTACAGTACTCCTTTCGTGCTCGGCAGTTCGTATTTGTAAATGTCGCGGCGAACAGCCATCTTGATAGATTTGGCCAACGCTTTGAATATTCCTTCTATTTTATGGTGTTCGTTCTGTCCTTCAGCCTTTATATTCAGGTTCATGCGCGCCGCGTCGCTCAGCGATTTGAAGAAATGCAAGAACATTTCTGTTGGCATGTCGCCTATCTTTTCGCGTTTGAACTCAGCGTCAAACACCAGCCAAGCACGTCCTCCGAAGTCAAGCGCTACCTGACAAAGACAATCGTCCATCGGCAGGCAGAAGCCATATCTTTCGATGCCCCTTTTGTCGCCCAAAGCCTTCAGCAACGCCTCGCCTAATGCAATAGCCGTATCTTCAATGGTATGGTGTTCATCCACATTCAAGTCGCCTTTCACCTTTACCGTCAAATCGCTGCCAGAATGACGTCCAATCTGCTCCAGCATGTGGTCGAAGAATCCCAATCCTGTAGATATATCGCATTTCCCCGTGCCGTCCAGATTTATCTTCACAAAAATATCCGTTTCCTTTGTCGTACGCTGAACTGTGGCGATTCTTTCACCGGCAAAAAGCGTCTCGCTGATTTCATCCCAGTTGCGACACACTTTTCCGTTAGGGATTTCCTGCTCATCCTCGCTTATCAGCAATGCTTTGCAGCCCAAGTTATAAGCCAGCTGCACATCCGTCATTCTGTCGCCTATCACATAAGAAGAAGCCAAATCGTACTCTTCAGAGAAAAACTTGGTCAGCATGGCAGTTCCCGGTTTGCGGGTCGGCTTGTTTTCCGAGGCAAACGATTTGTCGATATATATATCGTTGAACTCCACACCTTCAGTCCGCAATATCTCAAGCATTTTAGACTGCACCTCATCAAAGTTTTCCTGCGGATATTTATCGGTACCCAATCCATCCTGATTGGTGACCATCACCAATTCAAAATCAAGGTTCTTGGCTATAAAATACAAATTTCTTATCACGCCCGGCAGGAATGTCATTTCCTGAAGGTTGTTAACTTGCTCGGTAATAGGCGGCTCAACGATAATTGTACCGTCGCGGTCGATAAACAATACTCTTTTTTTCATCGTTTAGAAAGGGAAATCTACATTATCATCTTGAGATACGGAATCTGTGTTTTTCAAGTTCGTTGGCGGAAAATCCGAATTTTCTGCATTATCGACTGTCACACGCCAAGCGCGAATGTCGTTATACCAACGGCCATTGTATTCTTGGCAGTCAATATCGAAATCCACAGTCAATTGCTGATCTTTTTTTATGTCGAACTGCGAAATTTTGTCACCCCAAAGTGTGAACATCATTTTCTTCGGATATTGCGAACTGGAATTGTATTCTATCACATACGACTGTTTTTTCCATTCGCCATTTCTTCCCATGCCGCTCTGCAACGGAAGCACTTCTATAATTTTTCCTGATATATTCATTGAGTTAAAAGTATAAAGTCGTTTCTAATTTCTAAATTTCTAAGTTTCTAATTTGAAGATTTGAAGATTTACAATTTTCATGTATGATGTATTGATGTATAATGTATGAGTGGAAAGCATCAAAGTCTGCGTCAAAGTCTGCGTCAATGTCGTCTCGTTTCTCGCTTCTTGAATAATTCTACACTTTTTTCAAGATATGTCCCATGCGTTTTTTCTTGGTTTCTATATAAAATTGATTGTAGGGGTTCGGTTCCACTTCAATCGGCACATTTTCAACAATGGTCAATCCATACCCTTCCAAGCCAATTCTTTTAGTCGGATTATTCGTCATCAAACGCATTTTCGACACGCCAAGTTCACGAAGGATATTTGCGCCGACACCATAGTCGCGCTCGTCGGCATGGTATCCCAAATGCAAATTAGCGTCCACAGTATCATAGCCTTCTTCCTGCAACTTGTATGCCTCAATTTTAGCCATCAGTCCAATGCCGCGCCCTTCCTGATTCATATATACCAGCACGCCTTTCCCTTCTTTCTCAATCATTTGCATCGCTTTATGCAACTGTTCTCCACAATCGCACCTTTTGCTTGCAAAAATATCGCCAGTAGCGCACGAAGAATGTACACGCACCAGTATAGGTTCGTCTTTCTCCCATTCGCCTTTTATCAGTGCAATATGCTCCAGTCCGTTCGATTTCTGTTGGAATGGTATCAGTTTGAAATCGCCGTATTCGGTCGGCATGTGCACTTCAGAACCTCTCAACACTATCGATTCGCTTTGCAAGCGGTATGCGATAAGGTCTTTTATGGTGATGATCTTCAGTCCGAACTGCTCCGATTTCTTTCTCAATTCGGGCATTCTCGCCATTGTGCCGTCCTCATTCATAATTTCGATAAGCGCTGCAGCTGGCTGCAGTCCTGCCAGACGCGCCAAATCAATGGCAGCTTCGGTGTGCCCTGCTCTGCGAAGCACCCCTTTCTCTTGCGCATAAAGCGGGTTGATATGTCCGGGACGTCCGAAAGTCTGCGGCGTAGAATTCGGATCGGCAAGCGCACGAATGGTGGCCGCCCTGTCGTGAGCCGAAACGCCCGTTGTACACCCTTCCAATTTATCTACGGTAATGGTAAAAGGCGTTCCCAGTATGGATGTATTGTCGGAGACCTGACGGTCGAGTCCAAGTTCCTTGCAACGCTGAATCGTGATAGGAGCGCATAGAACGCCTCGCCCCTCGTGCAACATGAAATTCACATCATCGGGGGTTATTTTCTCCGCAGCAATAATAAAATCACCTTCATTCTCACGGTCCTCGTCATCAACCACGATGACAAATTTTCCGTTTCTAAAGTCCTCTATCGCCTCCTCTATCCTGTTCTTCTGTTCGTCTGTCATTATTTTTTCTTTTTATAAATTGCTTGAAATTTTTGAAAACCGAGAAATAGGAATCTACATTAAACAGCACCGAATCGGTAGCCGCCTTATAAGTAAGAAAAATACCCAGCGGGAGCAACACGGCCGAACTCAGCCACATACCTTCCAGCGGTGTCCACATACCGTCGCGCGCAAACTTGTACCCGGAATTGTCTATCATATAATACACGATGAACAAAGCGACCGAAATCACTACGGGAAGTCCGAGACCGCCTTTTCTGATAATTGCCCCCAGCGGAGCGCCGATAAAGAAGAATATCAGGCAAGCAAAAGGCAATGTATATTTTCTATGAATTTCTATCTGATGACGACGGATGTAATAATCCAAATCAGACACTTCCACCATGCGAAACTCCATTTCGTTCTTGATGTGCGACACTTCGCCCAAAGCCATTCGCAAAGCGAATTGCTTATCGTTTTCCGACAACTGGCTGAACAGCGAAGAATCAGACAATGCCACAGGCTGCCGTTCGTTCTGCACCCTCGACTGATTACGTTGCGCGTCAGCAATTTTTGTATTTTGCATTGACACCATGCGCTGTGCAAATATATTCTGTACGCTGTCTTTCTGACGACCGATGGTGTCAATCGCATAGTGAAGTTCTGCTATGTTTTTGGCCACATATTTGTCTTTGGCCACATTTTCGCTTGCCTTTGAAAAACCAGAATCGAACTCGATGACAATCTGCTTTTCGTCAAACGACTCCCGCCGGTATGGGAAATTCTGCGATGTGGCAAGTTCATTCTGCATCTTCAGATTTTCGAACGATTCGCCGCTGTACAATGTAAGCACCAGATATTTCTTGTCTTCCGTAAACTGAATGCGTGCCGAATCAGCGGCTGTAACCGTCATATTTTCAAATCCGTGAGAGATATCGTAAATCATGATGTTTTTCAGCAGGTTGCGATTCATATCCTTCTCCCGCACATAAATATTATATCCGGGGATTTCTGAATAGAATGAGCCTTCTGGTATGTCAATCTCAGGCGTTTTTTGTTTCATTGAGTATATCAAGGTCCACAATTTCACTTGCGAACGCGGAATAACATCATTCGAAAAGAAATACATGCCGATGCTCAGCAAGAAAACAAAAATGACAAGAGGTCGGATGATGCGGAACAGAGAGACTCCCGCCGCTTTCATGGCCAGCAGTTCAAGACGCTCGCCAAAATTTCCGAAAGTGATGAGCGAAGCCAGAAGCACCGACAGCGGCAGCGCCAGAGGCACCAGCGTCATCGACGAATAGAAAAAGAATTCAAGCAAGACATGTATCTCCAGCCCCTTTCCTACAAGTTCATCAATATAACGCCACAAGAACTGCATCAGCAGCACAAAGAGGCAGATGAAGAATGTTGCCGAAAGCGACAGGATAAAATTGCGTAGTATATATAAATCTAATTTTTTTATTTTGAGCATTTGCCTTCAAATTTACGCAAAGTTAGCACAAAGAAACGAGTTTTTAGGCGTTTCTTCATTATTTTTACGCACCTATTTTTCTTTTGAGTTTATCTATCTGAGAATTCCACAAATCCTCCACATCATTCACCTCACCGTTGTCAGCAAAATCGACCACCGTCAGCGAGGTGTCGCCTGTCAGCGGATTTGAACCGATTTTCATCTCAAAATAGCTGTTTTCGTCATCTTCGCTCAACCAACGGAAACGAACTGAATTCATCTGGCGAACTGCCAGCAGCTCCGCCTCTTCTTCAACTTTCGACCATCTGAATGTGAAAATCTCAGAATCGACAGACACCGAATCGGCAAACCAATCTGACAGTCCGTCGGGGGTACTGATGCTGTTCCACAAGCTTGCTGTCGACACTTTGTTGAACAAATACTCTAGTTGAACTTTTTCTTTCGCCATACCTACCTCCTATTTCCTATTTTTTTGCAATTAAAGAATTTTTATGCAGATATGCAATTTTTGACAAATAAACTTTTCAACAGGTGCGCCGCAACTCCTATAAAATCGAAGATAAAAAAAAGAAGACCGCCCCTAAGGCAGTCTTCTCCACTGTGTTATTTTAATGTATGTTTAGAGATTCTTAGAATTTATACATCAAACCGATGCCAAGCAATTCTTTGAACTGAATGCGTGCGCCATGAGACTCGCCTTTGTCGTCGATAAACTTCACGTCATCGTCGTATTTAAGTTCGGTTGTAAGCGTAGCGGTAAGGAATTTGTTGACTTTCATCGACAAGATAACCTCCCAATCCACATCAACATTGCCGAAATCGTGCGTATAGGCGGTAAAGAAATCAGCCTTGGTAGCCAAATTCACATTTTCGCACAAGTCACGTTTGTACTGAAGTTTCAGGTATGTACCGAACTCGCCTCTTGCGTGTTTGTCTCTTTTGTCTTTATCAAAACCATAAGACTCTTGCCAAGAAACAAGTTCATCCTCTGGCAGTAATTTTCCTTCTTCATCATATTTAGGCAGGAAGTGATGTCCTTCAACAAAAGTGAATTTGCCTGTAGCCGGTGAGAAATAGAGTGAGAAATGGTCGTCAGGCTTCCAGTCGATACCGGTAGAGAGCAACAGATAAGCCGGTGCGCCAAAGTGCGATACTTTTGTGTATGGATCAGTATCATAATCATATCCGTTAGCAAACTGCGATTTGGCATTCACCAATGTTGACCACGACAACTTAGGGGCAACCTGAAAACCGAATTTTGAAGTAATGTCTATCTTATCCACATTCTTCTTGAAATCTTCTTTATCGTATAGCATACCATACTCGAGAGCAAGGTCGTTATCCCAAGTGATTTTATTTTTCTTATAATACGCTCCTGCGTTCAGATAAGCGCTCAAAGCCACAGTGTTCACGCCACCGCCAGCCCAGTTTTTGAAAGCCGCTTGCGAGAAATTCAATCCCATCACGCCGCTCAGTTTCCAATTTTTCGGGGTTTCGACTTTTTCGGCAGCTGCCGCTTCGTCAACCTTTTTCTGCAATGCGTCCGTCACAGCTTTCGCTTGATCAAGTACTTCATTTTCATTCTGTGCGTTCACGCTCATAAGAGCGAATGGCAACAGCAAAAAGCATAAGATTTTCTTCTTCATTCTTTTTCGTTTTTAAAATTTGACGCAAAGATACAAAAAACATACACATATTTTATAATTTTGCGAAAATTTAAGACGTATGAGCAAGAAGAAACCGTTACCCTTGTTGGAGAACATCCTCATCACCGATTTCGCCGCCGAAGGCAAATCCATAGCCAAAGCAGACGACATGGTGATATTCACTACACTGGCAGTGCCCGGCGACATTGTGGACCTGCAAATCACCAAGAAGAAAAAGAACTTCATGGAAGGACGCGTGGTGAACATCAGAAAGAAATCAGAAATAAGGGCAACGCCCTTCTGCGCGCACTTTGGCGTGTGCGGCGGATGCAAATGGCAAAACTTGCCATACGAGAAACAAATAGCATACAAACAGCAGCAAGTGGCCGACAACCTGACACGCATCGGACACCTCGACCTGCCCGAAATATCGCCCATCATCGGATCGGAAAAAACGCAGTTTTATCGCAACAAGCTGGAATTCACATTCTCGAACAAACGATGGCTCACTACCGAAGACATGCAATCGGGCAAGACATACCCTACCATGAACGCCCTCGGTTTTCACATACCGGGCATGTTCGACAAGGTGCTCGACATTGAGAAATGCTGGCTGCAAGACGATATTTCCAACCAGATACGCAACTTCATCAAACATTATGCACTGGAACACGAGCTGCCATTCTTTGACTTGCGAAGTCAAGAAGGATTTTTGAGAAACATTATTATTCGCAACTCTACCACGGGCGAATTGATGCTTATTGTAGTTTTCTACCACGAAGACAAGACAGAGCGGGAAGCGCTGCTGAACGCCATAGCGGAAAAGTTCCCGCAAATCACCTCGCTCATCTATATCATAAACGGCAAAGCGAACGACAGCATCACCGACCAGGAGACCATCGTATTCAAAGGCAATGACCACATTTACGAACAAATGGAAGACCTCCGCTTCAAAATCGGACCTAAATCTTTCTACCAGACAAATTCAGAACAAGCCTACAAACTTTACAGCGTTGTTAGAGATTTTGCCGAGCTGCATGGCGAAGAACTGGTGTATGACCTTTATACAGGAACTGGAACAATAGCCAATTTTGTGGCGAAAAAAGCGAAAAAGGTTATCGGCATCGAGTATGTGCCCGAAGCCATCGAAGACGCCAAGATAAACTCCGCCGTGAACCACATCGACAACACGCTGTTCTTTGCTGGCGACATGAAGGATATACTGAACCGCGACTTCATCACACAGCACGGCCGCCCCGACACCATCATCACCGACCCCCCTCGCGCTGGCATGCACCAGGATGTGATAGACACCATCCTTTTTGCCGCGCCGCAACGCATTGTCTATGTGAGCTGCAACCCCGCAACGCAGGCACGCGACCTAAGCCTGCTCTGCGAGCAGTACAAAATAACGAAAGTACAACCTGTGGATATGTTCCCCCACACACACCATGTGGAGAATGTCGTGCTGCTGATTAAGAAATAAATGAAACACACATTCTTCAGTACACAAAAAAAGCCGTGAACTTTCACGGCTTTTTTTACATTATAAATAATGGGATTATCCCACTTGCATATTTGCATTCACCAGTTTCATGATTTTTTCGGTATCATTGCCAAGTTCTGCGCGCAAGTTGGCATCATTGAAATTATTCAGATATTTAATCATGAAATCAACGATATTTTCAGAGAACACACCTTTGGAAGTGTAAATCTCGCGGTCTTTCTGCAACTCTTTGGCAGCTGCCACACACGAATCAGGCAATTGTTCCAACGACTCCTGCAGCTGTTTGTTGCTGTCGTCGTGAATGTTCACGCCAAGGCCTACGTATGTTTTTTCGGCAATTTTAAGTGCATCGGGCATTTCGAAGCCATGACGAGCTGCAGCGCAAAGTGCTGACATCAACAGATAGATGTCGGCGCAACCGTCGGAAGCACGCCATTCGAAAGTCTGTTTTCCGCTGAAATCCTTTCCTGAAGGCTTTTCAAGCGGATTGCAGTCGGCAGCCATGTCTTTTCCGTTGTTTATCCAGCCAAGCGGCACACGCACCAAAGCGCTTCTGTTCGAGAACGACCAGCAAAGCGAAGTCGGTGCTTCCTGATGAGGAACCAGACGCAAGAACGAAAGCGGATTCGGATTTCCGAAAGCAGGCAACGATGTGCCAGCCACCATAAATCCGGCAATCGCCTTTTTGCACTCATCGGTAAGTTCGCCGTTTTTCACCATCACAGATTGGCCGTTTTTCGAGAATTTGCAGTGTACATGCAAACCAGAACCAGCTTTGCCTACAGTGATTTTCGGAGCGAAGGTCAATGTCACGCCATACTCATACGCCAACTGACGCATAATCCATTTGGCAACCACCAACTGGTCGGCTGCATCTTCAATATTGGTAGGCAAGAACTCTATTTCGTTCTGCTCGTATATTTTGCCATCGTAGGTAAAGTTGCCTACTTCGGAGTGGCCGTATTTTATCAGACCGCCGGCTTGCGAGATAAGACGCATTGCCTCGGTACGGAAATCAGCAAACTTATTGTACGGAGCGCTCTCGTGATAGCCTTTTTGGTCGGGAACGGGATAAAGCTCTTCGGCATCTGCGATGATGTAGTATTCCAACTCACCCATCGTTTCCATTTGCAGGCCTGTAGTTTCGGTGAATGCGCGGCTCGCTTTGCGAAGAATGTACTCCGGTGAACTTTCGAACGGTTCGCCGTCGCGGTTGTAGAACGAGCAGAGAATATCAACAGTAGGCACTTCTGCGAAAGGGTCGAGGAATGCCGTACGATACTTCGGCATCACATACAAATCACTTTTTCCTGCCTCTACAAAGGGGAAAAGGCTCGAACCGTCCACACGCTCGCCAGCCGACAGAATATTCTCCAGATGCTCTGCGCTGTTAATAACGAAATTCAGTGTTTTCAGTTTACCGTCCCATCCACAATAGCGGAAGTTGATAAATTTTACATCGTTCTTCTCGCAGAACTCTATAATGTCCGCGCGAGTGAACTCCGCTGCCGGTTTTCCTAAGAATTGCACCAGCAGATTAGGATTCATTGCTGTTTTTTTGTCCATTTTGTTTTTGTTTTAGTACTCTTTGCAAAGATAAGAAAAATAGAAACAAGAAACAAGAAGCAAGAAACGAGAAACGAGAAACGAGACGACTTTGACGCAGACGGGAGATAAATAGGAGTTACGAGTTACAAGTTACGAGTTACGAGTTACAAGTTACTCTGACACTGACATTGACGCAGACTTTGATAATAACCCAATTATCCAATTACTTAATTTCCAATTAATTCGACCTTGACTCAGACCCTAACGCTGACTTTCAACTTTATACTTTAAACTTTTTACTTTCTACTCATACATCATACATCAATACATTTATACATTGTACAACGTACATCATACATGAAAATTGAAATTTTCAAATCTTCAATTAACAATCATTGACCGAAGGGAAATAAATTTTCAAATTAGGAATTAGCCCCCCCTAAAAAACGAAACATGTTAATTTATGCTAACAATTTTATATAAACATTATTTCTGCATTTGATGTTGTTTATTTAAGTTTTCTGTTGTAAACTTGCAAGTTATTTTTTAAACTTATTATCAAAATTTATAACAAATGAGGAAATTTAACTTATTGATTTTATGGCTTTTCGCCATACTTTCTCTGGCTAATTCCGCAATGAGCAACAGCGACTTTCTGAAAGCGAACGGAAAGGTGTTGAAGAACAATTACGGAAACGGCTCGACAGTGTACCTGCGCGGTACTAACGCCGGCAACATTGCCATTCAAGAGCCTTGGATGTGCGTCACCCAAGGCACCGACAATGTGAAGTGCGAACGCGACATCTACAATGTGCTCACCAACCGCTTCGGCGCCGACGGAGCAAAAACATTGTTGAACGCCTATCGCGACAACTATTTCACCACCAGCGACTTCGACAAGATTGCCAGCTGGGGTATGAACTGTATCCGTCTGCCGCTCTGGTACAGAGACTTTACCGATGACAACGGCAACCTCAACAGCGACGCTTTTGTTTGGCTCGACTGGTTTGTGGAGCAGGCTAGCAACCGCGGCATTTATGTCATCATCGATATGCACGGTGCATACGGTTCGCAAAACGGACGCGACCACTCTGGCGCTTGCGCCAGCAAAGATGACCCTTGGGACGAATTCTGGGCTTCAGAATTCTTCTTTGGCAACAACGCTGCTGCAAATCAGGAAAAATATTACCAACTGTGGGAGAAAATAGCCGATCACTACAAAGGCAACCCCGCAGTGGCTGGATATGACATTCTGAACGAGCCTTTCTGCACCTACCGTTATAAAAATTACGAGGTGAACGGAACCACTTGGAACGAGACAAACCTTCACAACTTGCTTTGGAACATTTACGACAAGGCCTACGACCGCATCCGCGCCAAAGACCCTGACCATATCATCATTATGGAAGCCACTTGGGATCCTTGGGATTTGCCCAACCCTAACGATTGGGGCTGGACCAATGTGATGTACGAATACCACCAATACGAATACAGCGACTACGACAACAACGAAGGAAAACAAATAACCGGTATTCAGAACAAAATAAACAACATCAACAACCAGAATCACAATGTGCCGAGTTTCATCGGAGAGTTCTGTTTCTTCAACCAGACTTCCACTTGGGCTACCGGTCTGCAACTGATGAACAATGCCGGATTGCACTGGACTTCATGGTCGTACAAATGCATCAGCAGTTACGGCAACTGGGGACTGATGAATGAGAATTCAGGAAAAATAAACCTCGAAACCGCTTCTTACGACCAGATTCTTGCCAAATGGTCGGGATTGAGCAGCGCAAGCTGGGAAAACACAGGACTGACGAATACCGTGAAAAACTATACGCCGGGAACCGTCACATCGTCCGTCACCATTCCCGCAGGCGACTACTATATTACGGCATTCGGTGATAAAATAGTAACGAACAACGGCACCAATCCGCTTATAGCCAACGGAAATTCGACCTATGGCGGCACAAACAACGAGAAAATAACCGTCGTTGTGAACGCTGACGGAACAGTTTCGTTCAAATCAAACGTGAACAACAATTATGTTTGCGCCGTGGCTGACGAAAACAGTCAACTGCTGGCGCGAAGCACAGCCATCAACGATTGGGAGAAATTCTACCTTGTACCCACAGGCACAACCAACCAATACGGCATCAAAGCTGTAGCCAACGGCAATTATGTGAAAGCCGACTTTGACGACGCCAACAACAACGGACAACTGAAAGCTGTCAGCACTACGGTGAGCGGATGGGAAGCATTCACATTCACAGCCGTTAGCCTGAATGTGACGACCGTCAATTGTCCGGGTACATTCTCGGTAGCCGACTACTCTTTCAAATCGGACGGCATCACCATTAACGAAAACGGCGGCAATACCTATGCCGGCAACCTGACGGCAAACACCTATCTTGAATATACGGTGGATGTAGCCACAGCGGGCAATTACAACTTCAACCTCGGACTTGCCACAACAGGCACGGACCGTACACTGTTTATCACCGTTGACGGCGTAAGCACAGGCACATTCACCCCTGCCGCAGGAAGCGACTGGTTCACTTTCAGCAACTACTCTATCGTCATTAACTTCGCCGCAGGCGTACACACCTTGAGAATCACGCCAAGCGCAGGCATCAATATCACCAATCCGTCGTTCACCGTTTACGAAGAAGGACAAGGCGGAGGCGGCGAGAGTGGCGACGAATGCGGTACGGTAGTCGTTTCAGGCGATTCGTCCAACAGCAATCTGCGCGTAGTAGGCTATCTGCCCGACTGGGAATATGGCGACTGGAACAAAATTGACTACTCTGCCCTTACCCACTGTGTATTCTGCTTTGCTACCTACCCTTCAAGCGGCACACTCGGCTGGTGGATTGGAGACTCTTACATGAACACTGCTGTGAACTCATGCAAGGCTAACGGTGTGAAAACACTCATCGCTTTAGGTGGCGGCGGTGGATTCGACACGAATGGCAACCCGTTTTCTACATCGGCAAAACGTGCAAATATCATCAATCAATTGGTGGCTTTCGTCAATAAATTCGGACTTGACGGTGTGGATATAGACATTGAAATAAACTCCAGCGATGCCATCTGGAACAATTTTGACTCTTTTGTACAAGAGTTGCGCACCGCTCTTGGCAATGACAAACTCATCACGATGGCCGTGGGCGAATGGTTCACCGGCGCTATTTCGAACACCACATTCCGTCGTCTCGACTTCCTGAATGTGATGGCTTACGACTACGCATTCGGCGACGGACCTGTGGCTCCCAAAGACCAATGCGACGCCATGATGGGCAGATATGCGCAAAAAATGGGCGACGCGTCAAAAGTAACCTACGGTATTCCGTTCTACGGCTACTCTAACGGCGGTGTCACCCGCGACTGGTCGGAAATCGTCACTTTGAACGCCGACAACTTGAATCGCGACTATGACCCTAACAATGGTATCTACTACAATGGCGTACCTACCATTAAAAGTAAAATTGAAACAAGTAAGGAATACGGCGGTATCATGATTTGGCAATTGGCTGAAGACGATTTCGGTAGCAATTCGATGCTGAAAGTTGTGAAAGACAACATCGGAAGCGGCAAGCAAATCGTAGCCACCAACATACCTTGCACCGTAGCCATCAGCAACTACGCAAGCGCATCGTCGGGCGTATCGATCACCACTAACGGAGGCAAAACATACGCTGGCGGATTCGGCAACGGTTCGTCTATCGACATCTATGTGAACGCTCTGACTGCCGCGAAATACGATTTTGCACTGCAACTGGCCGCCGGCGACGCTCAATGGAACGCAAGCAGCATCACAGTGAAACTTGACGACGCCACTGTAGCAACCGTAAATGTAAACGGAAGCACCGGATGGGAGAACTTCATTGAGCATGCGGTGAACAACATCAGCATTGCTTCTGCCGGCGTTCACAAAATCACTTTTGTAACCAACGGCGGTTCTTGCAACATCAGCGATTTCACCGTAACAAAAGTTGCCGGCAGCGAAGAAGAATTCTATACTGTGACCAACATACCGGGAACAGTTGAAGTTGAATCGTTCGCTGAAAAGAGCGAAAATGTAAACATCAACGCCAACGGATATGCAGGCGACACCAACGACGGTTCGTTCCTGAAATACTATGTCAGAAACACAGAAAGCGGCAACTACAAAATCACCTTGAACCTTGCTGCAGGCGAAGCACAATGGAATGCTGAAAGCATCAGTGTGAAACTTGACAACAAGACTGTGGCAACCGTGCCTGTAAACGGAAGCACCGGATGGGAAACATTTATTGCCCACACCGCTGACTTCGCCATTTCGTCAACCGGACTCCACACTTTGACGCTGACTGTGAACGGAGGCGCTTGCAACATCAACGATTTCAGTTTTGCAAAAATCACCGACACCCCTGCCGGCGACGATGTGACACTGGAAAGTTTCGAAGGTCAGTACACATGGGGTACCGAGTACAAATATCAGAAAGAATGCACTGTTGACGGAACAAGCTCTGACCACAAATATCTGGTGCTCACCTACACTGGCGACATCACTTCGATGCGTTTGCAGAAAGGTCCGGGCGAAGGCGGAAAAGTAGTTTGGTTCGCTGAAAACAACGAAGGAAGCTTCCGTACTGCAAACAACGAAATCGTTCCTGCTGTAGGCAACAACACAACTGTTGTTATCGACCTTCAGAAATCAGGCATCGACGCTTCGTTCTTCAGCGATTTCCATGTACATACCGGCGACACTGGCGCTGCAGGAAGTGTCAACATCCTGTCGGCATACCTGACCGAAACGAACCCGACTCCAACCGATGTTGAGAATGCGAAAGACAATGCCGAGTATATCATTATCAACGGCAGAAACATCACGCTGCAAAGCAACAGCAACGCTACGATGACCATCGTAAACATTTACGGACAAATCATCGCCCGCAATGCACAATCGGCTGAAATGCCGGCAGCTGGCGTTTACATTGTCATCACCGAGAATGGAAAGACCAAAGTATATGTGAAATAAATCCACATAAACTAACAGCAGAAAGCCGTCCTTCAAAAAAAGGGCGGCTTTTTTTATGATATTATTGCAATCAAAATTAACTTTGTAGTATCATCTATTATGCAATATAACAATATAACAAGAACATTTATATGAGAAAAAAACTTTTTTTGATTTTTATAGCCATTGGATTTTCTGTTTCAGCGCAATGGCGAAGCGAACTATACCCTTCTGACTGGCAACCGGGCTACAGCAATGCACAAGGACAATTTCTGCACGATTTCTCGTACGCAGGCTACGAGCGCGGCGAAAAACCATTGCCCGAAACCATGAACGGACTTTATGCCAATGTGCTCGACTACGGAGCCGACAACACTGGCGCCAACGACGCCACAGCCGCCATACAAAGTGCGATAGACGCCGTACAGAATGCCGGAGGCGGCACTGTATTTCTCCCGGCCGGCACCTACAAAGTGAAACCTGCTGCCATCAGCGACTCTTACGCATTGAAAATCAGCGGCAGCAACATACTTTTCAAAGGCGAAGGCAAAGACAAAACCTTCATCAGATGCTATGCCGAAAAAATGCGCAATTGTCAGATTATCACCGTCACCAACGGAGGCACTTGGAACAACGCCAACGACGGCAACTATTACTATCTCTCGCAAGACATTCCCTCTACGCCCACCACAACGATTCATCTGAACGATGTGGGCAATCTGGCTGCCGGCGACTGGATAATCATCCGCAGCGACCGTACACAGGCATGGATTGACGAACACGGCATGGGCGGATTCTGGTCGGCAAGCGTGAACCCGACTACCATGGGAACCACCTTCTACCGACAAATCACGGAGGTGAACGCCAACGAAAAAACAATCACCATCGACATCCCGACACGCTATTACATGAAAACCCGCGACAACGCACGCGTATATAAAGTAAAACCCAAACAAAGCAATGTGGGGCTGATGGACTTCTCTATCGGCAACAAAGCGAACAGCACCGCTAACGGATGGGGCGAAGAGGATTACAGTACCGACGGAAATGGAGCATATTATGTACACAGCTCTTTTCTGATAAAATTTGCGCTGAATGTGAACTGTTTTGCCAAAAACATATCATCATACCAAGCAGGAAACGCCGCGATGATACACATGACATCCAACGGATTGAATCTGGACAAGACACGCAGTCTGACCATCGAGAACTGCGATTTCTCTCACCCTCAATATGAGGGCGGCGGCGGAAACGGCTACGGCATCAACATCTGCGGTCAGGAAACATTTATCAAAGACTGCTCATCAACCAGCGCACGACACAGCTTCTCCTTTAAATACTCATACGCCAACGGCAACGTCATCTATCACTATACATCGACCGATCCGAAGTACGGAAGCGATTTCCACATGTATCTGAGCATGGCCAACCTGATAGACAATGAAGAGCTGAACGGCGACTTTGTAGAATCTGTCGTTCGTCCGTATGGAGCAACCGACGGCAACCGTCACGGACATACTTCTACTCAAACCGTCTTTTGGAACACCAAAGGCAACTATTACAAATCGGGCAACAACTACATCATCGACTCACGCCAATATGGCTACGGATACATCATCGGAACACAAGGGGCCGCTACGGCAGTAAAGACCTCGCCCACTTCCATGTCGTCGACATACGGAACTGCCAACACCGCACCAGAGGACTACAAAGAAGGCATCGGGAATGGCGCCACCCTTGTACCGCAATCGCTATACTACGACCAATTGAACAGACGACTGAACGGAGAACAGTCGCTTGAAATTCCCGGCACAATACCCGTAAGCAAATATACAGCCGCATCAAATGGCATAACACTCACCACCAATAACGGGGTGACTTACGCCGGAGGATTTGACGACGGCTCCTATATCGAATTCAAAGCAAACGCGGCCATAGCGGCACGATACAATTTCACCTTGCGCCTTGCCGCTGGCGACACACAATGGAATGCCGAAAGCGTCACCTTGAAAATAGACAACAATGAGGTAGCCACAATTGGCATAACCGCCAGCTCAGGGTGGGAAAATTTCATCACGCATACCGCAGAAAATATCGCCATTGCCAATGCTGGCGAACATACCATCACTTTAATGACCAACGGTGGCGCCTGCAACATCAGCGACATTGTGGTGACAAAGGTGGAAGGCAGCGAACAGGATTTTCTTCCTGCCAACGACATTCCCGGCACTGTGAGCGTAAGCGATTTCATCGAAAAATCGGCGGAAATAAGCATCAACGCCAACGGATACGCTGGCAACACAGGCAACGGCACCTACCTCGTCTATCGCATCAGAAATGCCGAAAGCGGAAAATTCAAACTCACACTCAACCTTGCCGCCGGCGAAACGCAATGGAATGCCGAAAGCATCAGCGTGAAAATTGACGACAACACAGCAGCCACCATACCTGTAACAGGCAGCACAGGATGGGAGGACTTCATCGAGCACTATGCCGAATTCGACATTGCCGAAGGCACCCATATCCTCAGCCTTACAACCAACGGAGGCGCTTGCAACATTGCCGATTTCGCATTCGAAAGGATTGGGGACGCCACCGACGCCAAACTGCCGAATGCAGAAAAGCAAATCGTCGCCGTGAACAAACGCGAACTGACTATGATTTCCCCCAGCGGTGTCATGACGGTTGTCAATATTTACGGTCAAACAATCGCACGAAACGCCCGAAAAGTGACGCTCCCCGAAAGCGGCACATACATTGTACAGACAAAAGACCATATGCAAAAACTGTTCGTCGAATAACAATCTGTTAAAAACTTAATAAACACGATTCTGCTTTTAAACACGATTTTCGCTACCTTTGCAACGATATGAAGCTGAATAGGATTTCCATAGTCAACTACAAAAACATTATGCAGGCGGAACTGGAATTTTCGCCCAAAATAAATTGTTTCATCGGCAACAACGGCGTGGGCAAGACCAATGTACTCGACGCCATGTACTACCTGTCGTTCTGCAAAAGCCACTCTAACCTGATTGACAACCAAAACATCAACCACGAAAGCGAATTCTTTGTGATAGACGGGCAATACGAAAGAAACGGCACCGAAGAAAATGTATATTGCGCACTGAAACGACACCAGAAAAAAGTGTTCAAGCACAACAAAAAAGAATACGAGAAACTGGCCGACCATATTGGGAAATTCCCGCTCGTGCTCATTTCGCCCGACGACATATCTCTGATATACGAAGGAAGCGAAACACGCCGTAAATTCATCGACGGAGTCATCTCGCAATATGATTTGGACTACCTGACTGCCCTGCTCCGATACAACAAAACGCTGCAACAGCGCAACGCTTTGCTGAAAAACGACAACCCGTCGGACGAGCTGCTCACCATCTTCGACGGCATCATGCACGAATGCGGCATTGTCATTTTTAGAAAAAGAAAAGAATTCATCGACAAATTCATTCCTATTTTTCAGCAATACTACGAAATCGTTTCGCAAAACAAAGAAAGCGTGAATCTGGAATACGACTCGCAGCTCTTACGCAACGAAAACTTGGGCGAGCTGCTCGGCGAGACACACGAAAGAGACAAAATTCTCGGCTACACCACACGAGGCATACACAAAGACGACCTCCTGATGTCACTCGGCGAACTCCCCATCAAAAGAGTGGGGTCGCAAGGACAGAACAAAACATACCTCATTGCTTTGAAATTCGCCCAATTCGAATTCCTGAAGCAAATTCACCGCGAGAAGCCTATTCTGCTCCTCGACGACCTGTTTGACAAGCTTGACGCCGAACGCGTGCAGCAAATCATACATCTGGTGGCCAACGACCGTTTCGGACAAATCTTCATCACCGACACCAACCGCAAAAATCTGGACGAAATACTCCGAAAAACAGGGCAAGATTTCATGTTGTTCGGGGTTGAAAAAGGTAACATCACACAACTGCCATAGCCATGAGAAGAAAAGAAACTTTGTCGCTCGGGCAAGTGCTGAAAGAACTGCTCAAAGAAAACAATCTCGATGCCAAAATAAACGAGACCAGGTTGCTGAATGCGGTAGAAGAGGTCTTCGGCGCACATCTGTCGTCGTACATCACAGGGAAAAACATCTACAACAAAACACTTTTCATCCATGTAAAATCATCCATCGTGCGCAACGAAATGATGATGGTGCGCCAGAACATGATAAATCTGCTCAACGAAAAAGTGGGCGAAACAGTCATTACCAATATTGTGGTGAAATAAGGCGTTGTATTTTTTAGCAATACCGCTTTTGCACAAAATCAGCTGTCAACCTCTGAAAAATGCAAATTTTTACACTTTTAAGTGGCGAAAAGTGTAATCGGCTTACTCTGCCGCAATAGAAGGACTGTCGTCCTCTTCTGTGGAGATTGGGTAGGATACGTGTGAACTTTGTTCTAAACACCCCGAATATGGCAAGCCTTTAATGTAATCCTCCATCCACTGCCAATCGGGCTCATACTCACCTTGGGTGTTGAGAATGGCAGGAAGTTTGATTAAAGAATCAGGCATTCTTTTTGGTCTCCATTTCCTGCCGTATGCCCAACGAAATTGTTCCATTTCTATGACCGTACACAAAAACATTGAAATGTAAACATTCATCTCTTTACCCCATTTTTTGTTCAAATACAAGGGATTTACATCATGCGTACAAGTAAATTTTTTAGGTTGATAAAAAGCATATCCAACAGATCCGTTATTAGATACTGTAATACAATTGGGATCAAAAATCTTTTCTTCCAACGGTGCATTAGGTTCGTCACCGGTTTTTGACGCCAATTCAATTGTTTCAATATCATGGATAGAGGTTATACCATTATTTGAATCTGTAGCACCAATAAAAGGTATTTCGCCATCGAGGTTTTCTTCAGGTTTTTTGTTGTAAAACCCTTTAAAAATTTGAAAAACATCGTCATATCTAAACCACTGCCACTCTTTTGTATTTAATTTCAACTTCTTGGGAGAAAGAGGTTGGGTATCAAATGGAACAAAAACATCCTGCCGTTTAACACTTTCAGGCAACTCTTCATAAGACGGAACCAAAATTTCTCTAAATGTTTTATTTGCCCCTCTACCGTAATTATAACGATATTTGTTTTGTTCAATAACATAGCAATAGTATAACATCTCAGCTTTACTCAATTCTATTTTCGGCTTTGCTACATAAACATCACGACCACTATAATACTCATAATCGTGGTAAAACGTGGATAACACGCTGCCACTTACAGCAATACTTAATGTGTGCGCAGGATTGGGGACTATACCTTCAATTCTTTTTACGTGACATACAACGCCATTATTTACTGATTGACGTGAAACAAAAGGTATATCTCTTTCTACGACCTCACTATTAACTACTTCAAGATTAACGCCATACCAAACGTCAAATATCTCATCTAATCGTTTCATTCGTTTAAAAACTTAAATGCGACATACTCCCTGATTTTCTTTTGGAAATCTTCATCACAAAGCGTTGAGTAATCTGTTTCCATGTATGCTTCGGCACACCACTCGTCATTAGCCGTTACTTCTTTGCGAACAGATAACCCTGGAATCTCATCTTGATTTTTATAAGCAGAAAGCCAACGCTCTTTTATTGCTGAATACCTATCACGGGCATCAATGCGTCCCAAATGTTTGCGTTTCTCAAATCCATCATCTTTGAAATACCCGAACCATGTTTTACGTCCAGCATTTGGTTTGTTGGCTTCAAAAACCATAATGCAAGTAACTACACCAATGGGGTAAAACAAATCATCAGGCATACTCAACAATGCTTTCAAATGATGTTTTGCCAAAATACGGGCTTTTGCCGCTTTCAAGTCTTTTTCATCCTTAATGGCGCAGCTCATCTGGACAATGGCAACAACTCTTCCTTCTGCTTGTGGGTTGATGGCATTCAATGCATGTTCAATAAACTTCATCTGTCCGGCACATCCTACATCGTAAGGAGGATTCAAAAATGCCACAGTTGGTTTGTGGTTATCTTTTATCAGTTGCTCGTGTAAAAAACAGTCGCCATTGTATAGGTTTGATTTGCCATCGCCACGAAAGCGCATGTTTGAACAAGCATAGGCATACATGGCAGGGCGCATTTCCACACCGCACAATTGATGTTGACGAATATTGCGACGAACTTTATTATCATTTCCAGCAATCTTGAACATTCGTTGCATAGCAGAAACCAAAAAACCGCCAGTGCCACAACAAGGATCATAAACGACATCAGAAATGCGGATTTCTGCCAAATCACAAAATAGTTCAGTGATATGTGGCGGTGTCAAGACCAAACCTTGTTTTTGTTGACTTTGAGCATATCTTATAAATTCAATATAGAAACGTCCCAGAACATCATAACCAATATTTGAATGCTTGACAAGAGGGAAAACATACTTATGCAGATACGCAATAAAATCCTTGGCAGTGCTTAACGTGGATTCTGTTTTATGCGTGGTAGTGTTGTTTATTGTGTCATGAGCAAATAATGGTTCATTTAAAAGTGTGGCAAACTCTGCTATTAAGGCGCTCTTATTTCGCACCATATCTTCTTCTGCTTCAAATACGGCATCAATAGCGGACAACATGGATTGCCCCAAATCTTTGATGCTTGGTTGTGATTCGTATTGTTCTGCAAAATTTTTATCAATCAAAGCCAATAGCATTCCACTTACCATTGTGCAACGCTTGTCTTCTGTAATTGAGCGTAAATGAAATTCTTCATTTAGCTCTCGTGCTTTATAAGCGATATCGCGGGTGTAAAAATCACTGATAAAGAATTGGTCATCAAATATTTGCATATAATCCTCTATATGCAACAATTTTCTGTCTTCAAGTTCGGAATACTCTTCGGTTTGTTTTTTCCAATAAAAATGCGAAACTAACAGTTCTGTTTCGTTTTGACCGCTCACAGCAATGGCCACCACATTGAACTCATCTTTCAATGCCTTGGCATAGTGCAAAACGCCATCTACAGCACAATCTTTGGCATTGTCACGGTTTTTGCTCTCATGTTTTTGTACTGTCGCTTTACACTCTACTACAATCAAATAGTTGCTGTTGGTTGGGAATGAAATAATGAATTCAGGATATCCATTGCCTTTCCCACCGCCCTTACTTTCCCCTTTCAACAACTCTGCAATTCTTTTGTTGCCTGACTTCTGTTCTTCCCATTTTACAGATTTAAAAAGAGCATCTTCCTTAAAGTGGTCTCTTACAATGCCTTCTGTTATTCGTTCGTTTGCCATCTTTATCTGCTTTTTACGAACTTTCAGCCCAATCCCATAAGCACAAAAAAGAAACGTGAACCGTTCGTTTGTCGCTTATTAACTTGGATGGCTCTGGTAAACCGATTGCACTAATAAGCACGAAACGGCTCACGCCCTAAAGCGTGAACCTCTCGCTTGCTTATTCTCGTGCAGTTAAAATTTACCAGATTTTACCAAGTGAGAATAAGAGCGTAAAGCTCAGTATGTTAATATTTTAAGTTAATTTAATTTCTGTTTTTTTGTTTCAGTTAATTATGTAATGCAAATATAGTAAACTTTTGTTATAGGATGTCAATCTTTCCCGTGCGCTGTGATGTATTTGCGGTTAGGGGCGTTTTTGTTCGTGGTCGTTGGGCGAAGCACTTCAGCAATAACTAATTTCGTTATATATTGATGTACAGTTCGTGTTTGGTATTTTACACCAATCATCTCCAATATCTCTTGTGCTGTATGTGGCGTTTCATTGCAGAATTCCAATACTTTCTTTTGTTTGGTTGTTAAACGAACTCTATTACTTTTTTGCTCTGCTCTGTTACTTTTTGGGTCGAACTCTATTACTTTTTTCCCGTTTTTCTGACCACTTTTTGTTTGTACATTTGGCGAATCATCTTCTACAGACTTGATATACAATTCGATATCGTTGGCAAGATGCTGAATGTGCAACTGTGCCATGCAATTGAGAAAAACACCAAGATCTTCTTTCTCCCGTGTGTCGGTCAACGCCTTGATATAGGCAATCTTGTCACCTTTCAACACCTTGACAGGCAGTACATTGTATTCCCATTGCAGCAGGTTCATCAGCAAACGGCTGGTGCGTCCGTTCCCGTCCGCCCATGGGTGAATGGTCACCAATTCGTAATGTGCCCAAAAACTGAGGTCATAAATGGCGGCAATGTCCGAGGGGTTAATTTCCTTGCGTCGCTTGTTCAGATCTTCACAAAAAGCAGCAAGACGAGCTGGTACCTTTTGGTAAGACAAATACGATGGTCCTCCAAGTCCTGCCGACACATTCAACTTACGGAGTTCCCCTTTGGCTGCCGAAAAACTGCCACCCATAGCACTATATTCACTCCCTGTGTGCGCCATGACTTTCGAAGACAAGGCAATTAGCCATTCAATGGTGATAGGCTCGTGCTTTTTAATCCACTGCATGCCATATTCGTATGCAGTTTTCAGGTCCAAGTTCATCAACTGCTCCGTCATGGTGCGTTGGCTGGATGTAATGCCTTCGTCGAAAAGCAGTTGCGCTTCTATCTCCGTCACGGTAGAGCCCTCTATGGCTGTGGAGTGCGTAATGATGGAGTACAGATAGAATTTTTCGTAATCTATCTGTTGCGAAATTCCCAACGCCGTATGCCGCTCGAGAAGTTTTAGCAATATTTCCTTGTTCTCGTTTGTCATTTCTTATACACCTTGCTACAAAAGTAATCAAAAATTCTCCAAGCGCTTGGAATTATAGGGAATCTCTTTTTATTGTTTATTGTCTCACCATTTGAAAATGCCACGACAATTGTCCGGTTTCTTTTATACAAATGTACTCATTTCTGAAAAAATACAAAAACATCAAATACTTTTCTACAATTTTCTTATCTTTGCAATGTAAAAAATGGGGTGCCTAACTTTCAGGCTGAGATTATACCCAACGAACCTGTACGGATAATGCCGGCGAAGGGATTTTTTTCGGACTAGCCTTTTTGTTCATTCCATTTTTTCAGCACTACAAGAAAAATTACAAGGAATGAAAACTATTTTAACCATAGCAGGCTCCGACAGTTGCGGAGGCGCAGGCATACAAGCCGACATCAAAGCCATTTCGGCGCTCGGCGGTTATGCATGCAGTGCCATCACCGCACTCACAGCGCAAAACACCATGGGTGTAGCCTTGTCCGAAGGTGTATCGCCACTGATGTTGCGTTCGCAAATAGAAGCCGTTTTCGACGATCTGAATGTCGATGCCGTAAAAACAGGCATGCTGTTTGATACACCGCAGATAGAAACCGTTGCGGATTGTCTTGAGAAATACCGCCCGAAATTCGTCGTGGTCGATCCCGTGATGATTTCGACAAGCGGCAGCAGACTGATTACCGAGCAAGCCATTGAGACCGTAAAAAAGAGAATTTTCCCGTTGGCAAGCGTCATCACGCCCAACATCAGCGAAGCCGAAACACTGACTGGCATGAAAATCACTTGTCTGGACGACATGCTTAGCGCCGCACGCGCGCTGCAAGCCGAAGGATGCTCGGTCGTGATAGTGAAAGGCGGACACCTGAAAGACGAGAAAGGCGCATCGACCGACCTGCTGCTCGACAGCGACGGCACTGCACATTACGAACACTCACCATGGGTGGAATCGAAGAACACACACGGAACAGGATGCACCTTCTCTTCTGCCCTCGCCACCTTGCTTGCGCAAGGAGCAGATATGCCGCTGGCTTTCGCCAAAGCCAAAGAATACATATACAACGCCATTGTTGCCGGAAAAAACTTGAACATCGGACACGGCCACGGACCGGTACACCATTTTTATAAACAACAAAACTTATCATAAATGAGAATCTACATCAACGACCAAGAAAAAGACACGCAGTGCCAAACGCTGAACGAACTGCTGACAAGCGAAAACATCGAGACGAAAGGCATAGCCGTAGCCGCCAACAACAAACTCGTGCCCAAAGCAGAATGGGGAAATTTTGCATTAAAAGAAAATGACAAATTGATCATCATCAAAGCCGCATGCGGAGGATAAAACCATGACAAGCAAGTTCAGAATCATTGTCATCACTCAAGAGGAGTTTGCCGAAAACGAAGCAGAACTATGCACATTCTTTCTGCGAAACGGAGTGGATGCGCTACACATCAGAAAGCCGCACTCTACTGCCGAAAATGTAGAAAATCTGCTGAAAAAAATACCGGCCGACTGCCATTCGCACATTGTGCTGCACGACCATTTCGGTCTTGCTGCGCAATACCACGTGGGCGGCATACATCTGAATAACAGAAATCCGCACGCACCTGCGAATTATAGCGGTACAATATCCTATTCTTGTCATTCGCTTACTGAAATAGCAGAAAACAAGCAAAAAGACTATTGTTTCCTCAGTCCTATCTACGACAGCATATCGAAAGTCGGTTACAAGTCGAATTTCGAAAAAAAAGAACTGCACGAAGCAAAACAAAGCGGCATACTTACCGACAAGTACATCGCATTGGGCGGTGTCACACCTAAACACATCCCCGAACTTATAGAAACAGGATTCGGCGGCGCCGCTTTTTTGGGATATGCTTGGCGAAACCCAGAACTATTCATCAAAGAAATACAAATATGTTGCAATTTATAACACACCGAACTGAACGCTACGACGAATTCGAACAGACACAGCTGGTACTCGACGGCGGATGCCGATGGATTCAACTGCGCATGAAAGACGCCACCCTCGACGAGGTGAAATCAATGGCGGCACGCATTAAGAAACTGTGCGAACCGTATGAAGCGGCACTCATCATCGACGACCATGTGGAAATAGCTAAAGAGACAGGCGCCGACGGCGTACATCTGGGCAAAAACGACATGCCGCCGCTCGAAGCGAGAGAACTGCTGGGCGGCGAACCGTTCATCGGAGGCACAGCCAACACCTTCGACGACATCAAGCAACTGTTTTTGTGGGGCGTTGACTATATCGGTCTCGGGCCATTCCGCTACACAACTACCAAAAAGAACCTGAGTCCTGTGATTGGGCTTGACGGATATCGGAACATTTTTGCGCAATGCCGTGACAACGGCATCGCCACTCCGATTGTTGCCATCGGAGGCATCACCGCCGACGACATTCCCGGCATCATGCAAGCAGGAGCCACAGGCATTGCGCTGAGCGGCACTATTCTGCAAGCAGAAAACATCAGCAAGGAAACAGAAAAAATAATAAACTTGATAAAAAACTATTAAAACACATAATATGGAAAATTTAATCATTGCCGGAAAAGAATTCACATCGCGCCTGTTTTTGGGAACCGGGAAATTCTCGTCAAACGAACTGATGGCAAAATCTATTGAGGCATCAGAGAGTCAAATGGTGACGGTAGCCATGAAGCGTATAGAACTCGACAACAAAGAAGACGACATGCTGAAGCATATTGTCAGAGACAATATACAGCTGTTGCCCAACACCTCAGGCGTACGCACCGCTGAAGAAGCTGTGCTCGCCGCACAACTGGCACGCGAGGCTTTCGGCACCAACTGGCTGAAACTCGAGATTCACCCCGACCCGCGTTATCTGCTTCCCGACAGCATCGAAACACTGAAAGCGACTGAAGAACTGGTGAAACTCGGATTCGTTGTCCTTCCTTACTGTCAGGCCGATCCAGTATTGTGCAAACGATTGGAAGAGGCAGGAGCGGCAACCGTAATGCCTTTGGCGGCTCCCATCGGGTCGAATAAAGGACTGCGCACCGAAGATTTTCTGCAAATCATCATTGAGCAAAGCAATGTACCCGTAGTGGTGGATGCCGGAATAGGCGCGCCAAGTCATGCGGCAGCAGCCATGGAGATGGGTGCCGATGCCGTACTGGTGAACACCGCCATTGCTGTTGCTGGCAATCCTGTGGAAATGGCCATCGCCTTCAAGGAGGCTGTTGTGGCAGGCCGACGCGCATACGAATCAGGATTGGGAAGCGTAAGCGCCATCGCCAACGCCAGCTCACCGCTGACAGCATTCTTGAGTTAATGAACAATGGATAATTGACAATTGATAGTTTATGAAAATAGAATTTCCTAATAGCAAGAAAGTTTACCTCGAAGGAAAACTGTTTCCGCAAATCCGTGTGGGAATGCGCAAAGTAAAGCTCACACCCACTGTCACCGTGAAAGACGGCAAAAAGATATTCAGCGAAAACGATGATGTATATGTGTATGACACAAGTGGCGCATTCGGCGACGAGAACGCTGAAATAGACTTGAAAAAAGGACTGCCCCGCCTGCGTGAGGAATGGATACGCTCGCGCGGCGATGTGGAGCAACTCGCCGAAATATCATCGGAATACGGCAGAATAAGAAGAGACGACCGTTCGCTCGACCCGCTTCGTTTCGAACACATCGCACTCCCCTACAAAGCCAAGGAAGGCAAACAGATTTCGCAAATGTACTATGCTCGTCAAGGCATCATCACACCCGAAATGGAGTATGTCGCCATTCGCGAAAACATGAACTGCAAGGAATTGGGCATCGACACCCACATCACGCCTGAATTTGTACGCGACGAGATTGCCGCTGGCCGTGCTGTATTGCCAGCCAACATCAACCACCCTGAAGCCGAGCCGATGATTATCGGCACCAACTTTCTGGTGAAAATAAACACCAATATCGGCAACTCCGCCACCACTTCCAGCATCGACGAGGAAGTGGAGAAAGCCGTATGGAGCTGCAAATGGGGCGGCGACACACTGATGGACCTCTCTACAGGCGCCAACATACACGAGACACGCGAATGGATTATACGCAACTGTCCTGTACCCGTAGGCACCGTACCTATCTATCAGGCACTGGAGAAAGTGAACGGTGATGTGGAAAAACTCAATTGGGAAATATACAAAGATACGCTGATAGAGCAATGCGAGCAAGGCGTGGACTATTTCACCATTCATGCCGGCATCCGTCATAAGAATGTGCATCTGGCTGACAAACGCCTGTGCGGCATCGTCAGTCGCGGAGGAAGCATCATGAGCAAATGGTGTGTCATTCACAACCGCGAAAGTTTTCTGTACGAGCATTTCGACGAAATATGCGACATCCTTGCGCAATATGATGTTGCCGTATCGCTTGGCGACGGACTGCGCCCCGGATGCACCGCCGATGCCAACGATGAAGCGCAATTCGCCGAACTCGACACGCTGGGCGAACTCGTTGTACGCGCATGGGAAAAGAATGTGCAAGCGTTCATCGAAGGTCCAGGACATGTGCCAATGCACAAAATACGCGAAAACATGGAACGCCAGATTGAGAAATGCCACAATGCGCCGTTCTACACACTCGGTCCTATCGTGACCGACATTGCACCCGGTTACGACCATATAACCTCCGCCATCGGAGCGACACAGATAGGATGGATGGGAACAGCAATGCTCTGCTATGTGACACCTAAAGAACACCTCGGACTTCCCAACAAAGACGATGTGCGCACCGGTGTAGTGACCTACAAAATAGCCGCCCACGCCGCCGATATCGCCAAAGGACATCCCGGCGCACAGGTACGCGACAACGCACTGAGCAAAGCAAGGTACGATTTTCGATGGAAAGACCAGTTCAACCTCTCGCTCGACCCCGAACGCGCCTTGGAGTATTACAAGGCTAACAGGCACGACGAAGGTGACTTCTGCACCATGTGCGGACCTAATTTCTGCGCCATGAGAATCAGCAAAGAATGCAAAGGATAATTGACGCAGTCAATTATCATGTATGATGTATAAATGTATGATGTATGATGTATGATGTATGATGTATAATAATGTATGAGTGGAAAGCTAAATGTCTGCGTCAATGTCAGTGTCAGAGTAACTTGTAACTCGTAACTCCTATATATCTCCCGTTGATCAGTGATTTTCAATTCATAATTCATAATTCTTAATTCAAAATTCAAAATTCTTAAATATCTGTATGTTTTCTGACGAATTAGCAAAAATATCGTGGGACGAGACCACGCAAAAAATAATGAACAAAACCGACGAGGATGTTCGCCGCGCCTTAGGAAAGAAGCATTGCACCGTTGACGATTTCATGGCGCTCATATCGCCTGCCGCTGCGCCCTATCTGGAAACGATGGCGCAACTGAGCCAAAAATACACCATGGAACGCTTCGGCAAGACCATCTCGATGTTCATACCGCTTTACATCACCAACTCGTGCACCAACTCGTGCGTATATTGCGGTTTCCACATCAGCAACCCGATGAAAAGAACCATCCTCACCGAAGAGGAAATCGTAAACGAATACAAAGCCATCAAAAAACTCGGTCCGTTTGAGAATATACTGCTCGTATCGGGCGAAAATCCCGCCAAAGCAGGCGTCGATTACATAGCGCGCGCTGTGGAACTCGCCCGTCCCTACTTTGCCAACATCAAAATAGAAGTGATGCCGCTGGATGTGGACGGTTACAAAAAAATAGTCGAAAAAGGCATGAACGGCGTCATCTGCTTTCAGGAAACCTACCACCGCGAACGATACAAGGTTTATCATCCGCGCGGCATGAAATCCAACTTCGAATGGCGGCTCAACGGTTTCGACCGCATGGGCATGGCCGGCGTACACAGCATCGGCATGGGCGCACTCATCGGACTGGAGGATTGGCGCACCGATGTGACCATGATGGCATACCATCTGCGCTACCTGCAAAAACATTACTGGAAAACAAAATACAGCGTAAACTTCCCGCGCATGCGCCCAAGCGAAAACGGCGGATTCCAACCCAATGTCATCATGAGCGACAAAGAACTGGCGCAACTCACTTTCGCCTACCGCATCTTCGACCACGATGTGGACATCAGCTACTCTACCCGCGAACCGGCTTACATACGCGACAACATGGCCACACTTGGCGTGACAACCATGAGTGCCGAAAGCAAAACCGAACCCGGAGGCTATTACTCCTATCCGCAGACGCTGGAGCAGTTTCATGTGAGCGACGAACGCACCGCCAAAGAGGTGGAAGCTGCACTGAAAAAAATAGGACGAGAGCCAGTATGGAAAGATTGGGACGACATTTTCAACTGATTGACACCATGAACAACCAAAACCGATATACAAGACAAATGATGATGCCGGAAATTGGCGAAGAAGGGCAACGACGCCTTGCCGAAGCACGCGTGCTGATAGTGGGCGCAGGCGGACTCGGCTCGCCCATCGCGCTTTATCTGACAGGAGCCGGCATAGGAAACATCGGGCTGATTGACGGCGATGCCGTTTCGGTACACAACCTGCAACGGCAGATTCTATACACCGAAAAGGAAATCGGGCAAAAAAAGGTGCACTGTGCGCAAAAACGGCTGGAAGCGTTCAACAGCGACGTGAAAATTGACATCTACAACGAATTTCTGTCGGGGAAAAACGCCAACGACATTATCGGAAAATACGACATCATCGTGGACGGCAGCGACAACTTCGCCACACGCTACCTGATAAACGACACCTGTCTGGCGCTCCACAAGGTGTATGTTTACGGTTCGGTAAGCGGATTCAGAGGGCAAGCGGCAGTATTCAATCTGAACGGCTCGCCTGTAAACTACCGTACGCTTTTCCCCGAAGAGGAAGAAATCATTGCATCCGAAAACTGCGAAGGCATCATTGGCGCAGTGCCCGGTGTGGTGGGTTGTACAATGGCCATGGAAGTGATAAAAATAGTGTGTGGCATAGGCACGCCACTCGACGGCAGACTATGGACCTACAATTTTCTGACCAACGAACAGCACATTTTCGAGATTTAGAAAAAATATTATTATTTTTCTGCAAAAATATTGCAATATAAAAAATAAACCCATATCTTTGCATTCGAAATCACTGCTTCAGTAGCTCAGTTGGTTAGAGCACATGACTGTTAATCATGGGGTCGTTGGTTCAAGCCCATCCTGAAGCGCAAAAATCCCGCTATTAAGCGGGATTTTTTGTTTCACGGAATGTTGAAAGCCCTTAGCTCTCCTGCTCCATTTTTTCACATAAATGTATTGGACATTATTCACGATAAGTTTTGCCCCCCAAAAAACAACTTTGATGAAACTTTTCATCAAAGTTATTATATCGAACTGATTTATAAATATTTACAAGGATTTCACCAACCATTTTTGGCAACATTACCTAAAAAATCAATCACTTATAAGGTTTTTGTCCTACTATATGTACACATTGCCAAATCATTGTATTACAGAATGTTATAATTTTTATTTATTTTTTTGTGCAAAATGGTAATAATTCTAATGGAGCATGTGTATAATTGAATAAAAAAGAGAAACAAATTCTGAAAGAACATGAGATAAATTCATTGACAGGCAACACTTTTTAGCAACAGCCTAAAAATAAAGGGTAAATATCGTACATTTTCAAAAGTTTTTGTAAATTTGCCTTGTCAGTCTCAGTATTGACAAGACATTTTAGGATAAAACACGAAAGTGTTACTGCTTTATTCCTCTGATAAAATCTGGTAAATTTTAATGGTTGGGAATAAGCCGTTACCCTTCTCGCTATGCTTATAGCGTGAGGGCTGTTGCTTATTTATCAACCGAGGTTTACCAGAGCCCATCAGAGTAGATATGCCGACAGTCTGCACGCTTTCTTTTTGTCCGCACGCATAGCAATTTATTAAGAAGGGTAAGCCGAAAACCTTATCAAAGAGTAGGCAATAAAACTATTAACTTTTATGGAAAATACGATTTTGACATTTCTTAAAGAGTGTGATAATCAATTATTCGAGAAGATTGTAAAAGCCTTTGCAGCCTATAAGAAGTTAGACTTTTCATCAATTAGCCAAGGGGATATTATAATGTTAAGCCCACAAAAGGCATTTGAGTATTCAGGTGATGAGGGAGACAAGTATTTCAAAATTTGGTTATCGGGGTCAAAAATTATGTTTGTAACTTGGGCAAACACTATGATTGACAACCAATTTCGTTGGAATGCAAAAGCTCGCAATGATGACAAGAGAGATAATGGTGATATCATTGGCAATGAGCCATATATATCCGCCTATTTGAAATCAAATTCAGCTATTGAGCAATGTACTATGGTGTATATGTTTCCGTTTGAGAAATTTGCTGGCATACACGAGAAAGTACATAAACAAGAAGAATGTGATAAACCTAAAAGGAAATCAATCCAGACGGATAGAGAGCCAATAGCTAATACAGAGTTTACAGGTAAGCGAGCCCAAGAAGCCAAAGTAAAGTCTATTACAAAATATACTGACGACCTTAAAAAAAATGCACATGAAGTGAATAGGTTGCTAAAAAAAATAGAAGGTCGTATTAAAAGTCCAAAGGAAAATAGGGAAGCAAACAGATGGAGCACTCCCGACGAAGACCGAGAGAATATTTTAGAAGAAATTACTAAAGTCAAGACAAGCATATTGGGCATTAAGGGATTAGAGCCAAACCATCCATTGATTGAATTCTACGAGACAAAAATACAAGATTGGGAAACTAAAATGAGAAAGCTGGATCCAAAAATCAAGAAGCTGAAAACTAATACTTCTTGGTTTGGTGACTTAATTGATTATATAAACGAGGAATAATATGAAAAGCCTATTTTGCAATAAATGTAATCTTTCAGAAGAGATACCCCAATTGATTGCCGAAGAGATATTGGGTATGGATAATTTATCACTACTGAAAGAAAGATATCAGCAAATGAAAGAGGGTTATGATTTTTCGTATGAACAATGGCAAGGTTTGTTTACAGAAAATTTGAAACCATTTCGTGGGTATGCTGATACAACAGGGATAATGATGTCTATTAAACACCCGAAGTTCAAGACAGATTTTGAACAATTGGGTAAAGGTGCTATTGGTGTAGATTTGCCAACTTGGTTTAATATACAGAGTAGTAATCCACGAATAATGCTTATTGCACAAGA